>CAWCXK010000001.1:0-51604 GCA_963799575.1 uncultured Thermoleophilia bacterium
AGACGTAACGTCGCGCTCAAGACCCTCGAGGGAACGATTCGCAGCCTGCTCGTGGCACTGCGCTCGGAGCTCGAATCGACGACACGTGGGAAGCTCGGCGGCCTCCTGATCCGTCCGGCAGCGAGCAGCCTGCGCGCGCGCCTCGATCCGGAGACCACCGGTGGTGGGTACCTCCTCGGGCTGCGGGGCATCGTCGTCATCGCCCATGGATCGAGCTCTCGGGTCGCGATTTCGAACGCGATCGCCCTCGCGGGTCGCGGAATCGAGCATGACATCGTCGGCCGCTTGAGGCAGACTCTGCCGAAGCGCGTGGTAGAGTCCTCGCGCTCAACGAACCCGTCCGGAACAACGAGAGGTTGAACAACAGTGGCACTGTCCCGTGAAGAAGTAGCCGAGCGCGTCAAGGCCGTCCTCACCGAGCAGCTCGGGGTCGACGAAGGCGAGCTCGCCGAGGAGGCCTCGTTCCAGGAGGACCTCGATGCTGACTCGCTCGATCTGGTCGAGCTGATCATGGAGCTCGAGGATCAGTTCGGGATCAAGATCTCGGACGAGGACGCGCAGAAGATCACGACCGTCGGCCAGGCTGTCGACTACGTCGTCGCGCACCAGTAGCCGCGACCGCCCGGGGGAAGGCAGCGCACTCGCGCGCCTGATCGAGGCCCTTCCCCCGGAGCGGCGCGCCCACGTGTTCACGCATCCTTCGTGGGCGGAGGATCGGGCATCGTCATATGAGCGGCTCGAGTTCCTCGGTGACTCGGTGCTCGAGCTTGCGGTCGCAAAGGCGCTGTACGACCGCTTCCCGGACGCCTCTGACGGCCGCCTGACGAAGATCAGAGCGCACGTCGTATCGCGTCACAGCTGCGCCGGAGTCGCGAAGGAGCTCGATCTCGGCCGCTACCTCCTCGAGCAGGCGAAGGATGTGCCCGAACCCGAGCTCGACCGGATCGCGCACAGTCGCAACGTGCTCGCCGCCCTCCTCGAAGCGGCCATTGCCGGGGTGTACCTCGAGCACGGCTTCGAGATCGCCGAGCAGGCGGTGGTCGAGGCGTTCGATTCCCGGATCGAGTTCGCGCGCACGGGCACCGTCGACAAGAAGACCGAACTCCAGGAGGCACTTGCCCGCTCCGGCAACCAGGTGCAGTACCAGGTCATCGACGTCGAGGGACCGCCGCACGACCGCCGTTTCGTGTGCGTCGCGGTGATCGCGGGCGAGCAGGTCGGGGTCGGCACGGCATCGACCAAGAAGGCCGCCGAGCAGGAAGCCGCCAGACAGGCGCTCGAGTCACTCGGCGACAGGCTCCAGCCCGTCACCCGGGCTTCCCCGGTCGACGAGTAGCAGCTAGCGCGGCTCGAGCAGGTAGTGGCTCACGAGCCACTCGTTCCCGTGCGCGTATCCGAACAGCACGGCGCAGGCGAGGAAGAACGTCCGCCACTCGTTGAGCGCCGACGCCGAGCCCAGGATCGTCAGCACGTCTGCGTGGTTCGCATCGAGGTTCTCGGCCCAGGCCTCCGCCGTGCGCGCGTAGTGGCCGCCGTTCACACGCCAGTGCTCGCGCACGACGAGGTCGTCCGCGAATCGGAGCATGAGGTCGTCGGAGGGCATCATCCCGCCGCTGAAGAAGTGGCGGCTCATCCAGGAGCGAGTCGAACGGATAGGCGTAGCGCTGGTGCGCGAACACGTGCAGGAACAACCGGCCCTCCGCTCGCAGCCACCTGCGAAGGCGCGAAGGAGCGCTCCCAGTTGCGCATGTGCTCGAACATCTCGACCGAGACGACGCGATCGAAGCGCGCTCCGTCGTGAACGGTTCATGTCCGCGGTGACGATCGAGGTTGCGAAGCCGCGGCGCTAGCGCTCCCTCGATGTCAGGCGCTTGGAGGGCGCGAGTTCGAGACGGCGACGATGCGGCAGGGGGGGAATCGCTCGGCCATCCAGCAGGTCAGCGAGCCCCAGCCGCAACCGAGCTCGAGCACGTCCAGGCCGTCCTCGAGTCCGGCGCGCGCGCAGGTGAGCGCGAGCATCGCCTCCTCGGCGTCGGCGAGCGTCTCGACGCCGACGGGCTAGAAGGAGCTCCAGTACTTGCGTCGAGGGCCGAGCATGAGTCGGAAGAACTCGGGCGGAACCTCGTAGTGCTGATCGTTCGCTTTCTCCGGTCTCGATCGCGATCGGCCCCGTCGACATCGCCGCAACCATCTGCTCGAGGCCATCGAGCCCGCGCCGCCGCTCGCGATGGAGCCGAAGGCGGCAATTCTGAGCGATCGCGGCGCGCAGGAGTGGGTCGGGGAGGAGGCCCCGTGCAACGACTCTGTCGGCGATCACGGTGTGGGCTGCTTGTGCTTCGGAGGAAGCGGCACGAAGATCGAGACCTCTTCCTGGTAGCGCCTGTAGTCGTCGCCCCGGCTCCGCAGCGACTGCGCCTCGGTCTCCGGGATTCCGGTCACCTTGAAGAGCAGCACGAACAGGAACACGGGCACGAAGATCGCGACCCAGCCGTAGGGCGACGAGACCGCGATCACGGCCCACGCGACCCAGTGCAGCCACTCGAAGAAGTAGTTCGGGTGGCGCGACCAGCCCCAGAGCCCGTTGCGTGCGGTCTTGCCCTTGTTGGCGGGGTTGCCCTTCCAGACGGCGAGCTGCGTGTCGGCGGTCATCTCGCCCGCGATCGATCCGAGCGCGAGTGCCGTGCCGAGCCATGCGAGCCAGGTCATCTCGCCCTGGTCGGCGGCGACGAAGGCAAACGGCAGTGAGAAGACGAGGACGAACGCCGCCTGCGCCTGGAAGAACACGAAGAAGGCGCGGTTCACGTTCGGCGCCCAGCGGCGTCGCAGCTCCTGGTAGCGACCGTCCTCCTCCTTGCCCGCGAGCCGGGCGAGAAGGTACGTCCCGAGTCGCACGCCCCAGATCGTGCCGAGGCCGGCGACGAGGACGCGATGGAGCGTCGAGCCTTCCGCGAGCAGCGCATAGGCGACCGCCGTGCCGGCGATGCCGAGCGCCCACGCGACGTCGACATAGCTCGCGTTCCTGATCCGGATCGAGACGAGCCAGACCGTGACCATCGTCAGGCTGGCGCCGACGGCGCCGACGAGCAGGAGGTACCACGGGGAGGAGATCATCTCGTGACTGTATTCGCGCCGGACGGCCTTCGGGATCATTCGCTGCGGGCACGACATCCGCGCCCGCCGTTAGCGTTGGCCTGACGTGCACCTCCAGTCGATCAAGATCCGCGGCTTCAAGTCGTTCGTCGACCCGATCGAGCTCAAGCTCGAGCCGGGCGTGGCCGTGGTCGTCGGCCCGAACGGCTCCGGCAAGTCGAACGTCGCCGATGCGATCGTCTGGGCTGCCGGCTCGCTGACCCCCTCAGAGCTCCGGGCCGAGAAGCCCGACGACGTGCTCTTCGGAGGCGCCGCGAACCGCGCCCCGGCCGATCACTGCGAGGTCGAGCTCGTGTTCGACAACGCCGACGGCGGCTTCGGAGACGAGGTCGACTTCAGCGAGATCGCGATCACGCGCAGGCTCGTCCGCGGCGGCGAGGGCCAGTACCTCGTCAACAAGGCGGCTGTTCGCCGCACCGACCTCGTCGAGCTCCTCGCCGACGTCGGGCTCGGAGGCTCGATGCACTCGATCGTGTCGCAGGGCAAGGTCGACGCCGTGCTCGCCTCCAAGCCCGAGGACAGGCGCCACCTCGTCGAGGAAGCTGCCGGGCTCGGCAAGTTCAAGCGCCGTAAGCACCGCGCCGAGCTGAAGCTCGCCCGTGTCGGGATCCAGGTCGAGCGCGCGAAGGATGTCGAGGAGGAGGTGCGCAAGCGGCTGCGGCCGCTCGCGCTCCAGGCGACCGCCGCCGAGCGGGCCGAGAAGCTCGCGATCGAGATCGCCGCATTGCGCGCCCGGGTCGCCCAGCTCGATCTGATCGCCGTGACCGACCGCAGGGCCGACGCCGAGGCGCGTCGCGATGCAGTCGCGATTGCGCGCCGGAGCACCCAGGAGAAGCTCACCGCTCTGCTCGAGGAGCGCCAGCAGGCGGAGGACGAGCTGTCGGATGCGGCAGGCGGGCGCGAGTTGGCGCTCGGTGCCCTCTACCGCCTGCAGGGAGCAAGCGAGCGGCTCGTCTTGCGGCGCGAGTCGGCGTCCGAGCTCGAGCAGCGTTTGCGCGGCGACCTTGCCGAGGCCGAGCGCGCAGCGGCCGAGCGCAGCGACGAGACGGTACGCGTCCTCGAGGATGCCGCGCGAGCCGCAGCCACGACCGCGCGCGATGCGGCCGAAGCCCACGGGCAGGCGGCCGAGCGGGCGCGTCACGCTCATGCGCGCGTCGCCGTCTTCGAGCGTCGCCTCTCGACCGACGCAAGTGCACGCCTAGGCGAGCTGCGAGCCGAGCGTGGCGGCGTCGAGGCAGCGCTCGCCGGTGCAACCGGGGGCCAGGAGGGTGCGAATCGCCGTCTCGTCGCGCTCGGTGCCGCGCGTGAGCGGCTCGGTCTGCGGCAGGAGTCGGCCGCGACGCTCGCCGAGACGCTCGCGGCCGAGCTCGAGGAGGCTCGTGCAATCGCACGGCGTGGCGGTCTCACGCCGGCCGAGCTCGAGGCGCGCGCCAACGAGGCGACCGCTGCCGCACGCGCCGCTGCAACGGAGCGCGACGACGTCGCCGAGCGGTCACGTTCGCTGAAGGAGCGGCTGCAGGCGCTCGAGAGCGCGATCGCCGAGCGCGAAGGGATTCCACCGGCTGCGAGCGCGCTTGCCGCCGCAGGCGAGACGCTCGCACTCTCTGCGCTCGAGGCAGAGCCCGGCGCAGAGCGGGCGATTGCAGCGGCGCTCGCATGGCGGGCCTCGGCCGTGCTCGCCCGCGATGCAAGGCGCGGCCTCGAGCTGCTCGAGCGCACCCGCAAGGACGGGCTCGGCAACCTCACCGTGATCGTCGACCGTGACTCTAGGCCGGCGTCATCTCCGCCCGTCGAGGGCGCCCGGCCCCTGCGCGAGCTCGCCGCCGGAGATCCTGCGGCCCTCCGCCTGCTCGACGGATTCTGGCTCGTCCAGGCTGCGCAGCTGCTCGACGCGGGTCACGGCACGGTGATAACGACCGAGGGACACGGCTACGACGCGGAACGCGGCGAGCTCTGGTTCGCGGGCGAGACGGCGGAGGCAGTCCTGCTCGAGATGGATGCCCGGCGGCGTGCACTTGCCGACGAGGCCGAGGAGCTCAGGGGCCGCGCCGCAACAGCAGCCCATGCCGCAGCTGACGCAGCTGCGGCCGCGTCCGCCGCCGAGGCAGCGTTCTCCGCCGTTGCCCATCTCCGCGAGCGCAACGTGGATCCCACCGTCCTCGGCGCGCTGGTCGAGGTCACCACCATCCTGGCGGCGTCGCTCGAGCGTGCCCGCGACGCGACGAGGCGGCTCGAGGAGCCGCTCGCGGCCCGGCTCACGATCGGCGCCCAGCAGGCGGGCGAGCTCGGAGCCGAGCTTCGCCGCCTCTCGACCCTCGAGGCCGATGCCGCGCGCGACGCGGCAGACTCCGTCGCCCGCGCCCAGGCGGCGGAGGTCGTCGTCGCCCGGCTCGGTGGCAGCCTGGACGACCTGCCACCCGAGGAGTCGGCGTCGCGGGAGCAGCTCGTCGAGGAAGCGAACAGCTTGCTGGCGCTCGCCGAGGGAGCAGCTGTCGAGGCCCGCGCCGCGGCCGACCGGGCGCGCGACGCCGATGCCGCCCTTCTCGAGCGCGCCCCGCGGCGGTCGGCGCTCGACCCCGATATGCTCGCCCGCCTGCTCGACTCCGTGAACACCCTGGGTGCGGGGCTCGAGCGCGCCGGGCAGCTCGCCGCTCGGCTCGAGGCGCCCGTGCGCGCCCGGGTCGACGCCGGCGCGGAGCGCTCGGCCCGCCTCGGCGAGGAGCTCCGCCGCCTCGGCGCGACCGAGGTCGAGGTGCGCCAGCGCGCCGACGAGGCCAACGAGCGGGCAACCGGCATTCAGGTCGAGCTGGCGCGTCTCGACGCCGAGGCCGAGGAGGCCCAACGGCGCCTCGACGAGGCAGGCGCCGAGGAGCCGGCCGACGGCGACGACCGCGCCGAGCTCGCGACGCGGGTGGAGCGGCTCGACGTGCGCCGCGAGGCACTCGGCAAGGTGAACCCGCTCGCCAAGGAGGAGTACGAGGAGGAGAAGGAGCGCCTCGACGAGCTCTCGACCCAGCGGCAGGATCTCGAGGCGTCACTGGCCGAGATCGCGAAGCTGCGCGACGAGCTCGCCGAGACGGTGCAGCGGCGCTTCAGCGAGACGTTCGAGACCGTGGCCCGCAACTTCGAAGAGGTTGCGTCGACGCTCTTCCCCGGCGGTGAGGGCCGCCTGCGCCTCGTCGAGGCGGGCGAGGATGACGAGGGCAACGAGCTCGAGGCCGGCGTTGAGGTCGAGCTCCGGCCGGCCGGAAAGCGCATCACCCGCCTGACCCTTCTCTCCGGCGGCGAGAAGGCCCTCGGTGCGATCTCGTTCCTCTTCGCGCTCTTCCTCGCGAAGCCATGCCCCTTCTACCTCCTCGACGAGGTCGAGGCGGCGCTCGACGACGCCAACGTGACGCGGTTCGTCGAGCTCCTGCGCCGCTACTCCGACCGCGCCCAGTTCATCGTGATCACGCACCAGAAGCGGACGATGGAAGCGGCCGACGTGCTGTACGGCGTCACGATGGGCGGTGACGGCGTCTCGCAGGTCATCTCACGCCGGCTGCCGCAGCACGACCAGGTCGCGGCCGCGACCGCCTAGATGGTCCAGGCATGAGCGCCGATTCGAAGACCGTCGTCGTCACCGGCGGCGCCGGTTTCGTCGGCTCGCGGCTCTGCGGCCGGCTCTCGCATCTCGGTCACACGGTCATCTCGGTCGACAACTACTTCACGGGGCTCCGAGGCGTCGAGCTGCCCGGCGTCGACTACCGCGAGGCCCACACGAAGGACATCGCGACGGCGGTTCCCGAGCAGCCCGACATCGTCTTCCATCTCGGTGAGTACTCGCGGGTCGAGGCAAGCCTGGCGGAGCCGGACGTTGTCTGGGACATGAACGTCAACGGCACCTTCATGGTGCTCGAGTACTGGCGCCAGAAGAGCTTCAAGCTCGTCTACGCAGGCTCGTCGACGAAGTTCGCCGACGGCGGCCTCGGGCGCGATCAGAGCCCGTACGCATTCACCAAGGCGACGAACTCGGAGCTTGTCCGAAATTACGGCGACTGGTACGGCCTGCCGTTCGCGATCACGTACTTCTACAACGTCTACGGGCCGGGTGAGCGCGCCGGCGCCTACGGCACGCTGATCGAGATCTTCCGCCAGCGGTTCCTCGCGGGCAAGGAGCTCCCCGTCACCTCGCCGGGCACGCAGCAGCGGATCTTCACCCACGTCGACGACATCGTCGATGGCCTGCTGCTCATCGGTGAGCAGGGTGTGGGTGATGAGTTCGGGCTCGGCGCGGCAGAGTCGTTCTCGATCCTCGAGGTCGCGGAGATGTTCGGCGGGCCGATCGTGATGCAGCCCGAGGCGAAGGGAAACCGCATGACGGCGAAGCTCGACGTGACGAAGTCCAACGCGCTCGGGTGGTCTGCCACGAACAGCGTCCGGGACTACATCGCCCGGATCGTTGCGGGCGAGAGCTAGAGGCTGCGCCCGTCTGCGGGTAGCGTTGCACCGTGTCGAGAACCTGGGCAGAGCTCTTCGGCGACGAGCCGACCGCGGCCGACGAGCCGGAGCGCAGCGGCTTCTTCGGCCGCCTGCGCGACTCGCTGGCGAAGAGCCGGCGCGCACTGACGGCCGAGATCGCGGCCGGGACGTTCGACGCCGGTGACGAGGAGGCCTGGGAACGGCTCGAAGAGGCGCTGATCCACGGCGACGTCGGCGTTCGCGCGACGGCTGAGATCGTGCGGCGGCTCGAGGCGCGCGGCGAGGTCGCCGACCTCGGTGAGGCGCTCGCCGAGGAGATCGAGGAGCTCTTCGGAGCGCCGCCGACGATCGCACTCGACGCGAAGCCGACCGTGATCCTCGTCGTCGGCGTCAACGGCACCGGCAAGACGACAACCGTGGGCAAGCTCGCCCAGAAGCTCCGCGAGCACGGCCGCACCGTGCTCGTCGGCGCCGGCGACACGTTCCGCGCGGCAGCGGAGGAGCAGCTCGAGATCTGGGCCGAGCGAGCAGGAGCCGACTTCATCGGGGCGCCGGCGGGCGGTGACCCGGCGGCGGTCGCGTATGACGCCGTCGAGGCCGGACGGGCGCGGGAGCGCGATGTCGTGATCATCGACACGGCCGGCCGGCTCCACACCCAGGCAAACCTGATGGGCGAGCTCGCGAAGGTGCGCCGCGTGATCGAAGGCAGGCTCGAGGGCGCTCCTCACGAGACGCTCCTCGTCGTCGATGCGACGACGGGCCAGAATGGCCTCCAGCAGGCGCGCCTGTTCGGGGAGTCCGCCGGGGTGACCGGCGTCGCGCTGACGAAGCTCGACGGCTCGGCCAGGGGAGGCGTTGCGGTCGCGATCGCCTACGAGCTCGGCCTGCCGGTGAAGCTCGTCGGCGTGGGGGAAGGGCTCGACGACCTGAGGCCGTTCGACCCGCGCGAGTTCGCGTCGGCGCTCGTTGCCGGTTGAGGCGCCACGATGAGGGACGAAAGAGCGTCGCGCGCCCGCGTACCTCCGGTGCCTGCCGCCGCGGTTCCGCGCCGATCCCACCGTCGGGACACGTCGGCTTCCGCCTGTCGCCGGCCGAGATGCGCTTCCCTACTGGCCGCCATCCTCGCGAAGGCGTACCCTGGTTGGGGCTTGCCGGCGGCTGCCGCGACGGAGGTGTGAGATGGCGTTTGTCCTGTTCATGCGCGTTCCCGAGCTCGATCTCGCGCGCTACGACCGGATGATGATGCAGCTCGAGCTCGACCGGAACCCGCCCGCCGGCGCGATCCTTCACGTCGCCTCCGAGGGGGTCGGGAGCATCAACGTCTGCGAGGTCTGGCAGACCCGGGAGGTGGCCGAGAGCTTCATCGAACGCAGGCTGCGCGGGGCCCTCGCAGCCCAGGGCGTCAAGGAGCCGCTGTCGTACCGGATCGAGCCGCTGCACAACCTCTTCGCTCCCGACATGGACATGATCCGGCGGCTCGGCGGCAGCTCGCTGCCCGCCGGCCTTGCCCGTTCGCTCGGCGCGTCCTACCTCTAGAGGCGCTCTCCGGCCCGTCGCGCGGTCGAACGGCTGTCCCCCGTACACTTCGGGGCCGTGTTCGACGCGCTCTCAGACCGGCTCCAGGCGACCCTGGGCGACCTCGGCCGTGCCAAGCGGCTCGACGAGGACGCCGTCAACAAGGCGATGCGCGAGATCCGGCTCGCGCTGCTCGAGGCGGACGTCAACTTCCAGGTCGTCAAGGACTTCGTCGCGGGCGTCAAGGCCGCCGCGCTCGGCGACGACATCCTCAAGGGCCTCAACGCCGGCCAGCAGGTCGTCAAGCTCGTCCACGACCAGCTGACGGAGCTGATGGGGACGGGGGACTCGCAGCTCGCCTTCGGACGGCCGCCGACCGTGATCCTGATGACGGGCCTCCAGGGCTCCGGCAAGACGACCACCTCGGCCAAGCTCGCCCTGCACCTGCGCAAGGACGGACGCAAGCCGGGCCTCGTTGCCGCCGACCTTCAGCGGCCGGCGGCGATCGACCAGCTCGAGCAGCTCGGCAAGCAGATTGCGATCCCTGTCTATCGCACCGACACACAGGATCCGGTGCTGGCCGCCACCCAGGGTCTCGAGCGCGCGAAGGCCGATGGTCTCGACGTCGTCATCGTCGACACGGCCGGCCGGCTCAACATCGACGAGGCCCTGATGGAAGAGCTGGCGCGCGTGCGCGACGCCGTCAAGCCGCTCAACGTCCTGCTCGTGCTCGACGCGATGACGGGCCAGGAGGCCGTCAACGTCGCCGAGGCGTTCCAGGAGCACATCTCGTTCGACGGCGTCGTGCTGACGAAGCTCGACGGCGATGCACGAGGTGGTGCCGCCCTCTCCGTCAAGGCGATCACGGGCAAGCCCATCAAGTTCGCGTCGGTCGGCGAGAAGCTCGACCAGCTCGAGGTCTTCCATCCCGACCGTATGGCATCACGGATCCTCGGCATGGGCGACGTGCTGACCCTGATCGAGAAGGCCGAAGCGGCAGTCGAGCAGGACGAGCAGGAGGAGATGGAGCGCCGGATGCGCGCCGGCGAGTTCACCTTCGACGACTTCCTCCAGAGCTACAAGATGCTGCGCCGGATGGGGCCGGTCAAGGGCGTCCTCAAGATGATCCCCGGCATGGGCAACCAGCTCGACGGCCTCGACATCGACGAGAAGCAGATGGCCCGAGTCGAGGCGATCGTCCTCTCGATGACGCCGACGGAGCGTCGCGTCCCGCACCTGATCAACGGTCCGCGACGGCGGCGAATAGCGGCCGGCAGCGGCACCTCGATCGACGAGGTCAACAAGCTTCTCGCCGCCCGCAAGCAGATGCAGAAGATGATGAAGCAGTTCGGCAAGGGGAAGATGCCGGCGCTTCCGCCCGAGCTGACGGGCGGCGCCGGCGGCAAACGCCGCCGATGATCGGCACAATCCCTGTCCAACACGAATCGCAACAAGGAGACCTATGGCTGTTCGCATGAGATTGACCCGCATCGGGTCGAAGAAGAATCCGATCTACCGCGTCGTCGTGGCCGACTCGCGCTCCCCGCGTGACGGTCGGTTCATCGAGATCGTGGGCCGCTACAACCCGCAGACCGACCCGTCGACGATCGAGCTCGACGAGGCCAAGGTGAAGGACTGGCTCTCCAAGGGAGCCCAGCCGAGCGACCCCGTCGCCAAGCTGATCAAGGCCTCGGGCATCACGGTCTAGGGCGAACGTGGCCGACCTCCTCGCGTGGATCGCACGGCACCTGGTCGACGAACCCGATGCCGTCAGTGTCGAGACGGTCGAGCAGGACGGGATCACCGTCCTCCGCCTGCACGTCGCGCCCGACGACGTCGGCAAGGTGATCGGGCGTCAGGGCCGGATCGCCCGAGCTCTGCGGACGCTCGTTCGTGCGAGTGGCGCCCGTGACGACCGGCGCATCGTGCTGGAGATCGCAGACTGACCGTCGACGACCGGTTCGTGCAGGTCGGCCGGGTGGGTCGCCCGCACGGGCTCGATGGAGCGTTCGTCGTCGAGCGCGGGAGTGAAGACGAGAGCCGCTACGCCGTCGGCTCCGTGCTCCACGTCGACGGCGTGCCCGCGAAGATCATGCTCTCACGGCGTGTCGGCCGCGGCCGCCCCGCGATCCGCCTCGACCGGCCGGTCGAGCGTGGCGCGATCCTGACGATTCCGCGCGCCGAGCTCCCGACCCTGCCCGATGGCGAGTTCTACAACTTCGAGATCATCGGCCTGCGAGTCGAAGAGGAGAGCGGCCGGTCGTTCGGGGTCGTCCGCGACGTGCTGCCCGGGCCTGCCAACGACAACCTCGAGCTCGACGACGGCACCCTCGTGCCGATGATCGAGGACGCGATCCTGGCCATCGACACGACGAACGGCGTCGTGCTTCTCAACCCGGGCTTCATCAGCTGACCGATACCCTGCCCCGGATGCGTCTCGACGTCTTTACCCAGGTACCGCACGCCTTCGGCTGGATGACCGAGCAGAAGCCGCTCGCCACCGTGCTCGGCACCGAGCTCGAGCTGCGCCTGTTCAACTACCGCGACACGACACCGTTGCGCGCCGGCCAGGTCGACGACTCGCCGTACGGTGGCGGCGCGGGCATGGTGCTGCGGGTCGACGTCGTCGCCGCGGCACTCGAGGCCGCCTATGGCGACGCTCCGCCCGGGCGGGTGATCGCGCTGACGCCACAGGGCCGCCCGCTCGATCAGGCGCTCGTCGAGGAGCTCGTCGCCGAGCCGTCGCTTGCAGTGCTCTCCTCCCGGTTCGAGGGCTTCGACGCCCGCATCGTCGACCACCTCTGCACCGACGCGATCTCGATCGGCCCTTACGTCCTCTCGGGCGGGGAGCTGCCGGCGATGGTGCTGATCGACGCGATCTCGCGTCGACTGCCTGGCGCCCTCGCCGAAGGCTCGGGCGAGAACGAGAGCTTCAGCGCTGCGCTCGACGGTGGCCTCGAGTATCCGCATTACACGCGTCCGGCAGCGTTCTCCGGCTGGGAGGTACCCGACGTGCTCCTGTCCGGGAATCACGCCCGGATCGACGGTTGGCGCGTAGAGCAGAGCCGCGCGCGGAGCGCGTCGTGAGCGACGTCGAGGACAGACCCGACGACGGCAAGCACCCGGAGCAGCCGGCACCGACGGAGCACTCGGCGTTCACCGTTCGGAGCGAGGACGCTTTGCCTACCGACCCGCCTGCAGAGCCCTGGCCCGGCGCGGTTCCGAGCTCCGCGCCGGCGGCGCCCGCCGCGCCCGTGCTGGGCGAGAGCGCCCTCCCCGAGCAGGCATCCGCTCCCACCGGCTGGACGACACCGCCGCCCGTGGGTGCCGAGACGGACGCCGACCTCGGCTGGCCGGCGCAGCCGACCGAGCCGCAGTACCCCTTCCCCTATACGCCGGCACAGGCCGCGACGCCGCCAGAGCCGCCGCGTCCGGTCAGGCACTCCCGCAACCCGGTCGACCGGTTGACCCGCGGCCTGCCCGACTCGTGGCGTGTGACGATCGACTGGATCGTCACCATCGTCGGCGCCGTCGCGATCGTCCTGCTCGTCAAGGCATTCGTCGTCAACCCCTATCGCATCCCGTCGTCGTCGATGGAGCCGACGCTGCACTGCGCCCGCCCGGAGACAGGCTGCGAGGCTCGCTACTCCGACCGGGTGCTGGCGAACCGGTTCCTGTACCACATCCGCGATCCGCGGCGGGGCGAGATCATCGTGTTCAAGACACCGCCGCTGGCCAAGATCAAGTGTGGCGCGGGTGGGACGTTCGTCAAGCGCCTCATCGGCCTACCCGGCGACACCGTGGAGCTCAGGCTCTCCGGTGGCGACGGCTACGTCTACATAAACGGCAAGCGCCTGAAGGAGCCCTACATCGAGAAGGACCGACGCTCCGCCGTGCAGAGCTATGGGCCGACCAAGGTCCCGCCCGGGAACTATTTCATGATGGGCGACAACCGAAACGCCTCGTGCGACTCACGCATGTGGGGCACGGTGCCGCGGAAGAACCTGATCGGCAAGGTCTTCGCCACCTACTGGCCACCGAACCGAATCTCGCTGCATTAGCGTTCGGTCGCGACAGTCTCCAGCCTGTAGTCGGGGCTTCTTCCGCTACACTCCGTCGCCGCGGCACCGCCGCCTTCTTCCCATGAGCACCATCATCCAAAGCATCGAGCAGGCGCAGCTGCGCGAGGTCCCGGTCTTCAAGGCCGGAGACACCGTTCGCGTGCACTTCAAGGTGATCGAGGGCACCCGCCAGCGCGTGCAGGTGTTCGAGGGTGTCGTCATCAAGCGGCAGGGATCGGGCGTGCGCGAGACGTTCACCGTGCGCAAGCAGTCGTTCGGCGTCGGTGTCGAGCGGACGTTCCCGCTCCACTCGCCGAAGATCGAGAAGCTCGAGGTCGCCATGATCGGCGACGTCAACCGCGCGAAGCTCTATTACCTCCGCGGCCGCGTCGGCAAGAAGGCGCGCATCCGCGAGCTGCGCCAGCCGTAGCTGCCGCGCCTGCTTCGCTGCGCTAGCTTCAACGCTATGCGCCTTGTCTGGCTCGTCCCGTTGCTTGCAATCGTCCTTGCGCTCGCAGGCTGCGGCACCGAGTCGCCACGCCAGTCCGGCGCCCGCGTCGCCGTCCGTGACTCGCTCTCGACCGAGCGCTACGACGTCGACCGAACACGCTGCACGGACGACCCGTCGGCCTGGTTCATCCACCGGGAGACGACCGTGTACGTGTGCCTCGGAAAGCTCCGTCACGGAGGGTGTGACTGGTACCAGGCGACGTTGAAGAACGCCGGCTGGGACGTCGTGCTGGACGAGAAGAACGCCGGCTGCGTGCTGCCGTTCTGAGCCGATCGCGTGCGCCGGTACCGGTTCGGCACAAAGCCGGCACGAACACGTTCCGGGTCGGGCGATATCCTCGGGCGGTGAGCACTCGACCAGGGCAGCGCCTGCTTCGCTACGACCGCCGTCTCGGCGTGCGGTACGTCGCGGGGGCGGACGAGGCCGGTCGGGGAGCGCTGGCAGGTCCCCTCGTCGTCGCGGGCGTCCTGCTCGACTACGAGCTGCTGCAGGGCCACAGGGTGCGTCCGCTGGCGCTGTTGAACGATTCGAAGCAGGTCGATCCGGCGATCCGAGAGGTGCTGCTGCGGGCGGTGCTCGCAGCTGCGACGCAGATATCGGTGCGCGTCATCCCGGCGCACGACATCGACCGCAACGGGCTGCACCGCTCCAACCTCGCAGGCCTTCGGGATGTGCTCATCGATCTCTCGCCGCGCGCCGAGCGGTGCCTCGTTGACGGGTTTCGGCTCGGCCCTCTGGCGCCGCCGCACAGCGCCGTCGTCGACGGCGATACGAAGAGTGCCGCGATCGCGGCAGCCTCGATCGTGGCCAAGGTGACGCGAGACCGGATCATGCGGAGGCTCGACGCGCTCTACCCCCGCTACGGCTTCTCGCGTCACGTCGGCTACATCACCCCCGTGCACGCGGCCGCGGTCCGTCAGCACGGCCCGTGCGATCAGCATCGGCTGTCCTACGCAGCCAAGTGCTACGCGCCGAGCGCGGAGCCCGCCGCGGCGTGAACGCGGGCCGATGAACGCCGGCGAGCGTCGGGCGCTCTGGCATTACCGCCTGCGGGGCTACCGGATCATCGGCACGAACGTGCAAGCGGGGCGGAACGAGCTCGACCTGATCGTCCGGCGCGGCAACAAGCTCACGTTCGTCGAGGTCAAGCAGCGTCGAGCCACCGGGTTCGGCGGCGCCGTCGGCGCGGTTGATGCCGAGAAACGGCGCCGCGTGCGCCGCGCAGCGCAGGTGTGGCTCTCGCGCAATGCGCAGCCGAGCTACGTGCAGGTGGGGTTCGAGGTGGTGGCGGTCGAGGAGGGCCGCCTCGTCAGGATCCCCGCGACGCTCGACGATGAGCCGCCGTGGCACGCCTGGTAGCGGCGCATTGCCACTTAACATCGGTTGAACAGAAGTCCCACGGCGGCGACGTTATTCTTCTGCGTAGCCGGGGGGCACTATCCCCCAACGGGCGACTCTCGTCAGAACGGTGACGCCGCCGGCGTCACCCGGGATCGCCGGCCCTCTCTCCGTCGACCTCCCAGCGACGAGGGCGGGAGAAACCTCCGGCTGTTATCTCTCTGTCAGCCGAGGTGCGTCCCGGTACCTGACGAGGCGCCACGCTGCGTCCTGTCGGCGCGCATCGGGAGAGCGCGGCAGGCCCGCACCAGGGGTCTGCTAACGCGTGCAGGAGTGACGCGCCGGGGCACTCCGCCCCTGGGCGCGGCGCGCGACCACGAGGCCCGCGTGCCAGCCCGGTGCCCGTCCGCGATCGGGCGGCCGAAGCGATGATGTCTCGATTCCGCTGCGCGCGATCAGCCAGGCGGTGACCGAGTTCGAGTTCCACATCTCGCCGGCGTGCGCCTCGTCACGTCCCCACGTCAGTGGCGGCACGGCAGCGACGAGGCCGAGGACGCGGAGCGTGAGCAGTCGATCGGACGTGAGCCGTTGCGGGCTGTCGACGGCCTCTGCGAGATCGGGTATCACGCCGTCGCGCCAGCGGTGCACCTCGTAGCGGAAGATCCGGAGACGCCGCGCCCACCGGCTCCCGACAGCACCCTCGACGGCGACGCCCCGTCCGTCGCGCGCGCCTCGCGGGATCGGGGTCATCTCGACGACGAATCGGCCCTGCGGGACGTGGACGACGAGTGCGGAGTGATAGAGATCGCACGGTTGCCGGTGCTCGATCGTGGCCGCGAGCGCCTCGAAGACGCGTCCGTTGAGACGGACCGAGTGGCCACCGGCGCCGAGCGGGAGCCAGTAGAGGTCGACGCCGAGATCGAGCTCCATGTCCATCTCCCCATGGTTCCCGCCGGGTCGCGCGCGCGAATCGGCACCGGCACCGACCGGACTGCGGCGAACTACCGGCGTCTCCGTACCCTCGCGCAGGCGAGGAAACGGCCTCCGGGCGCCGAATCCGGCTGCGTGGCGGCCACGCAGGAAGCGCTCTACCAGGCGCACGATCTCGAGCTGTCCTGGTCGGAGGCGTCGCTCCCGGAGCGCGAGCGGACGAAGCACGTTCATCGGCTACATCCGTATCTCGGCAAGTTCATCCCCCAGCTCGTCGAGACGCTGCTCGACCGGCACGTGCCGGCGGGTGGACGCGTGCTCGATCCGTTCGCAGGCTCGGGCACGACGCTCGTGCAGGCGCTCGAGTCGGGCTACGACGCGACGGGCGTCGATATCGCCGGCTTCAACGCGCTCCTGGCCCGCGTCAAGACGCGGCCGTACAACCTCGAGGCGCTACGGCGTGACCTCCGCTGGGCGCACGCCGAGGCAGAGGCCTTCGTGCCGCACGGCCGCTACCCGAGCGGCACGCCGGCGTACGTGCGCTCCTGGTACGCGCCCGCGGCCGCCGAGGAGCTGCTGCACTTCAGATCCCTCGTCGAGCAGGTCGGCTCGGCCGACGTGCTCCGGATCGTGCTCGCCCGCTCGGCGCGCTCGGCCCGACGGACGGCGCACTTCGACCTCGAGTTCCCGCGCGAGCCTCAGCTCGACCCGTACTGGTGCTTCAAGCACCGGCGCGAGTGCAAGCCCGTGGAGTCTGCGCGCCGGTTCCTGCTGCGGTACACGCTCGACACGCTCGAGCGGATCGAGGCGTTCTCGGTCGTGCGGGCCGACGGCAACGTCGCCAGAGTGCTGCACGGCGACGCCCGCGTCATCGATCTCGAAGGCCCCTACGACGGCGTGATCACATCGCCGCCGTATCCGGGCCTGATCGACTACCACGAGCAGCACCGCTACGCCTACGAGCTGCTCGGAGTCGACGAGCGCCGCGATCTCGAGCTCGGCCGGCCTGCGCGTGGCACGGGTCGTGCCGCGATCGAGGAGTACATCGACGGCGTTGCCCAGGTACTCGCGAACGCGCGCTCGTCGCTCACGCTCCGCGGCCGGATGTGCATCGTCGTCAACGATCGCCGTGACCTCTATCCCGAGGTCCTGCGGCGGGCGGGGCTGCGTCTCGTCGACCGCCACGAGAGGCACGTCAATCGCCGCACCGGCCGCCGCGCCGGCGAGTACTTCGAGTCGATTCTCGTCGCATCGTCGTTCTGATCTCTGCCCATCTCTGTGCCCGCTTGGATGACGGGCCCAGGTGTGACGATCGTGCCCGCTCGGGCCATCCCTCTGGATGCTGCGGATGACGCCGGCCGCGTGCCGCGCGCACGTCGAGCCGAGACACTCTCGACCGACTCTCTCCGCAAAGACGTTACGGGTTGGCCCGTACCGTCGAAGGTGTGCTCGCGCGAGCCCTCACCTCCGCCGTCGTCGGCCTCGAGCCGCGCCGCGTCGAGGTCGAGGCGCACCTCGAATCCGCCGACCTGCCCGCGTTCTCGATCGTCGGCCTTGGCGATCGTGCCTGCCAGGAGGCCAAGCATCGCGTCCATCAGTGGCATCGTCAACGCGATGCTGCCGTGGCCCGGCCGCAACCGGATCACGGTCAACCTCGCCCCGGCGGCGCTCCGGAAGGAAGGCTCCGGCTTCGACCTGCCCATCGCCCTTGCCGTCCTGGCCGGCTCGTACCAGCTCTCGCCCGAGCGGCTGCTCGACTATGGCTGCGTGGGCGAGATCTCGCTCGACGGCCGCGTTCGCCCGGTCGCAGGCACGATCGCCGTCGCGGAGGGTGCGCGCCGCCAGGGGTTGAAGCGCCTCATCTGCGCTGCCGAGGCGGCGCCCGAGGCCGCGCTCGCCGGCATCGACGTCATCCCGGTGCACCATCTCGCCCAGGCGGTCGCCTACCTCCGCGGGGAGGAGGACATCCCGTTCGCCTCGCCGCCGGGAAGCGACGAGCTCGAGGAGCCGTTCCTGCCGGACCTCGCCGAGGTTCGCGGTCAGGAACGTGGGCGGCGCGCGCTCGAGCTCGCCGCGGCGGGCGAGCACAACGTGCTGCTCGCGGGGCCGCCGGGCACCGGCAAGACGATGCTCGGGCGCCGGCTGCCCGGCATCCTGCCGCCGCTGACCCGGGACGAGGCGCTCGAGGTGACCCGCATTCACTCCGTGGCCGGCACCCTGCCTGCCGGACGGCCGATCATCCTGGCGCCTCCGTTTCGTGCACCGCACCACGGCGCCTCGGCCGCCGCCATCGTCGGCGGTGGCGCCGTGCCGCGCCCCGGCGAGGCCAGCCTCGCCCATCGTGGCGTCCTGCTCATGGACGAGCTGCCGGAGTTCCCCCGACCCGTGCTCGAGTCACTGCGTCAGCCGCTCGAGGACGGCGTCGTGTCGGTCGCGCGGGTCGGTGGGCACGCGCTCTTCCCGGCGCGGTTTCGGCTCGTCGCGACGATGAACCTGTGCCCGTGCGGTGGGAGGGGCGACCCGACCGGCGACTGTGGCTGTAGCCCACAGCGGATTGCTGCGTATCGAGAGAAGGTCTCGCGAGCGCTCCTCGACCGGTTCGACCTCGTCGTTGCGATGCCGCGGCCCCGTGCGGAGGAGCTCGCAGCACCGCCGGGTGAGGCTTCGGCCACGGTTCGCGTGCGGGTCATCGCCGCCCGGGAGCGCCTACGCGACGGTGACGTCCTCCGCCGCACCGCCGCGGCGTCGGCGCTGCTCGATCGGGCCGTCGAGCGGGTCCCGCTCTCCGGTCGTGGTCGCGCACGGGTCGCCCGCGTGGCGAGAACGGTCGCCGCGCTCGCCGGCGCCGACGCGGTGCAGCCCGAGCACCTGGCCGAGGCGCTCTCGTACCGCTCCCCTGCGGGGGTGACAGGGACGTGACGGTCCGCTGCATCAGGCGGAGGGCGAGCGAATATCCGCCGCTTCTGCGCTCGATCCCCGATCCGCCACCGTGGCTCTGGCTGCGCGGCGAGGCAAAGGCAGAGCTGCTCGCCCGGCCGTCGGTCGCGATCGTGGGGGCGCGGGCGTGCTCCTCGTATGGGCGCTCCGTGGCGAGATCGCTCGGCCGCGACCTGGCCTCCGCCGGGCTCGTCGTCGTCAGCGGCATGGCCCGGGGGATCGACGGCGAGGCTCACCGGGGCGCGCTCGAGGCCGGTGGCGATCACGGTCGCCGTTCTCGGGTGCGGTATCGACCGCGACTACCCGGCGGCGCATCGCGAGCTGTCTGGCCGCATCGTCGAGAAGGGGTTGATCGTGTCGGAGTACGAGCCAGGCATCGAGCCTGCTCCGTGGAGATTTCCGGCTCGCAACAGAATCATTGCCGGTCTCTGCGCCGCAACGGTCGTCGTGGAGGCGCGCGAGCGCTCGGGTGCGCTGATCACCGCCGACTTCGCACTCGAGGATGGACGCGAGGTGATGGTCGTTCCCGGCGAGATCACCTCCGCCGTCTCCGCGGGGTCGAACGCCCTGCTCCGTCTCGGCGCCACGCCCGTCACGACCACCGCGGACGTGCTCGAGGCGTACGGGATCGAGTCGGCCCTCGAGCCGGTGGCCTCGGTCGACGGCGTCGCCGGCGACCTCCTGCGCCGATTGGCGGACAGCCCGGCGAGCATCGACGAGCTCGCCCGCGCCGCCGCCGTCGCGCCGGGCGAGGTCGCCGCGGCGCTGATCGAGCTAGAGCTCGCAGGTCTGATCGACGAGTCCGATGGGGTGTACCGCGCGCGGGTGACGCGGTGAGCGGATGAGCGGCGCCAGTACGATCCGCGCGTGCCTTGCGACCGCCATGCGCTTGGTTGCGGCGGCCCGCGCCGCTATCGCCGCCTGGCGACGCGCTACGCGCTCGTCGGGGCTGCCGTCGTTGCCGTTGCGCTCGGTGGCGCAGCTCCCGCGGCACTCGCGGCCGACAACTCGGTGGCCGTCATCGTGGTGCCGCCCTTCGCGCCTTCCGCGTATTCCGACCGCGGCGCTGTCGGCCTGCTCGTGCCCGGGGCGGGCTCTACCGTCTCCCGTCAACGGGCGCTCGCCTCGCTCGTCCGCGGCCGGGTCGTCTCGTCGCTCGTCGATCTCGACGGTACGCCCGCGATCGAGATCGCCGACGGCCCGGCCACCACCACCATCTACGTCTCCCTGCCACCCTCCGGGTCGCAGCACAACGTCACGCGCTATCCGGTCGCGATCGTCGGGCCGGGCTACCGCGGGCTACTCACCTCGGGGTCGACGCGCATCGACGGGCTGGTCTCGCTCGCGGACATCGCGCCCACCGCGAAGGCGATCGCCGCGGGCGAGAGGCCGCCGATCCGCTCGCGCGCCGACAGCGATGCCGCCGCTACGTTGGCGCGTCTCGACGTGCGGCTGACCCGCGCCCACGACGCCCGTACCGGCGCGACGCTCGTGCTCGTCGGCTGGCTCGTCGTGTTCGCCGCGCTGGGAATTCTCGGCCGCTCGCCGCTGGCGGGCCGTGCCGCCGTGCTCGTCGCTCCGGTCGCACTCGGGACGGCTCTCGTTCTCCGCGCGATCGGCGTCGACGGTCCGGCGACCGTGGTCGCGGTGCTCGCCGTCGTCACCGGCGCTGGATCGCTGTTGCTCGCGCTGCGGCGCGCCGTGCTCGTCCCCGCGGTCGCGTCCTTCCTGCTGGCGTTCGTCATTGTTCTGGCCGCCTGGCCCGAGATCAACGCGTTGGCCGCAATCGGCCCGCACCCCGATGGCGGGGGGCGGTTCTACGGGGTCACGAACGAGGTCGAGACGCTCTTGCTCGCACCGTCTCTCGCCGCCGCGGCCGCGGCGGGAGTCGCCGGTGCGATCGCAATCGGGCTCCTGCTCCTCGTTCTCGTCGGGTGGAGCCGGGCCGGGGCCGATGGGGGAGGGCTGATGGTCGTCGCAGTCGCCTTCGCGGTGCTGATCGCAGGGCTCGCACGCGTCCGGCGGACACCGGCCCGCGTCGTCCTCGGGATCGGCGCGGCGTTCGCCGTCGGCCTCGCGGTCGTGGGCATCGACGCGCTGCTCGGCGGGTCGAGCCACGTTACGAGCGCCGTCGGTGGCGGCCCCGCCACGCTGTTCGACGACCTCGACCGCCGACTGCGGATCTCGTGGGCGGGAGCCACCTCGGCGGGCCACACCACGTTCCTGTGCCTGCTGTCGCTCGGCGGCCTCGCGTGGCTCGGCATTCGTGGTCGCGAGCGACCGGCGATCATCGCCATGCTCGTCGCGATCGGCGTCTCGCTCCTCGTCAACGACACGCCCGTCGACGTGCTCGGCTACGGCGCGCTCGGCTGCCTCGCGCTCACCGCCTGGGAGGAGACACGCGAGACGCGGGCGCTCAATCAGCGCACTGGGGCTCCGAGCCACCTTCCAGAGCCACGAGAGCACCCCGCGCGTTGACCGAGAGGTCGAGCCTCGCGACGCCGGCTCGGGTCGTCGTCAGGAGAACCGTCCCGTCGGCCGCGCGCGAGAGGCAGCCCGCACCGGTCGTCCAGTAGGGCGACCAGTTCGTCGCGATGCGGTAGCGGCCGGGACGCGCCACGGCGACGGTAATCCGGTGCTGGCCGAACGCGAGCACGCGGGCCCGGCCCGGCCCGGTCACGATGGGCCGGGGCGAGGGAACGGCGTAGATGGTCGTGTGGGCCGATCGGAACACCGCCACGAGGCCGGAGCTCCCGCTTGCGATCAGTGCGGCCTCTTCCTTGGCGCTGTAGTCGAGGGGGGCATCCGGCAGCACCACGTAGCGGACGCCGAGCGAGCGGAGCCATGCGACATAACGCCGCCGATCGAACTTGGCGTAGAGCAGGTCGTTGCGCGGGAAGTCGTTCTGCCGGAACCAGCCGCGCGCGATCGGGATCCCTGCAGCGGGAAGGTACGCCGCCGGCCAGTGACCGACCGTGTCGACCGCCTCGACGCGGTAGGAGGGAGAGAGGTTCTTGTGGAGGAAGCCGACGGCCGGAGCCCAGTAGGCGGCGTCCGCCGCCGGATCGGCGCTCGTCTTCACGAAGCTGCCTGCCAGCGGCGTCAGGTTCCAGGCAACCGCGAGCGTGAGCGCGAACAGGGCGATCGGGAGGGGCCGCCACCGACGGAGCGACAGTGTCAGGATCGCGATCGGTATTGCGGCGTACCGCAGCCGGGCGATGTTCTCGCCGAGGCCCGACGGCACGAGATACGCGGCCGTGCACGCGACGAGGTACACGACGTAGATCCAGCGCAGAACGCCGGCCGTGCCGACGCGCCACGTGAGCAGGATCCCGAGCCCGCAGAACACGCACGCGGCGGCGAACTCGGGCAGCGAGAACGGGAAACGGCCGCTCGCGGGAAAGAGTCGCAACAGCAGGAGCTCGGCCGCGGTCGCGAGGGCGAGCGTCGTCAGCGGCAGGACGAGCTCCGACCGGCGTGGCGCCCGCGACAGGCCGATTCCCGCGAGGATCACCGCGAGCAGCACGAAGGCGACGGGGCTCGCGGTCAACACGAGCACCGTCAGCAGCGCGAAGTGTCCACGCCGCCCGGCCTGAAGCGCCCAGAGCGCGAGGAGCGCGAGGGCGATGCCGAGCGCGAACGGGAACGCCCCCGAGAGCACGACGCCCGCCCACACGACCGCGAACGACCGATTCGACCACCGCGAGGCCGGCCCCCATTCCCGCGATGCGACGACGCCGAACGCAAGCGCAGCCGTCGCGATGCTCGCGACTGCGAGCAGCTTGATCCCGAACGCCGCCGCGAGCGGGTAGTAGAGGAGGCTGTAGGTGACGAAGCTGTAGCGCCCCGCGTACCAGAAGTTGTTCCAGATCGCGAACCCGTGATCCTCGAACAGGCCACTCTGGTAGAGATGCGCTGCGAAATCGCTCCCCGGAGGACCGAGCCAGGCGAGCCCGGCAGCGAGCGTCGCGGCGACACCTGCAGCGAAGACGGCCTCGCGAGGGATGCCCCGCGAGGGCTGGCCGAGCTGCGTCAGTGTCGAAGATGCCATTGCGCCTCTGTGGATCCTATGCGCCCCGGGTCGCCGAGCGCTTAGGATCACCCGATGACGTCGTACTGGCTCAGCGAGCCGTCGCCATCGCGTTCGGATGTCCATGTCGACGACCCCGAGGTCGTCGTCGTCGGGGGCGGTGTCACGGGCTGTGCGGCGGCGCTGCGGCTGGCCCAGGCGGGCAAGCGCGTGCGCCTCTACGAGGCACGAGGCATCGCCGAGGGAGCGAGCGGGCGGAACGGCGGCTTCGCCCTTCGCGGCATGCCGGCTGCGTTTGACGTTACGACCGACTCGGTCGGCGAGGAGAGCGCGCGGGAGATGATGGCCTGGACCGAGTGTGCGATCGACACGATCGAGTCCCTCGCCGGCGATGCGTTTCGGCGGGTCGGCTCGCTCCGGCTCGCCGTCGACGAGGAGGAGCGCGACGAGCTGCGCGCCGAGTACGAGGCGCTCGTGGCTGTGGGTTTCTCCGCGGAGTGGATCGAGAGCTTCGAGCCTCCGCTCGAGGGCAGGTTCACGGCCGCGCTGCATCACGTGCCGGACGGCGTTCTGCAGCCTGCCCGCTGGGTGCGACGCCTCGCCGGCCTTGCCGCGGCGGCCGGCGTCGAGATTCGTGAGCACACGCGTGTTGCATCGCTCGATGAGCTGGGTGGGGCGACGGTCGTCGTCTGCACCGACGGGTATCCGAGCGGGCTCCTCGGCGACATCGAGGGACTGGTCATCCCGACGCGCGGCCAGGTGATCGCGACGGAGCCCGTACCCGAGCGCTACTTCGAGGTGCCGCACTACGGGCGTCACGGCTTCGACTACTGGCACCAGGCGGAGGACGGCCGCATCGTTGCGGGCGGCTTCCGAGATGTCTCGCTCGACTCCGAGTTCACGGCCGACGAGCGGCTCACAGATCCCGTCCAGGCCGCGTTGCACAACTTCGTCAACGACCTGATGGGCCGCGAGCTCCGCGTCGACTACGCGTGGGCCGGGATCTTCGGGATGGTGATGGACTTCCTGCCGGTCGTCGGCCGCGTTCCGGGCTTCGATGACGTCTGGGTGGCAGGCGGCTACTCGGGCCATGGCAACGTGCTCGGCTTTGCCTGTGGCGAGCTGGTCGCGGAGGCGATCACCGGTGAGACGCGGCCGTTCGCCCGGGCGTTCGAGCCCGCGCGGTTGCTGAACACCGACGCGTGAGTGCCGCGCGAAGGCCCTCGTCCGGACAACGGACGAGGGCGCTCGCGCGGCTCGGTATCACGGGGCGGGCGGAGGCCCGACCAGGTCGATCCCGTACAAGTCCATCAGGCGGGCGAACTCCGCCGCGTCGGGCATCGTCGGCTCTGGCGGTGCTTCGCCGCCGACGACCGGCGTCGCCACCTCGCTGAAGAAGCCGTGCACGCCGAAGCCGAGGGGGCCTTCGGTGCCGGCCCCGGCGAAGCTCACGAGCAGCTCGGCGGTGTCGGACGTGACCCTGAACGCATGCGGCACGCCCATCGGTGCGAACACGTAATCGCCCGTGCCTGCGTCGAACCGATCGTCTCCGATGTGCACGGTGATCTCACCGTCGACGACGTAGAACGACTCGTCGGCATCGCGATGGACATGGAGTGGGGTGCCCGCACCCCGCGATTCGTGAATCAGCAGCTGGATCATGCGCCCCTCGGTCTGGGTGCCTCCTGCCTTGACCGCGTACCGGCCGACGGCTGGTCCGAACGGCCACCAGAGGTCGGTGACCGCCTCGTCGTGGCGGAGGGCGTAGGGGCCGGTGGTCTCTGCGACTGTCATCTGAATGGTCTCCTTCTCGATCGATTGCGGTGTCGGAGATCAGCATGCGGGGCCGTTCGTATTCCCACAAGGACGATGAGATATGAGATATATTCCAAAAAGGAATGGAGATCAGACAGCTACGGGTGCTGCAGGCGGTCGGCGAGGCCGGCTCCTTCTCCCTCGCCGCCGATCGGCTCGACTACACGCAGCCGGCCGTGTCGAAGATCGTGGCCGGGCTCGAGCGCGAGGTCGGCGCGACCCTCGTCGACCGTGGAACCCGCCCGCTCCGTCTCACGGAGGCCGGTGACGCGCTCACGCGCAGGGCGCGGGCGGCGTTCGAGCAGCTCGCCGTGGCGGAGCTCGAGGTCGAGGCGATCGCGGGGCTCGCTGCGGGCAGTCTCCGCGTGGGGACGTTCTCGAGCGCCGGAGCGGCAATGGTCGTCGATGCTCTGCGTGCGTTCAAGACGGCCCATCCGGACGTCGACGTGTCGATCGTCGAGATCGGCATGCCCTCCGCACTCCTGCGCGCGCTGCGCGCAGGTGACCTCGACCTCGGCGTGTCGTTCTCGTACCCCGAAGCCGGCGCCTCGACGCCGGAGGGAGTCGACGTGCACCCGCTCCTCGACGATCCATGTGATGTCGTCGTGCCGCGGGGCCATCGCCTCGACGGACGGAAGACCGTCGAGTTCGCCGATCTGCGCCGCGAGAGCTGGCTCCTGCCGGACTTCGGCCCCGACAGCCCGAGCTTCCGGATGATCGACCGACGCTGTCGCGAGGCGGGGTTCGAGCCCACCATCACCTATCGCATCAACGACTGCCAGATGACGCAGGCGCTCGTCGCCGCCGGCGAGGGTATCGCGGTGTTGCCGCGCCTGATGTTGCAGGCGGCGCACCCGGGCGTCGCGATCCGGCCGCTTGCCGCCGATCCTCCGATCCGGAGAGTCTCGGCACTCCGGCTCTCGTCGCGCTATCTGACGCCGGCGACGGAGCGCTTTCTTGCCCTCCTCGTCGGCGCCAGCGAGCGGTACGCCGCGCGGCTCCCGTCGTAGCCCGGGCCGGGGCGAGCCGGCGGTGCTCTACGATCTCTCGCCTGATGGGCCATCGGCGCGACGAGGAGCTGGAGCGAATCGAATCCGTCTACCAGGCGATGATCACGGCACTCGCCCGCCGGGACGTCGACCTGCTCGACACGCTGCTGGCCGACGACGTCGAGTTCCGGAGCTACGCGACCGGGATCGAGCCGATCCGTGGCAAGAGCAGCGTGCTCGAGGCCGTGAAGGCAACGCGCGACCGGGTCTACGATCCATTGCTCCTGAGCTTCGAGCATCTCGGGGACGGGTGGCTCATTACCGCTGGACGCCTGCGGCATACGGCCGAGAGAGGCTGGATGGCCGACGGCCGCAAGGCGGCGCTCGCGCGGGTCGTCGATGCCCAGGTGCACGCGAGCCTTGCTTCGTCCACCGTCGACGAGGCGCGCGCCGAGTTCGCCGCCCGCTGGGCTGCGGCCGCCGGTCGGGCGTGAGCGCGTCGTTGAACCACGTCGGCGTGCGGGTCGACGACCTCGATGCCGCGATCAGCTTCTACGTGGAAGGGTTCGGCCTCGAGCGGATCCCGGCTCCGACGTTCGGCCCGCCCGTCGTCTGGCTCCGCGCGGGCTCGCTCCAGCTCCACCTCACGGAAACCGCGGTGGAACAGCCGAGTCGCGGCCACTTCGCGCTCGAGGTCGACGATTTCGCGGCCGTCTATCTCTGGGCCGTCGAGACGGGCGCGATTTCACGGTCGGCCGACGGAACCGCCGTCTTCGAGCTTCCCGGGGGCGACTGCCAGATGTACCTGCACGACCCGGGCGGCAACGTCGTCGAGGTCTGCCACCGCGATGCAGCGCTGTGGCGGCAGGCGATCCCCGAGATGGTTCCGCTGTCGGATATCTATCCGCAGAACGCCGAGGCGGATCTCTCGACGCTGTTTCTCGATCGCTGACCGGCTATTCGTCGGACGTGAAGAGCGTCAGCTGCATCCCGTCCGGAGCCCTGACCCGTGCGTTGCGGCCACCCCACGGTGGTGTGACGGGCGGCGCTTCCTGCATCGCCCCGGCGGCGATGAGGCGTCTAGCCGTCGCCTCGCTGTCGCCGACCTCGAGCGCGAGCCGGACCGTGCCCGACACGCGGTGTCCTGCCTCGATCTGGTCGACCGTGGCTGCCTGAGCCTCGTCGAAGAGCTCCAGCGTGGCCCGGCCTGCCTCGAGCAGGACGACGCGACCTCCCTCGCCGCTCCAGTCGGCGAGCTGCGTGAGCCCGAGCGCGTCGCGGTAGAACGCGAGCGCCTCGTCGAAGTGGGCCACGGTGAGAGCAACACGGAGCTCGGTGACCTTGCTCATACCCGCTCAAACGCCCCGCTGCCGAGCGGGATTCCCGGCACCGAAGTCAAGGGGACGCAGCCGTGTGCCGATACTTTGGTATGCGCCTTGCCGCCCTTGCTCTCACGGTCGCCGCATTCCTGGCCGTCGGCTGCGGGGGCGGTGCCGGACACCGGTCGACCTCCTCGGCCCCGGCGACGGTAGCGCTCGCCGGCGACCGCGAGGCTCCGCGGGGCGTCGTCGCGGGGCAGTCGACCCTGGGCGGCGGCGGCGGCGGGAAGATGTGCGTATCTTCGAGGGACCGGGAAGGAAGCGTGACGATGTATTGCCTCGGGCCCACGCTCCCCTAGGCGGCCGAGCGACCCGTACCGCGTAGCGCCGGGCTAGAGCTCGAGCCGCGTCAGGTCGAGCTGATCGGCCTTCGC
The DNA here is from genome assembly GCA_963799575.1 of uncultured Thermoleophilia bacterium. Lineage (GTDB taxonomy): Bacteria > Actinomycetota > Thermoleophilia > Gaiellales > Gaiellaceae > Gaiella. The sequence continues at coordinate 27,491 of CAWCXK010000001.1, forward strand.
TGCTGCGACCTTCGCGATCGCGAGATCCTGGATCGCAAGGCCGGTCGAATCGAACAGCGTGATGTCGCGGGCGCTCCGGCGTCCCTCGGCATCGCCCGAGAGCACGCGGCCGATATCGGTCACGCGGTCACGGGTTACGAGCCCTGCCACGACACCGGCGGCGAGCTCGCCGCCGTGGCTCGCCTGTTCCCAGTCGTCGCAGAACAGGTCGGCGCGCGCGAGCTCGCCGACCGAGACCTCGGCCTTGCCAGGCCCGTCCGCGCCCATCATCGAGACGTGCTGCCCGTCGCGCAGGGAGCCGTCGGGGTAGAGCAGGTCCCCGCCGGGCGTGACGGTGACCACGATGTCGCTCTCGAGCGCCTCCTGCTGCGACGCCGCGACGGTCGCCCCCAGGCGATCGGCGACGAATGCGGCTCTCGCCGGGTCGATGTCCCAGAGCTGGACGTCGCCGCCGAGCGCGCGGAACATGCGCGCCGTCTCGGCGCCGTTGACACCGCACCCGATCACTGCTGTCGTCTCGGCGCCCGAGCGGCAGAGTGTCTCGGCCGCGATCACGGCAGCAGCCGCTGTCCGTAGCGCCGTCACGGCAGCGGCGTCCATGAGTGCGAGTAGCTGGCCGGTCTCCGTGTCGGAGAGCAACACGAGCCCGGTCACGGTGGGGAGGCCCTTGGCCGGGTTCCCCGGGAAGGACGTGACCCACTTCAGCACCGCATGCCCGTCGCCGAGCGCCGGCATGGCCCGGAAGTCGCCGTGCTCCGAGCCCGAGACGTACACCTTCGGCTGCATCGTCCACGTGCCTTCCGCATGGGCGATGAACGCCGCCCTGACCGCCTCGTAGGCGTCGTGCGGCGAGACGGCCCGCTCGACATCGGCGCCGGAGAAGAAGGGCACGGTCACATCGCTGAGCTTAGAGGACGGCGTTCTCCCCCATGGCGCCTCCGGTACGGCACCCGGTGTCGCTCCCGGCCCGACCACTTTGTGTTGATTCAACACAAAGGCAACGCGCGGCAGGTCCCGACTGCTTCCCTCGCGTGATTGGATCTGGATATGGCGGCCACGATCGAGATCGAGGGGCTCCGCGTCGATCGTGGCGGTGCCACGGTGCTCCACGACCTCACGCTCGCGGTCGGGGGCGGCGTCGTCACCGGCCTGCTCGGACCGAGCGGGAGCGGCAAGTCGACATTGATCCGCGCCATCGTCGGCGTCCAGATCGTCGCTGCGGGCGAGGTGACCGTGCTCGGGCTCCCGGCCGGTGCCCCGGAGCTTCGGAGCCGCGTCGGCTACGTGACGCAGTCGCCGTCGGTCTACAACGACCTCACCGTTCGCGAGAACCTGGCGTACTTCGCACGGGTGCTCGGCGTTCCGGGCACCCGCGTCGAGGCGATGATCGAGCGCGTCGACCTGGGTGACTCGGCGACGCGGCTCGTCGGCCGCCTCTCCGGTGGCCAGAAGGCCCGCGTGTCGCTCGCGACCGCGCTGCTCAACGAGCCCGACGTCCTCGTGCTCGACGAGCCAACCGTCGGCCTCGACCCGCTGCTGCGGCGCGATCTCTGGGACTTCTTCCACGAGCTCGCAGACGGCGGGACGACGATCCTCGTCTCGAGCCACGTCATGGACGAGGCGGCCCGCTGCGACCGCCTCCTGCTCCTCCGCAACGGTCGAATCATCGCCGACCTCCCTCCCGACGAGCTCCTCCGGCGTACCGGTGCCGCCGACCTCGACGACGCCTTCCTTCGCCTCGTCGAAGGCGACGAGAGCTCGTGAGCGCGGCAAGGACAGCGGCGACCGCGGCGCGCGTGCTCTCGCAGCTCCGCCGCGATCCGCGCACGCTCGTGCTGCTGATCGTCGTCCCCTGCGTCCTGATCGTCCTCGTGAACCAGCTCTTCGCCGGGCGTGAGGCGACCTTCCAGAGCGTGGGAGTGCCCATGCTCGGCCTGTTCCCTCTCATCAGCATGTTCCTCGTCACGTCGATCACGATGCTGCGTGAGCGGACCACGGGCACGCTCGAGAGGCTGCTGACGACACCGCTGAGCAAGCTCGAGCTCCTTGTCGGATACGGCATCGCGTTTGCGATCGTGGCAACCGTCCAGGCGGTGGTCGTGTCGGTGGTCGGCTTCGGGCTCCTCGGTCTCGAGGCGGTGCACTCGGACGTGCTCATCGTGCTCCTCGCCGTCGCGAACGCGATCCTCGGGATGGCGTTTGGCCTGTTCGTCAGCGCGTTCGCGCAGACCGAGTTCCAGGCCGTCCAGTTCATGCCGGCCTTCGTGCTGCCACAGATCCTGCTGTGCGGCCTGTTCGTCAAGCAGGATCAGATGGCGGGGTGGCTCGCCGCGGTCTCGAAGGTCTTGCCGCTCACCTACGCGTTCGATGCGCTCGACCGGGCCGCGCACGAGCCGACGCTCGGGCCCCGGTTCTGGGCGGATGTCGCGGTGATCGTCGGCGCCACGCTGCTGGCGCTCGGGCTCGGTGCCGCGACGCTGCGGCGCCGGACGCCGTAGCGGCCGCGCGGCTCCGTCACAGGCTCAATAGATGCCCTCGCGACGCGCATAGCGCTCGGCACGCTCGCGTTCGTACTGGTCGGCGTCGACCGTCGGGTTGAGGCTGTGGAGGATCTCGCCCTGGCTCGGCAGCTCGCTGCGCTCGATGTGCCGCTCCGGGTTCCAGAGATCCGATCGGATGAACGCCTTCGAGCAGTGCGTGAACACCTCGTCGACCTCGACGAGAAGCCCGAGCTTCGGGGTCTTGCCCTCGACCGCGAGCGGCCCGAGCAAATCGGCATCGGTCGTGAGCACCGCGCGACCGTTGACACGCAGGGTGTCACCGACGCCGGGGATGAGGAAGAGCAGCCCGACGTGGGGGTTCTCGAGGACGTTGCGGAGCGAGTCGGCCAGCTTGTTCCCCGGCCGCTCGGGAATGAGCAGGGTGCGCTCGTCGATGACGTGGACGAACCCTGCCGGGTCGCCGCGCGGGCTCACGTCGCACGTGCCGTCGGCAGCCGACGTTGCGAGCAGCATGAACGGCGAGCGCTCGATGAACGGTCGCGTCAGCTCGTTGAGGCTGGGGCTGATCTTGGACTGGACGACGGCGTTCGACGAGCCGATCACTTCACGGAGCTCGGCCTCGGTCGTGATGCTCGTCGACACCGTTCTACGTCTGCTTGACGGCGGCGATCAGCTTGACGACGGACTCCTTTGCGTCGCCGAAGAGCATCGTCGTCTGCGGCTCGAGGTAGAGCTCGTTGTCGATGCCGGCAAAACCCGGGTTCATGGAGCGCTTCATCACGATCACGCTCGCCGCCTTGTCGACGTCCAGGATCGGCATCCCGTAGATCGGGCTCGACGTGTCGTGTCGCGCCGCCGGGTTCGTGACGTCGTTGGCCCCGATCACGAGGGCGACGTCGGTCTGCGCGAACTCCGGGTTGATCTCGTCCATCTCCTTGAGCACGTCGTAGGGCACGTTGGCCTCGGCGAGGAGGACGTTCATGTGCCCCGGCATGCGACCGGCGACGGGATGAATGGCGTACTTGACCTCGACGCCCTTCTCCTCGAGCAGCTCCGCGAGCTGGCGCACGTCGTGCTGGGCCTGCGCGACCGCCATGCCGTAGCCGGGCACGATGACGACCTTGCGCGCGAAGGAGAGCTGCACGGCCACGTCCTCGGGCGTCGTCGCGCGCACCGTTCGGCCGTCATCGGCGTGCATCGCACTGCCCGCGCCGGCCTGCACCTGCCCGAAGGCGCCGAAGAGGACGTTCGTGACCGAGCGGTTCATGGCCTTCGCCATCAGGAGCGTCAGCATCGTGCCGGACGCGCCGACGAGCATGCCGGCCACGATCAGGACGGTGTTCGAGAGCACGAAGCCGGTGGCCGAGGCGGCGAGGCCGGTGAAGGCGTTGAGGAGCGAGATCACGACCGGCATGTCGGCGCCGCCGATCGGCAGCACGAACAGGACTCCGAAGAGGAGCGCGAGGCCCACGAGGACCCAGAGAACCCACTGGTCGTGCACTCCGGCGACGAGTGCGACGCCGAGCGCAACCGTCGCGACGAGAACGCCGATGTTGATGATGTTCTGCGCCGGGAAGGTGATCGGCCGACCGCTGAGCAGCTCCTGCAGCTTCCCGAAGGCGATCATCGAGCCCGCGAACGAGATCGACCCGATCGTCGCCGAGAGCACCGTCGACACCGATGCCGTCGTGGCGAGACCGGCGGGCACGAGGTGGAACTCCGCCAGCGCAACGAGGGCCGCCGCACCGCCGCCGACCCCGTTGAACAGGGCCACCATCTGCGGCATCGCGGTCATCTTCACCTTGCGCGCGCCGACGAGGCCGACCGCTCCACCGATGACGGCGGCGATGATGATCAGGGCCCAGTTGCCGATGCCGTCGAGCAGCAGCGTGCTGGCGATCGCGAGGATCATGCCGACGCCACCGAGCCAGTTACCGCGGCGCGCGTGCTTCGGCGACGAGAGGAAGCGCAGCGCGAAGATGAAGCAGATGATCGTGACGAGGTAGAGCAGCCCGATCAGGTTGGAGCTCGGGGAGATCACTTTTCCGCGGTCTCCTGCTTGGGCTCCGGGCGCTTCTTGAACATCTCGAGCATGCGGTCCGTGACGAACCAGCCGCCGACCACGTTCGCGGTGGCGAGCACCATCGCGATGAAGCCGATGACCTTGAGGAACGTGTCATCGGCCTCGCCGAGCACGATGATCGCGCCGACGATGACGATGCCGTGGATGAAGTTCGTCCCGGACATCAGCGGCGTGTGGAGCATCGCCGGCACCTTGGAGATCACCTCGAAGCCGAGGAAGATCGCGAGCGCCAGGATCGTGAGCTCGATCACGAGCGAGAGGTTCACGCTGATTCCTCCTCGGATGCGTCGGGGGTGGCCTCGGGCGCTGCGGCCAGAGGCTCGGGCGTCGTTGCGACCTCGGGCTTGCCGGACACGCAGGCGCCGGCCGTGATCTCGTCGTCGAAGTCGAGCGTCAGCTCGCCGCCCGGCGCGAGGTGCTGCAGCAGCGAGAGGACGTTACGGGAGTACAGCTGGCTCGCGTGGAACGACATCATCGAGGGCAGGTTCGTGAAGCCGACGATCGTGACGCCTTCGCGCACGGTCTCGATGCCGGGCTGCGTGAGCTCGCAGTTGCCCCCGGCCTCGGCGGCAAGGTCGACGATGCAGCTGCCGGGGCGCATGTTCGCGACCGCGGAGGCGGGAATCAGCTTGGGAGCGGGGCGGCCCGGAATGAGTGCGGTGGTGATGACGACGTCGAAGTCGGGCAGCCGCTCCTCGAGCGCAGCCTGCTGGGCCGCCTGCTGCTCGGGCGTCAGCTCCTTCGCGTACCCGCCTGCGGTCTCCTCGCCCTGCACGCCGAGCTCGAGGAACCGCGCACCGAGTGACTCGACCTGCTCCTTCACGGCGGGCCGCACGTCGAATGCCGACACGACCGCGCCGAGGCGCCGTGCCGTTGCGATCGCCTGGAGGCCGGCGACGCCGGCTCCCATGATCAGGACGCGCGCGGGTGCGATCGTGCCTGCCGCGGTCATCAGCATCGGAAAGAGCTTGGGCACGCGATCGGCGGCGATCAGCACGGCCTTGTAGCCCGCGACGTTCGCCTGCGAGGAGAGCGCGTCCATCGACTGGGCGCGCGAGATCCGCGGCACCGATTCCATCGCGAACGCGACGACACCCTGGCGGCGGAGGCGCTCGATGCCCTCCGGGTCGGTCAGCGGCGACAGGAACCCGATCAGCGTCGTCCCCGGCGCCATGGCCGAGACCTCCTCGGCGGTGGGCCGTGCAACCCGAACGATCGTGTCGACGCCCTCGAGCAGGCTTCCGGCCTCCCGCAGCGTCGCGCCGGCCTCGGCATAGGCCTCATCGGGGTATCCGGCAGCGGCACCCGCGCCGCGCTCGACAACGACCTCGGATCCGTCCGCCCTGAGGCGTGCGACCGTCTCCGGCACGAGTGCGACCCGGCCTTCGCCGGCGGCAGCCTCTCGTGGAACGGCAATCCGCATACCCGGAATCTACGGGAAGGGATTTGGCGTTGTGGGAGGAACCTCACCGAACGTGACCCGGCTCTCGATTCTCACCGCCGCAATGAGCGACTGCGACCCCGCGCTCGAGGGTCACGCCTCGCGGGTCGGCCAGCATGCCGAGGTCGTGGCGCGCCGACTCGGCTGGAAGGAGACGGCGCTCGAAGATCTACGGCTCGGCGCTGCGCTGCACGACGTCGGCAAGGTGAATGTTCGGGTCGACGTTCTCAGAAAGCCGGGCAGGCTCGACGACGCCGAGCTCGCCGAGGTTCGCGCCCACCCGGTCGAGGGCGCCTGGCTGATCGCGGGCATCCCGTCACTCTCCGCGGCACTGCCCTACGTGCTCTTTCATCACGAGCGCTGGGACGGCGTCGGCTATCCGACGCGCCGCGCCGGGCTCGAGATCCCGATCGAAGGCAGGTTGCTCGCGGTCGCCGACTCGTTCGACGCCATGACGTCGTCGAGGCCGTACTGTGACGCCCGCGCGTTCGACGGCGCAGTCGGCGAGGTCGAACGGTGCTCTGGCTCGCAGTTCGATCCGGCGATTGCCGACGCATTCGTTGCTGCGTATGCGGCCGGCGAGATTGTCGCCGCAGAGCCGATTTCCGTCGCCGTCTGAAAACCGGAAGGCAAACCCGCTGACAGGAGGAATCCTGTCGCGATGCATGATCTAATATGCGCGTAATACTATCGGCGAACAATTCAATTGAACTACATACTTGTCGAGCGTATTCGTTGCGCATCGACCGAGAGGAATGATGATGGCGCGAAAGACGATTCTCGTGTGCGACAACTGCGGCGCGGAGGTCGAGGAGGGTCGAGGCGCAGTGATGCGCGTCACGTTCAACGACGCCCGCCGCGGCGCCAAGGCCGCAGATCTCTGCGACGGCTGCGCCGGCACGATGCCCGGCAACGCGGTGGCCCGACGGGGTCGCAAGCCCAAGTCCGCCGCATAGAGTCGAGGAGACGGTGGGGCCAGGGGGGTGAGGCTTTGTCCTCACTCGCCCTTGCGGCCCGTCCGAGTGCGTGAGCTGAGGCCCCCTTTTGCACCGCACCCCGCGTGCGCTCTTCCCGCACTTTGCGTCGAGCCATGCGAGCGTAAGAAGGTCGCCGCGAAGGCCCAGACTACGATTGGCTGATGGGTCTCTCGCTCGTGGTCGGACCGGCGCATGCCGGCAAGGTCGCGCTTCTGCTCGATCGGTTCGTCGCTGCGCTCGATCGCGATCCCTGGCTGATCGTCCCGAACCGGGTCGACGTCGACCGGGTCGAGCGAGAGCTCGCAGGCCGTGGCGGCGCCTTGCTGGCGGGGACGGTGGGCACGTTCGACACGCTGTTCGCGTTCCTCGCCGGGAGTGGCCCTGCCGCGCGAACGCTCGGCGAGGCGGAGCGCAACCTCGTCCTGCGTCACCTCATCAGTGCATCGCCACCCGACTCGCTCGGCCCGTCCGCGCGTTTCGCCGGATTTGCCGACTCGCTCGCCGGCGCGCTCACGGAGATCGAAGCGAGCCTCCTCGACCCCGACGACCTCGGCCCCGCGATCGCGGGGCTGACCCGCGCGTACCGCGCCGAGCTCGAGCGGCTCGGTGTCCGTGACCGGGGAATGGTGCGGCGCCGGGCGGTCGAGCGACTGACGAGCGAGCTCGGTTCGTGGAACGGCGCCCCCGTCTTCGCATACGGCTTCGAGGACCTGACGGGGGCGGAGTGGCGACTGATCGAGGCGCTCGCAGCGCGCGGCGAGGTGCACGTCTCGCTGCCGTACGAGCCGGGTCGGGCGGCGTTCGCCTCGCTCTCGCGGACGGTCGCCGATCTCGGCTCGCTGGCCGGGGGAGACATCGTCGAGCTTCCCGCCGGCTCCGACGCCTACCTGCCGCCCGGCCTCGCGCACCTCGAGCGCCATCTCTTCGACGACGGCGCCACGCCGGTGCCACTCGACAGCTCCGTGCGCTTCCTCGAGGGTGCGGGGCGCCGTGCCACGCTCGAGCTCGTGGCCGAGACGGTGCTCGAGCTCGTCCGCGACGGCATCGCCCCGGAGGAGATCGCGATCGTGTGCCCGTCGCTCGAGCGCTCGCGCGCGTCGATCGAGACGGCCTTCGGCGCCCTCGGCGTTCCGGTCTCGATCGAAGCGCGCCCCCGCCTGACGACAACCGCGTTCGGGCAGGCGCTGCTCTCGTTGCTCCGGTTCGCCTGGAGCAACGGCACGCGGCGTGAGCTCTTCGCCTTCCTTCGCACGCCGTACGCGGGCCTGGGACGCAGCGACGTCGACTTCCTCGAAGGCCGGCTGCGTGGGCGGGCGGTCGTCCGCGGTGATCGGACAATCGAGGAGACGACGAAGCTGCGCACGGGCCGCCCGCTGCCGATGCTCGAGCTGCTCTCCGACGACGAGGCGCCGATTGCGGCCGCGCGGGCGGTCGTGCTCGCGATGGCGCGAAACGCGTACGGCCTCGGCGCACCGCCGGTCTCGGCGACCGCCAAGCGCGACCTGCGGGCCGCGGAGGCCGCGGGCGTGATCCTCGACGAGCTCGAGCGGCTCCACGATGCAGGTATCGCCATTCGCAGCGAGGACGTGCTCTCGGCTCTCGACCGTGCCACCGTTCGCGGCGACGCGGCCGGCGAGCCGGGACGGGTCGCCGTGCTCGACCTCACGCGTGCCCGCACGCGGAGGTTCGAGACGGTCTTCGTGATCGGGCTCGAGCAGGGCTCGCTGCCCCGGCGTGATCCGACCTCGCCGTTCTTCGACGACGGCACGCGGCGCGAGCTCGATGTCGCCCGCGGCGCTCGGCTCGAGCGCCCCGACGCGGCGAGCCGCGACCGCTACCTCTTCTACACCGCGTGCACGCGGCCGCGACGCCAGCTGACGCTCGTGCGCGAGGCGGCCACCGACGACGGCTCACCCCGCGAGCCGAGCCCGTTCTGGGAGGCGGTCTGCGAGCTGTTCGACGCCGACGACGTGCGCCGCCACACGACGCGGCGCCCGCTGGCGCGGCTCACCTGGCCGATCGAGTCGGCACCAACCGAGCGCGAGCGTCTGCGCGCCCTGGCACGCCTCGCCGCCGACGATCCGCGCGAGGCCAACGCACTCGCGTACGCAAACGGGTGGCAGCGCAAGCTCGGCCGGGCGCGCGGTGCCTTCTCGCGACCGACGGCAATTCGCCATCCCCGCGCCCTGGCCTTGCTCTCGAGCCGCGAGACGTTCCGGGTCACCGACCTCGAGCGCATGGCGGGCTGCTCGTCCGCCTGGTTCGTCGAGCGCTATCTCCGCCCGGGCACGATCGACCAGGCGATCGATCCGATGATGCGAGGGTCGATCGCGCACGTTGCGCTGCAGCGGTTCTACAAGGAGTTGCCGTCGGCGCTCCCCGGCGCCGATCGCGTCACGCCGGCGAACGTCGAGGCAGCCGTCGAGCTCATGCATCGGTGCGTGGCCGGCGCGCTCGACTCGGGCCTGCGCATCGACGCCAACGACCTTCAGCGTCGTGAGCTCGGCCAGGGCATGCAGCGCGACCTCGAGCAGCTCGTGCGGGCCGAGGCGGAAGCAAGCTCCACGTTCCTGCCGCGCAAGCTCGAGGTGTCGTTCAAGGCGTACGAGCTCGCGCCGGGGGTGGCGGTCGGCGGGAAGATCGACCGCGTCGACGTCGACCCGATGAGCGCGCGCGGGATCGTGATCGACTACAAGTCGGGCGCTGCACCGTCGGCCAAGCAGATTCACGACGAGGCGCGCCTGCAGATTCCGCTCTACCTGCTCGTGCTCCGCGACCAGCTCGGCCTGGAGCCGATGGGCGGCGTCTACATGCCACTCGGCGGCGGCCGTCGCGCGCGCGGGATGCTGCGTGCGGGAGACGACCAGGTGCCGGGCTTCAACGCGGGCGACTACCTCGAGGGCTCGGAGTTCGAGGCGGAGATCGAGCATGCCCGCGCGTCGGCGGTCGTCCTCGCCGAGCGCATCCGCGAGGGCGACGTGATCCATGACCCGCGCGGCGGCGACTGCCCCGCATGGTGCGACCTGTGGCGCATGTGCCGCAAGGAGCGCCCGTGAGCGCCGAGGTCGCCAGGGTCGCCAAGCCGCCAAACCCGCAGCAGCAAGCAGCGATCGACGCGCGCGGCTCGACCTTCGTCTCGGCAGGCGCCGGCACCGGCAAGACGACGGTGCTCGTCGAGCGGTTCGCCCGCTCCGTGATCGACGACGGCCTCGACGTCGACTCGCTGCTCGTGATCACCTACACGGACCGTGCGGCAGGAGAGCTACGCGCGCGGATCCGGGCGCGCCTGCTCGAGCTCGAGCGGCCCGACCTGGCGCGTGATCTCGACGGCGCGTGGATCTCCACGATCCACGGCTTCTGTCGCCGCCTCCTCACGGCGTACCCCCTTGCCGCCGGCATCGACCCGCGGTTCCGCGTGCTCGACGAGTCGCAGGCGCGCGTGCTGCAGGGCGAGGCGTTCAACGGCGCCCTCGATGCGTTCTGCGCCGCCGACGAGCCCGACCGCTGGCAGCTGCTCGCGACCTACAAGGCCGCAGGACTCCGCAAGATGCTCGTCAGCGTCTACGACACGCTGCGCTCGGCGGGACGCAAGCTCATCCTCGAGCCCGGCGTACGCGAGAGCCTCGACGATGCCGTCGCCGAGCTGCTCGCCGAGGCGGAGTCGATCGCAGCCGACCCCAAGGCGACCGACACCATGCGCTCGTCGGCCCGCGACGCTCTCGACCTGCTCCAGACGACGCGGCTCCCGGAGCGCCTGATCGAGCTCCCCGAGGCGACCGTGCGCGGCGCGCGCGCCGCGGCGTTCAGCGACGCGCGCAAGAGCGTGCGCTCGCTCGCGCTCGAGGAGCTCGCGTCGCGTGACCGCGAGCTCTTGCAGGAGCTGCTCACCGGCTTCGCGGCCGCCTACACCGAGGCGAAAGATCGCGAGTCGGCGCTCGACTTCGAGGATCTGCAGCTTCGCGCCCGCAAGCTGCTGCGCGAGAACGACGCGATTCGGGAAGTGGAGCAGCTCCGCTTCCGCTCGATCATGGTCGACGAGTTCCAGGACACGAACAACCTCCAGACCGACCTCGTCGACCTCCTCTGCGCCGGTCCGGCCAAGGAGCTGTTCTTCGTCGGTGACGAGTTCCAGTCGATCTACGGGTTCCGCCACGCCGACGTCTCGGTGTTCCGCGACCGGCGGGAGGCGGCGCCGCAGGTGCTGCCGCTGACCCTCAACTACCGCTCGCGGCCGGAGGTGCTCGCGGCCGTCAACCAGCTGTTCGAGGACGAGTTCGGCGACAGCTTCCAGGAGCTCACCCCCGCGGGAGGCTACGGCGACCCGGTCTTCGGCACCCCGTTCGAGCTGCTCGTCACCGACAAGGCCTCGTACGCCGGCTCCGGTTTGCAATGGCGCCGCGCCGAGGCGCGCCACGTTGCCCGCCGCGTTCGCGAGCTGGTCGACGCCGGTGCGGCCACCCCGGGCGAGATCGTCCTGCTCTTCGCCGCCGGAACCGATGCCGAGTGGTTCGAGGAGGAGCTGCGCGCCGTCGACCTGCCGACGATCCGGATGACCGGGCGCCGCTACTTCGGGCAGCAGCAGGTCGTCGACCTCCTCCACTACCTGCGCCTGCTGCAGAACCGCTACGACGACGAGGCGCTGCTCACCGTGCTCGCGTCGCCCTTCGTCGGGGTCTCGAACGACGCGCTCGTGCTGATTCGCTCGACGGCCGAGCGGCGCCCGATCTTCAAGGGGATCGAGCGCACGCTGCCGGCCGATCTCGCCGAGGACGACCGGCGCCTCGTGCGCGCATTCCTGCAGCGCTACGAGCGCCTGGTCGAGAGCTCGACGCGCCTGTCGCTCGAGCTGCTCTGCGAGCGCATCCTCGTCGAGCACGACTACGACCTGGCGGTGCTCACCCGCCGCGACGGGCAGCGCCGCTACGCGAACCTCCGCAAGCTCGCGCGGCTCGCACGGTCGTACGAAGAGCTTCGCGGCCCGGACATCGAGGGCTTCATCCGCTTCGTCGCCGAGCAGGACGCGGTCGGCGCCCCCGAGCGCGACGCGGTCTCGGAGGAGGAGGGAGCCGACGCTGTGCGGCTGCTCACGATCCATGCCGCCAAGGGGCTCGAGTTCAAGGTCGTCGTGGTGGCCGACGCCGGTCGCGAGCGCTCGCGCGCCGACGAGATCCTGTGCCTCTCCGATGGGCGCTTCGGGTTCAAGGTCGCGCACCCGAGCACCGGCACCCGCGTCAGCACGACGTCGTACCAGGCGGTCAAGGAGACGCAGGACGAAGCCGAGGATGCCGAGCGCCTGCGCCTCTACTACGTCGCGATGACCCGGGCCATGGACCGGCTGATCGTGTCCGGCTCCGTCGATCGCTCGAGCGAGCGCGACGAGCGGACGCCGATCGGCTGGGTGCTCAAGCGGCTCGGCCTCCAGGAGGAGCTCGATCGGGCCGAGGCAGCGGGACCGGTCGAGGTCGAGCGTGGGAACGCCGCCGTCGTGTTGCGCATCGACCGCTTCGAGCCTGACGCGGAGGAGGACGCAGCTGCTGCCGGTGAGCCGCAGACCGCGCCGGAAGAGGGCCAGCTCGTGCTCTTCGAGGGCGCGGGGGAGGAGATTCCGGCGCCGGCGCCGCGGCTGCGCGAGCTCGTCCAGATCCCCGTGCCCACGGTCGCCCGCGTCGCGCGCCTCTCCTACAGCGCCATCTCGCTGTTCGACCGCTGCGGCTACCGCTACTACGCCGAGCGCATCGTCGGCATGCAGCCGGCGCCGTGGGAGCAGCGGGAGGGCGGTGCCGGCCTCGCCGGCCTCCACCCGACCGAGATCGGCGATGCGGTGCACCGGCTGCTCGAGCTCGTCGACCTGTCGAGCCCGGCGGCGCCCGGCGAGGTCGAGCTCGAGACGCTCGTCCGGAGCTGGTATCCGACGGTGTCGGCGGCAGAGCTCGCGCGGATCGGCGAGCTCGTGCAGGCCTATACGGGCTCGGCGCTCGCGACCCGCATCGCGGCCCTTCGCGGCGCGCGGCCCGAGCGGCCGTTCGCCTTCGAGCTCGATGACGTGCTCGTCAACGGCCGCCTCGATGTGCTCTGGCTCGAAGGCGAGCGCGCGCTCGTGCTCGACTACAAGACCAACGCGCTGCTCGGCCGAGATCCGGCGGAGATCGTCGAGGAGGAGTACCTCACCCAGCAGATCGTCTACGCGATCGCCTGCCTTCGTGCCGGCGCGACGGAGGTCGAGGTCGTCTACCACTTCCTCGAGGATCCGGACGCGGTCGTCTCGAGGGTCTTCACGGCCGAGGACGCCCCGCGCCTCGAAGGGATGCTGAGTGCCTCGATCGCCCGCATCAGGGCCGGTGAGTTCCGACCGACCCCGAGCGCATTCGCCTGCTCCGGTTGCCCCGCGCTCGACGTCGTCTGCGCCGGGCCGCGGCTCGGCGGGTTCGACGAGGGTGCTTTCGAGCCTGTCTACGCGTCGGCGGAGTAGGGGTGGCGCGGAGCTTCGTCTCCGAGGCGCGTCGTCGCGGGCTCGGCACGCGCAGGCAGCGGATCGGCCCGATCGTCGAGCGGCTCGCCGAGGAGCACGCGGACGCCGAGATCGCCCTCCACTTCGGCAGCGACGTCGAGCTGCTGATCTCGGTGATGCTCTCGGCCCAGACGACCGACGTGAACGTCAACCGTGTCACCGAGAAGCTGTTCGTCAAGTACCGCAGGCCCGAGGACTACCTCGCGGTGCCGGTCGAAGAGCTCGAGCAGGACGTCTTCCAGACGGGCTTCTACCGGCAGAAGACAAAGTCGATCCGCGGCGCGATGCGGATGCTGATCGAGGAGTACGACGGCGTCGTGCCACGGACGATCCCGGAGCTGCTTCGCCTACCGGGCGTGGCGCGCAAGACGGCGAACGTCGTCGCCGCCGAGCTCGGCGATGCGCAGGGGATCGTCGTCGACACCCACGTGCGCCGGATCTCGCAGCGGCTCGGGCTGACGCGCGAGGAGGATCCGGTCAAGATCGAGCGCGACCTCGTCAAGATCGTCCCGCGGGGCGACTGGCACCGCTTCCCGCACCTCGTGATCTGGCACGGCCGGCGCGTGTGCGACGCGCGGAAGCCGCGGTGCGAGGTGTGCGTGATCGAAGACCTGTGCCCGTCGAGCCGGCTGCACCGAGGGCCGACCTCGGGCTGAGGCGGGTCGGGCTCGCTCGTCAGGTCTTCGCCGGCTAGAGGTGCGCCTGTTTGGGGCGCTACGGCCGCACCCAGTGCTGCAGTCGCAGGCCGTCGCCGTAGGCGAACTGGCGCAGCAACGCGTACCGCGGCGTGCTCACGATTGGCCGCGCCGCAGCGATCGCACCGCGCGGCGTGTCGGCGACGACCGCGACCCAGGCGCCCGATCCGCGCACCTGGGCGATCACCGGCACGTACGGCGCGTAATAGGCGAACGCTGCTCGCGAGCGCTCCGGCACGACGACCACCGTCTCGTTCCCGCCGCGCACGCGCTTGACCGCCGTCGCGAGCGCACGCCAGTCCTCGTGCTCCACGGTATTGAGCCGGTTCCCGACCGACACTGCAGACGAGACGAGCAGCAGCGCGACGCCTGCCCAGACGAGGCCGCGGGTGGGGGTGAGGAGCGGCACCGCAGCACCGGCGGCGAGGGCGACGCCGGGGATGCAGAGCACGAGCGCTTCGGTGAACACCGGCAGGCCGAGCGCAGCGAGCAGCAGCGCGACGACCGGCGCGGCGATCAGCCCCGCTACGAGCACGCCACGCCAACGTTCCGGACGCTCGCCGCGTCGGCTGAAGAGGACGTACAGCCCGGCGATCGCAGCGATCGCGAGGACGGGGTTCCAGCCGACCGGATGCACGAGGCCGCGGCCGAGCCGGGCGAGGTCGAGCGTTCCGGCTCCGTCGACGGCGTCCCTGCGGTCGGCGGCCATCCAGGCGAGCAGAGCGCCTGCGACGACGGTTCCGGCAAGCAGCGCGATCCCGGCGCGGCGCAGGTCGGGCCGCTCGCGAAGGGCGATCAGGGCGGCGCCGTGCGCGGCGAGCACGGACGCGGCGAGCGGATGGGTGAGCGGCAGCGCCGCCGCGACGACGGCGTACGGGACCCAGCGCCGGCCTCCGCCACGCTCGAGCGCGACGACGAAGAGCAGGGTGGCCAGCACGACGCCGAGCAGCCCGAGCGCGTACGGGCGTGCCTCGCGCGAGGCCTCGACGACCCCGGCGTTGGCGGCGAACGCGAGCCCCGCAACGAGGCCGCCGACGCGCCCGAGCAGCAGCGTGCCGAGAACGACCAGCAGCCCTGCTGCGAGCGCAACGGCGATCGCGAACGGCAGCCGCAGGGCCAGCTCGCTGTCGCCGAACGTCTGTGCGAGCTTGAGCAGGAGCAGCCCGCCCGCCTGGCCGGGGTCGTCGTGGACAACCCGCGAGAGCACGGAGCCGAGCGAGCCACGCGCTGCTGCCGCAGCCGCAGCCTCGTCGGTCGAGAGGGAGCGGTGACCGATCGCGACGACGCCGAGGGCGAGCGATCCGAGGGCGACGCCGACGGGTCCGAGCCGCCAGGCGCGCTCGCCCGACGTGCCCGTGTGCTCGGCGACGGCAATGGCCTGGGTCACCCGGTCGAGGCTACAGGCGCCTTCGGCTACTGCCCTGCGAGCTCAGGAACGCGGATCGAGCACCCTGCGACGGGTCAGCTGCCGGTCGCTACGAGCGCGGCGTGCCGGTGCTCGCTCAGGAACCGCTCTGCGTCGAGCGCGGCCGCACATCCCGAGCCGGCCGCGGTGACGGCCTGGCGGTAGGTGTGATCCTGGACGTCGCCGGCCGCGAAGACGCCCGCGATGTTCGTCTCGGTCGACTTGCCCTTGGTGATCAGGTAGCCGGAGTCTTCCTCGTGATCGAGCTGCTCGAGGAACAGCGACGTGTTCGGGTCGTGGCCGATCGCGACGAAGAACCCGTCGGTCTCGAGCTCGCTCAGCTCGCCCGTGACCGTGTCGCGCAGGCGGACTGCCGTCACCTTCCCGTCGCCGAGTACCTCGTCGACCGCCTTGTTGAGCACGAGCTCGATGTTCTCGGTCGTGCGGGCGCGATCGACCATGATCGGGGAGGCGCGGAACTCCTCGCGCCGATGGACGAGGTAGACCTTGCTCGCGAAGCGGCTGATGAACGTCGCCTCCTCGAGCGCCGAGTCGCCGCCGCCGACCACCGTGACGACCTTGTCGCGGAAGAACGAGGCGTCGCAGGTGGCGCAGTACGAGACGCCGCGGCCCTGCAGGCGCAGCTCCGACTCGAGCCCGAGCTGGCGGGCGCTCGCGCCGGTGGCGACGATGACGCTGTCGGCCTTGAACTCGTCGTTGCCGACGTAGACCTTGAAGGGCCGCTCCGAGAGGTCGACGCGCGTGACGTCGTCGGTGAGGAACTCGGCGCCGAAGCGCTCGGCCTGGCGGCGGAAGTCCTGCATCATCACAGGCCCCATCACGCCGTCCGCGTAGCCGGGGTAGTTCTCGACGTCCGAGGTGATCATCAGCTGGCCGCCCCAGTTGAAGCCCTCGATCACGAGCGGGTGCAGGTTCGCGCGCGCCGAGTACAGCGCTGCGGTGTACCCCGCGGGGCCGCCTCCGATGATGATCACATTGCGTACGTCGCTCACGTCGTTCAGCTCCTTGGTGGGAGTGGCTTCAGCCTCTCCCGCAGTTGATTTCACCTCTACGGTAGACAACGAATCGGCTGCGCGGCGTGTTCCTTGCCCGCAGGGGCGCCGTGGGCGGGGGATGAGGCTGAAGCCTCACCGCACGACGCGTGCGAGGAGCACGTGAGGCAGGCTGAAGCGTCACCCGGGAGCCTCATACTGGAGCCTCACCCATGCATCCGGCTCCGGCGCGGCTCTAGGCGGCGCTGGCGTCGGCGGGACGGATCTCGAGCGGGATCGGGCCTTCCGAGACGTCACCGACGAGCTCCTGGGCGCTGAGGGAGCGTGTCTGGCGGTCGATCGGCACGAGCTCCGGCGGCTCGATGCCGGTGATCCCGTGCTGCTCGAAGCGACGCGCCTGCGGCAGCACCTGCCGCTCGAGCGAGCCGACCGTCTCGTTGTACGACTTGACCGCTCCGTCGAGCGAGCGGCCGAGCTTCGAGACATGCGCGCCCATCGTCGACAGGCGCTTGTAGAGCTCGCGGCCGAGGTCGCTGATCTGGCGTGCGCCCTCGGCGATCGTCTCCTGCTGCCAGCCGTAGTGGACGGCGCGCAGCAGGCCGATCAGGTTCGTCGGCGAGGCCGGGATGACGTTGTTCGACAGCGCCAGCTCGTGCAGTGAAGGGTCGACGTCGAGCGCTGCGAGCCACGACGACTCGTCGTGCAGGAACATCACGACGAACTCGGGCGTGTCCTGCAGCTGCCGCCAGTACGCCTTCTGGCCGAGCGTCTGGATGTGGGTGCGCACCTGCCGCGCGTGGTCGGCCATGCCGGCTGACCGGGTTGCGTCGTCGGCGCCCTCCTCGTGCGCACGGAGGTATCCCGCGAGCGACACCTTCGAGTCGATCACGATCGACTTGCCGCCCGGCAGCTTCACGATCACGTCGGGACGGAGAACGCGGCCGTCCTCGCCGGCGATCGACTGCTGCTCGTCGAAGTCGCAGTACGACAGCATTCCGGCCATCTCGATCACCCGTCGCAGCTGGATCTCGCCCCACTGGCCGCGCACCTGCGAGTTGCCACGCAGCGCGCTGACGAGGTTGCCCGTCTGCGTGCGCAGGCCCTCGTTGTTCTGGCGGACGATCTCGAGCTCCTTGTGGATCTCACCGTAGGCGCGCTGCCGCTGCTGCTCGAGGAGCCCCACGTTCACCTCGACCTTCTCGAGCGACTTCTGCAACGGCTCGACGAACACCCCGAGCCGTCCCATCGCCTGCTCGGTGAAGGCGTTCGCGTTCTCGCGCAGCGCCTCGGTCGACAGCGCCTTGATCGCGTTCTCGACGCGAGCGTCAAAGGCGCCCCGTTCGGCCGCGAGAGCGCCCTCGGTCTCGGCCAGGGTCCGCTGCGCCTCTCGGGCCTCGGCGGTGGCGCGATCGCGGTCGGCAAGCGCTCGCCGCAGCGCGACGGCATAGACGCCGGCGGCGCCCGCCACGAGTCCGATCAGAAGGGCAAGGATGACCATGGGGGGATCACACGCTAGTCCTGCCCCCGGACGGAGCCTGACGGGCGGCTCTCTGGCTACCATCTCGCGAAATGTCCACCGGTCCAAAGCGACAAGGCCCGCAGCCGAAGGGCCCGCAGAAGAAGTCGGGTGTCAAGGTTCCGCCCTCCGGCTCGGGCGACACATCGACGCGGCGCACGCTCATCGCGATGGGCATCGCGGGGCTGATCGTCGTTGCGGCCGCGGCCGGGTACGCGCTCCTCGGCACGGGTGGCGGCGGGTCCTCGAAGGACGCGATCAAGCAGCTCGAAGCCGCCGGCTGCACGGTGCAGACCGTCGCGTCGCTCAAGTCGGGCGATCACTCGATCCTGACCCCGAGCGGCACGACGACGAAGTGGAACACGAACCCGCCGACGAGCGGCCCGCACTACCAGCAGTGGGCGATCTGGGGCGCGTACACGACGCCGCTCTATCAGGCGCAGATCGTGCACAACCTCGAGCACGGCGGGATCTACATCCAGTACGGCAAGGACGTGCCGCAGGCGACGGTCGACCAGCTGAAGGCGTTCTACGACCAGCACCTGAACGGCACGCTGCTGTCGCCGCTGCCGAGCCTCGGCTCGAAGATCGCCATGGGCGTGTGGACGACGCGCAGCCCGACCCAGCCCAACACCGGCACCTCATATCTCGCCAAGTGCTCGTCGTTCGACGAGGCAGCGTATGCGGCGTTCTTCAAGGCGTACCAGTTCCAGGGGCCCGAGCGGTTCCCGGCGAACACCCTCACACCCGGCACGTAGCCGTCGGCGCGTAACGCCTACACTCGCCCCGTAGTTGCCGGGGTGGCGAAACTGGTCATACGCGCCCGACTTAAAATCGGGTGGCCCTCGGGCCGTCTGGGTTCGACTCCCAGCCCCGGCATCATCGAGACGCTGCACCAGAACTTCCGTTTCGCGTGTGCGGGCGTCCTCAGGGACTCGGGTTCACGTTCGTGTACGCGTAGGCGGCATGACAGAGGATGACGACGTGGCCGTTGCCGCTCGTCATGACCAACGCTCGTCCCTGGTAGACCTTCGCCCCGTTGCCGTTTTCGTCGCCGCCTCGTGCCGTCTGACAGTCCGACGTTCCGATGAACGGCCGGGCCGGCCACTGAACGTCGAGACTCGAGATGCTCGGAGACTCGAAGCACGCCACGTCGACGGAGCCGTTCGGCGTGAAGATGGCATAGCCCGACGCGATGGCCCACGCGCCGGCCGGATGGGGTGACGTCCCAGTACCTGGGGTACTGAGGCGTCCAGAACTGGACGGAGAGCGAAGCGATGCCCGTGGTGATGTTCGCGTAGCACCGCGCCGGCAACCGCTCGACGGCCACCGGTTGGCCGTACTGGCGATCGATCGGCCGGTCGGCGAGTGCGGTCGTCGCGCCGACGGCTGCGAGTGCGGCCGCGGCGGCAACGACGACCGAGACGAGAGCCCTGCGACTCGAGAGATGACGGCGCATGATGCCTCCCTTTCTGGGTGGCGCAGGCTCGCCGTCCGGAGGTGTGCGCCACGTGCGGGCCGACGCCGGGACAGTTCGTACTTCCACGAACCACCCTAGGGCCTGACATCGTCGCGTCCATCCGGGATTTCGCTGATTGCTCCTCCGGTGACGTCCGCCCGCTCCGGATGCCACCGACTCGACGCACTGGTCGCGGTGGTCGTCATTCGCCGTTTTCCTGGTAGGAAACCGTCCGGTCGGCGGCGAATACTCGCGTCATGTCCCATGCCGAGCTCCTCGCTGCGGAGGAGAGCACGGAGCAAGCGACCAACCGGGGCCGGAAATGGGGCCTCCTCGTTGCCGTCGTCCTGTGCCTCGCGTTCTGGGTGGCCGTGATCGCCTCGATCGTCGAGCTCTTCTAGAGGGCCGGAACGGTCTGGGTTAGCCCCCGGCCGGGCCTCGTGAGCGGCTGTGCCATGGCCCACCGTGGGCCGGCTCGGATCCCGCTCTCAGCGATAGCGGTAGCGACGGCCGTGGAGCGAGCCCCGGCCGAACAGCCAGGGAGCGCGTCTCGTGATCGCTCTGATCGCGACGACGAGCTCCGGGGGCGGAGGGTCGACGAGATACCGCCCGTCGGCCTGGCGGTCCTCCAGCCATCGGACGACAACGGTCGTCAGGCGGACCAGGCTCGGAGGCGGGGCGGGGTAGACCAGGTGGCCGACCGAGTGCCGCAGAGCTGCAGCGACGACGCGCATCACGACGAACGCAGCGGCACAGACGGCGAGGAGGAACGCGACGACCAGAAGCAGTTCTGTCACGTCGACCCCCACTGCTCGCATCTGTCAAGTCCAATTTGCGCGATGAGTGTGACGGGTTTCATGGCTCGAATCGGCGTCGGTCTGCGGCGGCTCGGCGCCCGGCTCGATTTCGGCGAGACCAGGGAGTTCGCATTGCCACCCGCGGAGGTCGGGGAGGTTGGCCGGGCGGAAGGGCAGGCACGGGTGAGCGAATCGCGTCGACAGTCGTCTCGGACATTTCCGCCGCCATGCATTAGGTTACCCCGGAGGGGAAGGCTGAAGGCGATCTCGACCTGTAGCGGGTCGATCGGTCGGCCGTTCGACGTTCCCTGGCAGCCAAATGGAGCACACACCACGCGACCCACGTAACCAGTCGTCGTCGGCGAGCACCGATCGCGGCGCTTCCGCGCCGAGCGATCCTCGGGGACGGGACGGGCTCGTCCGGCGGTTGTGGCCGGGCCGGCGCTACGCCTTCTTCCTCGTGGCGCTCTTCGCAGTTCTCGTCGCCGGTGCTTCGGTGGGGGCTGCGCTGCTGTCGTCGTCTGCGGGTGCGAGTGAGATCGCGGGGACGTGGGAGGCGGGCGGGTATGCGCCGTTTTCGACGTTGGAGTGCCCGCATCCCGATTCGCAGTTCCAGCTGGTGTCGTCGCCGGTGCGGGAGGGGTCGCATGCTGCGCGGTTCACGGTGACCGGCAACGATGTCTGGTCGGACGGGTCGGTGCGCTGCCTGGCCGCGAAGTACGATTCGGGCGAGACGACGGGGATGGACAAGTACTTCCATCTCTCGTTGTGGTTCCCGAACGAGATCACCGACAACCTCGTCTGGGAGCTCCATCATCCGTCCAGCCTGTACAACCTGAGCGGCTGCGGGATCGCGCCGTTCGCGCTGACCTCGAAGGGCCCGAACCTGAACTTCCGGATCGCGACGGGCGACTGCCGGGTCGGCGGCCAGCCGGGCCAGGCCAGCAGCTACTGGGAACCGAACATCCCGATCCCCGGTTTGAACCCCTACCCGAAGAACACCTGGATCGATCTCGTGATCCACATCCGCTTCTCCGAATCCAGCAACGGCCAGGTCGAGGTCTGGAACCGCAGCGGCGGCGGCGCCTGGCCCTCCTCGCCGCAGCTGACCCGCAACAACATCCCGACGATGCCGTTCGCGACCTCGGCCGGCGTCCGCAACGTCCAGCTGTACACCGAGATGGGCCTCTACCCCGGCTACAGCGGCTACAACGGCAACGACACCATCTACCTCGACGACTACCGACGCGAATCATCCCTCAGCGCAGCCCAAGGCTCAACCGCAACACCCACACCCGCACCCGCACCGGCACCAGCGCCGCCCGCACCAGCACCCGCACCAGCGCCCGCACCGGCACCCGCGCCCGCGCCGGCACCAACACCGACGCCAAAGCCCGCACCGACACCGGCGCCGGCCGCGACACCGAGCCAGGGCCAGTCGCCCCCGGCGACGTCTCCGGGCCAGCCTTCGGCATCGGCCGAGTCGCCTGCGGCCGCGCCGGTTCTCGTCGAGGCGCCGCCGGCCGACCTCCTCGCACCCCTCGAGATGCAGCCGTACGTGATCGAATGGGACGGCCGGCTGTTCCTCTCGGCGGGCGAATTCCGCGACTACCTGCTTGCGGACGGGGTCGACTGGGCGGCATTCCTCGCACGGCATCCCGCGGTGGTCGACCAGGGTGGCTTGATCGCCGTCGTGTGGGCAGGGGTGAACTTCTACGACCAGGCGTCGCTGGCGCGCAAGCTACGCGAGCAGGGCCGTTCCTACGCGGCGTGGGCGCTGAAGCACCCGCAGGCGGCCGAGGTGCTCGCCGGGGAGCCGGTTGTGACGCAGCAATCGACCGCGGCACGCGTGCGCGCGAAGCATGTTGCGATCGTCTGGGATTCCATCGCCTTCACGAGTGCAAACGGGCTCAGGATTCATCTCGCCAAGCAGCGCGTCGACTGGAACGCGTTCCTCGTTCGCCATCCGCAGGCGGCCCAGCGTCTCGGTCTCCCTGCGGTCACCTGGCAGGGAAAGAAGTTCTATTCGCGGAAGGCCCTGTCGCGGTGGCTCGTCGCGCATGGAAGCACGCTCAAGCGCTGGAACAGCGCGCACCCCGGTTTCAGCGACAAGCTGCAGCCGTAGGGGCCGGCTCCCTGGGCACGCGGGATCTGCTCGCGCTCCCTCGGAACAGCCATCGCCGGATCCGGCGGCCGACGACCGAGCGGTTTCGTGACACGGCCGCGCTGCCGAGCTCTGCCGCGGGCTGAATGGTGCCGCGCACGACCCTCGGAGCTGCTGCCTTCTGTGTCCGATGGGGCGCTACCCCGGGCAGAATGGGCCGGCCGGATGATCGAATACGCCGATCCTCCCGCTCGACACGCTCGCTCCGCCGCGACTGGTCTCATGGTCTCGGCGCTCGGGCTCGCGCTCGCGGCCGGCCCCGCCGCCTCGAACGGCGGCTACTTCGCCGGCAGCTGGGCCTGGATCGCGCTTGGCTCGTTCTCCCTGCGCGCGATCCGCCTGATCCTCGTGCCCGCGGGTCGCGCTCGGCCGTCTCGACGGCCTCCTGCTCCTCTTCCTCGCCGCGTTTCCGGCTGGCTGGCGCTGTCCGCGCTCTGGTCGCCCGCGCTGACGCCGACGCTCAGCGGTCACCCGCTACATCGCCTACCTCGGCGCCGTGCTGCTCGCGTTCCTCTCGTCGCGACCGCGCCGCACCGTGCGCTGCTCGTCGGCTCCGTCTGGCCGGCGTGACCTCGGTCAGCGGGTACGCGCTCGCTGACGCGGCTCCTGCCCGACCGGCTCGGAGCTTCGGACCCCATCTCGCCGGCTACCGCCTCTCCGACCCGATCGGCTACTGGAACGGCCTCGGCGTCTACGCAGCGATGGGCGCCCTGCTCGCGCTCGGGTTCGTTGCTCGCTCGCACATCCGGACCGGCGGGCTGCTCGCGGGCGCGGCCGCCGGTCCTCGTCACGACGATGCTGTTCACGTTCAGCCGCGGCGCCTGGCTCGCACTGGCCGCCGGCCTCCTCGGCGCGTTCGCCGTCGACCCCGCACGCGTGCGACTGCAGTTCGCAGCAGCGGCCTTCACGCTGGCACCCTGGTCGGCGGTGCTCTGCTCGCGTCGGCTTCCCGGTCGGGCTCGCTGACCGAGAGCACCGCCACGCTCGAGCAGGTCACCCACGACGGCCACCGGTTCGTGCCGCTCGGTCGCGGCGCATGACGTGCCTCTGCGGCCGCCGCCCGTGCTGTTCGGTGAGACTGCCGTACCAGGGTGGCCGTGCCGCGGAGCCTGGGCGGGCCTTCGCGCCGCCCTCGGCGCTGCTCGCGCTCGTCGGGAGTGGGGGCTGTCTGGTCGTCGCAGGGTGGCCGCCCTGGCAGGCGGCTCGACCGCGCCTGGCAGAAGTTCACCGCCCCCGAACAAGCAGACCGGGGCGAATGTCACCTCGAGGCTGTTCGACCTCTCCTCGACGGGCCGGATCGACATCTGGCGCGCCTCCGGTGCACCAGTTCGAGGCAAAGCCGGTTGCCGGCGGCGGCGCGCCGGCAGCTTCGCTGCCTACTGGCTGCGCAACCGCCCCGCCGACGGCGTCTTCTCGCGTGGAGGGCACACATGCTCTCTACACCGAGACGCTGGGCGAGCTCGGCATCGTCGGCCTCGCGCTGCTGCTCGCCGCGCTCGCCGTGCCGTTCGTCGCCGCCGTGCGTCGCCGCCGCGACCCGCTCGTCGTCGTCGCC
>CAWCXK010000002.1:0-86365 GCA_963799575.1 uncultured Thermoleophilia bacterium
GCTCAGGCTCGCTCAATCCCGCACTGATCCCGCACGACCAGCCAGGAAGGGCTCCGCTGACACCGGATCCGTAGCGCCCAGAAGACCAAGAAAGACCTGCTCAGAGGGGTAATTCAGGGATGAATCCGGCGCTGTAGTTCCCAGACACGTTGTTGACGGTCTGATTCGTCATTGAGCCCTCCTAGGGTGCGGCTTGTCCAAGAGTCGCAGTCCAAAGGAGGGCTCGATGCATCTTCATGCAAATGCGGTGCTGGCCGTTCGTCAGCGTCAGCGGTTGTGCGATCTCGTTGCTGCGGGAGTCACGATCAGCGCGGCAGCGGTGATCGTTGGTTGCTCCCGGCAGACGGCGTCGAAATGGGTCAACCGGGATCGTCGCGGCGAAGGTCTTGGAGATCGTTCGAGTCGCCCTCACCGATCGCCCAAGCGCACTCCTGTTGCGGTGGAGGAAGCGATCCTGGTCGTGCGGGAACTGTTGCGGGAAGGGCCGCATATCGTCGCGGGCCTGCTCGGGTTGGCGGCCTCGACAGTGCACGCGGTCCTGCGCCGCCACGGCTGCTCCCGACTGGTGACCCGTCCGTGGCCCGAAGACGTGATCCGCTACGAACATGCCCATCCGGGCGATCTGATCCATGTCGATATCAAGAAGCTGGGCCGGATCCTGAAGCCAGGCCACCGGGTCACCGGCGACCGCAGAGGGCAGGCGAAGGGCAAGGCCGGCTGGCAGTACCTGTTCGTCGCGATCGACGACCACAGCCGGCTCGGCTTCGCGGCTGTCTACCCGGACGAAACGAGCGACAGCGCGATCGCGTTCCTCGACGAGCTCGTCCGCTTCTACAACAGCCACGGGATCAGCGTGAAACGCGTCCTGACCGACAACGGCAGCTGCTTCAAACGCCGCTGGGCAGACGCCTGCAACAGCCACCAGATCGCCGTCAAGAAGACACGTCCCTACCGGCCCCAGACCAACGGGAAAGCGGAACGGTTCATCCGCACCCTGCTCGAGCGCTGGGCCTACGCGTACTCGTACGCCAACGAATCGGAACGACTCGCCGCTCTCACACCCGCCCTCGACTTCTACAATCGCTTCCGTCCACACCGCGCCCTCAAAGGGTCAACGCCGCTCCAGCGCGTCAACAACCTCCCTGGGACATACATCTAGCTCGGGAACCCTCTCACCCGCTTCGATCCCAGGGGTCGCCGGCAGTCGGCCCGTTTCCGGCGCCTACGCCTCGGGCGGCTCTTGGTTTGGAGAGTGGTATTGCCGGGGACCGGGTGAGCAGGATCTCTAGCAAGGCGGCGTATTCCTGCCAATGATCGAGAGTAGTGGTCATGGGTTCCCGAAGCGCGCGGGCGCCATGGACGATCGGTTTCATCGCTATGACGCGGTGGAGGGATCGTTCGAGCTCGTCGAGCTGCGCAGCTAGTTTGCGGAGACTGGCGATTGTTTCGTGAATCCGACTGAGGTTGGCCTCGAGGGTGGCCGGGTCGATGTTCTCAGGTATCGCGTTCGGGTCCGCCGGATGCCTCTGCCGCGCGCCGTCTGTGCGTGTGTGGTGAGACGCGTCTTAGGCATAGATTCCTCTTCCTTTCCAGGGTGCGAGGATGGAGCCGCGTTTGTGTGCGCGGACCAGGTGATGCGGCCGGAGTTGAGGCGACGCCAGTGTGCTCGGACGAGGTGACGGCGCCTCTGGAGCCAGGCTCTCCGTTGAGGCTGCCATCGCACGATTCGTCGTCGGTGCGCAGTTGCACGTGGTAGATCTGGGGTTGTTCAGTGCCGAATGTCCGTTCGTGGGCGCGCCGATGTTGTCTTCGGTACGGACACTTCTGATCGCGCGACTCCTGGTGCGATGATCGCTTCGACGAGCAACATGGTGTGACGGGCGATCTCGCGGAGTTCTTCTAGTTCGTTTTTGTCCTCGAGCGGAAGCAGGTCGAGCCAGCAGTCACCGCGGGCGTTGATACGGAGGCTAAAGACAGCTAGGTCTTGCTCGGCCTCGGCCTCGGGTGAGATGAGCATGAGAACGTGCCATGAGGACAAGTCGCCCGTGATGGCGAGCCCCCAGTCGCACAGGGTCGTTCCGGGGCTCGAGGGCACCGTGACACACCGCGGTGCTCCGTCGCCAGCGTGGAACTCGATCCACGTGCGTGGGTACGGGAGGGGCGGTAGCTCGTTCCAGGGGCCAGTCTCGGCCGGAAACGAGTCGACTAGATCGTCTATCTCGTCTTTTTCGAGTACGAACACGGCGGCTGCGGGAAGGATCGCGGCGAGTTGTCTGCGTCGTGCCTCGGGATCCTGGGTTTCGGGCAATCGAAGTGTGTGAAGAGCCTGCTCGACCGTGCCCTCGATCGACTTGAAGTCGTTGTTGATGCAGTTTGCGCATCAGGTATGTGGCGGTGAGCGCCTCGACCGCGACCTGTCCTCCAGGCTTGGTCTGTGGTGGCGCTAGCATGTTGTGCCCCAGGCGTACGGGATCACGTCGGGGAGGTCGTTCGCAAGTGGTGTTGCCGCGACAAGGCTTGCGATCTCGGCTTCCACACGACTGTGGAGCGTCTTGTCTGCTGGGTTCGAATCGAAGTCCGGATCGTGCGCGATCGCACAGTCGAGGACTGTCAGGAGGCTGCAGAGCCTCGCTCTCAGCTCGCAGAGGTGACAGCCTGCGGCTCCTCCCTCGACGCCGTACCCGTATGCCACGATCTGCTGATCGGGTCGTTGTTGTCCCTCGCGATCGTCTCCTCGCATTGCTATAGTCCCCTTTATAGGAATAGTTATTTACTTCATATATTATAAAGTAAACTTCCTAATAATGCAAGCTCTTCGGGAGTAAAGCGTGTCATCTTCAGCAGCGTTAGAGACTCCGTTCACCGACAACTTCAACCGGCTGCTCGGTCTGCATCGGCTCAGTCAGCACTTCACGGCCCAGTTGCTCGGTGTTTCTGAGGCGACGATGTCGTCGTGGATGAATGGGAAGTCCCAGCCGTCTCTCAATAAGGCGATCGCTATTGCCGGGTTGTTCCAGGTCAGCACCGACAAGCTGATCGGAACCGGTTTCAGTGGTCTCCTCCAGACCGAGCTCTCCGACCCGGACCGCTTCGAACGAGTAGAGGCCCGGATCAAACGAGGACTGACACCAGTGGCGTCCGTCTAAGACCGTGTCTCGGGAGGACGACCTCTGGGACGTAGTGTTCGACGGGCAGTCGACTCCGCGTGAAGTGGACGGGTCGGCCTCGGTGTATTTCAAGTGGGGCTGGAATGCCGAGACCGGTGAGGCGATCGCGTGGCGTCTGGATGGAGGCCCGGACGGGCCTCCAATCCACGATTGGTTTCTGACCGAAGCGTGGGGGAGACCACCCAGTTTCTCTGCGGGCGACCACCTCGGGATCGCGACCGAAACGAGCGCAACCGCCTCAGAGGGCGGTGAAGTCGCCATCACGTCCTACTACGGCAAGCCCGTCCCCGTGGGCGTCGTGGACTGGTTCAAGGCCGCCTTTCCACGCCACGTCGTCCAGGCTGTCGAGCTGCCGGCGACAAAGCCTGAGAGCGAAACAACTTAAGCGGGGCCGGCAACGATCACACGTGCAACACCTTGTGTGGTGTCACTCCTGAGATCTGCCGAACGACGCAACTGGATAGCCAGTCGTACGCAAACAGCAGTGCGTCGGCGTACATAGAATGTCCGACGAGGCACCCTTGGTAGACGATCCGACAGCGTCAGCAGACAACTTCCCGGACAACATCCGGCGTCTTCTGCTCTTCCATCATCACTCTGCGAAAGAGGCAGCGGAGTTCGTCGGGGCTTCGCCACACGGGATCTCTGCCTGGATCACGGGCAAGCGACGGCCGTCATCGCATTTCCTGATCCAGGTCGCAAGACTGTACGACTTCGACACGGTCGCGCTCGTCTATGGCGACGATGTGACGTTTGCGCGTGAACTTGCTCGACCCGAGCGGATCGCCTGGGCCAATAGCGAGATCAGCTTGCGCCGGAAGCAGGCAGCGGGTGAAGAGGTCACCGAGGAGGACTTGCGGCACCGTGCCCGCAGGCTTGGTTGGGACGACGTTGAAGTCCTCCCGGACGATTGGGAAGATGGCTCCGAAGGCTCTCGAAGCTAGTTCTCTGGTTCGCGTTCTTATTAGTTTAGGAAACAGAATCGCCTGTAGTGACAACAAAAAACGCCGCAATCCCTTTATTCATGCCGATTCTGATGCCCCCGGCAAGAATCGAACTTGCGCACGCGGTTTAGGAAACCACTGCTCTATCCACTGAGCTACGGGGGCTAAAAAGGGTGTTTTGCAGGAATTTTATTCTCTAGCACCCTGGATTTGCTCTATCCACTGTATCGCGTCGCCGTGTGCGCATCGGCGATCAAGAGCGGGACGTGTGTCGGCCCCTGACCGGGCGGCGTGCCGGTCGCCGATGGTCTAGGTGTGCACGGAATAGCCGCAGCTGACGGTTGACTAACACTCACGTGAGCGTAACGTAGGGACGGGGAGAACATTCGCCCGTGTCAACGCCAAGCGGAAGGCCGGAGGCGGGGAAGTGGGGGCTATCGACGTCGTACGCGACCGGGGCCGGCAGCCGGCCACATTCACGCACGCCGACGGGATCGGCGACCGGTCCGTCGCCGGCGCCTGGCTCGAGGCCTGCCTCCTCGGACGCACGGAGCGCCTCAGCCGCCTCACGGCCGACAACGCACAATGGCACCGCTCCGCGCACAGCACAACCCACGGAAAGAACAACGTCACAGAGCACGCCCAAGCACTGCTCGGCCACCCCGCATCCACCGAGCTGATCTCCCTCCACGACGGTGGCGTCGTCGCAGTCGCGCTCCTGCGCCAACGCACAACCAACCGACAGGCCACCCTGTCGACCCTCTTCCTACGCGTCGAAAACGACCACGTCGCCGAAGTATGGGTCGCACCCGTAGGTGGCCGGCCGACGTCCGCGGCCGAGTAGAGGCGAAAAGACCGGAAGCTTTGCACATCTCATCTTGACGAACACTGACGTAAACGTAAGGTGTGGGCATGGTCATTCTTGGACTCACGGATCCCGGTGGAGACGACAACGCGGCTGCGATCCTCGTGGACGGCGCCCTCGTCGGCATGGTCGAGGAGGAGCGCCTCAACCGGATCAAGCACGCGGCGAAGATGCCTCCCGTCAAGGCAATTGCCTGGTGTCTCGAGCAGGCCGGGTGCTCGCTCGCCGACGTCGATGTGATCGCGATCGGTTTCAGTGACCCGAGAACAGTGATCGCGTCCACCTCGAGGTCGATCGCCTCCCGACGTTTGCGGCGCCTGCCCGTCTACCGAACCCTCCGTGAGGAGAACCGAGACTTTCGACTCCGCCGGCATTACGTGTCCCAACTGCTCAGCGTGCTCGGGATCAGCCCTCGTGACGAGCGCCTTGTTTGGGTACGCCACCACATCGCTCACGCGGCATCCGCCTTCTACCTCTCCCCGTTCGAGCGCGCGAACATCATCTCGCTCGACGGCAACGGTGGTGAGGACGCCGGCCTCTACGGGGTCGGCGCCGGCTCGGAGATCCAGGTGCTTCGGTACGTGGAACGGGAAGAGAGCTGGGGCGTCTTCTACGAAGGGTTCACCGGCGGGCTCGGCTTCCGCCAACACAGCGACGAAGGCAAGGTGATGGGGCTCGCCGCCTACGGAGACCCGACCGAGGGAATCTTCCCCTTCATCAAGCTGCAAGGCGACGGCGGGTGGCCAACCTACGATCGCGCGTCCCTCTACGAGGAGATCTCACGGATCCGCCCGAGGGCTCGCGATACCTATCCGATCGACGGGTACTACGAGCACATCGCGGCACGGCTCCAGCTGAGCTTGGAAGCGGCGGTTGCACGAGCCGCGGAGGAACTCCACTCGCGAACCGGCCTCACCGACTTCTGCCTCGCAGGGGGAACAGCACTCAACTGCTCGTCAAACGGGAAGCTCCTCGAATTGCCCTTCGTCGAGCGCGTCTTCGTACAGCCGGCTGCGTCCGACTCCGGAACGGCCCTCGGTGCAGCGGTCCACGCGCATGTGCTTCGCACCGGTGCACGGCCCTCAACGACGTTCGACCACGCCTACTGGGGTCCCGAGTACTCGAACGACGACATCGAAGCGGTGCTGAAGCAGGCCAAGATCAAGCATCGCAAAGCCGATGACGTCTGCGCCGAAGCCGCCGGTCTGATCGCGCAAGACAAGATCGTCGGATGGTTCCAGGGACGAATGGAGATCGGCCCACGCGCCCTCGGGAACCGCAGCATCCTCGCGAACCCCGGCAACCCGACAATGAAGGACATCGTCAACAACAACGTCAAATTCCGCGAGCCGTGGCGCCCCTTCGCACCGTCGATCCTCGCGGAACACATGGAAGAGTACTTCGGCACCACACATCCATCACCGTTCATGATCCTCGCGTTCAAGGTGCGGGACGAGGTCGCACACCGCATCCCTGCCGCGCTCCATGTCGACGGAACCGGCCGGCCGCAGACAGTCGACAAGGAGACGAACCACAGATACTGGCGGCTCATAGACGAGTTCCGCAAGCTCACCGGCACCCCGGTCGTGCTCAACACGAGCTTCAACGTCGACAGCGAACCCGTCGTCTGCACCCCCAAGAACGCTCTCGCGACCTTCGCAATCAGTGGCATGGACGCCGTAGTCATCGGAGACTTCATCATCGAGAAAGAGATTCAAGACGATGCCCCCAAGCGCCACGTCACCGCCCAACGCGAACGAGTCCAACGCGAATCTGGCCTTTTAGTCAAGTGACGAACGTGTTCCGAGGGGGAGTTCCGATGCGTGGGATGGGTTTTTGTGGCCGCAGTGTGACCGGGAGAAGGTGCTCCATCGCGTTGGCCGCCGTGACAGCCGGTGCGCTGCTGTCCATCGCCGGCGCACCGGCGGCTGTCGG
Organism: uncultured Thermoleophilia bacterium; assembly: GCA_963799575.1. GTDB lineage: Bacteria > Actinomycetota > Thermoleophilia > Gaiellales > Gaiellaceae > Gaiella. The sequence continues at coordinate 6,912 of CAWCXK010000002.1, forward strand.
GCCGGCTAACGACAACTTCGTGAATGCGCAGCCGCTGGCCTCAACGGCGAGCGGCGGAGCGATCGCTGGGACGAACGTAGGCGCCACGGCTGAGACGGGCGAGCCGCTGCACGGCGGTGTCGTGGGCGGCCATTCGATCTGGTACTCGTGGGTAGCGCCTGACACCGGCCCGTTCCAGTTCCGAGCAAGCGGCATCCCCGGGAACAACACGATCCTTGCCGCATACACGGGAACGTCGCTGGCGGGTCTCCACGAGGTAGTAAGTAACGATTCGGGCTCTCCGAGCGCGATCTGCCTTCAACCGGCTGCTGCGGGCCAGACCTATTACTTCGCGATCGACGGTGGAGGCGGAACCACCGGGACGACCTCCCTCGACTGGCGCGTGTACACCGGAACCCTCCCCTGCCCGACGTCCACGACGGCGATCTCGGGCCCGACCTCGCCGCGCGTCGCCGACACGTTGACCGGCACGCCGGGCAACTGGGCGCCTGCGGGACAGACGGAGGACTACAAGTGGTACCGCTGCGCCGGGATCACCTGCACCGCCATCGCCGGCGCGACCGCGCTGACGTACCAGCTCCAGGAGGCGGACGCCGGCATGCGTCTACGCTTCCTCGTCACCGAGAACGGCGGGGGCAGCTCCTTCGAGGATGCCAGCCCGGCGAGCGGGGTCGTCGGCGTGGCGGTCGAGAACGCGAATGGAAGCACCATCGCGTACACGAGCAACCGCACCGGAACGAGCCGCATTTTCGAATCCGCCGCCAACGGCTCCGGATCAGCCAATCAGATGACGGGCAATGCATCCGGCCCGGGGCCCGACGCGCAGCCGAATTGGTCGACACACGGTGACGCAGCCCAGCCAGACCGGATCCTCTTCAATCAGGGCGGTGTGATCGCCGTTCTGGACGCAAGCTCACCCGACACGGTGACCTCGCTGGGCGTCAGCGGCTCCTGGCCCTGGATGAGACGGACAGGCAACCGGCTCGCCTTCGACGACGGCAGTGGGATCTCGTTCGCAAACTCGGACCCGACGAACCTCAATCAGGTCAGCATCACCACCGCGGCCGGTGATACACATCCGAGCCTCTCCGCCGTCGGTACCAGTGTTGTCTTCGCGCGCGCAGGCGACATCTGGCTGGCGTCCACGGTCGGGGCGCCGCCATGCAACCCCGCCGGCAGCCACGAATGCCAGCTCACGACGACAGGAACGAATTCTGAGCCCTCGTGGTCTCCAGATGGGCTCTCCATCGCCTACGTCCACAGTGGCCAACTCTGGACGATGGATTCCGACGGTGGCTTCCAGACGGCGCTGGTCGCCGGCAGCGTCGCAGTCGCCGACCCCGCGTGGTCGCCCGACGGAACCAAGATCCTTTTCAGCGGGACGAGCTCCGGCAATGCAGACATCTACGCGGTCGGTCGCAACGGAACTGGACAGACCGACCTGACCCCGAACACCCCGACGAGCAACGAGACTCAACCGACGTGGCAGCCGCAGGCGACGGTCCCCGCGGCCACGTTCCCGCCGACTATCGCGGGAGCCGCCGCGGTGGGGTCGACCCTGAGCGGCAGCGACGGAACGTATTTCAACGGCACGCTCCCCACGACGATCACAAACCGCGAGTGGGTTCGCTGCAACAGCGCGGGCGCGAACTGCACGTCGACCGGAACGACCGGGACTGCATACGTCGTAGTGGCCGCTGACGTCGGTTCGACCATTCGCTACCGGCAGACCGTTCAGAATGCCGCCGGCTCGTCCACTGTGGACTCCGCAAGCACTGCAGTAGTCGGCGGCGGAAGCATGCCGAACCTGGGAGTCGTCATCGCCGGCGTAAGCAGTGTCGACGTAGGCCAGGGCGACGGCATCACAATCTTCGTGACCAACACGGGCGGAGCGGGATCCCTCCAGACGAACCTCGAGATCCAGTTGCCTCCCGGCCTGACGCTCTCCAGCTCGCCCAGCTACGAGATCGGATCCGGCTGCACCGGAACGACGACGATCGACTGCTTCCTCGACTACCTTGCGAGCGGCGTCACCACGAAGGTCTCCTTCGCGGTCAAAGCCACCGCGGCTGGAGCTCAGTCGCTGACGGCGTCGGTCACGTCGGACAGGGACTCCGACCTCACGAACAACCAGGGGACCTTGACGATCCAGGTGAGCCCGGTCTCCACGCCGTCCCCACCACCGATTCAGGTAGGCCCGGTCTCCACGCCGTCCCCAGCACCGATTCAGGTAGGCCCGGTCTCCACGCCGACCCCTCAAGCGCCCCCGGCGCCCAAGCCGACGCAGCACAAGGGCAAGACGTTCAGAGGAACCTCCGCCCCGAACCGCTTGACGGGCACCCCGTACGGAGACGTCTTGAGGGGGTTCGGCGGAAACGATCGACTTTTCGGCCTTGGCGGTAACGACGTCATCCGCGGCGGCAACGGCAACGACATTCTCGTGGGCGGCGCCGGCAAGGACTTGTTGTTCGGCGGGCCCGGCGCCGATGTCATCCAGGCTCGCGACGGCCAACGCGACGTCGTTAGCTGCGGCACCGGACGCGACACCGCCGTCGTCGACCGAATCGACCTGGTCTCACACGACTGCGAGCGAGTCAGGCGCGGATAGCCGCGGGCGAACGTCTGTCGGGCCGCGCGCGCCCGGTTTGAGGCCAGTGGACGCTTTCGAGCTGCCCGGTGGGTCGTTCGTGGATCGCTCTGCTCGACGGGCGACGTCCGACGATCGCGACCGGGTGTCGGGCTGCAGAAGATGCCACGGCGCGTGGCCGACTACTCGGCCCGATTCGCCGACTTTGACCTCCTCGTGCCCATTGCCTCGGTCGCCCTCGGTGCATCAATCGTGATCTTCTTCTAACACCGTGAGGGTGAGCTGGGCCCGTGGCCCGATCGCGGGCTCGAACCCGCGGCTACAGGGGACTCGGCCCGGCGCAGGCAGTGTCCGCGTCTCCGTGAGCAGCCCCATGGCTCCCCCTTTCGGGTGTCGTGGTCGTTGCCACGGCCGAATAGCCTGGCGAGGCCGATGAGCACCGAACCAGGTGCGCGCCGGCGATGAGCTCTGCGGCTCCGCGAATTCCGAAGGGAGTCAGCATGAGTGAGCAGCTGTTCGAGCCCGACCCTCTCAACGAGTTGCGCGAGATCGCGGCGGCGGCCGAGAAGCTCGCGGGGGACGAGGCATCGTTCATCGAGGCATTCGATGCCCACGCGGCCGCCGACGCCGGCCGGTTCCAGGCGGCACTCGAGCGGGCGGGGATCGCCGATCGGTGCGACCTGATCTGCGTCTACTTCTGCGTCAAGCGCTGCGGTGCCACCTGCGTCAAGCTCTGCCCCGAGCGGCCGAGCCGCGCGGTCGACGCGAAGGAGGTGCTCGAGTTCACCCACGCGATCGCCCGCGTAGCCAGGGATCGCCGCGCGCTCGAGCGGCTGATCGCGATCGCGGAGAAGGAGGACAAGAAGGCCTGGGATGCCGAGCTGAAGAAGCTCGAGCTGACTCGGTTCTGCCACCAGGTCTGCCGCTTCGTCTGCCGGACACGCTGCAAGCGCATCTGCCTCCACCTGTGCGCCCGGCCGCTCATTACGCGGATCAGCTCGATTCCCACCGCGCAGTTCGACACGCAGGGCTTCGGGCACGGGCCCAGCGTGCCCCCTTTCCAGGTTCCGCCCCCGAGCCCGGCAGCGGGGGTTGGTGACCACCCGATCGGTGCCTCGTCGTGGCTGATGGGAGTGTTCAACTTCCCGACCGCGACGCAGTACAAGCTCGAGGTTGGGTCGACGCCGGTCGGCCCCTGGGCGACGATCGCAGAGCCGGTACCGGGCTACGCGAGCATGTGGCCGCTGGTCCCGGTCACGCGCTTCCCGTCGGGCGGCGGCGACCCGGGCTGGTACGACATCGCCGACATCCCGCTCTCGGACGGCGGCAACACGACAGCCGGCGAGAAGACCCTCGTCTACTGGGCGACCCCTGCGGACGGGCTCTACTACCTCCGCCTGCGTGTTCGCGACGGAGCGACGGAGAAGGTCAGCGCGCCTCGCGCCGTGCGGGTCGACAACACCGCCCCGCCGACGCCCGTGATCAAGCTCGAGCTGAAGACGCCCTCCGGTGCGCTGAAGCCGCTGAAGTGCGGCCAGGTGAAAAGGGGTGACGGGCTGATCCGGATCACCGTCGAGGCACACGACGACAATTTCAGCGCTCTGTCGGTCGCAGCGGAGGGGAACTCGAGCCTGTCGGTGCCCGTCGTCGCCGTCCCCGAAGGGACAGCTGGGCCGGCGGTGCAGCTGTCGAAGACATACAACGGCAACGTCGCCGACACCGGCTACCCGGTGCCGACGTCGTTCATCTGGGATCCCTGGAGCGACCCGAGCATCGTGCCCTGCTGTTACATCGTCCGGATCGACATCCGCGACCGCGCCGTGCTCAACAACGCCTGGGGCGGCGGCCACGGTGGCGCCGGGTGGGAGGCAATCGAGATCGGCTTCTGACGAGCCGTACCCGTCCACATCAGGCCGCACATGGGTGCGGCCGCCGAACCAGAAGGAGGTCGCATGGCCACCAAGGAGAAGCGCGGATCAGAGAAGGTGATGGCCGCATGGAAGGCACGTGTGCTCACCGAGGCCTCGATCAAGGAGATCGCCGCCTCGTTCGAGAAGTCGCCCGCCACGATCGAGGGCGCCACGTTCTTCGGTGGTGAGCACTCGACGGGGTTGAGCCTCTCGCTCAGCTACGAGGGTGACGACGGCCCATGGTGTGGGAACGACATCCTCTTCTGGCTGAAGTGGCACCTCGGTCATGGAGGCAATCCGCGGCCGCCGCGGATCATCATCAACGGCACGCCGTTCCCCGATCTCGTCCGGATGGAGCTCGACTTCGGCCACGTCGGGGAGCAGGTGGGTGGGATCCAGGAGCTCGCGGGTGAAATCGGTGCAGCCGGGTTCCATGGCTAACAGCAGTCCGACCGGTGTCGCGCCGGTCCTGCAGGTGCATCCAACGCGACTCTGCAACATCGCCTGCGCCCATTGCTACTCGGCGTCAGGACCGACAGTGCGAGAGGAGCTCCCGTTGGAGCTCCTCTCCAACTGCCTCGAGGCCGCAGCCGGCCTCGGCTACCGGCAGCTCGCGGTCTCGGGCGGCGAGCCGTTGCTCTACGGCCCGCTTCCGGAGCTCCTCGGGAGAGCCCGCGAGCTCGGGATGCTCGTCACCGTGACGTCCAACGGCATGCTCCTGACGCCAAGGCGCTGGGAGCCGCTCGCAGGGCTCGTCGACGTGCTTGCAATCTCGGTTGACGGCACACCGGAGGAGCACGATCGGATCCGTCGCCGCCCGGGGGCGTTCGCCCGGACGGTTGCCAACCTCGAGGTCGCCCGCTCGTGGGGAGGCCCGTTCGGGTTCATCTTCACGCTCACGCAGCACAACGTCGACAGCCTCGAGTTCGTCGTCCGCCTCGCGGCGGACGTGGGAGCCCGGAGCGTTCAGGTGCACCCGCTCACGCTCTACGGCCGCGCCGAGGCAACGATGAGCGGCGCGCGTCCGGACGAGATAGAGCTCGCCGCCGCGCTCTGCGAGGCCGCAATGCTCGGGCAGGGGCTCGGGGTCGTCGTCCATGTCGACGCGATCACCTCCGATCAGCTTCTCGGCCACCGTGACCGGCTCGTGCCGCTCCGGCCGGTCACCAGGCTTGTCGACGTCGCTCCGGTCCTGGTCGTCGGCGCGGACGGGATGGTAGTCCCGATGACGCACGACGTCCGCGACTCGCTTCGGCTCGGTTCACTGCACGAGACAGGCCTCGCCGTGCTCGCGAGCCGGTGGCTCGAAGCGGGTGGCGGAGACGACCTGGCATCGGCGTGTGAGCAGACCTGGGCAGAGCTGACCCGAACGAGCACACCGCTCGCCGTCTACTGGTACGACGAGGTTGCGGCGCGGACGCGCGCCGCCAGTCCGATGCGTCCGGCTCTCGAGGTCGTCCCCGCGCTCCGCTGACGGCGGTGCTATCGCCTGGCCGTGACGAGCACCATCGTGCGCGGCAGAGCGAGCTCGTTGCCCGCGCGGTAGCGCACGAGCCGATCGTCGAGCTGCGCGACGATCGCGGAGCGCTCATCCGTGCTCAACGCCGCCTCCACCCGTCGGAAGTGTCCGTTCTCGGCCGACAGCTCGCTCCAGTACGCGGCCGCGTCCGACACGGAACGGCTGCCGCGCAACAGCACCGGCTCGACGTCGACGAAGCCGGCCTCGCGGTGCGCAGTGGCGGCCTCCTCCGGATCGCCCAGCTTCCCGAACGCCCGCGCGAACGCCGACCGCTCCGCACCGAGCACCTCCCCGATCGCCGCGCGCGGCTCCGCGAACCACGGGTTCTCGGCCGGCGATGCCCACAGCACCGTCACCACGCCCCCGCCCGTTGTGAGCACGCGTCCGAGCTCGCGCAGTGTCGCGACCGGATCTGCCGCGGCCATCACCGAGAGCCGACTCACGACCGCGTCGAACGACGCGTCGGGGAAGGGCAGCGCCTTGTTGAAATCGGCCGAGACCAGCTCGAGCGACACCCCCGCTTCGTCGGCCCGCCGAGCCGCCTCCTCGAGCTGCGACGCACTCGTGTCGAACCCGGTCACCTCCGCGCCGGCCGCCGCCAGCGCCACCGTCAACCGCCCGCTTCCGCAGCCGGCGTCGAGCACGTGCTCCGCGTGAGCGGCGGCGACGGCGGCGACGATCTCGGCGGCGCCGAACGGAAGCTCGCTCACTGCTCGCGTGGCTCCCAGCCGAAGCGGCGCCAGGCGACGACGACGCCCGCGAGCCCCCAGGCCAGCAGGATCGCGATCTCCTTCGGGTGCCCGAAAAACGAGTCTCCACGCAGGTAGACGTCATGCATGAGGTCGATCAGATAGGTGAGCGGCAGCACGTCGGCGATCCACTGCAGCACCGCGGGGTAGTGCCGCGTCGGTCCGAACGAGCCGGAGAGAAACGCCATCGGCAGCACGATCAGGTTGACGACCGCAGACGCACCCTCGGATGAGCGAATGAGCGACGTGACGCCGAACCCCATGCCCGCGAAGCAGGCGACGCCCACGAGCACCGCGGGGATCATCCCGAGCCAGTTCTCCGGCCCCCTTGCCCCGTACAGCGTCAGGCCGAGGGCGATTGTGAGGAGCATCTGCAACACGAACACGACGAGGGTCGAGAACAACACCGCGGCGAGATACGTCGGGGTGGGAAGCGGCGTCGCCCGGATCCGCTTCAGGACACCGCTCTCACGGCGGATCACGAGCGTGATCGCAAGCCCGGCGAACGCTGTGTTTGCGCAGCCGTAGCCGATCAGCCCGACGAGCAACACGTCGGCCAGCTTGAAACCGTCGGAGCGGCCCGTGTAGACGGCCCCGAGCAGCAGGTAGAGCATGGGCGGAAAGACGAACACGAACACGGCCGACTCGCGGTTGCGCCAGAACAGGCGCTGCTGGTTGCGGATCTCGTGGCGGAAGCGCCTCACGAGGTTCCCTCTTGGTGGTCGATCAGATCGAGGTAGACGTCCTCGAGAGAGGGCCGCACGACCTCGAGCGACTCGAGCTCGCGACCCTCGGCAACGGCCGTCCCCGTCAGCTCGGCGAGGAGGCGCGTTGGCTCGTCGGTCTCGATCACGACGTCGCGGCCACCCTCCCGGTAGCGGATCTCGACCTTCGGAGTCGTTCCGATCAGCTCGGCCGGCGAGCCCTGCTTGACGATCTTCCCGTTACGGATCACGGCCACACGGTCGGCGAGCTGCTGCGCCTCGTCCAGGTAGTGGGTCGTCAGGAGAACGGTCTTGCCGAGCGCGCGCAGCGAGCGCACGAGCTCCCACGCCGTTCGGCGCGCCGCCGGGTCGAAGCCCGTGGTCGGTTCGTCGAGGAACAGGAGCTCGGGATCGCCGACGAGGGCGACCCCCAGGTCGAGGCGGCGCTTCTGCCCACCCGACAGCGTCTTCACGCGCACCCCCGCCTTTTCCTCGAGGCCGACGAGCGCGACCACCTCGTCGATGTCACGCGGATGGTCGTAGTACCCGGCGAACATCTTGTGCACCTCGCGGACGGTCAGCGCAGCCGGAAGGTCGGACGCCTGGAGGACGACGCCGATCCGCTCGCGCAAAGCCGAGCCCCCGTGCTCCGGGTCGACGCCGAGCACTGTTACGTCGCCGCCGTCGCGGGTGCGGTAGCCCTCGAGGATCTCGACCGTCGTCGTCTTGCCCGCGCCGTTCGGCCCGAGCAGGCCGAACACCTCGCCCTGCTCGACCGTGAAGCTGATGCCGGCGACCGCCTCGACCTCGCCGTAGCTCTTGCGCAGCTCACGCACTGCGAGAGCCGGGACGCCGGTCACGTGACCAGATCCAGCTCGGCCATGCCCGCGACCGGGAAGCCAGGGTCGCGGCCGATCACGGCAAGCGCGATTTCGGAGCAATCAGGCTGATGGCCGACGGTCGCGATCGGCCCCGGCTCGTCCGTCAGGGCGGTGATCAGCGCAGCAGCGGTTGCACCGGGCGCGAGCGCCTCCTCGATCCGAGCAGTCACGCCGGCGGCCTTCGCGATCTCGGCACCCGTCTGGCGGGCGCGGATGAGGGGGCTCGTCAGGACGAGCCGTGGAGGCGCCGCGAGAGCGGCAAGCCGCTCTCCGAGCGCCTTCGCCTGCTCGATTCCCTCGGAGGTGAGCTCGCGCAGCTCGTCCGGCTCCCCGGCCACGGCCTGGGCATGCCTGCAGAGGTAGACGCGCACCAGGCCAGGATAGGGGTAACCGGCGCATCGACCCGCCTGTAACGCCGGGACACCGAGCGAGACGGGGATCGACATGCGATGCGTTGCGTGCCAACCGATTGTGAACCGATGCTCGCCGCTGCACGAATTTCACCGTGAACCGCAATCCCACCGTTACGATCAGGCTCACCGTGACGGTCGACGGACGGAGCTGAGCGGATGAACGATCGCGCTATCGGACGGGCGGGCTTCCTGGGGATCCTGGGCGCCGGCGCCGTCGGTCTCTTCCTCGCGAGGGACTTCACGGGACTGCTCGACCGTGCTGTGCCCCAGTCGATCTCGGCGATCGTGCCGACATCGGGCTGGAGGATTTACACCGTCGGCTCGTCGATGCCGAACGTGGCTCCCGCCGCCTACCGGTTGCAGGTCGACGGCCTCGTCGCTGCGCCGAAGAGCTTCACGCTCGCCGATCTCGAGGCGCTGCCGCGTGCCGAGCAGGTCTCCGACTTCCACTGCGTCACGGGCTGGGTCGTCAAGAACGTGAGCTGGGCAGGAGTCAGAATCACCGACGTTCTCGAGGCGGCGGGCGCCAAGCAGGGCATCTCCTCACTCCGCTTCGTCTCGGCCGAGGTCCCGTACGAAGACTCGCTCACCCTGAAGCAGGCGTTGCTGCCCGACGTGATGCTCGCCTACGAGATGGACGGCCAGCCGCTCCGTCGTGAGCATGGCGCCCCCGTTCGCCTCGTGATTCCGGACATGTACGGATACAAGAGCGTCAAGTGGGTCAACCGCATCGAGCTCGGCACGGCGCTGCAGGCCGGCTACTGGGAGCAGAACGGCTACGACGTCGATGCCTGGCTCGGTCGGTCGAATGGCTACTGAGCCGGCGGTCGTCGGGGCGCCGGCCCTCGCACCCAACCGCATCAAGCGATTCACCCTCACCGAGCGGGTGCTCCACTGGACGCACGCGGCCGCGTTCTTCACGATGCTCGCGACCGGCCTGATCCTCTATCTGCCGGCTCTCTCGACGCTGATCAATCGCCGTCAGCTCGTCAAGGGCGTTCACCTCTGGGTGGCCCTCGCCTGGGCGATCGCGATCGTCGTGATCATCATCGCCGGCAACCGCAAGCGCCTCGCAGAAGACTGGCGCGAGATCGAGACGATCGACCGCGACGACCGCCGCTGGCTCGTCGGCCGTCGATCGCCGCAGGGCCGCTTCAACGCCGGCCAGAAGATAAACGCCCTCCTCACCGTGGCGTTCGCCCTCCTCTTCGCCCTGTCCGGCTTCTTCCTCTGGCTCGGCGAGCGCGACCACCGCTTCATCTTCGACGGCACCGGCACGGTTCACGATGTTCTCACGTTCCTCTCGGTCGGGCTGCTCGTCGGGCACCTCTACCTTGCGCTGATCCACCCGAGTACGCGACACGCGCTGCGAGGCATGACGACCGGTGAGGTCGACGAGTCCTGGGCCCGCAGGCACCACGCCAAGTGGGTCGAGGCCGAGAACCGTCCGCCGCTGCGCTAGCGTCTCGCCGTGAGCTCCACCGCACTCGAGCAGTCGATACCCGCCATCGCGATCTCGATCGACGGGCGCTCGTTCCGCGTACGGATCACCCAGGAAAGCGGCTCTGACGCGCCTGCCGACGGAGCGCACCGAAGTGCGTAGGCTCTGAGCGTGAACACGTATCGCTACGTCGTTGCCGACGTCTTCACGGACACTCCGCTGACCGGTAACCAGCTTGCCGTCTTCACCGACGCCCGCTCGCTCGACGACGAGACGATGCAGGCGCTCGCGCTCGAAGTCGGCTTCAGTGAGACGGTGTTCGTCCAGGCGCCGGAGAACGGGGGCAACGTCAAGATCCGGATCTTCACGCCGAGCATCGAGCTGCCGTTCGCGGGCCATCCGACCCTCGGCACGGCGTTCGTGCTCGGCGCGCCGCTGCAGCTCGACGTGATCACGCTCGAGACCGGGCGCGGCAACATCCCCGTCGCCCTCGAACGCGACGAGTCGGGCCGCATCAGCTTCGGACGCATGGAGCAGCCCGTGCCGACGATCGACGTGCACCCGGACCCCCAGGCGGTGCTCGACGCAGTCGGCGTATCCGCCTCGGAGCTGCCGATCGAGCTCTACGACAACGGCGCCACCCATCTCTTCGTCGCTCTCGGATCGACGGACGAGGTGGCGGCGTTGCGCCAGAATGGCGCGGCGATCCGCGCGCTCGGAGTCACCGGTGTGAGCTGCTTCGCCGGGTCGGGCGATCAATGGACGCTGCGGATGTTCTGGGAGCGGGGCGAGGACGCCGCGACCGGCTCGGCGGCCGGCCCGCTCGCCTGCCACCTCGCGCGTCACGGCCGGATTGCCTGGGGCGACGAGATCACAATCTCCCAGGGTGCCGCGATCGGACGTCCCTCGACGCTCTACGCGAGGGCCGAGGGCGGCGCCGGGCTGATCGACCGCGTCGAGGTCGGAGGCCGGGCCGTCATCGTCGCTCGCGGCGAGTTCCGGCTCTAGCTCTTCCGGGCTCGACCCGCAGATGCGCCGGGTCTAGGCGGCAGGTGCGTTGTCGCCGAGGTGCTCGAGCGCCGCGTCGAGCTCGCGGGTAGGCGGAAGCTGCCCGTCGGGCGAGACCTTGTCGACGACGGCCGGCAGGACCTGAGCAAGCGCCGCCGCGGCGTCGGTCTCGGAGATCCCGAGCTGGCCCGCGATCCTCGTGAGCTCGTCGCCGGTCACGACCTTGCGGACGTCGTCCGCGCTGATCGGCTCGTTGGCGCCGGTGCCGAGCCAGCTGCCCGCCTGCTCTGCGAGACCGTTGGCCTGGAACCCGGCGAGCACCTTCTGGAGGCCGCCGCCGGCGAGCATCGCGCCGACCATCGGCAGGAGCCCCGTGAGGAGCCCACCCATGCCGCCGCCCTTCCCGGCGCCGGTCCCCGTCATCCCGTTGAGAATGTCGCTGAGCCCGGAGTCTGCGCCTCCACCGGCCAGCCCGCCGAGCAGGTCGCCAAGCCCTCCGCCGTCGCCCTTGCCGACTGCCTTCTTGAGTAGATCGTCGAGCCCGCTCATTGCCGAGTTCCCTTCGCCGTTGGTCACCGCAAGAGTAGAGGCTAGAGGTTCAGGCCCCCGAGAATGCGACGGCTGTAATGTCGATCAGCTCCACCTCGAGGCTCCGCCAGAATAGGCCGCCCGTCTCGGACAGGTAGACGCGCGACGCCGAGGCGAAGAGCAGCCGGTCCGGATTCTCCGGATCGCTCGCCACCGCGGTGCCGGCCGGAAGCCCGCCACCGGCCTCCCGCCAGGTCAGGCCAACGTCATCCGAGATCATCATCGGCGGCCTTCGATCCACGGCTGCGACGATTCTCGAGCCTGATTGCGTGGCGGCGATCACGAGCGGCAGCGACACCTCGACCCGCTCGGCGAGCGGCGGATCATCGTCGACGAGAAATGCATCGTCGGTCTCGAGGTCGATCGCCACGCAGCCGAGCGCAGTCGCGACGCGAATCTCCATCAGCGGGCGATGATGGTCGAGACGAACTGGCTCGCGATCAGCCCCGCCTCGTGCGGCCCGACCCCGCGCTCGCGGGCGGCCGCGTACGAGAGCAGGAACGAATCGCCCGCACCGGTCGGGTCGACGGGGCCTTCGATCGGGACGGCGTCGACGTGGGTCGTGATCTCACCCGAGATGATCACCGCACCCTCCGAGCCGAGCGTGAGCACGACCTCCGGGATCCCGAGCGATCGGAGCGAAGCCTCGTCGATGCCACCGCAGAGCTGCTCGGCCTCCTCGTCGTTCAGCTTCAGCGCAGTGATGTGGGCAAGGATGGCGTGGTCGATCTCACCGTCGCTGACGAGCGGGCCGACCTTGCCGTGGCGGACGAGCCCCTGCGCGTCGACGACGAGCCGGTGGCCACGAGCGGTGAGGGCTGCCAGCGTCTCGAGCGGGAAGTCGTCGCGCGTGAGCGCCCCGACGATAACCCACGGGGCGCCGCTGATCACATCGCCAACCCAACCGTCGATGTCGGCCGGAGTCCAGGGCTCTGCGAGCGAGTCGATCGCCATGATGCGGCGGTCACCCTCGTAGTGGAACGAGAAGCGCGTCGTCTGCCCGTCGGGCCGCCAGTGGATCGGAAAGCCGAACTCCTCGAGCCGGGGGACGAGCGCGTCGCGATCCTCGGCCGCCGAGCGGCAGACGAGGACGGCGTCCGCGTCGGCGTCGATCTGGCTCAGCGCGCGGGCGCAGTACCAGACCATTCCGCCGGGTCGCTCGGGCGCACCGGCGACGACGTCGAGCACGAGGTTCCCGATGATCGCGGCCGCCGGCATGCGGCGATGCTAGCCCGGGAGGCCGGTCAGAGGGTGGTGACGAGGACCGCCGCGACGGCCCAGGCCACCACCGAGATCCGGAGGGTGTTGTCGCGGAGGAGCGTGCGCTCGGGCTCCTCGCCCTCTCCGAGTCGCAGCAGGTGCAGGTAGCGCGCCAATCCCGCGACGACGAACGGAGCGGTGAGCACCATCCATGGCCCCGACACCGCCATGAGGGCATACACGACGTAAACCAGCGCGATCGCCACGGCGTCGACGTGGATCAGCCGGCGCAGCATCGAGGGGGAATAGCTGCGGAGCACCACCCGACCCGGCGCGCGCCCGGCGGCGACGAGCTGCAGCTCTGCCCATCGCTTCGCGCACGCGAGAAAGAGCGCGAGCAGGAAGGTGCAGATGAGAAGCCACGGGGAGATCCGCACGCTCACGGCGGCTGCCCCGGCGGCGGCACGGATCACGAAGAGCATCGAGATGGTTGCGATGTCGGCGAGCACGACGCGCTTCAGCACGAGGGTATACGCCACCTGGAGCAGTGCGAACAGACCGAGGAGGAGTGCGAAGCGCGGACCGAGCTGAGAGGCCATGACGAGGCTTGCGACAACGAGTGCCGTCGCGAGCCAGAGTGCCCGGCGCGGCGACAGGGCGCCGCTCGCGATGGGCCTGAGGCGCTTTCGAGGGTGCAGCCGATCAGCCGGTGCGTCCCGCAGGTCGTTCATCACGTACGCGGCACTCGCCGCCGCGCAGAACGCGGAAAGGCCGAGGACAGACTGCGCCACGGCGGTCGGGTCACCGAGCTTGCCGGCAAACAGGATTCCGGCGAACAGCAGGAGGTTCTTCAGCCACTGCCGCGGTCGCATCGCGCTCGCCGACGCTCGCGCGCCCAGAGGCGCGGTCGGCGCGGGGAGGGGTCGGGTCAGCGGTTGGTGAATAGAGGTCAAGGAACTGATGTCGTCCGTCGCTCCTCCATCGGAATCCCCCATCGGGGGTACTCGGCTGCTCCGCTACCGGTGGGTGCTCCTCCTTGCCTGGGCGGCGTGGCTCTTCCCGCGTGGGTGGTCGGTGCGTGACGGAGACTGGCACTACTTCACGACCGGTAGCTCGCTCCTGTTCGGCGACGACGGCTTGCACGTGTTTGCCCGCCACCCGGAGCTGCACATGGGACCGCTCAGCCTGGTCGCCACGAGGGCGCTCGGCCCGTTCGGCCGGGACGGGCTGACGGGCGCGATCGTGCTGATGTGGGTGCTCGGCCCGGTGACGCTGTTCGTGCTCGAGCGGGCGGCGCGCGCGGTTCGCGGCGGTACCGATCCGCTCGTGGAGATGACCACGCTCGTGGGCGGGATGCTCTTCATTTCTACGTGGATGCGGGCTGCCGGTCCGGTCGCCCACATCGACGACGTACTTGCGATGGCGTTCCTTGCGGTGGCCGCATGGGCTGTCGCGGTGCGTCGCCCGGCCCTCGCCGGCTTCGCTGTCGGCCTCGCCGTAGCCGCAAAGCCGTGGGCCATCATCGCCCTGCCGATCTGTCTCGCCTTTCCGCCCCGTCTCTTGCCGCGCTCGCTTGGCGTCGCGATCGGTGCCATTCTCGTCGCCTGGCTGCCGTTCGTCCTCGTGGACAGCGGCACCACGGGTGCAAATGCCTACGCACAGGCGAACGACGCGGCATCCGCACTCCACGCACTCGGCGTCCGCGCGCTCGACACGCCGAGCTGGGTCCGGCCCGCGCAGGTTTTGATCGCGCTCGCGCTCGGCGTCGTAGCTATCTGGATCGGACGCTGGCCGGCGGTTCTACCGGTGGCGCTCGCCGTGCGGATCGCGCTCGACCCGGCCGTGTATACGTACTACGCCCCGACGCTCGTCCTCGGCGGGATCGCCCTCGACCTGCTCGTGTCGCGCCGGTCGGTGCCGCTCTGGACCCTCGTCACGTACGTGGGCGTGGTCGCGGTGCCCGATTCGGTGTCCGCCGCAACCCGGGGAGGCGTGCGCCTCCTCACGTGCGTTGCGCTCGTCCTCGGAGCGCTCCTCCTCCCGGCTGTCTCAACCCTGCGCGACGACCGGCTTCGCGCGTAGCCGCCCGAGCGCCGCCACCACCAGCCCGACAACCAGCGAGGCGACGAAGCTCGGCAGTGTCGCTCCGATGCCCCAGTCGGGTGGGTCGAGGCGCTGCACCTGCTCGACCCACCACGTCGGCCCGGTCGGTGAGAGGTATTGGTAGGTCCCAAACCCGACGATCCAGGCGATCAGCATCCCGGGTCGCCAGCCGGGGGCGCCGAAGACATCGTCGGCGTCGTACGAGCGTCCGGCGACGAGCCAGTCGGCCAGAAGCACGGCGAAGAGCGGGACGAAGAACGAGCCGAGCAGGAAGAGGAAGGACTGGAAGCTCGTCAGCTCGAGGGCGAGGGCGCCGATCGTCCCCACCGACGTCGTCGCGATGATCAGCAGCTTCTGGGGTGCGCCGGGGAACAGGTTCTGGAGGGAGACCGCGCCCGAGTACGCGTTCGCGAACGCCTCGTCCGTCTCCGCGACGGTGAGCACGAAGAGCGCGAGCAGCGCGACGGCTCCACCCGCAGCGACGGCCGCCGGCAGCGCTGCCGCGTCGCCGACGTCGCGGGTCAGCAGGATCACGGCCCCGAGAGCGAGGAGCAGCACGTCGGGCAGGAGGTAGCCGATGCCCGTGCCCAAGAAGGCTGCCTTCGGGGTGCGTGCGAAGCGGGTGTAGTCCGCCGCGAGTGGCACCCAGGACACGGTCACGCCGACCACGATGTCGACTGCCTGCCAGGTCGAGAGGCCGCCCTCGCCGGTCCGGCTCCAGGCGTCGCCGAGGCCGCCGCCGGTGAGCGCCCACCACACGAGGTAGCCGATCGCGACCGGCATCACCCACACCGCGACCCGCCGGAGCACCGTGCGCACGACCCCGATCGGGCCGAGCAACCCCATCGCGAGCGCTGCGCCGCCGAAGACGAGCGTCCAGGCCCATCTCGCGCCGACGCCGAGCAGCTCGTCGGAGAGCGCCGCGGCGGCAGTTGCGATCACGAGGAGCTCGAAGACCGTCCAGCCGAGGCACTGGACGATGTTGATCGCCGTCGGGAGGAACGAGCCGTGGGCTCCGAGCGGCGCGCGCATGAGCGTCATCGCGGGCACGCGCGCCTGCGCGCCGATGAACCCGGCCGCCGCGAGCATCAGGTTGCCGACGAGGCAGCCGACCGCGATCGCGACGATCGCGGCTGGGAGCGAGAGGGCCGGCACGAGGATCGCTCCCGCGACGACGACGAGCAGCGAGATGCCGAGGTTGCCCCAGAGGAGCCCGAGGTCGAGCCCGCCGAGCACCTGCAGGCGCTCGGGGACAGGGTCGATGCCCCAGGACGTCTCGTCGGTGTCCACGGGAGGGCCTGCTAGGCGGCCAGGAGCCGGCGCAACACGTACGGGAGAATCCCGCCGTGGCGGACGTACTCGCGCTCGCGCGGCGTATCGAGCCGCAGAATCGCACCGAACGACCTACCGTCCGCGGTGACGGTGACCTCGCGCGCCTCGCCGTTCGCGACGCCGGTGACCGAGAACTCCTCGTGGCCGGTGAGCCCGAGGGTGGCGAGATTTTCGCCGGGGAGGTACTGCAGCGGCAGGATCCCCATCATCAGCAGGTTCGAGCGGTGGATGCGCTCGTAGCTCTCCGCGATCACGGCCTTGACGCCGAGCAGGTTCGGGCCCTTCGCCGCCCAGTCGCGCGACGAGCCGGAGCCGTACTCCTTGCCGGCGAGCACGATCGTGGGGGTGCCTTCCGCCAGGTAGCGCTCGGCCGCGGCGTAGATCGTCATCTGCTCGCCGTCGGGAAGGTGCGCGGTCCACGTTCCCTCGGAGCCCGGCACGAGCTGGTTGCGCAGGCGGACGTTCGCAAACGTGCCGCGCACCATCACCTCGTGGTTGCCGCGTCGCGAGCCGTAGGAGTTGAAATCGCCCGGTGCGATCCCGTGGTCTGTGAGGTAGTGGCCGGCGGGCGAGTCGAGCTTGATCGAGCCTGCGGGTGAGATGTGGTCGGTCGTGACGGAGTCGCCGATCGAGACGAGGCACCGGGCGCCCATGATGTCGGAGATGGTTCCGGCCGAGGCTGCCATGCCGTCGAAGTACGGCGGCCTGCGTACATACGTGGAGGTGCCCTCCCACGCGAACAGCTCGCCCGTCGGCACCGGCAATTCGCGCCAAGCATCCTCGCCCTCGTAGACGTTCGCGTAGGTGTCGAGGAACATGTCACGCCCGATCGCGCTCTCCATCGTCTCGCGCACCTCGGCCGGCGAGGGCCAGATGTCAGCCAGGAAGACGGGCTCGCCGCTGCGCGGATCGTGGCCGAGCGGCTCGGTCGTGATGTCGATGTCCATCCGTCCGGCGAGTGCGTAGGCGACGACGAGCGGCGGCGAGGCGAGGTAGTTCGCCTTCACCTCGGGATGGATCCGGGCCTCGAAGTTCCGGTTGCCGGAGAGCACGGCACATGCGACGAGGTCGCCCGCGGTTACCGCTTGCGAGACCTCCTCGGGGAGCGGGCCGGAGTTCCCGATGCACGTCGTGCAGCCGTAGCCCACGGTGTTGAAGCCGAGCGCCTCGAGGTAGGTCGTGAGGCCGGCCTTCTCGTAGTACTCGGTCACGACCCTGGAGCCAGGAGCGAGGCTCGTCTTGACCCACGGCCGGCGCACGAGGCCGTGCTCGACGGCCTTCTTCGCCAGGAGGCCGGCGCCGATCATCACGGCCGGGTTCGAGGTGTTCGTGCACGAGGTGATCGCGGCGATCACGACGGCGCCGTGGTCGATCTCGACCGTCTGGCCGTCGATCGTGAGCTCCACGGCGCTGCGTTCGGCGGTGGCGGTCAGCGCGGGGGCGTCGCTTGCGTCCATCGACTCCTTCTCCGCCTCGTCGACGGCGCCGTTTCCTTCGACGACGCCGAACGACGGAAGTGCGGCCGAGAAGGCGTTGCGGGCGTCGCGCAGCGGAATCCGGTCCTGCGGGCGCCGCGGCCCGGCGATCGAGGGCTCGACCGTGGAGAGGTCGAGCTCGACGATCTCCGAGTACGTCGGCTGCTCCTCCGGGTCGTGCCAGAGGCCGTTCTCCTTGCAGTACGCCTCGACGAGCGCGACCCGGTCGTCGCTGCGGCCGGTCAGGCGGAGGTAGCGCAGCGTCTCCTCGTCGACCGGGAAGAACCCGCACGTGGCGCCGTACTCGGGAGACATGTTCCCGATCGTCGCGCGGTCGGCGAGCGGCAGGCCGACGAGCCCGTGGCCGAAGTACTCGACGAACTTCCCGACGACGCCGGTCTGGCGCAGGATCTGGGTGACGGTGAGCACCAGGTCGGTCGCGGTCGCGCCCTCGGGGAGCGCGCCGTGGAGCCGGAAGCCGACGACCTGCGGCACGAGCATCGAGATCGCCTCGCCGAGCATCGCAGCCTCGGCCTCGATTCCGCCGACCCCCCAGCCGAGCACGCCGAGCCCGTTCACCATCGTCGTGTGGGAGTCGGTGCCGACGACCGTGTCCGGGTACGCCTGCCCATCGCGCTCCTCGACCACTCGGGCCAGGAACTCGAGGTTGACCTGGTGGCAGATGCCGGTGTTCGGCGGCACCGCCTTGAAGTTGGCAAAGGCACCCTGACCCCAGCGGAGGAAGGCGTAGCGCTCGCGGTTGCGGCTGAACTCGAGCGCCGAGTTGCGCTCGATCGAGAACCGGGTCGCAAAGTCGTCGACCTGCACCGAGTGGTCGATCACGAGCTCGACCGGGATCAGCGGGTTGATCTTCTGCGGGTCGCCGCCGAGGCCGGCCATCGCGGCGCGCATCGCGGCCAAGTCGACGACGGCCGGGACCCCCGTGAAGTCCTGCAGGAGGACACGTGCAGGGTTGTAGTTGATCTCCTGCGACGGCTCTCCGACCGCGTTCCAGCCGGCAACGGCCTCGATATCCCGCGCCGTGACGGTGACCCCGTCCTCGCGCCGCAACACGTTCTCGAGCAGGACGCGCAGGGTGTACGGCAGCCGCGCCACGTCGTACCGCTCCTGCAACGCAGCGAGACGGAAGATCTCGAGCTCACGGCCGCCCACCGACAGAGTAGAGCGCGCGCCAAAGGAGTCGGGATGGGCCATGCGGTTAATTGTAGGGCCTCTACCAGGACCTTTAGGCCTAGACCAAAATACTCGACGGTGGTTTCACTCACTCTCTCGGACCCGTCCGAGCGCGAGCGGCAAAGGTGCCAGTGGCTCTGAGCCACAAGCACTCTTCCAGTCGATCGCTCCGAAACTTCGTAAGTGGGGCCTAGGATCGATGGGGATGGCCGCGTGGGTTGCGTGCCGAGGTGCCGCAGCCGTTCCCGGGTGAGCCACGAGCCCGGGCGCGGGAGCTCACGAGAGCGTTGCCGCGCGAGGGTACGAAGCCGCCGCGCGAGGACTGACGCGGAGTCGCTCGTCATCTCGTCGGCCGCCAGAGGGTCTACCGCTCGCGGCCGATGTTGGCCGATGGACTGCGGCGGGACAGCCGCATCACATCGGCCCGTCCGACAGCGCGCGCGAGCTATCAACCGTGCACTGCGATGACGGCGCACCAGTCCTTCAGCCGCTCACGATCGAGTCCCGCTGCGGTCAGCATCCCGTCGAACCGCTCGCGTCTCCCCGGGCGGCGGTTCGCGTGCACCCAGTAGGCAGCGTCGTACGCACCGTCTCCCGAGCACGGCAGTGGGTCGATCGCACACAATCCCCGGCGCTCGCAGGTGAGCAGGTTGCGCTCGTCGAAGTCGCCGTGGACGATCACGGCCGGTGGGCCATCCTCCTGTAGGCGTCGCAGCGCCGTCCGCGCCCAGGCAAGCCGCCGTCCTTCCGCCCGGCGCTCGCGCTCGGCCCGGTCGAGGCGCCGACCGGCGGTCGCGTCGAGGGAACGGAGCCCGAGCGCTTCCGGAAGGTGAAGTGAGTGGAGCAACGCTGCGACCTGCTCCGGGTCTGCGTTGGGCTCGGGCTTCCCGGGCGTGATGCGCTCGAGCAGCATGGCGCCGAGCGTCTCATCGGCCTCGAGCAGCGCCGGTGTCGTGACACCGGCCCAGACACGAAGGCACGTGATCTCGTCGGTAGTCCGATCCCACGGCCCGGCGAGCTTGAGGACGACGTCGGTGCCCTCGCGGCGGCGGGCCGCGCGAACGGATGCGAGGAGCCCGCCCGGCAGCGGCGGCCCGAGCTCGAGCCCCCACCGCGCGGCGACGTCGGCTTCGAGCGCAGGCAGCCCGGCAAGCCACGCGCGAGCCTCGTCCCCGACGAGCCTCGTGACGGAGGAACGGAACGTCGGCTCGACGACCTCTCCCACGGTGCTCAGTCGAGGTGCTCGAGATAGAGCGATGCCGCTCGCCCATAGCCACCGAGATCGGCCGCCTCGACGGCGACCCGGCCGATCGTCGCGAACCCGTCTCTCTCGCGGCCACCGCTCCAGAGGGCGAGTGCGAGGAAGACCTTCAGCGCCGCGTCGTCCGGGTACTCGTCAGCGGCGCCTTCGAGCAGTGCGATCGCATCCGTGTGGCGCAACACGTTCCGGTACGACGAGCCGAGCCCGAGGAGCGCCTGCCGCCGGAGCCCGTCCGGTAGCCCGAGCTCGAGGGCTTCCTCGTAACAGGGAATCGCCTCGGCCTCACGGCCCGAACGGTCGAACGCGCAGGCCTCGTCGTAGCGCTGGTGCGCGAGGCCTTTCACGTCTCGCGCTTCAGCTTGTCGATCCCGCGCTCCGTCAGCGTTGCGCGCTCCGGGTCGAAGTGGCGGGCGATCGCAGAGCCGTATGGCTTCGAGACGCGCGCCGAGTACCCGGCGAAGCCTTCGTCGCGGAGTGGCTTGAGGTCCTCTCCGTACGGATCGAGGACGTGCTGGCGACCGATGTGGCGGGCGGAGTTGAAGAACGCGATTCCGACGCCGGTCGATACCTCGAGCAGGCTGCTCCGCTCGCGCACGGCCTCGCTGCGGAGCCCCTCGAAGAGCGCGGCCATCTCTTTCGGGGCGGGGAGGCCACTCGCGTCGGCGCGCAGATCTGCGAGGGAGCGCTTGAGTGCAGCGACCTCGAGCGGCGGGATGTCGATCAGGCGCGCCGTTGCCCCCGTGCCGCCCTCGAGCGCGGCCAGGAGCTCGTCGACCGTCCGCAGGTGGGCCTCCTCGGCCAGCACGCCCGCGGCCTTGAGCTCGGTGACGAAGGCATCGAGGTACACCCGGCTCCCATGGGTGACGTCGGCTCCGGCGGCGAGAAGCCAGAGCGGCGAGAACCCGAAGGCGGCGATCGAGCCCAGCTCGACAACGTTCCCCGCCGTCTTGCGCACGGCGAGCTTCGTTGCGCTCGGCTCGTACTCGTCGGCGGCGCCCGGCGGCGCTTCGACACCGCCGACGAGCTCGATCGAGACACGCAGCAGGTTCTTCGCGGTCGCCTCGTAGAGGCGCGACCGGCGGACGAGGCGCGGCAGCACGAGCTCGGCCGTCTCATGGACGCCGCCGCCGACGAGCGCAAACACCGACCGCAGGGCGCGCTCCGGGAGCGAGACAAGGAAGGCGACACGGCCGGCCATCGTTAGCATCATTGCCGATGGCAGCAAACCTGATCCAGACGCTTCTCGACGAGGCCTTCCCGGGAGGCGAGATCGGCGTCGAGGATCGCACCGGCGGCGGTGATCATTTCCAGGTCACGATCGTCTCGGCTGCGTTCAACGGGCTGCCGCTGATCCAGCAGCACAAGCTGGTCAACGCCGCGCTCGCCGCACCGCTCGCCGACGGCACCATCCACGAGCTTCGCATCCGAACGAAGGGAACGACATGAGCACCAATCCTCTCCACGATCAGATCCAGCAGGTGATCGACACCGAGCCGGTCGTCGTCTTCATCAAGGGAACGCCCGAGGCGCCTGCGTGCGGCAACTCGATGCGCGCGCTGCAGGCGCTCTGGCAAGCCGGAGCCCCGATCACCGCCGTCGACATTCTTCCCGACCCTCGGATCCGGCAGGAGCTGAGCGCGCTCAGTGAGTGGCCGACGATCCCGCAGGTGTTCGTCAAGGGTGAGCTCATCGGGGGCGCGGACATCACCGAGGAGCTCCAGGCTTCCGGCGAGCTGCGTCAGAAGATCGACGAGGCCCTCGGCGAGCACGAGCAGACGGTGACCACGCTCGCCCTCGCCCTCGACTGACGGAACGGCGTAGACGAGTCGGGCGTCGGCGGCCGGTGGTCAAGCCTCTAGGCGTCGCCGCGCGGTGACCAGTGTCGCACGGCGCTCTCGACGTGAGCCCTCATGAGCGTCGCGGCGCGCTTGCCGTTACCCGCCTCGATGGCGGCGACGATCCCGTGGTGCTCCTCGATGTCGTCGTGCTGCCAGTTCTCGGCCTGCCGCCGCTGCGCGAGGAGCCATCGGCCGACGTCTGCGATCCACAGAGCGTCGAGGAGCCTCGTGAATGCCTGGTTCCCGGTCGCGGCCGCGACCGCGAAATGGAAGGCCCTGCTCGCATCGTGCACCTCGTCCGAGCTCTGCGCCGACTCCTCGGCCGCAATCGTCGCACGCATCGCATCGAGGTCCGCCGCGCTTCGCCGTGAAGCGGCGAGTCGCGCGATCTCGGGCTCGAGCGCGAGCCGCGCCTCGAGCCGGTCGCGCACGTCGTCGAGCCCCTTCTCGGCGACGAAGAAGCCGCGGTTGACCTCGAAGTCGACGAGGCGGTCGCCCGCGAGCCGGCGCAGGGCCTCACGCACGGACCCGCGGGAGATGCCGAGCTGCTCGGCAAGCTCGCCCTGGCCGACGCGCGACCCGGGTGGCATGGCGCCCGAGACGATCCGCGAGCGGATCTCGTCGTAGGCGAGCTCGACAACCGAGCGCACGCGGAGCGGGCCGGTCGGGGGAGCGTCGACGCGGGGATCGGGGATGGTTGACATTCGATGTTCGAATGTTTTAACGTCCAGGCGACCCGGACGCAAGTGGACAGTGAATCCGACCGACACGGGAGGAATGCATGAGCCAGGTTGCTGAGAGCGACGCCACCGGCGCGCTCGGCAAGAAGAACCTCACGACGATGCACGCAGTCGCCCAGGCCCTCGCGATCGGGCCGATGTTCTCCGTCGCCCTCATCCTCGGCGGTGTCTCACGACCCGACATCGGCGCGGGCTGGAATGCGACCCTCGCCGTGCTCCTCGCAGGTCTCGGCGTGCTCGCCATCGCGTACACGATTTCGCTCTATGCCCGCAAGTACGCCGGCGCGGGCGCCGTCTACGAGTACCTCACCCACGGCGCCCACCCCTGGGTCGGCGTCTTCACGGCTGGGTTCTTCTTCGTCGGGGCGCTGTTTCTCGGCGGCGGCGGAATCTACCTCGGGCTCAGCGTCCTGATCGACGGGTTCTGGACGACGCACATCTCCCACAGCGGCCCGGCCTGGTGGGTCTGGGGCATGATCGCACTCGGGATCGTGCTCGTCCTCAACTACTTCGGCGTCCGCCTCGCGATCCGCGCGATGCTGACCTTCGCGATCGTCTCGTTCATCCCGATGCTGATCCTGGCGGTCGTGATCATCGCCAAGGGGGGCAAGGACGGCAACACGCTGTCCATGTTCGACCCCGGCAAGACCTCCATCTTCGGTGTCACCGGAGGCGGCGTCCTCGGCGGCATCCTTCTCGGGATTCTGCTCTTCGTCGGCTTCGAGGCGGCTGCCTCGATCGGGGAGGAGTCGGAGGATCCTCACCGATCGATCCCCCGCGCGTTGATCGGCACCGTTGCTGTTGCGGCTGCGTTCTTCGTGTTCATGTCCTACGCGTTCTCGGTCGGGTACGGCGAGAAGGCGGTCAGCGAAGGTGCGTGGGCGTTCTCCCCCGGCCCCGTCAGCGAGATGGCCACCATCTACGTCGGCTCGTGGTACGCCACCCTCCTCGAGCTCGTCGTCATCCTCGACGCGATGGCGCTCGCGCTCGCGATCTGCGTCATGATCGGTCGCGGCTTCTTCGCCCTCGGCCGTGATGGGCTGCTGCCGTCGTTTTTCGCCAAGACGTCGCGTCACGACACCCCCTGGGTCGGGAATCTGATGGTCGCGGTGGGCGGCATCGGATTGACGCTGCTCGTCTTCCTGACCAGTTACGCGACGCAGTTCGGGTTCGTCGACGACAAGGGCGCCTTCGTCCCGTTCTTCCCGAACGACCAGTTCGCGACCTTCATCCTCTCGGCGACGATCGGGTCGTTCGCGATCGAGCTCGTCTACCTCGTGCTCGCGATCGTGGCGTTCAGGCTCGTGCGCTCGAGCGGCAACAAGTGGTGGCAGTACCTGATCGTGCTCGTTGCCGTTGCAACACCCATCCTTGGCTTCTACGGCGCGCTGAATCCGGATCCCCATGACAGCTCGAACTTCAACTGGGTCGCGGCCGCGTGGACGATCGGGCTCTTCGTGCTTGCCTTGATCTGGTTCGCGATCGTCGTGCTGACCCGACGCGACAGGGTCGACAACGCAGCCGCCCACGCGGCCGAGCACCATGGCGTCGCTCCGCTCGACGAGACGCTTGCGTTCGGCTCTGCCGGCGATACGACCCCCCTCTAGACTCGAGATCGTGAGCGAGCTCACCTGGCACAGCGTCGGTGCGGCGGAGGAGCAGAACGTCGGCTTTCTCCGCCGCGTCGAGGTGGGAGGCTCCGCCGTCTGCCTCGGCCGAACGGCCGAGGGCTGGGTGGCGTTCCAGGACACGTGCACGCACGAGGAGTGCTCGCTCGCCGACGGCGAGCTCGACGGCGGGGTGATCGTCTGCCCGTGCCACGCCTCCGAGTTCGACCTGCGCACGGGCGATGTGCTGTGCCCTCCGGCGCTCGAGCCGCTGCCGATCTTCGAGGCGCGCGTCGACGGTGAAGAGCTCCAGGTCAGGCTGGCGCCTCCGCCGGCGGCGGCAGTGGCGGTGCACGAGCGCGAGGATCACGTGCCCGAGACCGTCGCCCGCGCGGCGACGATCGCGGGCCCATCCGTCGCGGGCCTCGTGCTCGACGACGTCGACCTCAACGACCTCGACGCATGGGAGCGGGGCGTCCCGTATGAGTGGCTGACGTTGTTGCGGCGCGAGGCGCCGCTCTTCTGGCAGCCGGAGACCGACGGTCGCGGATTCTGGGTGTTCACCCGCTACGACGACATCGTGCAGGTCTCGAAGGACTGGGAGACCTATTCCTCCGAGACGGGCGGGACGTCGCTCGAAGACCTGACGCCCGAGGAGGTCGAGGCCCGCAAGTCGATGCTCGACACCGATCCGCCGGCGCACACCCGCCTGCGCGCACTCGTCAACAAGGGCTTCACGCCGCGCGTCGTCAACACCTACGAGGAGCGGATCCGCGGGCTCGCCCGGGGGATCCTCGCGCAGGCCTTCGAGCGTGAGAGCTTCGACTGGGTCGAGGACGTCGCGTCCGAGATCCCGATGTGGGTCTTCTCGGAGATCATGGGCCTCCCGGTCGACGACCGGCGCCTGTTGATCGAGTTGGGCGACAAGCTGCTCGGCAACACCGATCCCGACGTCGTCGGCGAGGAGAACGTCCGCGACCTGACCGCTGCAGACCCGTCGATCCGCCTGTTGCCGTTCTCGAGCCCGTTCGCGCCCGAGCTGATCGACTACGGCTGCCGCCTCGGCGCGGCTCGGAGGACGGACCCCCGCGATGACGTGACGACGAAGCTCGTCGAGGCGGAGATCGACGGCTCGCGCCTGTCGGAGCACGAGTTCGGGCTGTTCTTCATCCTCCTCACGACGGCCGGCAACGAGACGACGCGGCACACCATCAGCCTCGGCCTGGTCGATCTGCTCGCGAGCCCCGAGGAGCGGGCGCGCCTCATTGCCGACCCGACGCTCGCGGGCACGGCGGCGGACGAGATCCTCCGTCGCGCGCATCCCGTGCACCACTTCCGTCGCACTGCGACGCGCGACGTGGCCGTGCACGGCCGCCGCATCAAGACCGGCGATAAGGTGACGATGTGGTACGCGGCAGGCAACTACGACGAGGAGAAGTTCGCCGATCCGTATCGCCTCGACCTCGGGCGCCAGCCCAACCGGCACCTGACCTTTGGCCTCGGCGGGCCGCACTTCTGCCTCGGCGCCCACCTCGCGAAGCTGGAGGTAAAGATCTGGCTCGAGGAGATGATCCCCTACCTCGATCGGATCGAGCTGGCGGGGCCTCCGACGCGACTGCGTTCGAACTTCTTCAACGGCATCAAGCGCCTGCCGGTGCAGGTGCGCTCCTGACAGGCAAGGAGGCACGGAGTTGAGTCAACACCACGAGGCCGAGGCAGCCGTCCGGACCATGGGCGGGCTCGGCGTACGGGCCGTTCGGCTGCTCTACACCGATCTCCATGGTGTCGCCCGCGGCAAGGACATCCCGATCGGGCACTTTGGCGGCATGTGCGACGAGGGCGTGGCCTTTTGCGCGGCCGTGATGGGAACCGACCTCCGGCACACGCCGGTCGTCGGTGGTGAGGTGGGCTACGTCGACTTCGCGGTCAAGCCCGATCTCGACACGCTGCGGGCCGTGCCCTGGCAGCCGGAGGTGGCCTGGTGCCTCGGGGAGGCGTGGACGCTCGACGGCTCCGAGCATTGGCCCTCCTGCCCGCGCGCGCTGCTGCAACGGGTCGTCGACGCATACGCCGCGCGTGGCCTGACACCGATCGTCGCGCCGGAGCTCGAGTTCTTTCTCGCGGAGCGCGACCCGGACGGTGTCAACGGCCTGCGGCGCTACGTCGACGAGCTCTCACGGGTCTACACCGTCGGCGCCGTCTCTGATCCGCGGGAGATCGTGCTCAAGATGCTGCTCTGGTGCGACGACCTCGGCCTGCAGGCGTTCGCCGCCAACCACGAGTTCATGAACTCGCAGTACGAGATCAACGTCAAGCACTCCGGTGCGCTCGACGCGGCCGACCGCGCGTTCATGCTCAAGGCCGCGGTCAAGGAGATCGCCGTGCGCGAGGGACTGCTCGCCACCTTCATGGGCCGCCCATTTGCAGATCAGGGTGGATCCGGCTTCCACCTGCATCTGTCGCTCAACGGCGAGGATGGTCGCAATGCCTTCGCGGACGATGGCGGGCCGGCAGGGCTCAGCCCGCTCGCCGCGCACTTCATCGCCGGCGTGATCGAGCATGCCCCGGGACTGCAAGCGCTGCTCGGCCCGACGATCAACGCCTACAAGCGGATCCTGCCCGACAGCCTGGCGCCGACACACGCGAACTGGGGCCACGACAATCGCACCGCGTTTTGCCGCGTCCCGAACGAGCGTGGCTCGCGCGCCCGCGTCGAGATCAGGACTGCCGACGGCTCGGCGTGCCCTCACCTGATCACGGCGGCTCTGTTGCTCGCCGGGCTCGACGGCATCGAGCGGGAGCTCGCACCGCCCGATCCTGTCGTCGGGGATGCGTACCGGCTCGACGATGCGCATGCAGGCTCGACGCTGCCTTCGAGCCTGGGTGACGCACTCGATGCGCTCGAGGCCGACACGGTGCTCACCGGGAAGCTCGGCGCGCAGCTCGTCGCGACGTTCGTCGCGATGAAGCGGTTCGAGGTGGAGCGGTTCAACGAGGCCGTCGGCGAGCTCGACGTCGAGGTCGTGACCCCCTGGGAGATCGAGGAATATGCGTCCCATCTGTAGTCCCGAAGGGCGTTGCGTCCGGGTCGAGGTGGACGGTGAGGAGCGCTGGGGGAGCCGTCGCGGCGACGAGATCGTCCTCTCCGACGGCTCGCGCATCGTCGAGGCGACCGCTTCGTACCTCGCGCCGGCGGTGCCGTCGAAGATCCTGGCAGTCCACCTCACCTACGGCAGCAGGGTGCGCGAGTACGACGCCAGGACCCCACCCGAGCCGTCGTACTTCATGAAGCCCCCGACGACCCTGAACGGTCATCGCCGCCCGGTACTCATGGCCACGGGGTCGCGCTTCCTCAACTACGAGGGCGAGCTCGCGGTCATCGTCGGCGAGCGGATGAAGAGCGTTCCGATCGAGCGGGTGCTCGACTACGTCGGCGGCTACGCATGCGCCAACGACATCGGCATGCACGACTTTCGCCACGCCGATCGCGGCGCCATGCTGCGCGTTAAAGGCCATGACGGGTTCCTGCCCCTCGGCCCGGAGCTCGTGCCGGCGGCCGAGTTCGATCCCACCGACTACACGCTCCGGACGTACTTGAACGGCGAGGTTGTGCAGGAGGCGACGGCGGACGATCTGCTCTTCCCGGTCGCCTACCAGCTAGCCGATCTGTGCCGGTTGATCACGCTCGAGCCGGGGGACGTGATCCTCACGGGCACGCCTGCGAACTCGCGGCCGATGAAGTCGGGCGACGTCGTCGAGGTCGAGATCTCGGGCATCGGCCGCCTGACGAACACGATCGAGGAGTGGGACGTCGACCTGGCGGGGCCGGGCGAGCAGATGCAGGTTTCGGCCCAGACGCTTCACGTCGCGCTCGCCATTCCCGAGGACGAAGCGGAGAGGATCGTGGCCGAGGGCCGCGAGCCGTGATCCGTCTCCACCGGATCGACCACGTCTGCCTGCGCGTCGGCGATCTCGACGAGGCCTCCGCCCGGTGGCAGCTGCAGTTCGCGCTCGTCGAGCGGTCGCGCTCCGGGGGCCGGGCCTTCCTCGCCTGCAACGACGAGGCGTACTGCCTCGAGCTGGCCGAGGGCGACGCTCCGGGTCACGACCACTACGCCTTCGAGCTGGCGTCGGACTGCTCGCTCGACGACGCCCGAGCCCACCTGACGGCACATGGCCTCCAATGGTCCGAGGGCGAGGGAGCGCTCTTCGTGGACGACCCGGACGGCCGCCCCGTCCAGCTGATGCCGTATCGGGTCCCTGCGACCGAGGTCGACCGCTGGCCCCAGCACGCGCGCCCCTCGACAAGCGTCCACCTCGGCAGCGCTCGCAAGCTCGGTCACGTCAACTGCCTCACCGCCGACATCGAGGCGGGCACTCGGTTCTACACCGAGGTGCTCGGCATGGGCGTCTCCGATTGGCTCGGCGAGGCCGGGGTGTGGTTCCACGTCAACTCCGACCACCACGTGATGGCGCTCGTCGACCTTGGCTACGCGCACTTCCACCACCTCGCGTTCGAGACGGTGGACATCGGGAAGATGCGTGACATGCTCGACCATGTCGCCCGGCACGGGCGCTGGCTCGGCTGGGGGCCTGCGCGACACGGCATCGCAGGGAACATCGCGAGCTACGTGAGGATCGTGGAGGAGGAGTGCTTCGTCGAGCTCTACTGCGACATGGAGCAACTCCAGGACGACCACGTGGCGCGTGTGTACCCGGACGACCGCTACTCGTCGAACACGTGGGGGCCGCTACCGCCGCGCTCGTACTTCCGGTTCGACGCGGTCGCGATCGAGTACGAGCGGGAGAGCCGCGAGATGCGCGGCGAGATCC
The DNA here is from genome assembly GCA_963799575.1 of uncultured Thermoleophilia bacterium. Taxonomy (GTDB): domain Bacteria; phylum Actinomycetota; class Thermoleophilia; order Gaiellales; family Gaiellaceae; genus Gaiella. The sequence continues at coordinate 36,295 of CAWCXK010000002.1, forward strand.
TGCCGGAGGCCGTCTCCTGATGCCGCTCACCGGCTACACGATCCCGCGCACGCCCGAGGGACGCTCGTCGCTCGTCCCGTATCCACCGTGGCACTACGTCGGTGACTTCCTCGTCGTCGAGTTCTGGGCCGATCCGGAGAAAGCCGTCTCGTGCCTACCGGCCGGCATGGATCCCCACCCCGATCCGGGCCGCTGCGCCTTCGTGTTCGCCGACTGGCAGTCGTGCTCGGCCGCAGGCGGCGAGCTGATCGATCCCTCGCGATCTCAGTACAAGGAGGCCTTCCTCGTCGTCAACGCGCTGGTCGAGGGTGCGGAGGTCACGACGTGCCCGTTCATCTGGGTCGATCGCGACTTCGCGCTCACCCGCGGCTGGCTGCAGGGCTTCCCCAAGAAGCTCGGCTCGATCTGGATCACGCGCACCTTCGGCCTCGACAGCCCGGCCGATCCGGGCCTGAAGCAGGGCGCAACGTTCGGCGCCACGTGCGCCGCCTACGAGCGGCGCGTCGTCGAGGCAACGGTCACGCTCGACCGGATCTCCGACACCGGCCCGACGCACAACGACCCGCCGATCGTGAACGTGCGCCACTTCGCCCGGCTCGAGGCCGGCCGCCACGACGACCCGGCGGTGCACGAGCTCGCGCGCTCGCGCAGTCGCGACCGGGTGCTGTCGCCGGTGTGGGAAGGCAGCGCAACCCTCGACCTCTTCGGCTCCGATCACGAGGAGCACGACCTGCTCGCGCCGGTGCGAATCGGCAAGGGCTTCCGCTTCACGTTCGGTTACACGGTCGACGACCAGGAGATCGTCAAGGACCTGCGCGCGTGAGCCGCGTCGCGCTCGTCACCGGTGGCGGAACGGGCATCGGCGCGGCCATCGCGCGCCGGCTCGCCGGCGATGGCTACGACGTTGCCGTGACGGGCCGTCGCGAAGGCCCGATCGGCGAGGTCGCGCACGAGCTCGGTGGCCTTGCGATCGTCGCCGACACCGGCGTCGAGGCAGACGCCGAGCGGGCTGTCGCCGAGACCGTGCGCCGCTTCGGTGGCCTCGACGCGCTCGTCCTCAACGCCGGCATCGGTGGCGAGGGCTCGCTCGTCGACCTCTCGCCCGCACTGTTCGAGGATGTCCTGCGGACGAACGTGACCGGCGCCTTCCTGATGGCGCGAGCGGGGGTCTCGCATCTCTACGAGCGGCGCGGCTCGATCGTCAGTATCGCGTCGGTCGCCGGGCTTCGTGCCTCCCCCTCGAGCCTCGCGTACTGCGCGTCGAAGGCGGCACTCGCGATGCTGACCCAGTGCATCGCGCTCGATCACGGGCCGGACGGAGTCCGCTCCAACTGCGTCTGCCCCGGCTGGGTGCGGACGCCGATGGCCGACGACGAGATGGACGCGCTCGGTCTCCCCTCCCGCGAGGCGGCGTATGCGGTCGTGACCCAGGATGTGCCGCTGCGACGGCCGAGCACGCCGGAGGAGATCGCCGGGACGGTGGCGTGGCTGCTGTCAGATGACGCGGCCTACGTGAACGGCGCCGTCATTCCCGTCGATGGTGGGCACACGATGGTCGATGTCGGGACGCTCGCGTTCGGGAAGACGGGATGAGCGCCCGGATAACCGTTGCCGGCGTCGAGGTCTCGCCGGACCATTTCATCGGCGGCGAGCGCGTTGCGAGTACGACCACGTTCACGGATCTCTCGCCGATCGACGAGCAACCCCTCGGCGAGGTCGCCCGTGGCGGGCAGCCGGAGGCCGACCTGGCCGTCGCTGCCGCGACGGAGGCCTTCCCCGCGTGGGCCGCGCTTGGCGCTGCCGGCCGGGCCGAGTACCTCCATCGTCTCGCCGATCTGATCGATGCAAATGTCGAGCGGCTTGCGCCGGTCGAGTGCGTCGACATGGCGATGCTGTTGCGGTCGTTGAAGGCGCGGCTGATCAACCGTGGCGCGCGCAACTACCGGAGCTATGCCGATCTCGCAGTGGCCTACGAGGAGCGCGTTTGGGATTCGAACGGCACCCGCAACCGCGTGATCCGGATGCCGAGCGGCCCAGCAGTCGTGATCACGCCGTGGAACGCGCCCTTCATGCTGTCGACCTGGAAGACCGCTCCTGCCCTTGCCGCAGGCTCGACGATGATTCTCAAGCCGGCCGAGTGGTCGCCGCTCTCGTGCTCGCTACTCGCCGACCTCGTCGACGAGGCGGGCTTCCCACCCGGTGTCTTCAACATCGTCCAGGGCATCGGCGAGGAGATCGGTGCCGCGCTCGTGTCGCATCCAGGCGTCCGCCGCGTCTCGTTTACTGGCTCGCCCGAGACCGCTCGGCAGATCGGCGTCGCCGCAGCCAGGAACATCGTTCCGTTCACGGGTGAGCTCGGCGGCAAGGGGCCGTTGCTCGTTTTCGAGGACTGCGACCTCGAGGCGGCGGCCCGGAAGGCGGCAGGTCAGTTCGACGACGCCGGCCAGGTGTGCCTCGCAGGCACGCGGATCCTCGTGCAGGAATCCGTCGCCGGGCCGTTCCTCGAGCTCTTCGATCGATTCGCCGACGAGCACGTGCTCGGCGACCCGCGCGCCGACGACACGACCGTGACACCGCTCATCCATCGTGACCACTTCGACCGCGTCGCCGGGTTCGTCGAGCGCGCACGGGCGAACGGTGACGAGATCGTCCGTGGTGGCCGCCCCGCCGAGCGTGGCGGCCTCTTCTACGAGCCGACGCTCGTCGTGCCGCGCTCGAACGAGAGCGAGATCGTCCAGCGCGAGGTCTTCGGCCCCGTTCTTACGGTCCAGACCTTTTCGGACGACGACGAGGGTATCGCTCTTGCGAACTCGACTCCGTACGGGCTCTCGGGCATCCTCTACACCGGCTCCTCGGAGCGCGCGGAGCGGGTCGGCCGGGCCGTGCGCGCCGGCACGGTCTGGGTCAACACCTTCCTCGTGCGTGACCTCACGGCCCCGTTCGGCGGTATCGGGATCTCGGGCATCGGCCGCGAAGGCGGCGACTTCGCACTCGACTTCTACTCCGACCTCAAGACCCTGCAGATCGCGGACGGCACGACGGCGTGACGTCCTTCCCTCTCGAGACCGTGCAGAGTGCAGCAGGCCCGGCGGCGTGACCTCCTTCGCCCGAGGAACCCTTGCAGATTGGAGCCGGTCCGACGACGTGAACCTTGTGACAAAGTGTCACAAGGTTGGCCTGGTCGCGCCGCTCTCGCGCCGGTGCGCGGAGGACTTTGTGTTGATTCAACACAAGGACCCGCGGCGCTGCCAGAAGCTGCGCGACGGTAGGAGCTTGTGTTGAATCAACACAAAGGTCGCACGACCGGGCTCGTCTGGCACGAGCGGATGATGTGGCACGACACGGGCTCGGGGGCGTCGGAGCTTCCGTCGGGAGGCTGGCTCGAGCCGGGCGAGCACGCCGAGAGCCCGGCGACGAAGCGGCGGCTGAAGAACCTGCTCGACGCAACCGGGCTCACCGACAGCCTCGTGCCTTTGCCGCCGCGCGCCGCCACGATCGACGAGCTCTGCCGCGTGCACACGCCTGAGTACGTCGAGCGCATCCGCGAGCTCTCGACCGGTCGTGGCGGCGACGCGGGTAGCGAGGCGCCTTTCGGGAACGGCTCCTTCCCGATCGCCCGGCTCGCGGCCGGCGGCACGATCACCGCGATCGAGGCGGTGCTCGATGGGGCGGTCGACAACGCGTACGCGCTCGTCCGTCCGCCCGGCCATCACGCGCTGCCCGATCAGGGCATGGGCTTCTGCCTCTTCGCGAACGTCGCGATCGGGGTGCGTCACGCGCAGGCGGAGCGCGGTCTCGGCCGGATAGCCGTCGTCGACTGGGACGTGCATCACGGCAACGGCACCCAGGCAATCTTCTGGGACGACCCCTCGGTGATCGCGATCTCGCTCCACCAGGACGGCCTCTATCCCGCTCGCTCGGGGCTCCTGAGCGAGACCGGAGGCGCCGCCGCGCCTGGTGCGACGCTCAACGTGCCGCTGCCCGCCGGATCGGGCACGGGCGCGTATCTCGATGCGATCGACCGTGTCGTCGTTCCGGCCCTCGAGGCGTTCGCACCCGAGCTCGTCGTGATCGCCTGCGGGTTCGACGCGGGTGCGCTCGATCCGCTCGGGCGGATGCAACTGCCCGCCGCGACGTTCGGCGCCATGACCGAGCGCCTGCTCGACGCGACGGCACGTCTCTGCGACGGCAGGCTCGTCGCGTCGCACGAAGGCGGCTACTCGGCCGGGCACGTGCCGTTCTGCGGGCTCTCGGTGATCGAGGCGCTGTCCGGCGTCTCGGCCGGCATCGACGATCCGTTCGCCTATCTCGCCCGCATCCCCGGCCAGGAGCTCGAGCCGCATCAGCGCGCCGCCGTCGATGCCGCCGCTGCTCTCGTCGCAGGGGTGCCGTGCTGAGCGAGCTCAAGCTCGTCCTCGTCCTGAGCGAGAACTGGACACTCACGCCGCCGCGCGATCTCCGGGGGCTCGTCGAGATGGCCGTCGTCGCCGAGGAGGCCGGATTCGACGCGGTGATGGTGAGCGAGCACATCGTGCTCGGCCCGAGCGCGGGCGCGGACGGGATCATGGGCAACCCTCGCGACTACGCAATGCCGGGCAATCAGGATCCGGCGATGCCGTGGCCGAGCTCGCTCGTCCTGCTCTCGGCGATCGCCGCTGTGACGACCAGGCTGCGGCTCGCCGCCTGCGCGGTGATCGCACCGCTCCGCCATCCGCTCCTCCTCGCCCGCGAGCTCGGCACGCTCGACCTCCTCTCCGAAGGGCGCCTCATCGTGCAGCCAACCGTCAGCTGGCACCGCGACGAGTACGAGGCGCTCGGCGTGCCGTTCGGGCGGCGCGGCGCCCTGCTCGACGAGCACCTTGCGGCGTGGGAGGGGCTGTGGCGGGGAACCCCCTCGTCCTTCTCCGGCGACCACTATGCGTACGAGGACGTCTTTCTCGAGCCAAAGGCCTGGCGCCCGGACGGGCCGAGGCTGTGGCTCGGCGGTGAATCCGTGCACCCACGCCTCCTGCGTCGGCTCGTCCGGTACGCCCACGGCTTCCACCCGCTCGGCCAGCCTTCCGAGGACGACATGGCGGTGCTGCGCAACGGCCTCACCGCAGCGGGTCGTGACCTCGCGGAGCTCGAGCTGGTCGGTGGGATGCGCGCCGTGTTCCCGGACGACACGAGCCCCTCGCCCCTCGCCCCTGCGATCGCGTCGATCCCGGCCCAGCTCGAGCGTGGGTTCACGACGTTCTGCATCAAGCCCTCCCAGTTCGTCGATGACCTCGCCCTCTATCCGGCGTGGTGCAGCGAGGTGGTCGAGCGCGTCGGGGAGATCGGCCCATGAGCGCCGTCGAGGCCTGGGCGGCGGAGCTCACGGTGGAGCAGCTCGACGAGGATCCCTACCCCATCTATGCCCGCATGCGACGCGAGGCCCCGGTGTGCTTCGTCCCGGCTGTCGGTCTCTGGTTCGTCACGCGGTGGGCCGATGTCGAGTTTGCTGCCTCTCGCCCGGAGCTGATCGACTCGTCGGTGACCCCTTCTCCGCTCGACCGGGTGATGGGCGGGCCGAGCATCCTCGTCCTCGACGGCGCGCCGCAGAAGAGGCTCCGCGCCATGCTCGACCCCTCGCTCCGGCCACGCGTCGTCGAGGCGACGACGCCGGATCTCGTCACGCCGATCGTCGACACGCTCCTCGACACGATCGCCGAGCGTGGTGCGGCAGAGCTGATGAGCGAGTACTTCGAGCCCGTTTCCGTGCTCTCGCTCGGGCGCGTGCTCGGGCTCGGCGAGATCGACGGCGATACGCTGCGCCGCTGGTTCTACGGCCTCGCTCAGGGGGCGATCAACTTCGAGGACGATCCTGCCAAGTGGGCCGTCTCGGATGCGACCGGTGCCGAGATCGACCGGGACCTCGCGCCGGTGCTCGAACGACTGTGGGCGGCTCCGGACGCGAGCACCATTGCGACGATGCTGCAGCACGCAGAAGGATCGTTCGAGGAGCGCGTAGCGGCGGTGTTGCCGACGCTCAAGGTGATCCTGCTCGGCGGCATGCAGGAGCCGGGACACGCGGCCGGATCGACCGTCGCCGGGCTGCTCGAGTCGGGCCAGGCGCTCGCGCTCGCGGCCGACCCGTCCGGGCTCGTGCGCGACGCGATCGAGGAGGGGCTGCGTTGGGTCTCGCCGATCGGGACGCAGACGCGGCGGGTGGTCGTGGAGACCGAGCTCGGCGGGGTGACCCTTCCGGTCGGTGCGAACCTCGGCGTTCTCGTCTCGTCGGCCAACCGCGACGAGGAGGTCTGGGGGTCGAACGGCGACTCCTATGACCTCTTCCGCCCGCGGCGCAACCACGGCGCGTTCGGCTTCGGCCCCCACTTCTGCTCGGGGCATCACTTCTCGCGGGTCCAGATGCGGATCGCGATCGAGCGGCTCTTCGAGCGACTGCCGAACCTGCGCGCTGACGACGACCGGCCGGCCGTGTTCAGCGGCTGGGAGTTCCGGGCGCCGCAGCACCTTCACGTGCGCTGGGATGCCTGATGCCGAGCGTCGATCTCGGAGCGGCGGATCTCGCCGACGGTGAGCTCCGAGCGGCGACGGCCGAGGGGCTCTCGCTCGTGATCGCCCGCACCGGCGATCACTATGTGACCTTCGAGACCTGGTGCACGCACGAGGAGTGTCCGCTCGGCGACGGGTGGCTCGAGGGTGAGGCAATTCGCTGCGCGTGCCACGGCTCGCTGTTCTCGCTCGTCGACGGAACCGCTCTCGAGGGGCCTGCAATCGAACCGATCACCGTGGTGACGGCCGCTGTCACCGCCGAAGGACGCGTGCTCGCGGACATCTCTACGCTGCAGGCGTGAGCCTTCGTCTCGACGTCACCCGTGAGCAGGCGCTCGAACGTGCGGCGGAGATCGTCGCCGAGGGTTGGGCCAGCTTCGACCAGGCACGCCCGGAGGAGCCGCCGATCGACGATCACCTGCAGTCGTTGCTCGCCGCACCGCTGCCCGAGGTGTCGACGAGCGCGCTCGAGGTGCTCGAGGATGCGCGCCGCGTGCTCGACGGGTCACTCGCCCAGCCCCGCCCTCGCTACTTCGCGTTCGTCGGCTCGTCGGGGCTCGAGATCGGCGTCATCGGCGACCTGCTCGCATCCTGCTTCGACGTCAACCTCGCGGTCTGGGCGGCAGCGGCAACCGAGGTCGAGGATCAGGCGATTCGCTGGGTGGCCGAGTTCGTCGGGTATCCGGCGGAGGGCGGCGCGTTCACGAGTGGAGGCACCGTCTCGAACATGACCGCACTCGCGGCAGCGCGGGAGTGGGCGATTCCCGGCTCGCGTCGGCACGGTCTCGGCGGCACCCAGGCGACGCTGTACTGCTCGAGCGAGGCGCACTACTCGATCGAGCGGGCCGCCGAGATCCTCGGGATCGGGTCGGCGAGCGTTCGGTCGCTCCCGATCGACCGTGACCGCCGGCTGCAGCCAGAGGCGGTCCAGGAGGCGATTCGAGCCGACCGGGCAGGAGGGTGCGTGCCGGTGGCGGTGGTCGCGACAGCGGGCACGACACTGACCGGCGCCGTCGATCCGATCGGCTCGCTCGCGGACGTGTGTGCCGAGGAGGGCGTGTGGCTCCACGTCGACGGGGCCTACGGGCTGCCCGCTGCCACCACGCCATCCGCGGGCCATCTGTTCGCCGGGCTCGACCGGGCCGACTCGGTGACGCTCGACGCCCACAAGTGGCTGTACCTCCCGAAGGCGTGCGGGGTGCTCCTCGTCCGCAACCGCGACAACCTGATGCAGGCGTTCGCCCACGAGGAGGCGTACATCCCGCACGAGCGCACCGGCCACATGGTCGACATCACGCTCGAGTACTCGCGCCCCTTCCGGGCGCTCAAGCTCTGGCTCGCGTTCCGCGCTCATGGAGCCGAGGCGTTCAGGGTCGCAGTCGAGGACAATCTGCGCCAGGCGCGGCTGCTGCACCAGCTCGTGCTCGAGCACGAGCTGCTGGAACCTCTCTGCGGCCCGCCGCCGCTCTCGATCGTTCCCTTCCGCCACCTCGGGCAGGCGGGCGATCCGAACGCGGCGAACGCGCTGCTCGTGCGGGCGCTCCAGGACGACGGCCGCGTCTGGGTGGCACCCGCCACGGTCGACGGCAAGGTCGGCCTGCGACCGTGCTTCGTCAACTTCCGCACCGTCGATGACGACGTTCGGGCACTCGTCGAGATCGCCGTAGAGCTCGGAGACGGTTGAACCGAGGCGCTACCCTCGCACGATGGAGGAGAAGCACCTGACGACGGCCGGGCCCGATGTCGAGGCGCGCATGCGCGCCCTGCTCGACGCGATTCCCGATCTGATGTTTCGCATCGACGCGAACGGCACCTACCTCGACTTCGTGGGCGACGCCGAGCTTCTTGCGAACCCGTGGGAGGACGTTGTGGGCGGTCGGATGGAGGATCTGCTCCCGGTGGAGGTCGCAGGCCCGCTGATGACGACGATCCGGGAGGCCCTCGAGACGGGCAGGCTGCAGACGCTCGGCTACGTCCTGCCGACGATACGGGGCGACGAGCGCCAGTTCGAGGCCCGGGTCGTGCCGATCGATGACAACCAGGTTGTCACGATCGTTCGAGACGCGACCGATCTGCGCCGGACGGAGCGGGAGCTTCGGGCGGCGCACGACCGCCTCGTGCGTGCCCGAGATGCCGAACGGCGGCGGCTCGAGCGCAACCTCCACGACGGCGCCCAGCAGCGGTTGATCGTCGCCCTGCAGGCGCTCCGCGTTGCGTCGGCCCGGATGGCGCGCGGGGACGACGGTGCGGGGGAGCTCCTCGGTCGGGCCGAGGAGCAGCTCGCGCTCGCCGTCGGCGAGATCCGCGAGCTCGCGCGCGGGCTTCACCCGTCCGTTCTTGCGGATCAGGGTCTCGGTGCCGCGCTCGAGCAGCTCGTTCCCCGGCTCGAGGGCGTCCTGCCCGTCGAGATCGACGTTCCACGCTCACGTCTCGACCACGAGCTCGAGGCGTGCATGTACTACCTCGTCGCGGAGGCGCTCGCGAACGCGGCCAAGTACGCGGATGCGACGGCAGCCACCGTGACGATTCGGGAGGACGTCGACACGATCGCGATCGAGGTCAGCGACGACGGCTGCGGTGGGGCGTGCCTCAGTCCCGGCGGGGGCCTCGAGGGCCTCGCCGACCGCGTCTCCGCCTTCGGCGGCACGCTTACGATCGAGAGCCCCGACGGGGACGGAACGAGGCTACGAGCCGTTCTGCCGTTGCCGCGTCATCACTCCTGACCTCCGCAGGTGCCGGCGGGCCACGCGCACTCACAGGTGGCTCCTATCGACCCGCAACGCTGGCTTAACAGCTACTAACCAGGGGTTTACCACGCTGCCCGTATAACAGAGGGTGTATGGAAACCTCGAGCTGGCCAACGGCCCCGGTTCCGATGCCCCCGGCGGAGCCGGAGCGCACCCCTCCCGCAAACGAGCCGGAAAAACGCAAGAAGTCCGCGGCGCGGCCCTTCGCACTGCTCGCAGCTGCTGCCGTGCTCGGCGGCGGAGTCGCCCTCGGCGGCGCGGCGGCGGTCGGCGCGCTCGACACCGGCGGGTCGACGACGGTCGTCGAGCAGCAGGCGAGCTCGGCTCCGGCCACCCTCCCCGCCGTCTCGGGCAGCGGCCTGACGGTCAACGAGATCTACAAGCGCATGGGGCCGGGCGTCGTCCAGATCACGAGCACGATCGGCGCCTCGACCTCGTCGAACGGCCAGTTCCAGCAGTCCTCGCAGGCGCTCGGCTCGGGCTTCGTGATGGACAAGGAAGGCCACATCGTGACCAACTTCCACGTCATCGACGGGGCAACCTCGATCGAGGTTCGCTTCTCGAACGACGACACGCTGAAGGCGACGCTCGTCGGTAGCGACCCGTCCACGGACGTCGCATTGCTGAAGGTCGACGCCACCCCTGATGCCCTCACACCGCTCGCCCTGGCCGATTCGACCCTGGTCGAGGTTGGCGATTCGGTCGTCGCGATCGGTAACCCGTTCGGCCTCGAACGCACCGTCACGACAGGCATCGTCAGCGCCCTCCAGCGCGCGGTCAAGGCGCCGAACGGCTACTCGATCGATCACGTCATCCAGACGGACGCCGCCATCAACCACGGCAACAGCGGCGGCCCGCTCCTCAACACGCGAGGCGCCGTCATCGGCATCAACTCGCAGATCGAGACCGGCGGCTCGGGCGACGGCAATGTCGGCATCGGCTTCGCCGTCCCGTCGAACACCGTCAAGTCAGTGGTCGACCAGCTGCTCACCTCGGGGAAGGTCGATCACGCCTACCTGGGTGTCTCCGCGGTCGCGATCACCCCTGTAATCGCGAAGTCGTTCAACCTGCCGGTCGACAAGGGTCTCGTGATCCAGACGGTCGGTGTTGGCTCCGGTGCCGAAGGTGCCGGCCTCAAGGTCGGGACGGAGCAGGCCGTGATCGCCGGCGAGAGCTTCCGCATGGGCGGTGACGTGATCGTGTCGGCCGACGGAACGGCGGTCTCGACGATCGACGAGCTCCGCGACGTGATCGCCGGGCACAAGCCCGGCGACAAGATCGACCTCGAGATTTACCGCGGTGGCAAGAACAAGACCGTCACCGTCACGCTCGGGCGGCAACCGACCTCCCCCTCCCAGTAGCCGCCCCTGAACGCCGGCCCCTCCCCTTCGGGCCGGCAACCGACACGCCGAGACCCCCGGACTAGAGCCCCGGGGGTCTCGACGTTCCTTTGGAGGCTCGGGCCGTCGCGTACCGTGCCGCTGCGGTTATCGTGCTGCCGTGAACGACGAGGTGACGCCAGAGCGTGGATCGTTGGTGCTCGACAGCGAGCAGATGGTCGAGGACGAGGAGCTCTGGGAGGACGACGGGTCGGACGACTACCTCGGCTGGTATTGCGTTCGCACCGATCCGTTCCCGTGCCCCGCGCCCGGTTGCTCGTTCGTCGCGGGCCACATGACGGCTGCGCATCTCGTGCTCGTCTGGGAGGAGCGCGACGACCCGAACCTGCTCTGGCATGCCCAGCGCGCATTGGAGGTCGGACGCAACCCGCGGGTCGTCCAGTACGAGCAGTCGTTCGGGCCGAGCGCCTCGTACTACGCCTGGGAGGCGGCCGGCAGGCCCGTCCACGGCGTGCGCGGCCGAGTCTAGACACTCGCGTTCCCCTTTCGCCGGTGTCTCAGACACCATTGTTGATGTATTGCCGGTGTTGACATGGGAGTTGCTGATGCGTACCCTCGCGGCGTGATCGGGTTCCAGCCAGCCGGCCGGGCACCCGCGCCGGCTCCCCTCGACCTCGTGCAGGACTTCGTCAACACGGAGATCCCGGAATGGGCGCAGGACGACCTCGCGTCGCCGCGCGCCCTGTCTGCATGGCTCGAGCAGCGAGGACTGCTCGAGCCGGGCTCTGGCACGGCCTCGCCCGAGTCCTTTCTGCGCGCGCGGTCACTGCGCTCGTGCCTGCGGTCGCTCGCTCTCGCGAACACGACCGGCCTCCCTCCCGACTCCGGCGGTGTCGCGACGTGCATGGCCGAGCTCGGCGCTCTCCGCTTCGTGCTCGCGGTCGGAGCCGACGGCGCGCCGGTGATCGAGCCTGCCGGCGAAGGGGTCGACCGTGCGCTCGCCGCGATGGCAGCCATCGCCGTTACCGCTGCGCAGGTGGGCACCTGGTCCCGGTTCAAGGCGTGCCGCAAGGACACGTGCGGCTGGATCTTCTACGACCAGTCACGCAACCGATCCTCGAACTGGTGCTCGATGACGATCTGCGGCAACCGGACGAAAACCGCGGGCTACCGTCGCCGAAAGGCCACCGCGTGAAGTCCGCCCTCTACGTCGTCGCGCTCGCTTTCGGCCGGGTGCGCCGCCGCTCGTCGGGCGCTCTCCTCGCTGCCGTCGGGATCGCGATCGGAACGGCGGTGCTGATCGGTGTACTCGCCGGCACGAAGATCGCCCAGGACCGAAGCATCTCGCAGGCCGTCGATCGCATCCCGGCCGCGTCGCGCTCCCTGCGCGCTGTCTGGTTCGGCGTCCCTGTCGGGGGGACGCAGTCCTACCCCGCGCTCGATTCGACCGTACGGTCGAAGCTCGCGAACATCGGCCTGCCGGGGCCGACGCCCATCGTTCTCTTCCGTGAGAGCACCGTCGCCGGCCACTTCGTCTCGCTCGCCGGCGTCGAAGGCCTCGGACGGTACGTTCGGCTGACGAGTGGACGCCTTCCCCGCCTGTGCACTCCCGCCCGCTGCGAGGTTCTGCTGCTGCGCGGTACCGGCAGGCTGCCGAACGCTCCCGGGCTGAACCTCGTCGAGGTAGGCACGGGGACGCTCCGCTCGAGCCAACTCTTCGGGGACTTCCTCGCACCGACCGACAACGCCCTCGATGATCGCGAGCTAGCCCCGGCGCTGCAGCAAGGCGCGGGGTACCACCGGCCCCTGCCGGCCCCACTCGTCGTCGCCGAGGGCATCGCGGCTCTCACGCGGGCTCCGGCGACCGCGAACACGTACCGGAGCTATGCATGGGTGTGGCCGCTCGCGGCCGGCAGGCCACGACTCTGGGACATCGACGGTCTCGTGGGGCGGAGCGAGCAGGCGCGGGCAGCGCTCTCCGGCGACTCGATCGGCTACAGCGTGCAGGCCCCCGTCGAGGAGCTCCGGGCGATGGAGCAATCCGCGACCGTCGCCGGGCGACGGCTGCTGCTCGTCGGCGGCGAGGCTGCGGCGTTGCTCTTCGCCTTCGCGGTCCTCGCCGCTCGCAGCATGCGGCGCGACCTCGAGGCGGCCAGACGGCGACTCACGTGGTACGGCGCGCGGCGCTGGCAGCTACGACTCCTGACGCTCACCGAGAGCGCGCTCGTCGCCGTAGCGGGCGCGCTCGCCGGCTGGCTCGTCGGCGTCGCCGTGGGGGCGCTCGCGGCGAGCCGTGCGGGTGCACCGATCGGTGCCGTCCTCCGCGAGAGCGTCCTCGCCCCGGCTGGGCTCGCGATCGCGGTCGGCGTGGTCGTCCTCGCGACCTTGATCGTCGCGATCGCGACCTCGATGCCGTCTCGCTCGGAGAGCCGCTTCGGCCTGCTCGACGTCGCTGCGGTCGGCTCTGTCGCCCTCGTGATCGCGGCGCTTCTCGGCGGTGCCGCAGACCAGTCGCGGCTCGCCGAGAGCCAGAACGCCGGCATCGTCCTTCTGCTCCTGCCCGGGCTGATCGCGTTCGCCGCTGCGGTCGCGGCCGCGCGTCTCTTCGGGCCGCTCGTTCGTCTGGCCGGCCGGCTCCTGAACCGCAGTGTCGGCGCGCGGCTTGCCGCCGTCACGCTCGGCCGGGGGCCGGGTGCGGCAGCGGTCACGGTCGCCTTCCTCACACTGGCGTTCGCCCTGGCGCTGCTGGCCGAGGGCTATCGCGCCACGCTGGTGCAGGCCGAGAGTGACCAGGCATCGTTCGCCGTGCCTCTCGACATTGTCGTTCGAGAGGATCTGAAGTCGTTGATCCCGGTGCTCGATGCGGCGCCGCTTCGCCGCTACGCCGCGATCACCGCGGGCGCCGAGGCGATTCCCGTCGTGCGGATCCGCGGCAGCGTCGGGAACGCGGAGGGAGTGAGCGGCATCACGGTGCTCGGGCTCCCGGCGGCCGAGACGGCAAAACTGCACGGCTGGCGCAGCGACTTCTCCGGCGCTTCGCGTGCCTCGCTCGCCTCGGCCATAACCCCTCCAGCCGCCTCCGTCGTGCAGGGCATCCCGCTTCGCTCGCGGCTCCGCTTCGACGCGGGGCCGGGGGTCGTCTCGTTGCGGGCGACCATTGTCACGCCCGACGGCAGATACGGGTTCGTCGAGCTCGGCCCGCTCGATCAGAAGGCCCCAACCCACTTCGATCGTGCGCTGCCGGCTCGGCTGCGTGGTGGCAAGCTCGTCTCGATCGAGCTCGTGCCACCCCGGCTCGTCGATCGGGGCGCTGACGCGGGTCGGCCTCTGGCCGGCTCGCTGACGCTGCGCGGCCTCGATGCCAAGTCGTGGCTCGGTGAGGGAGGGATCGCGCTGCAGCCGGCCGGCGACGGCGTCACGCTCGCGTACCGGATCAACCAGGAGAACGACGCGCGGATCCGCGCCAGGCAAGCGACGGACGCGGCGCCACCGGCCGTGCTCGTGACGCCGCGGCTTGCCGAGCTCGTCGGCGGTGTCGGAGGAACGCTCGCGCTCGAGATCGGCGGCCGACGGGTGCCCGTGCGGGTGGCGGCGGTCGTGGATCACTTCCCGGGCACGACCGGAGAGGCGGTGATCGGCGACGGCACGAGCCTTGCGACGGCGGTGAACACGCAGGTGCCGGGAGCCGGCGAGACCAACGAGATCTGGCTCGCCGTGCCCTCGGCCGGCGTCGACACGGCGATGGCGACGCTCGCGAAGCCTCCGTTCCGCGGGGTCGAGTCGGTCTCCCGCGCGGCGTTGCTCGACGAGGCGCGCGCCGACCCGCTCGGACACGGCACGCTCCTCGCTCTCGACTCCGCGGCGATCGTCGCGTTGCTCCTCGCCGCGCTCGGTCTCGCGCTCACGGTGCTGTCGGATCTGCGCGATGACCGTGGTGACCTCTACGACCTCGAATCCCAGGGTGCCGAGCCACGGCTGCTCAGGCGCATCGTGCGCGTGCGGGCGCTCGTCGTCGGGATCGCCGGGGTGCTCGCGGGCGCGGCCGCCGGAGCGCTGCTTGCGCTCCTCGTCACCCGCGTCGTCTCGGTGACGGCCCGGGCGACGACCTCCGACCTCCCGCTGCAGACGTCGTTCGACCCTCGCGTGGTCGTGGTCGCCGCCGCTGCGTACCTGCTGCTCGCGGCCGTGCTCGTGGCGCTCGCGACCCGGCGCGCGTTCCGTGACGACCGCGGCCCCGCGCGGGCGCAGGAGGCCGGGACATGAGCCTGATCGAGGCCCGCGATCTCTTCTGCGTCTACCGCGGAGCCGACGGCGGCGTCGCCGCGCTGCAGGGCCTCACGCTCGACGTCGAGGAAGGGGAGATCTGCGTCATCCTCGGGCCGAGCGGATCGGGCAAGACGACGCTGATGCGCGTGCTGGCCGGGTTCGAGCGGCCGAGCGCCGGCAGCATCGGGGTCGCCGGCCTCCAGCTCGGATCGCTGTCCGAGCGGCGACTGGCGGCCTACCGCGCCACGACGCTCGGGTACGCCGATCAGCACTACTGGCGCGCGCTCGCAGGCGAGCTGACGGCCGAGGAGCTGATCGCCGTTCCGCTCGGCCTCCACGGAGTCTCGGAGCGGGAGCGCCTCGTGCGAGCCCACAGCCTCCTCGAGCGGGTCGGGCTGCGCGACCGCGCAGACGCGCATCCCCGCGAGCTGTCGGGCGGCGAGCAGCAGCGGATTGCCCTCTGCGCCGCTCTCGCCCATCGGCCCCGACTCCTGATCGCCGACGAGCCCACGGGTGAGCTCGACGAGCTCAGCGCCGCGGCCGTCTACTCGCTCCTCGCCGAGCTCTCGCGCGAGGAGGGCGTGACAGCGCTCGTCGTCAGCCACGACCCGCGCTCGGCCGCCATCGCCGACCGCGTCGTCCACATCCGCGACGGACGTGTCAGCGAGGAGCGAAGCGGCGAGAGCGCTGCCGTTGTGGTCGGCCGCGGCGGCTGGGTGCGGATCTCCGAGGAGGCGCTGCGTGACGCCGGCATCGTCGATCGGGCAACCGTGACTGCCCGTAACGGCGTCGTCGAGCTACGCCCTCTCGGCGTCTCGCCCGCGACCCCGCTGATGCTCCCCGAGATCGAGGGAGCCGCCGGTGCGCTCGTCGAGCTCAAGGGCGTGACGCGCCGCTATGGCCAGGACACCGCACTCGACGCCCTCACCGCCACGTTCGCTCCGGGCCGGCTCTCGGTCGTTACCGGGCCTTCCGGCTCCGGCAAGTCGACGTTGCTCTCGCTCGTCGCCGGGCTCGACCTTCCCGACGAGGGCGAGGTACTGATCGGCGGGCGGTCGATGTCCGAGCTCGATCGCGACGCACGGGCTCGGTTTCGCCGCGACACGGTCGCGTTCATCGGCCAGTCGCCCGGTCTCTCGGGGTTTCTCACCGCCCGCGAGAACGTCGAGCTCGGTCTCGCCATTCGCGGGATCGAGGGGATCGAGGCGCACGAGCGCGCGATCGACGCGCTCGTCGCCGTCGGTCTCGCCGAGCACGCCGACCGCCTCGCGGACCTGCTCTCCGCCGGACAGCGCGAGCGAGTTGCGGTGGCCCGCGCCCTTGCCGCGAGGACACCGGTGATCATTGCCGACGAGCCGACCTCGCGCGTCGATGTTGCCGCGGCCCTCACGCTCGGCGGCCTCTTCGCCGACATCGCCCACGAGCACGGCACGACCTTCATCTGCGCGACCCACGATCCGGTCCTGATCGGGTTCGCCGACGTCGACGTGCAGCTGCGACGGGCCGGCGCCCCGGTACCATCCTCGTAGATGGCGACACAGTCCGAGACACTCCAGGTCACCGGGATCCGCTGCGAGCGCTGCGTGAACCGGCTGGCCGCAACGCTGCGCGGCCACGACGGCCTCGAGAGCGCGAACGCGAACCTGATGGGCCAGGTCATGCTCGAGTTCGACGACGAGAAGACGTCGCGGGATGCGCTCGTCGCGGCAATGGCGAAAGCCGGGTTCCGCGAGCTCGAGATCGTCTAGAGGTGCGCGGCGGAGGAATACCGGAGCGGCCACGCACGTTGATGCGTCTGTTACCGATACGGTTGCAGGGTGGGTGAGGCAGAGCCCGAGATCGAAGGGAGACGGATCGCGGTTGAAGCCCGCGATCGGGTTCGCTTCGAGGAAGAGGCGCTTGCACTCGCCGATCAGGTGTACCGCGTCGCCCGCAGGCTCGTCAGCACACGCGAAGAGGCAGAGGATCTTGTCCAGGACACCTACGGTCGTGCTTTCAGGAGCTGGCGCTCCTATACCCCGGGCACGAATCTCCGTGCGTGGCTCCTGCGCATCCTCACGAACCTCAACCTCGACCGCGGTCGCAAGATCCAACGGACGCCCGACATGCAGCCGATCGAGGAGGGCGACTACTACCTCGCGAACAAGATGGCCGAGGCCCAGGGCGAGCAGGCCCTCGACCAGGAGCGCGTCGTCGAGAACCTCTCGCAGGACTCGATCGTGAACGCGCTCTCCTCGCTTCCGCACGATTTTCGCGATACCGTCGTACTCGTCGACATCGGAGAGTTCAGCTACGCGGATGCAGCCCAGATCCTCGATATTCCGATCGGCACCGTGATGTCGCGTCTTCACCGCGGCCGGCGGTTGCTGAAGCAACAGCTTGCAGAGGAGGCGATCTCATGAGCCACGGACCGTGCGAAGCGTGCGAGGAGCTCCTCCAGGGCTACCTCGATCGTGCGCTCACGGATGCCGAGGTCGAGCAGGCCGAGTCGCACCTCGACGGATGTGATTACTGCCGGCGCCGCTATCGCTTCGAGGTGTCGTTGCGCCAGTACGTGCAGACGACGGCTGTCGAGCGGATGCCGGCCGGCTTGATGGACAGGTTGAGCGAGCTGCGCTCGGCCGGCGCCTGACGCTAGCGCAGGCGCGGCGGCAGATCGGCCGGCGTGTTCACGTCGCCGGGATCGCCGAGATCGTCACATGGGACGAGGCGGGCCTCGAGCACGCGCAGTCCTGCATCGGGGATCTCCTCCCACGCCTCGCGGGCGACGAGCAGCGGATGGCCGCGCTCACCACCGTAGGAGGCTGCGACGACCGCGCCGCCATCGGCACGCCAGGAGGCGATCACGCGCTCGACCGCTTCCGGTGCGAGGTCGGGCCCGTCGGCGAGCACCACGATGGCGGCCTCGACGTCGTCGCCGAGCTCCTCGAGACCGCTCGAGAGCGATGCACCAGGCCCGCGCTTCCAGCCGGCGCAGGTTACGACGCGCGCAGGCGTCTCGAGCGTGTGCGCGCCCGCGACCACCACGATGTCGTCGACCGGGCTCTGCTCCAGCCGCTCGAGCACCTCGGGCAGCAGCAGGCGCTGCTTCGGCGTGCCGAATCGCGACGCCTCACCGGCGGCGAGCACGACGGCGGCGATGCTCATGATTCCTCGACCGTCACCGATTCGATGACGACCGGTCGGGTTGGCGCCCCGTTCGGGTCGTTGACGTCGCCGAAGCCGTCGATGCGCTTGACCGTGTCCATACCGCTCGTCACGTTGCCGACGACAGCGTAGTCGGGAGGCAACGTCGCGGCGTTCGGGCCGCTGACGACGAAGAACTGGCTGCCCGAGGTTCCGGGCGCCTCGGCCCCGGTCTTGGCCATGGCCACGATGCCTTCGGTGTACGTGGTATCGGAGGGCGGCGGATCAACGGTGGAATAGCCCGGCCCGCCGCTCCCTGCCTGCGTCGGGTCGCCTGCCTGGATCACGAAGCCCGGCACGATGCGGTGGAAGATCGTGTTGTCGTAGAACCCTGCCTTCGCGAGCGAGACCAGGGAGGCGCTCGTCGCGGGCGCCTTGGCCTGGTCGAGCGTCACCGTGAACGAGCCACAGTTCGTCTTGAAGACGAGCTTGTAGGTCTTCTCGGGGTCGAGGCGCTCCTTCGGCTCCGTTGCTCCGCCGTCCGCGCGTGCCTTCGGCACCGTGACGTCGCTGCAGCCGTCCGGGCCGACCGTCGCGGTACCGGTCGATGTCGTGTCGATCGATCCGGTTGCGGTGGTGCCCGCGGCGTCGTCGGACGAGCCGCCACACCCGGCCGCGAGCAGCGCGAGGGCGAGAACGAGAATGGGGATGGCGCGGCGCACCGGCCGATCCTACCCCGCTTGACGAGCGGAGGCGGCCACCTGTAGTCCTAGAGGGGTGACGATCGCGCTCGAAGTCAACGGCCAGGCCCATCTCGTCGAGCCGAACGGCCGTCGGCTGCTCGCGGTTCTGCGCGACGACCTCGAGCTTCTCGGGACGAAGCTCGCCTGCGGTGAGGGCGCCTGCGGTGCCTGCGCCGTGCTCCTCGACGGCTGGCCGGTGAACTCGTGCCTGCTGCTCGCGGAAGCTGCCGAGGGTCACGAGATCGCGACGATCGAGGGACTCTCGACCGGTCGGGCGGCCGCGATCCAGGACGCGTTCGTGGTCGAGGATGCGCTGCAGTGTGGCTTCTGCACGCCTGGTCAGATCGTCAGCGCGACGGCGCTCCTCGAGCGCACCCCGCAGCCGACCCGCGAGGAGATCCACGCGGCGATGGCCGGCAACCTCTGTCGCTGCGGGGCGTACCCGAAGATCGAGCGCGCGATCATGCGCGCCGCCGGTAGCGCATGACGGCCCGCTTCGTTCGCACGCAGAAGGAGATGGAGGGAAGGTACGAGGATGTCTGGGTCCTCGTCGATGAGACGGACGATGTCCAGAGCTGGACGGCGGACGACGAGTTGACGGTCGTCGGCACGCCCGCTCCGCGCCTCGACGGCATGGTGAGGGCAACGGGTCGAGCGCGTTACACGGTCGACGTGAAGCTCGCCGGGATGCTCCACGCGGCCGTCCTGCGCTCACCCGTCGCGCACGGGCTCGTGCGCTCGCTCGACATCGAAGCAGCGCTCGCGATCCCGGGTGTACGCGCGGTGATCGGACCCGAGAGCGAGCTCTCGGTGACGCGTGCTGCTCCACTCCTTGCGCCCGAGTCGGGCTACGCCGGGCAGCCAATCGCCGTTGTCGCCGCCGACACGCTTCAGGCGGCACTGGATGGGGTCGAGGCCCTTGCCCTCGACATCGAGGCGCTCGCACACGTCGTCGACCCCCGCGTCGCAGTCAACGAACAGCACTTCATCGGCGAGCCGAGCGACGATTCGCGCGGCGACGCGGAGACAGCTCTCGCTGCCGCGGAAGTCACGGTCGAGGTCTCGATCTCGACGCCTGCGCAGCTGCAGGCACCGCTCGAGCCCCACGCGGCAGTGGCCTCCTGGGACGGAGACGAGCTCACGGCCTGGGTGTCGACGCAGGGGATGTTCTCCGCGCGCGACGAGCTCGCGACAGCATTCGGGCTGCGGAAGGACGACGTCAGGGTGCGGACGGAGTTCGTCGGCGGCGGCTTCGGCGGCAAGCAGGGCGCGGGCTTCGAGGCGCTCGCGGCGGCGGAGCTGGCACGCGTCACCGGTCGCCCGGTGCGCCTCGTCAATGACCGCCACGGGGAGATGCTCGACGGCGGGCGCCGGTTTGCGACCCAGCAGACGTATCGCCTCGGCGCCTCCCGCGACGGCACGCTGACCGCGATCGAGGCGGAGGCGGTTCTGTCGATGGGGCAGGGCGGCTGGGCAATGCCCACCCTCATTCCGGCGCGGACGCTCTATCGCTGCCCGGACGTCGGCGCGCTCTCGTTTCCCGCCCGCACCAACCTGCGGCCGGTGAACGCGTTCCGGGCGCCGGGGGTGATGGAGGGGACGACCGCGTTCGAGCAGGCGATCGACGAGCTCGCGCTCGCCCTCGGGATGGACCCGCTCGAGCTGCGGCGCCGGAACCACGCCGACGTCGACCAGGTCAGCGGCATGCCGTACTCGAGCAAGCAGCTGCTCGCGTGCTACGACCGTGCCGCCGAGCTCGCCGGCTGGGACGGGCGCGAGGCGCTCCGGGTCGAGAGTGGCGACGGGCTCCTGCGCGGCATGGGCTGCGCGACACAGATCTGGTGGGGTGGCGGTGGGCCGCCGTCCCACGCAACCGTTCGCCTCGATGCGGAGGGGCATGCCTACGTGGTGACGGGCATCCAGGACATCGGCACGGGAACCCTCACGAGCGCGCAGATGGTCGCCGCGGAGGAGCTCGGGCTGCAACTCGGCTCCGTCCGCGTCGTCGGAGGCGACACCCGCCATAACGTCTACGGGCCCGTCGCGGGCGGATCTCAGACGACTCCCTCGGTGATGCCGGCCGTCCGCTCGGCCGCGGCGAAGGTGCGGAAGACGTTGCTGCAGCTCGCGGGCGACGTCTACGAGATCGCCGCGGGCGATCTCGAGGTGCGTGACGGCCGGATCCGCTCCTCGGACGGAGCGATCGACGTCGAGGTGACCGACGTGACGGAGAAGCTCGGGAACGCGACGATCGACGGCTCCGGCTCCCGAGGCCCGAATCCGGACGGCTTCGTCGTGCACACCTTCGGCTGCCAGATTGCGCAGGTCGCGGTCGATCCCGGTCTCGGCGAAGTGCGTGTCGAGCGGATCGTCGCCGTCCACGACGTCGGGCGGATCGTCAACCCGCTGACCGCGTCGAGCCAGGTCGAGGGGGGCATCCTGCAGGGCATGGCATTTGCGCTGACCGAGGAGTTCGTCATCGACCCGACGACCGGAGTGCCGCTCACCGGTCATCTCGACGACTACAAGATCCCGACCATCGTGGACGTGCCCGAGATCGTGATCGACTTCCCTCACATCCCCGATGCGAACCTGCCGACCACCGGCTCGAAGGGCCTCGGCGAGCCACCGATCGTGCCCACCGCAGCGGCGATCGCAAATGCATTCGCCCACGCCACCGGACGGCGTGCCGCGGCGCTGCCTCTGACGCGCGACCGGGTGCTGGAAGCGCTCGCGTGAGCACCTCCTACGCAAGGCCGGCATCGCTCGAGGAGGCGCTCGAGCTGCTCTCGCAGGAGGGTGCGGCCGTCCTCGCCGGTGGGACCGACCTTGCGGGCCAGATCGATCGCGGCATCCGCTCGCCGTCGCTCCTCGTCGACCTGCAGGACGCGGGGCTCGGAGGCATCGGGTCAGACGGCGACGGCGTGCGCATCGGGGCGACGGCGACGCTCGCCGAGCTCGCCGCCTCGGAGCTCCTCGCGCCGTACGCAGCAGTTGCGACGGCCGCCGGCCTCGCTGCCTCCCCGCTCCTCCGCAACCAGGGGACGGTCGGCGGGAATCTCTGCCAGCACACCCGCTGCTGGTACTACCGCGGCGAGGAGTGGACCTGCTGGCTCGGCGGCGGCGATACCTGTTACGCCCAGATCGGCGACCACCGAAAGCACAACCTCGAAGCAGGGGACTGCATCTCGGCCCATCCTTCCGATCTCGCGCCTCCGCTCGCAGTCTCGGGCGCGGTCGTCGTCGTGCGGTCGGGCGCGGGTGAGCGAGAGCTGCCGTTGCTCGAGCTCTATCGCCGGCCCACCGACGACAACCGCTCGCTCGTCACGCTCGCCGTCGGCGAGATCGTCGTAGCGGTGCGCCTTCCGACTCCGCCGGAGGCGTCCGTCTACCTCCGCACCGGAGAGCGCCAGGCGTTCTCGTTCCCGCTCGTCTCGGTCGCCGCCGCCCGCAGCGGTGACACGGTCATGCTCGCCGCGGCCGGGGTCGCCAATGTCCCACGCGCTCTCGACCCGGTCGATCCGCTCGCCGGGCTGCCGGGGCACCCGCAGAGCGCGTGGAAACGGCAGGTGCTCGAGACGCTCGTCGAGCGCGCGACCGCAGCTCTGTAGAAGCCTCAGCGCGCGGTCACGGCCAGGATGTCCGCGATGTGGACGAGCTGCCGCGCGGGCCGCGCGATCCGCTCGGACTCGTCGCGATCCTCGATCTCGCCGATGCCTGCCCACAGCTCGGCCGCCGCGGTGAGGGCGGTGCGGATCAGATCGGCGTCGGGCACACCGTCGATGTTCGCCTCGTGGGCGGCGTTGAGCGCGAGGCCGAGGCCGCCTGCAACGTCGGGCTGACGCATCCAGAGCAGCGGGGTCGCCATGCCGATGTAGTTGTGGATACGCGCGAGCGGCAGGGGGTGCGTGATCTCGGTAGGTCCCTGTGCCGGCGTCAGCGTCGGAAGCGGCGCACCAGCAGCGATTCCCTGGGCCGTCTCGCCGAGCATGCCACGGATCTCGGCCTCGTCGAAGTGCGAGAGCCGGGCGGCGCGGAGTGCAAGCAGCAGCGCGTTCGGCAGCCGTCCGTACGGGTAGTCGGTTGCGAAGAGGATCTGCTGCGGCGCGACCTGCCGCATCAGGTCGACGAGGTCGACGATGCTCCACACCGAGGTGTCGAAGAACACGCCGGGCACCTGAGCAAAGTGCCCCGCCAGTCCGCCGAGGTCGGCGATGCCGGCATGGGCGATGATCAGCCGGACGCCGGTGTAACGCTCGACGAGTGCTGCGAGGTGGTCGCCGATCGGTGGCAGGCCACGGCCTCCGTGAATCAGGATCGGCACGTCGCGCTCGACCGCCGTTGCGAACACGGCGTCGAGGCGCTCGTCTCCGAGCGAGAACTTCTGGGCCCGGGGGTGGAGCTTGATGCCGCGAGCGCCGAGGTCGAGACAGCGATTGGCCTCCTCGATCGGGCTCTCGCCGAGATCGAGCCGGACGAACGGAATGATCCGATCCGGATGCTCGGCCGCGTACGCGAGCGTGCGGTCGTTCGCCGCACTGAAGGCGGGCTCGCGGTCGGGCTCGTCGAGGCAGAACGTGAACGAGCGCGTGATCCCGACCCGATCGAAGATGTCGAGCATCTCGTCGGGCCGTCCCCGCATGCCGTCGATGTCGTCGCCGAGGTGCGTGTGCGCATCGAAGATGACCGCGTCCGCGGGAAGCTCCGCGAGCACGCGCTCCGTGACGTCGTCCAGGATCGCCTGACCTCGCTCGAGTGGCCCCACCGTTCGAGTCTAGAGAACCACGCCGACGGCGAGCAGCAGTCGCTCGACGAACGCCGATTCGGGCAGCGCGCCGGTCCATGCGAGCCGGCCGTTGACGACGGTCGCAGGTACCGACACGACACCGTGGCGGTCTGCCGCAGCCGCGAACTCGGTGGCCTCCACCGCGGCTGCAGAGATCCGCGGCGAGGCGAGCGCGCAGCGGTAGGCCTGGAGCACGGCCGGCGGGCAGTGCGGGCACGTGGGCGTGACGTACACCTCGAGATCGACGTCCCGCTCGAGCCCGGAGATCGCCGCCTGCGACGCCGCCGACAGCGAGCTCGTGGCGCGGCCTGCCTCGGCAATCGCACCGACGATCGTCGTCAGCTCGAAGCCCCAGGGGAGGCCCCGGTAGACCAGCCGCTCGCCGACCGTCGTCCGCGGCCAGCTCCCCTTCTCCTCGACCTCGGTCACGGTCAGCGTGAGCCGGTCGGAGAGCCCGGCGAGCCGCTCGAGCAACGCCTGCGTCTCGGAGCCGAAGTCGATCTCGCGGTTGCCGGCGAGCACGGTCACCGGGCTCTCCTCCGGCCCGAGCTCGAGCAGCAGCGGGACGTCCCGCTCGAGCCCCGCGAGGACTCCCCGGATCGCTTCCTGTTCGTGCTCTCCCAGCATCCGCCGGCTCGACTCAGCGAGAAAGCTGCGCCATCTTGTCGCCGAGGTAGGCGAGGTACGGTTGCGGGTCGATTGCGTCCGATCCCGTGAGCCGCCCGATCGTCTCCTTCGGCGTCAGCTTGCGGCCGGAGGAGTACAGGTTGTCGCGCAGCCAGTTCGAGAGCTCCATCAGGTTGCCCGCCGCCATCTGATCGTCGAGATCGGGCAGCGCCTCCCGTACCCTCGCCCAGATCTGCAGCGAGATCACGTTGCCGAGCGCGTAGGTCGGGAAGTAGCCGATCCCGCCACCGGACCAGTGCACGTCCTGGAGCACGCCGTCCGTGTTCGACGGCACGTCGACGCCGAGAAACTCCTTCATGCGGGCGTTCCAGATCTCGGGTAGATCCTCGAGTGCGACCGTCCCGGCGATCAGCTCCTGCTCGAGCTCGAAGCGGAGGATGATGTGGAGCGAGTACGTCGTCTCGTCGGCGTCGACCCGGATCAGGCCGGGCTCGGCGCGGTTGATCGCCCGCACGAATGTGTCGAGGTCGACGGTGCCGAGCTGATCGGGGAACGTCTCCTGCAATGGTTCGTACCAAAACGTCCAGAAGGGACGACTTCGGCCGACGAGGTTTTCCCACGTGCGGCTCTGCGACTCGTTGATCCCGAGCGACGGCGCGCCGCTGAGGGTCGAGCGCATCAGCGAATCGGCGATGCCGTGGGCGTAGAGCCCGTGGCCCGCCTCGTGGAGGGTCGACCACACCGACTCCAGATCGTCGGGCCGGTAGCGCGTCGTCAGCCGCACGTCGCGGTTCGAGAACGAGGTACAGAATGGGTGGGCAGTCGGGTCGAGCCGCCAGGCACCCTGCTCGAAACCGAGCGTGCCGACGACGCGCTCGGCAAACTGCCGCTGCGCGTCGGGATCGAACGACCCGTGCAGGAACGACGCATCGACCTCGGGGGCGGTGCGCACGAGGTCGGTCAACGCGGGCCGCAACGTCGCGAAAACCTCCCGCACCTCGGTCGTCGTCATGCCAGGCTCGTAGTCGTCGAGCAGCGCCGTGTACGGCAGGTCGGCCGGCTCGAAGCACTCGATGTAACGCCGCTTGAGCTCGACATTCGCCCGCAGGTACGGCAGGAACGAGGCAAAGTCGTCGTTCCTCCGCGCCTCGACCCACGCGTGATGCCCGCTTGCCGCGGCGCGGGTCATCTCGACCCGCAGCTCGGTGGGAACGCGGCAGGCCTTCTGCCAGTCACGGCGCGTGATGCGGATGAGGCTCGCGTCGTCGGAGTCGTAGGGCAGCGACTCCTCCAGGGGGGCGAGCCTGTCGAGCAGGCGCCCGATCTCGGGATCGGTGAACCGGTCGTGGATGATGCGGCCGAGCGTCGCGAGGGACTCGGCACGCGACTCGGTCCCGAGGGGCGGCATCGAGACGCGTTGCTCCCAGCCGAGCACCCCTGCGGCGCGGCCGAGGTCTGAGATCTCCGCGAGCCGCTCGCGGAGCGTCGAAAGGTCGTCCATCGGCGGACCCTACCGATAGGCTCCGCCTCTGTGCCGTTGGACCCTGTGCCAGATGTCCTCTTGATCGGCGACACGGTCCGTCTGCCCGAGCTCCGACACGAGGTTCCGGTCGACATCGGCGACCCGTTCATCTACGCAGAGGCCGACGGCCGGCGCATCGCGATCGTCTGGAGCGTCGAGG
Organism: uncultured Thermoleophilia bacterium; assembly: GCA_963799575.1. Taxonomy (GTDB): domain Bacteria; phylum Actinomycetota; class Thermoleophilia; order Gaiellales; family Gaiellaceae; genus Gaiella. The sequence goes on from CAWCXK010000002.1 coordinate 62,149, forward strand.
GCGATCGCATCGCCGAGCGCGACCCGACGATCCAGCTCGTTGCCGCCGAGACGTTTCCGCTCGACGAGCTGCTCGCCCAGGGGCTCGATGCGTACGAGGTCTTCCCGGCGTTGCTCTCGCAGATGGTGGCGTCGCTCGGGATCGAGCGTGCGGTCGTTCCCGACCGCTTCCCCCTCGGCGTGGGTGACCGGCTGCGGGCCGACGGCGTCGAGCTCCGCGTCGACCAGCGCTTCTTCGACGACCGGCGGCGGCGCAAGTCGGACTTCGAGCTCGCGGGGATTCGCGTCGCCCAGAAGGCAGCCGAGGCCGGTATGGGGGCTATCGCGGCGCTGCTCGCGCGCTCGGAGCCGGGCGACGGCGGCCGGGTGGTCGACGGCGAGCCGCTCACCTGCGAGCTGCTCCGGACGGCGGCCGCGACCACGTTCGCCAAGCTCGGCTGTCGCGGCGACGACATGATCGTCGCCCACGGCGCCCAGTCGGCCGACGGCCACGAGCCGGGCCATGGCCGCGTCGACAACGACGACACCGTTCTCTGCGACCTCTTCCCGCAGCATTTCGACAGCGCGTGCTTCGCGGACATGACGCGGACGTTCCGCGTCGGGAATGCCGACCCGACCCTGACCGAGTGGCATGCCCAGTCCGTCGAGGCGCTCGAGCTCGCGATCGCGATGGTGCGCCCCGGGATCGAAGGGGGAGCTATTCACCGGGCGGTCTGCGCGTTCTACGAGGCGCGCGGCCACCTGACCCAGTCGAACCGCCCGCAGGGGAAGCCGCAGGACGAGGGGTTCAACCACGGCCTCGGCCACGGGGTCGGGCTCGAGGTGCACGAGGCGCCGGGCGTCAGCCGGGTGAGCCACGAGCTCGTCGTCGGCGACGTGATCGCTCTCGAGCCGGGGCTCTACCGGCGCGGGTGGGGAGGCGTCCGCGTCGAGGATCTCGTGCTCGTCACGGAGGACGGCTGCGAGGTCCTGACGGACTACCCGTACGACCTCGCTCCCTGATCGACCAGGGAGATAGGATCGAAGCGATGACCGACGTCCTGATCATCGGCGACACCTTTCGCTCACCCGAGCTGCGCCACGAGGTTCCGCTCGGCGTTCCCGACCCCTTCGTCTACCTCGAGCGTGACGGAGCCCGGCACGTCTATGTCGGCTCGATGGAGGTCGACCGGATCCGCGGCGTCGGGCGCGACATCACCGTCCATCCCCTGGAGGAGATCGGGATCGACGAGCTCTACGCGCAGGGTCTCGGCTGGCTCGAGATTCGCCACGAATGGGCGGCCCGGGCCGTCTCCCATGCAGGCGTGAAGAGTGCTGCGGTGCCGAACACGTTCCCGTCCGGCTACCTCGACCGGATCCGGCGCGAAGGCATCGAGCTGACGGTCGACCAGGAGGTGTTCGACGGGCGCCGCCGCGTCAAGGCGGGCGCCGAGCTCGACGGCATCCGGCGTGCGCAGCGCGCCGCCGAGGCGGGTCTCGCCGCCGGCGTCTCACTCTTGCGGCAGGCCGAGAACGGCGACGGCGTGCTGTGGCTCGCCGGAGAGCCGCTCACGGTCGAGCGCGTGAAGGCTGCGATGCGGCGCGTCTTCGCCGAGCACGGCTGCTCTGCCGAGGAGTTCGTCGTCGCGCCCGGGCCGCAAGGTGCAGCGGGTCACGACATGGGCCATGGGCCGATCAGGTTCGGCGATCCGGTCGTGTTCGACCTCTGGCCGCGCGACGACGCCTCGTCCTGCTTCGCCGACATGACCCGGACGTTCGTCGTCGGGCCGGTGTCGGAGGAGGTGCGGGAATGGCACACGGTGACGAAGGAGGCACTCGATGCTGCGACGGCACTGATCCGGGCCGACGTCGAGTGCCGCACGGTGTTCGATGCCGCCTGCGAGGTCTACGAGGCCGCGGGCTTCGAGACGCAGCGCACGAAAACTCCTGGCGAGGTGCTGAACCGCGGCTTCTTCCATGGCCTCGGTCACGGCGTCGGCCTCGAGGTGCACGAGGGGCCGTACATGGGCCTGCTGCCCGGCGGCCGGCTCGTCGCCGGCGACGTCGTCACCATCGAGCCGGGGTGCTACGACCCCGCGATCGGCGGCGTCCGGCTCGAGGACATCGTGCTCGTCACAGACGACGGCTGCGAGGTGCTGACCCGCTTTCCGTACGACCTCGAAGTCGGAGACGCGTGAGCGATCACACGATCGAGACGCTGTCCGACGAGGAGCGGCGTTTTCCGCCGTCGCCTGAGTTCACGGCGCAGGCAAACGCCGGCGCCGAGGTCTACGACGAGCCCTTCGAGGCATTCTGGGAGCGCAGCGGCCGCGAGCGCATCACGTGGTTCGAGCCGTTCGGTGAGCTCTATCGCTGGGAGCTGCCCTACGCGCAGTGGTACCTCGGCGGCAAGCTGAGCGTCGCCTACAACTGCGTCGACCGCCACGTCGAGGCGGGACTGGGCGACCGGGTCGCGTACCACTGGGAAGGCGAGCCCGAGGGTGACACGCGAACGATCACCTATGCCGAGCTCCAGCGCGACGTAGTGCGGATGGCGAACGCGCTGAAGGAGATCGGCGTCGGCAAGGGCACTGCGGTTGCGATCTACATGGGCATGGTTCCCGAGCTCGCCGTGGCGATGCTCGCCTGCACCCGGCTCGGGGCACCGCACACGGTCGTCTTCGGCGGCTTCTCGGCGGACTCCCTGTCTGACCGGATGAACAACATGGGCTGCGAGGTGCTCGTCACGCAGGACGAGGCCTGGCGCCGCGGCAAGCCGGTGCCGTTGAAGCGCGTTGCGGACGACGCGATGGCGGAGGCGCCCGGCGTGCGGGCCTCGCTCGTCGTCCGTCGCACCGGGAACGAGGTGCCGATGACCGAGGGTCGCGACCACTGGTACCACGACCTCGAAGCCCGCGTCTCGGACGATCCTGCCACCTGCCCGTGCGAGCCGATGGACAGCGAGGACCTCCTGTTCCTGATGTACACATCCGGGACGACCGCCAAGCCGAAGGGCATCGCGCACACGACGGCCGGCTATCTCGTCGGCGTCGCGACGACGCACTCGCTGATCTTCGACCTCAAGCCCGAGACCGACGTCTACTGGTGCGCAGCCGACATCGGCTGGATCACGGGGCACAGCTACATCGTCTACGGGCCGCTCTGCAACGGCGCCACGTCGGTGATGTACGAGGGCACCCCCGACTACCCGAATCACGAGCGCTGGTGGGAGATCGTCGAGCGCTACGGCGTCACGATCCTCTACACCGCGCCGACCGCGATCCGGGCGCACATGAAATGGGGCACCGAGCACGCCGCTGCCCACGATCTCTCGTCGCTGCGCCTGCTCGGGTCGGTCGGCGAGCCGATCAATCCCGAGGCGTGGATGTGGTACCACGAGCACATCGGCGGCGGAACCTGCCCGATCGTCGACACGTGGTGGCAGACCGAGACCGGGATGGTGCTGATCACGCCCCTGCCGGGCGTGACGACGACCAAGCCGGGCTCCGCGACGAAGCCGTTCCCGGGTGTCGAGGCGGCCGTGCTGAACGAGCAGGGCGAGAGAGTCGAGCGCGGCGGCGGGTATCTCGTGCTCGAGCGGCCCTGGCCCGCGATGACGCGCGGCATCTTCGGTGACGACGAGCGCTTCCGCGAGACGTACTGGTCGCGGTTCCCCGGCCACTACTTCGCCGGCGACGGCGCACGGATCGACGCGGACGGCGACTACTGGCTGCTCGGCCGCGTCGACGACGTCATGAACGTGTCCGGTCACCGCCTCTCGACGATCGAGGTCGAGTCGGCGCTCGTCGACCACCCCAAGGTGGCCGAGGCCGCGGTGTGCGGCCGGGCCGACGCGACGACCGGCCAGGCGATCGTCGCCTACGTGACCCTCAAGGGCAACGAAGGCCCCTCCGTCGAGATGCTCGAGGAGCTCCGCAACCACGTCGCGAACAAGATCGGCGCGATCGCGAAGCCCGCCAACATCGTCTTCACGCCCGAGCTTCCGAAGACCCGCTCCGGCAAGATCATGCGCCGCCTGCTGCGCGACGTGGCCGAGAACCGGGCGATCGGCGACACGACGACGCTCGCCGACCCGTCGGTCGTCAACGAGCTCGCGGAGCGCGCCGCCGAGGACGCAGCCGAGGACTGAGAGCGGTCGTCAGGCGTCGATGGCGCGGGCGAAGGCGTCGATCGTGCGGCGCACGTCGTCGTCGTTCGTGCGCCAGCAGGAAACCGAGATGCGAATGGCAGGGCTGCCGTCCCACACGGTCGGGCTCATCCAGGCCTCGCCCTCCTGTTGCACGGCCGCGACGATCTGTGACGTCAGCTCGCCGCTCTCGAACCGCAGCAGCACCTGGTTGAGCACGACGTCGTTGACGATCTCGCACCCCGGGAGCTCGGCAAGCCCCCCGGCGATCGCGACGGCGCTCGCGCAGCTCGACTCGATCATGTCGGCGAGCCCGCTCCGCCCGAGCGAGCGGATTGCCGCCCACGTCGGCAGGGAGCGCGCGCGACGCGAGAACTCGGGGCTGTAACCCATCGGGTCTCGCTCGGCGGTGCCCCCGACGGCCAGGTACGGGGCGGCATACTCCATCGCTGCCGCGTGCATCTGCGGATGGGCGCAGATCGCGATGCCGCAGTCGTACGGGACGTTGAGCCACTTGTGCGCGTCCGTGGCCCACGAGTCGGCGGCGGCATGACCGTGGACGAGGTGCGCGAGCTTCGGGCTTGCCGCGGCCCAGAGACCGAAGGCGCCGTCGACGTGCACCCAGGCGTCGTGCGCATGGGAGAGCGCAACGATCGTCTCGAGCTCGTCGAACGCGCCGGTGTTCACCTCGCCTGCCTGGGCGCAGACGATCAACGGCCGCTCCGCATCGGCGAGGACGCCCTCCAGAAGCTCGGCGCGCATTCTTCCCTGGTCGTCCACCGGTACGACGAGCTCCTGAGCGCGACCGATCCCGAGCAGCCGAAGCGCCCGGGTGAGTGTCACGTGACGCTTCTCACCGACGACGACCGCGAGCGGGGGTGCCCCGGCGAGGCCGTGCTCGCGGAGGTCATAGCCGATGCGGTCGTAGACGGCATGGCGTGCCGCCGCGAGCGACGTGACGTGCGCCATCTGGCAGCCGGTCACGAACGCGAACGACGAGTGCGCGGGCAGGCCGAGCAGCTCGAGGACCCAGCGCCCCGCGACGGCTTCGAGCGCCGACACGGCCGGGGTCGGCTGCGCGAGACCTGCGTTCTGATCCCACGTCGAGACGAGCCAGTCGGTCGCGAGCGAGGCGGGCAACGCGCCGCCGATGACGAAGCCGAAGTACCGCCCCGAGCCCATCGCGGTGAGGCCGGGCTCGGCGACCGCGGCGAGCTCGTCGACGACGGACACCGCATCCATGCCGTCCTCCGGCACCGGGCCGTCGACGGCCCTGAGCATCGCTGCGTAGTCGGCGTCAGGCCTGATCGGCCGCGTGTCGAGCGTGTCGAGGTACTGCGCGGCGAGCTCGGCGGTTCGGGCGAGAAGCGCGCGCTCGTCGGTCACGGCACTCGACGCTTCAGGCGGGCTCGAGCAGCCGCTCGAAGCGCTCGGCGTCCTCGAAGGGGCCGATCACTGCGAGCTTCAGCTGCTTGCCGACGATGTCCTGAGCGACCCGTTGGATGTCCTCGACGGTGACCGCATCGAGTCCCTCGAGCATCGCCTCGGGCTCGTCCGCCTGGCCGAGCAGCACCTCGCGGCGGAGCCCGTACATGATCGTGCCGTGCGGGCTCTCGATCCCGAGCACGAATCGGCCCTTCGCGAATGCGCGGGCCTTCTCGAGCTCGGCTGCCGGCACGGGCTCCTCCGCCATGCGGCGGAGCTCGGCGGCAATGGTCGTCACGGCGTCGTCGATGCGCTGGATGTCCACGCCCGCCTGGGCATAGACCGAGCCGGCGTCGATGTAGCTCGCGTTCGTGCTGAACACGTAGTAGGCGAGCCCGCGGCGCTCACGCACCTCGGTGAAGAGGCGCGACGACATGCCGCCACCGAGCACGGTCGTCAGCAGCTGCACCGCGAACCGGTCGGGATGGCCGAGTGGATAGCTTCGGGCGCCGAGCACGATGTGTGCCTGGTCGGACTGCTTCGTGAACACCGACACCGGCGAACCGTTCGGCGCCGCCGCTGCGGGCTCCGGCGCCCCCGTCTCGCGCGGCTCGACCGAGCCGAGGAGCTCCTCGAGGCGCCCGTCGAGGTCGTCCCCGATCCGGCCGCCGACGCCGATCACCATGCGCTCGGGCCGATACCAGCGGTCGATGAACGACGTGAACGTCTCCCGGGTCGCGGCGCGAACGGACTCCTTGCTGCCGATGATGTCGCGGCCGAGCGGGTGGTCGCCGTAGAGAAGCTCGTCGTAGACGCCGCCGACGAAATCGCGAGGCGTGTCGAAGTACATGTTCATCTCCTCGACGATGACGCCCTTCTCGCGCTCGATCTCCTCCGAGTCGAAGCGCGAGTTGCGAATCATGTCGACGAGCACGTCGAGGGCCACGTCGCGCGTGCCGGCGGCGCACTTGACGTAGTAGCCCGTGTACTCCTTGCCGGTGAAGGCATTGAACTCGCCGCCGATCCCGTCGATCTCGGCCGAGATGTCACGGGCGGTCGGGCGCCGCTCGGTTCCTTTGAAGAACATGTGCTCGGCAAAGTGGGCGATGCCGCCGATCTCGGGCGTCTCGTAGCGCGAGCCTGCCGCGAACATGACGAAGCACGAGACCGACTGCGCCTGGGGCATCGGTGCGGTGAGCACGCGAATGCCATTCGACAACGACGTTCTCTCGAAGACGGCCATCGGCGCATCGTAGACACGCGGCGCGGTCGTGCGTGGGATGATGCGGTGCGTGACCCACGATCGCGCTCTCGCCGTCATCGCCACCGTGCTGAAAGAAGCCGACGGGCCGGTCTCGGTCGTCGTCGTCGATACGCACGGCGAGGTCGTCGCCTCGATCGCGATGACCGGCGCGGCCCGCGACACGTACCTCAATGCCCGTCGCAAGGCGTACACCGCGGCCCGGAGCGACGCGCTCACGACGCGTCAGCTCGCCGAGAAGGCCGGAGGCTCGCCGACCGAGCTCGCGAGCTTCGACCCGGAGTTCAGCTTCTTCCTCGGTGGCGTGGCGGCGTTCAGCGAAGGCCAACGGGTGGGGGCGGTCGGGGTGAGCGGGCTCGCCGGCGAGGTCGACGAGCGGCTCGCGTACGCCGGCATCCGTGCCGCCGGGCTCGACGTTCCCGCCTAGCCTCGAGAGGCTCGCTGCGCAGGCCGCTCAGGTGCGGACGACGAGTGCCCGCAGGCGCCTCCGCTCGGCCGGCAGGTAGAAGCCGAGCGGCAGCAACACGACCGGGTAGACCACGATCAGCGCGATCGCGAGTGGTAGCCCGCCGCCGACGAGCTTGCCGGCAACGGCGAGCGCGACGCCGGCCGCAGCCGCGGTCACGACGCGCCGCCACTGGTACGGAACGCGGAAGACTCGCTGCGCCCACCACGCCATGCCGACGAACATGACCGTGTACGAGGCCACCGTTGCGATCGCCGCGCCCATCATCCCGTAGGGCGGGATCAGCGTCAGGTTGAGGACGACGTTGACGACCGCCGCGATGCCCGTGATGACCCAGTTGAACTGGGTGCGGCGGGCGCGGCCGATGCCGATCGCGAGCACGATGTAGCCGCCGAACGAGACCGCCGCGAACGAGAGCGGCCCGACGACGCGCGAGGCGCTCGCGAATTGCGGCGCCGTGAGCCAGGCGACGAGCCACGGCGAGAGCAGCGTCAAGGCGGTCGCGATCCAGGTGGAGATGACGACGAGGTAGGTCAGCACCCAGGCGTAGGTCTGCTTGGCCTCGTCGTCGCTCTTGATCGAGTAGGCGAAGGCGGGCCACGCCGTTCTGAAGGCGGTCAGCAGGAGGACCATCGCCGAGGCGATGCGGACGCCGACCGAGTAGAGGCCGACCTCCGAGGTGTCCGTCAGCTTGACGAGGAAGAACCGGTCGCTGAAGTTCGTCACCCAGAGGAGCAGCGCCGACGGGACGAGGGGCAGGCCGAAGTGGTTCATCTTCCGGAGCAGCGGCCGGCTCGAGCTGCAGCCCGAGCTGCTCGCGCCGGTAGCCGAGGAGCGCGAGGTAGACGATCAGCGTGCCCATGAAGTTGCCGACGATGACGCCGAGCGGGCCTTTGTCGAGCACGACGACGAGCAGCACGGTGGTGCCGACCGTGAGCAGGATGTTCGAAAGGCTTGCGATCACGAACGCGACCGACCGTTCCTCGACCCGGAACAGGTTCGTCAGCTGCATGTAGTTGAGCTGCGCCCAGAGCGCGACTGCGCTCGCGCGAACGAGGTTTGCCGCGCTCGGGTCGTTGAACAGCCAGCTCGAGATCTGCCCCGCGAAGGCGACGAGGATGACAAGCCCGAGCGTCGCCATCGTCATCGTGAACCAGAACGACGTGCGCAGGACGAGCCGGCGGCCCACGTCGTCGTCGGCGTCGAAGTAGAAGCGGAAGAACGCCGACGAGATGCCGAACTGGAGCACGATCGTGAGCACGGTGACGAGCGCGATCAGCGTCTCGATCTGGCCGTAGTCGGACGTCGACAGGTAGTGCGTGTACAGCGGCAGCAGAAACACGGCGAGAATCCGCGAGACGAGGCCGCCGAGGCCGTAGATCGCGGAGTGCTTGCCGAGCCGCTTGAGCTGGCCGGAGAGCGCCATCAGAGTCGAGCGTAGACGTCGAGCAGGCGGTCGGTGATCCGCTCCTGGTCGTGGACCAGCTCGACGTAGGCCCGCGACGCAGCCCCTCTCCGCCTCCGCTCGGCGGCGTCGTCGACGAGCGGGCGGAGCCGCTCACGGAGCGTCTCGGCCGTGGCCGAGACGATGGGGACGGTCGTTCCGAACGCTTCCTCCGTCTGCCGCACGGCCTCGTCGTGGAGGTACGTGACGACCGGCTTGCCGAGCGCCATGCACTCGATCGCGAACAGGCCGTACCAACCTGCATTGAGCTGATCGACGACGATGTCGGCATTGCGGAAGCGCTCGAATGCCTCCTCGTGGTGGAGCCCCTCGACGATCTCGAGGTCGGCGTCGAGGCCCTCGACCGCTGCGATTACGTGCTCCGTGCCCTTGCGGCGTCGTGACGAGGGCGCGTGCAAGATCACCGGGCGCGAGCGGTCGGAAGGTGGCGAGGGCGTGATCTGCGAGACGTCGATCCCCGGTGGGAGAACGTCCGCCTCGGGGACCCAGCGAATTGCGTCGTAGCTGCCGACGATCTCGGCCCCGGCCCTCTTCCCGTACGCGAGCTGCTCGGGCGTCTTGCCGCGGATGTCCGAGCCGAGGTAGTGCATGACGGACTTCTTCCCGAACAGCCGCAGCGCGGGGAACTGCACGGAGCGCGGGACGAGCGTGAGGCCGAAGACGAAGTGGAAGATGTCGGTCTGCGGGAGCAGCTTCGCGAGCGCGCGGAGCTGGATCGCCTGGCGACGCGCGAAGCCGCCCGCGCGGTCGAGCGAGATGTCCGCTTCGGGATGCAGGGCGTAGCGCTCGAACACGACGAGCCGTGCGTCGACGCCGCGCCGTCGCAGGGCCTCGGCCGTCGTCCACGGGACACCGGCCGTGTTGACCGGGCAGAGCGTGACGCGCAGCGGCTTGCCGTTGGATCGCGTCGTGCGGGTGTCGACGCAGCTCATCGGTGGAGAAACCGGCTCACACCCGGCACGGTCCGGGCACTGACACGCGACGCGCGCCGTGTCACCGTGCCCGTGCCCCCGGGTGGGTGGGGGCTCGGGATGGGGTGGAAGAGGCGTCGCATCGAAGAATCCCCTGACGCCGGCGCCGCACGCGTCAGGCGTCCCACTCGAGCTGGTCGAAGTAGCGAAGCGCCGTCCGGCCGGGCCTGACTCGCGACCGGAGCGCCACGAGCTCGTCGGCCGAGATCTCCCCGAGCGCCCGCTTGACGCCGAGATACGGGAGGTTGAGGTCCTCCTGGTACACGACCGTCGAGATGCGCGGGTTGATCTCGATCACGTAGTCGCCGACGAGCTGGATGTTGAAGAAGTGCTCGATCTCGAGCTCGGCCACGATCCGGTTCGCGACCTCCATCAGCGCCTCGTCCTCGAGCGTGACGAAGTACATCGCGAGCCCGGCGCGCATCGCTTCGCGCGTCTTCGGATGCCCGAGCAGGATCCGCTCGCCGTCGGCGATGCCGTCGATCGTGCGCTCGCCGCCGGTCGCGAGCTCCATCACGAGCAGGTCGGGGCCACCCTCGGCCGGGAGCAGCTCGACGGCCTCCTCGAGCCGCATCGCCACCGATCCCGGCCGCTCGTTGAGCAGCTGGTGGGCGCGATCGACCGTCGGATCGAGAATCCGGAAGCCGCGCGACCCGGACGAGAACACCGGCTTGAAGCACACCGGCACGTCGGGATAGCCGAGCTCGCGCGCCGCAGCCTCGACCGCGGAGGCGCCGTTGACTCGCCGGAACGCCGGCGCCGGCAGGCCGAGCCGGTGGAGGAACTCGTATGTCTCGGCCTTGTCGTTCGAGCGGAAGATCGCGTCGGGCTTCGAGACGAGCACCGGCACGGGGAACGTGTCACGGTGCTCGGCGAGACCCTCGAGGTCGAATGACGACTGGGGCAGAACGCAGTCGGCGTTCTCGGACTCGACGATCGCACGGACGGCGGCGGCGAAGTCGGGGTCGGAGCCGGCCGGGACGGTGTGAAAGGCGTCGCAGAGGTGACGGCCGACCGAGCGCTCGGACATGTCGGTGCCGACGAGACGCAGCTCGCGCTCACCGTTCTCACGGAGGCCGCGGAGGAGCGCGGCGGTGCCCGGTGCGCCCGAGGCGGTGACGACGACGGTGATCGGTTTCACGCGAGGAACCTAGCGAGTCGCGAGGCATGCGTCTCGACCCAGGCGAGGCTCTCGAGCGCGCGGGCTCCTTCCGGCTGGGCGGGTCGTCGTACGGTGTCGCCGACGCGAACGACGACATTCATGTCTCCGCCCTCGAGGACGAAGCCGCTCACGAGAGGTCGATTCGGTCTTCCACGAGCTGCTCCAGCCGCCGGACCTTCTCGGCCTCCAGCATCGCGCGCATCGATTGGCCCATCGTCTCGCCGGGGAACGCCCAGATCTCCGGATGGGTGAGCAGCTGGAGCCACGGGAACGCGCCCGCCCGGAGATCGTCGTGGGGGCAGCCGGAGCGCCAGTGCTGGTTCGAGTCGGAGCGGTAGGTGGCCGGGTCGAACCACGGATCTTGCATCACGTTGATCCGCCCGTCGGCGAGCGGCGCACGCATGTAGTCGGGATCGGGGTTGTGCCAGGCGACGACGGGGTCGAAGCGCTCGTCCGGTGGCGCGTTCGGGTAGACGGCGTGCTGTGCGACGCGGTGCCCGAGCTCGCGCAAGCGCCCGATCGCGGCGACGCCCTCGCTGGAGTCGAGGTTGTAGAACACCGACTCGGTCATCAGGAAGTAGGTCGCTGGAGCGCCCGCGTCGTTCTCTAGCTCGGCCATCCGCACCGCGGCGTCGAGCGAGAGGTCGACGTCGTGGCGCAGAATCACCGAGCCTTCCGCGGGGGCGCCTTCGAAGTGTGCGAAGCGGTAGCCGCCTGCCTGCGCGGCCTCGACGACCTCGCGGTAGTGCCCGAGGTCGAATGCGCAGCTCACGACGCCACCTCGACGAGAAGGAGCTTCGCCGCGGCCTCCGCGCGATCGAGTGCCGCCACGTTCGTGTCGGCGGTCGCGATCACGTAGCCCCGCCGGTCGCCGTCGAGTCGCACCGGGCGGATCGTCTCGCCAACCTGGAGGTACGTGTCGGCCTGCACGACTCCTTCCGCCGAGAGGACGGGTTCGAGGCTGCCGATGCGTGTCACGCGCCCGGTCGGCAGCGGGCCGGGATCGGCGGTGAGGAACCGGATCGCGAGCGGCTGCTGGAAGTGGGGGCGGGCCACCTCGTCGGGAACCGGGTCCCCGAGCGCGAATCGCAACGCGACGTCGACGAGGTCGACGCCGGTTGCGTGCCGAACCAGGTCGGCCATCTGGCCACCCGGAATCCGTGCCGCAACCTCGACGACGGCGACCGATCCGTCCGGATGTGCGATCAGCTGAGGGAAGGCGATGCCGTCGCGGAGGCCGAGCACCTCGACGGCGCGCGCTGCGACCCGCTCCGACAGGGCGAGCTGGTCGCCGTAGGCGGACGCCGGGTAGACGTGGATCCAGCCGACGCCGAAGCCGACGCCGGGCGGCCGTAGCCGGTCGGAGAGGGTCACGACCTCGCCGGTGCCGCCACGGGCGATCACGATGCCGTTCATCTCGATGCCGTCGACGAACCCCTCGACGATGCACTCCTGCTCGGCCGACTCGGCGAGCGCGGCGTGGAGATGGCGATCGAGGTCGTCCTCGCTCTCGAGCCGGAAGACGCCGCGCTGCCCACCCGAGTCGGCCGGCTTGAGCACGGCCGGCAGGCCGACCGTCTTCAGCGCCCGGCGACCCTCGGCGAGGGATCGCACGGCGGCGAACGGCGGCTGAGGAACACCGTCGTCCGCGAATGCTCGGCGCATCACGATCTTGTTACGCATCCGCTGGGCCACACTCGTGCCGATCGAAGGCAGGCCGAGTCGCTCGGTCACTGCCGCGACGACGGGCACGGCACTGTCGGCGGAGACGGTCAGCGCGCCGTCGACCGCGTGGCGCCGCGCAACCTCGGTCACCGCGTCGATATCTGTGAAGTCGACCGCCTCGGCGACGTCGGCGACCTGGAAGCCGAGCGCGTCCGGGTTGCGGTCGACGGCGACGACGCGGATGCCCTGGTCGCGCGCCTGCATGATCGCGCGCCGCTGGTGGCGCCCGGCGCCGACGAAGAGGACGGTCTTCACACCGGGCGATGCTACTGAGCACACGGCTCAGCTGCCGATTGGCCTGCCGCTCTCCCATTTCGGCAGCAGGAACGAGACGAGGTTCCAGCGCGCGATCGCGCAGCCGTCGCTCTGGGTCAGTCGCGTCCAGATCCGGTGGCCGAGGAAGGTACCGGTGACGACCGCGGTCATCGGGCCGCCCGAAATCTGGGTGCAGAGCCGGCCGCGTGGTGTCGGCGCGAAGGCTGCCGTGCCGAGCGCCTGCAGCTTCCGACAGGACGCGGCAGGGCTGGGGGCGGTGCCGTGCGCCGGGTTGCAGGTCAGCGTGAACACCTTCGGCACGGCGGCCGGCGTGGTGCGATAGGCGATCCGGAGGTCGATCGTCCCTGTGCTCGTAGCTCCCGAGCAGGCCGCGGTGACGGCCGCCGAAACAGCGGCGATCAGCGCGGCGACGATCGTGCGTTGCAAGGTCCAACCACGATACCCGGGTACACTCGCCGCGTGGCGCTGAGCGGCAAGAGGATTCTGATCACCGGTGGGGCCGGCTTCATCGGAACGACGCTCGCGCGGCGACTCGTCGACGCGAACGAGGTCGTCGCCTTCGACAACCTCCACCGTGACGTGCTGTCGGGCACCGACCTCGGCGATCACCCCAACTTCCGCTTCGTGGAGGGCGACGTCCTCGACCTGCCGGGGCTGACCGAGGCCACGAATGGGATGACGCACATCGTCCACGCCGCCGGCATCGCCGGCGTCGACACGGTCCTCGCGAGCCCCGTGCGAACGATGCGCGTCAACATGATCGGCACCTACAACGCGCTCGAGGCCGCGCTCGCCACGCAGGACACGGTCGAGCGGATGGTCGAGTTCTCGACGAGCGAGGTTTTCGGCCAGCACGCCTTCAACGTCGGCGAGGGGCAAGTGACCACGATCGGCTCCGTCGGCGAGGCTCGCTGGACATACGCCGTCTCGAAGCTCGCGGGCGAGCACATGTCGCACGCCTACCACGCCGAGTTCGGCCTGCCCACCGTCTCGGTGCGCCCCTTCAACATCTTCGGGCCGGGCCAGATCGGCGGCGGCGCCATTCGTGCCTTCATCGAGGCGGCGCTCGACGGTCGCGACCTGACGATTCATGGCGACGGCTCCCAGATCCGGGCGTGGTGCTACGTCGACGACATGGTGCAGGGCACGCTGCTCGGGCTCGAGCACCGAAACGCGGTCGGCGAGAGCTTCAACATCGGCAACGCGCGCTCCGCCGTGACGATCTACGACCTTGCGCGGCGGATCAAGGCGATCACGGACGCGCCCGGCGAGATCGTGTTCACCCCGCTCGATTACGTCGACGTCGAGCTCCGGATCCCGAACATGGGCAAGGCGCGCGAGCTGCTCGGCTTCGAGGCGCAGGTCGAGCTCGACGAGGGGCTCGAGCGGACGATCGCCTGGTTCCGCGAGCACCGCCCCGTCGGGTCGTGAGCGACGCCGTGACCGATCGGATCCGCCTCGCCCGCCCCGACGTCGGAGAGGCCGAGATCGCTGCCTTCGCCGAGGTCGTTGCGACCGGGATGCTGACGATGGGGCCGAAGGTCGCGGAGTTCGAGCAGGGCCTCGCCGAGGCATGCGGCACCGCGGATGCGGTCGTCGTCTCGTCGGGCACGGCCGCGCTCCACCTCGCGGCGCTCGCACTCGGCGTCGGGCCGGGCGACGAGGTGATCGTCCCCGCCTACACCTTCCCGGCGACGGCGAACGTCGTCGAGCTCTGCGGCGCGCACGCGGTCATCGTCGATGTCGATCCGGACACCTTCAACCTCGACATCGCACGCGTCGCCGATGCGGTGACCCCGAAGACCAAGGCCGTGCTCGCCGTCCACCTGTTCGGCCGACCGGTGGAATGGGAGGAGCTGCAGACAGCCGTCCCGCAGGAGGTCGTGCTCGTCGAGGATGCGGCCGGCGCACTCGGTGCCCGCTACCGCGACACGCCGTGCGGGTCGCTCGGCCTGATGGGCTGCCTCTCGTTTCATCCGCGCAAGATCGTCACCACCGGCGAGGGCGGCGCCGTCACGACCGACGAGCCGGAGATCGCCGACGCGATTCGGCAGTTCCGCCACCACGGTATCGTGCCGCGCGGCGAATTCGACATTCCGACGCCGGGCCTCAACTACCGACTGCCCGACCTGCTCTGCGCGATCGGCATCCCGCAGCTCGACAGGCTCGAGCAGCTGCTCGCGGCACGCGAGCGCGTCGCCGGGTGGTACACGGAGCGGCTCGAGCATCTCGTCCTGACACCGTCGGCCGCCGAAGGCGACCGGCACGGCTGGCAGGCGTACGTGATCCAGCTCGACCGCCGCGACGAGGCGCTCCAGGCACTGCGCGCGGAGGGGATCGAGGTGCAGATCGGGACGTATGCCCTGCACCATCTCGGGGCCTACCGCGACCGCGGCTCGTTCCCCGGCGCCGACCGGGCATTTGCCCGGGCGCTCGCGCTGCCCTTCGCGACGACGATGACCGAGTCCGAGTGCGACCGCGTTGCGCAGGCGCTCGCCCGCTTCGTCTAGCGAGCGCCGTCCCCGATCGTGATCGAGGCCGATCTTGACAGATTTGTTGTGAGTGATAACTTACTACCAAGATGTCGACGACGCCTCAACGCCACACCGCCGAGGAGCGCCGTGAGGCCGTTCTCGATGCGGCGACGCACGAATTCGCCGTCAAGGGGCTCCACGGAGCCTCCACCGACGACATCGCCCGCGCGGCCGGCATCTCGCAGCCCTACCTGTTCCGCCTCTTCGGCACGAAGAAGGAGCTGTATCTCGCTACCGCGCGGCGCACGGTCGACCACCTCTACGACGTCTTTGCTGCCGAAGCCCGCGGCAAGACCGGGATGGAGGCGCTCCACGCGATGGGCGCTGCCTACGAGACGGTGATGGCCGACCGGGATCGCCTGATGCTGATGCTGAAGTGCTGGGCCTCGTGCGACGACCCGGACATCTGCGAGGCGGTGCGCGCCTCCTGGCGCGATCTCGTCGATCTCGCCGAGCGGGCATCGGGCGAGTCGCCGGAGGCCGTGGCCACGTTCTTCTCGAAGGGCGCGCTGCTGACGATCCTGATGGGGATGGACGCATTCACGAGGCCCGAGCCCTGGTCGAACCGGCTCATCGAGGGCTGTGAGACCGGCATGACCGCGTAGAGGCGACGCTCTTTTTTTCCACTCGAAGTAAGTGATTAATCACAACCAATTCATCAGTGAAGGGAATCGGACCATGACCGCTCGCACTCAGACCATCTGGACGTTCGCGATCACCTCGATCGCGCTGTTCATGGTCTCGCTCGACAACCTCGTCGTCTCGACCGCGATCCCCGTGATTCGCGTCGACCTCCACGCGTCGCTCGAGAGCCTCTCGTGGACCGTCAACGCCTACACGCTCACGTTCGCCGTGCTGCTCCTCACGGGCGCAGCACTCGGCGACCGCTTCGGGCGCCGGCGCATGTTCGCGATCGGGGTCGGCATCTTCACGCTCGCAAGCGTCGTCGCCGCGCTCGCCCCGAACGTCGAGGTGCTCAATGTCGCCCGGGCGGTGCAGGGGCTCGGCGGCGCAATCGTGATGCCGCTGACGCTGACGATCCTCTCGGCTGCCGTGCCGCCGGCGAAGCGCGGTCTCGCGCTCGGTGCGTGGGGTGCGATCGGCGGCCTCGCGATCGCGTTCGGGCCCGTCGTCGGCGGGGCCGTCGTCGAAGGGTTCTCCTGGCAGACCATCTTCTGGCTCAACGTTCCCGTCGGGATCCTGCTCGTGCCGCTTGCCCTCACCCGGCTCACCGAGAGCCACGGGCCGGCCGGCAAGCTCGACCTACCCGGAGTCGGCCTGATCAGCGCCGGCATGTTCGGGGTCGTCTGGGGCTTGATCCGCGGGAACGAGCAGGGCTGGACGAGCCCGGAGATCCTTACCGCGCTCGGCCTCGGCGTCGCCCTCGTCGGTGCGTTCGTCGCCTGGGAGCTGCGTGCGCCCCATCCCATGCTGCCGATGACGTTCTTCCGCAACGTGGCGTTCTCGCTCGCGAACCTCGCGTCGCTGTTCATGTTCTTCGGGATGTTCGGCTCGATCTTCCTGCTGACCCAGTTCTTCCAGACCGTTCAGGGGTACTCGCCGCTCAGCTCGGGCCTGCGGATCCTCCCGTGGACGCTCGCGCCGATGTTCATCGCCCCGTTTGCCGGTGCGATGTCGGACAAGGTGAGCCCGAAGCGGATCCTCAGCATCGGCCTCGCCCTGCAGGCGATCGCGCTCGGCTGGATCGCGTTCGTCTCGACTCCGACCACGCCCTACTCCGCCCTGATCGCGCCGTTCGTGCTCGCCGGCGTCGGTATGGCGCTCTTCTTCACCCCGATGGCGAACCTCGTGCTCTCGACCGTCAAGCGTGAGCAGGAGGGCCAGGCGTCCGGCGCCAACAACGCGATCCGCGAGCTCGGAGGCGTCTTCGGCGTCGCGGTGCTGGCGTCCGTGTTCTCCCGCTACGGCGGCTACGGGACGGGACAGACGTTCGTCGACGGGATGACCCCTGCCCTCTGGATCGGTGCCGTCGTCGTCGGGCTCGGGGCGGTTGCCGCCTTCGCAATCCCCGTTGCCCGCCGAACGAGTGGGGCGAGAGAAAGAGAGTACGGCGGCGCCTCGGTACCAGACGCCGGTTGAGCATCGTGACCGTTGCCCGGGTCGCGGCTGCGACCCGGGCCACCTGGCGTCACACGCTCGACGCGACGGGTCCCACCCGCCGCCTGCTGCGGACGATCCCGGATGCGCGAGGGAGCCTGCTGCTGCTTCTCTAGAGGCGTGCTGCACCTGATCACCTCGCGCGCCCGCGCGGTCACGCTCGTTTCCGCTGCGCTTCTCGCTGCCGCCTTCGCAATCGGGAGCACGGTGATCCCACGCATGGAGGCCGGCTCCGCGCAGTTCGCCGACCTCTCGTCCGAGAGCCGGCTCGCGAACCTCGAGGTCGAGCGCAAGACCGGCGTCGAGGCCGACCCGGGCGTGCTCGCGCTCGTCACCGGCGGGCCGGCAGCGGTCGCGCGGACGCGCGCACGCATCGACCGCGACCCCGACGTTGCCAGAACCGTCATCGACGAAAACGGCGTCGTGCTCGCCTTCCTCCATACGCGCGGCGGCGATTCGTCGAAGCAGGCGGCCGACCGGCTGCTCGCGGCGTTCGCCGGCGATCCGCAGGTGAAGCTCGGGGGCGGGGCGATCGCGTCGCGCCAGGTGACCGCCGCGATCCAGAGCGATCTCCGCCGCGCCGAGCTGATTGCGTTCCCGCTCGTTCTCTTGCTGTCGTTCTGGGTGTTCCGGGGCTTCGTCGCCTCGCTGCTGCCGCCGCTCGTCGGCGCCGGCGCGATCGCGCTCACGTTCTTCGGCCTCCGGATCGCCGTCGAGGTGCACCCGCTTTCGGTCTTCGCGCTCAACCTGGTGACCGGCCTCGGCCTCGGCCTCGCGATCGACTACTCGCTCTTCATCGTCTCGCGGTGGCGCGAGGAGGCCGCCCGCCACGGGCACGGCCCGGAGGCGCTTGCGGCCACGATGCGGACAGCGGGCCGGACGGTCGTCTTCAGCGCCCTCACCGTGGCGGCGTCGATGGCCTGCCTGCTCGTCTTCCCGCAGCAGTTCCTCTACTCGATGGGGCTCGGCGGCGTGCTCGTGGCGCTGTCGGCGGGAATCGTCGCCCTCGTTCCTCTGCCGGCGTTCCTCTACTGGCTCGGGCCGAGGATCGACGCGCTCGCTCCGAAGCGCCTGCAGCAGCTCCCGTCGGGCGGCCGCTGGGCGCGGCTTGCCGCGTGGGTGATGCGCCGCCCGGGGCGCGTCGCTGCCGTCTCCGCGGCGGTGTTGATCGTGCTCGCAATCCCGGCCTTCCGCGTCCACTTCGTCGGTGTCGACGCCACGACGCTGCCGGCGTCGGCCAGCTCGCGCCAGGTCGCCGAGGCTCTCGGGAAGGAGGATGTCCGTGGACGCTACGCGCCGATCACCGCGATCACGAGCGCTCGGCCGAGTGCGTCGGTGATCGCGGAGCTCGCCGCCGCACCGGGCGCTGCGGCAGTCCTGCCGGCCCGGGAGGTGGCGCCGGGCCTCTGGCGGCTCGACATCCTGCCGCGCGACGAGGGGCTCGCCGATCGCTCGCAGAAGCTCGTCCACACCGTGCGCGCCACGCTCCCCGAGGCCCGCGTCACCGGGCAGACCGCAGGCTTCGTCGATCAGCAGGCGTCGCTCGCCGCCCACCTGCCCTGGGCGCTCGCGATCCTCGCGCTCACGACGTGCACGCTGATCTTCCTGTTCACGGGCTCCGTCGTCCTGCCGCTGAAGTCGCTGATCATGAACGTGCTCACCCTCGGTGCGGCGTTCGGGATCCTCGTGCTCGTGTTCGAGTGGGGCCGGGGGCTCTCGGGGCTCGAGTCGACCCAACCGATTCTGCTGTGCGCGACCGCCTTCGGGCTCTCGACCGACTACGCGATCTTCCTGTTCTCGCGCATCAAGGAGGCACGGGACCGGGGTCTCGAGAACCGCGATGCGGTGGCCGACGGGATGGAGCGAACGGGGCGCGTCGTCACGGCGGCGGCGCTGCTCTTCTGCGTCGCGATCGGCACCTTCGCGACCTCGGGGATCTCCTTCATCCAGGAGCTCGGCGTCGGCACCGCAGTGGCCGTCGCGCTCGACGCGACGATCATCCGGGCGCTGCTCGTGCCGAGCCTCATGGCGCTCCTCGGCGGTTGGAACTGGTGGTCGCCGGGCCCGCTGCGCCGGCTCCACCTGCGGCTCACGTCGTAGCGACCGACTCCCAGCCCGCCGCCGGGGCAGGCACGGCCCACGCCGGATCGGGCACCCAGCGCGACCAGGCAGGATCCCACCACTGCGTGCCCGCGTCGAGCATCGCCCCGATCTCGGCGCCGAGCGCCCTGATCTCGACGGCCTCCGCGGCGGTGAAGCGTCCTTCGGCGACGCGCACGTCGAGCAGCTCGTCGTCCTTGAACCGCCATGGCTCGTCTGCCGGAATCCAGACGTCCAGCTCGAGATCATGGGTGTCGAAGCCGATAGGCGTGCGGCGGAACGGCTCCTGCAGGTTGACGTACCAACCTGCAAACAACCGCTCATCTCCGTCCCAGAAGTGCCAGACGGCGTAGCGCTCGTCCGGCCGCTGCAGCATCAGCACACCGTGCCCTTTCCAGGCGCCTTGCCTTTCCCATGGATGCGGCCCGAGCTCGTGCTCGCCGCCCGGGAACGCGAAGGTGGCGCCCTCCGGCAGGTAGGTGGCGAGCAGACCGGGCTCGTCCTGGACGACGATCACCGAGATCCCCATCCGCGGGCTCCCACGCCAAACCTCGCGCTGTACGATGACGTCGCCCGGCGCCCACGGCATGCCGGCGAGTCTAGGGGCTTGGCCGCGGGCCGGATACGCTCCGGGTCAATGGCCGAAGCCGAGGCACTCCCAGGATCGATCCGGGCCGTCGCCGACGAGCCGCCCCCCGAGCTCTCCGTGGTGGTCACGCTCTACAACGAGGTCGACTCGCTCGCCGAGCTCCACCGTCGTTCGATCGCCGCCCTCGAGGGCCTGGGCCGCCCGTTCGAGATCGTCTACGTCGACGACGGCTCGACCGACGGCACCTTCGCCGTGCTCGAGCAGCTTCACGCAGCGGATCCCCGCGTCCACGCGGTTCGCTTCAAGCGGAACTTCGGTCAGCATCCGGCGATGCACGCCGGGCTGAGTCGGTCGCGCGGCGACATCGTCGTGACGATGGACGGCGACCTCCAGAACCTCCCCGAGGACATCCCCAGGCTCGTCGCTGCCGTCGACAGCGGCTTCGACGTCGCGAGCGGGCGTCGTGCTGCGCGCAACGACTCGTGGGGCCGCACGCTGCCGTCGCGCCTGATCAACGGCATGCTGCGCCGCTTCACGAAGGTCGACATCTCCGACTTCGGCTGCGCCTTCAACGCCTACCGGCGCGCTGTCGTGACGCCGATGCTGGGCTCGATCGGGCGGCAGAAGTTCACGAAGGCGCTCATTCTCTCCGGCGGGGCCACGGTGACCGAGGTCGACGTCGGCCACGCGGCCCGGCAGGGGGCGTCGCGCTACTCGCCGCTGCGACTGACCCGGCTCGCGCTCCACGTGCTCGCGGGCTTCTGGCCCCAGCCGATCCAGTGGGCGGGTGTCGTGCTCGGGTTCGTCTGCACGCTGGCAGCCACCGTGCTCGGGATCTACGCCGTCGCCTACTGGATCAGCGAGGCGAACTTCCCCGGCCCGCTGTTCCTCGGCGCGGCGGTGATCTTCGTACTCGGCGTGCAGGGCTTCGTCCTCGCCCTCGTCGGCGAGTATCTCGGCCGGATCCAGCGCGAGGTCGAAGGGAGGCCGCTGTACGCCATTGAACGGGAGTTGTAGGGCCAACCCCGCTACCATCGGCCTCCCGTGAAACGCGTACTCGTCACCGGCGGCGCCGGCTTCATCTCATCGAACGTGATTCGCCACCTGCTCGCGAACACGAGGCACGAGGTGATCTCGCTCGACTCGCTGACGTACGCCGGCAATCTCGAGAACCTCGCCGACGTGATGAGCCACGAGCGCCTGTCGTTCGTCCACGGCGACATCCGGGACGCGGCGCTCGTCGCCGAGCTCGTCGACGGCGTCGATGTGATCGTCAACGCGGCGGCCGAGTCGCACGTCGAGAAGTCGATCGAGGAAGGCGCGTCCGAGTTCGTGACCACGAACGTCGAGGGCACGCAGATCCTGCTCGACGCGATTCGGCGCACGCCGGTCGAGCGGTTCATCCTCATCTCCTCGAGCGAGGTCTACGGCACGGCCGAGACCGATCCGATGGACGAGCGCCATCCGCTCGAGCCGCGCAGCCCGTATGCGGCAACGAAGGCCGGCGGCGACCGCCTCGCATATAGCTACTTCGTCACGTACGACCTGCCGATCGTGATCGTGCGACCGTTCAACAACTACGGCCCTCGCCAGCATCCCGAGAAGGTCGTGCCCCGCTTCATCACGCAGGCGCTTGCCGGCGCCCCGCTGACGATCCATGGCGATGGTCATGCCAGCCGCGACTGGCTCTACGTCGACGATCATGCCGAGGCGATCGAGGCGTTGATCGACACGCCGATCGACCGGCTCGCAGGCGAGGTCGTGAATGTGGCGACGGGCGTCGACATCTCGGTGGCCGACATCGCCGATCTCGTGCTCGCGGCGGTCGGTGACACGGGCTCGACCAAGGTGTACGTGCCCGAGCGCCTCGGACAGGTCGACCGCCACATCGGCTCCACCGACAAGATGGCCGAGCTGACCGGGTGGCGCGCCCTCACGAGCTTCGCCGAGGGCCTCGAGCAGACGGTGGCCTGGTACCGCGAGAACGAGGCCTGGTGGCGGAGCATTCTCGGTCACAGCCGGCACGTCTCCTCGTCCTAGGAGCGGGCGCGGCGCAGCTCGGCCTGCTCGAGGCCGCGGCGGCCCGGGCGCTCGAGGTGATCGCCGTCGACCGCAACCCGCTCGCCCCGGGCTTCGCGTTCGCGGCTGAGCGCGCGGTCATCTCGTCCGAGGACGAGGAAGGTATCGAGCGTCTCGCGAGAGCCCGAGCGGTCGATGGGATCATCTCGCCGGGGGCCGACTGGCCCGTCGGGATCGCCGCGCGCGTTGCCGAGCACCTCGGCCTGCCGCACCCGATCAGCGGTGCCACGGCCGTTCTCGCTACCACGAAGACCCGCCAGCGCGAGCGGTTCGCCGCGGCGGGTGTCGTGCAGCCCCGAACCTTCTCGGCGACCGACCCCGAGATCACGTTCCCGTGCGTCGTCAAGGCGCCCGACCGGCAGGGCCAGCGCGGGCTGACCCTCGTCCGCGATCGATCCGAGCTCGCGGCCGCCGTCGCGACCGCGGTGGCGGAGTCTCGGGGTGGCGGCGTGCTCGTCGAGGAGCTCATCGACGGGCCCGAGCTGACGGTCAACGCCGTCTCGTGCGACGGGGAGCTCTTCCCGCTGGCGGTGACCGACAGGATCCTCGCCGGGCCACCGGCATTCGGCGTCGCGCTCGCCCACACCTGGCCGAGTGCGCATTCGAGTGATGCCGTGATCGAGGCAGCTCGAGGTGCCGTTGCAGCCCTCGGCATCGAGAACGGGCCGAGCTACACCCAGATCCGGCTCGGCCCCGATGGGCGGCCCTACGTGGTCGAGGTGGCCGCGCGGCTCGGGGGCGGCCACGACGCCGAGCTCTGCCGCGCGGCGACCGGCGTCGACCTCAACGACCTCGCCCTCTCGTTCGCCCTCGACGAGAATCCTTGTGACAAAGTGTCACAAGCTGCGACGGCGGCCGGTGCTCTGAGCGCGGTCGACGGAGCGTGCATCCTGTTCCTCGTGGCGCCGGAGGGCGTGCTTCGCGAGACGGTCGGGATCGAGGAGGCCGAGTCCGTCGAGGGCGTGCACTGGGTGCGGGCATACCGTCAGCCCGGGTGGCACTTCGGGCCGCTCCGGCGTGGTGCAGACAGGGCCGGTGCGATCCTCGCCACCGGGGACGACGCGGCCGCTGCCGTGGCTCGGGCTCGCCGTGCGGCGCAGGCCGTACGCTTCCTGGTCGATGCGCCCGCCGCGTAGCACCAAGCTCGGCTTCCAGCCTCCCGCGATCGGGGAGGAGGAGATCGCCTCCGTCGTCGAGACGCTGCGCTCCGGTTGGCTGACGACCGGCCCGAAGGCCGCGCTGCTCGAGGAGCGCATGGCCGGCTACCTCGAAGCGAAGCACGTTCTCGCCGTCACCTCCGGTACGGCTGCGCTCCACCTGGCGCTCCTCGCGGTCGGCGTCGGGCCGGGCGATGAGGTGATCACGAGCCCGATCACCTGGCCCGCGACGGCCAACGTGATCGAGCATTGCGGTGCGACCCCGATCTTCTGCGATGTCAGCGAGAGCGATCTCAACATCGACGCGGCCCTGATCCCCGCGCTCGTCACGGAGCGGACGAAGGCGATCATGCCCGTCCATCTCGCGGGCCAGCCTGCCGACCTCGATCCGATCCTCGCACTCGGCCTGCCCGTGGTCGAGGACGCGGCGCACGCGGCCGAGAGCCGCTACCGCGGCCGTAAGATCGGCGGCAGCTCCGATGCGGCCTGCTTCTCGCTCTATGCGACGAAGAACATCGCAGCGGGCGAGGGTGGCCTCGTCGCGACGAACAACGACGAGATTGCCGGCGCAATCAGGAACATGCGCCTCACCCGGCGAGGCGACGGATCGCTGTACGACCAGGTCACGGCGGGGTTCAAGGCGAATCTCTCCGATGTGCTCGCCGCGATCGCACTCGTCCAGCTCGACCGCGTCGAGGCGCACGCGGCGATCAGGGAGCGGCAGTTCGCCCTCTACGACGAGGGGCTCGCAGGGCTCGCAGGCA
>CAWCXK010000003.1:0-910718 GCA_963799575.1 uncultured Thermoleophilia bacterium
CCCTGGGCGGGCGGTATCAGGCCGAACCGCATCTGCTGGAAAGTTGCGCGGGCGCGGCGTCCGGGTAGGGTTCGTTGTGCATCAGGAGTGCGGTCTCGTGGCCGCCGCCAACCGGCTTCAGCGCACGGTGGCAAGCAAGGCGATGCGGTCCTGGATCAGGGCAACGCTGGAAAGGAGGAGCCAGATGAATCCGTGTGGAGTCGAATGGCAGCTTCGACGCGATAGCGCTCAGGGTCGACGGCCATGATCTGCTGCGAAAGGGAGATGCAGCTCGTCGCGACGGCAGGGCGCCCAGAGATTTCGCGCTTTGCTGTTCCGCTGTCTCGAGTGCGAGAAACACAGCGTCGGCTGGGAGTTCCCGCCGGGAACTCCGGCATGGATGAACGCGGTTCAGCGGCACATGCAGAAGCTCAGACGCGAGGTCATAGCGGCTGCCTACGCCGGGCCGCCACCGATCTCCCCGCCCGCCGACATGCCCGCTCTCGTCCGTGACCTAGGGCAGGAGGAGGAGCTGCAGCGTCGCGCGACCGCAACGAGACAGCACCTTGTCGTCATCGAGTGCACGACCGACGAGCACGGCACACGGCGCGCAGCGCCGACGGCCTTCAACTCTCGCAAGGAGGCGGAGGACGACATCATCGATGCTTACTCGGTGGACAACCCGCAGCACGTAACCCCGGCCGCGCCGGGTGAGGTTTCCCTTATGCGGATCGGCCCCGACGAGTGGGACGTATCCGGGCCGCTCATCGGTGAAGGCGTTATCCAACGCGTCAGGATCATCTCGCCCGAAGACCACGAGCAACTGAGGCTCATCCCGTGACCTGAGCGCCGTCTACTGGCGGGTCTGTACGCACATGCGGAAGGGTTTTGTACGCACACGGGGATCGGGATCGGAGGTCTACGCAGGCTGTGCGTACAACAGGGTCAGAGCTGGTGGGTTTCTGCGCGTGAGCGGTTCCATCACAGAGCGCTCACGCCGGAGTCCCATCCGCGGGGGTGGGGTCGGCTCAGGCCCTGTGACCACAACGGGGAACGTCGTGAGGTCGCACCACCCGCGTCAGATGGTGGCTACCAAGACGGCCCGTGTGGCGAGGGATTGCGCTTGAGATCCGTGCGATTTGTAGTCAGAGCTGCGTGTTCTCGGAGGTGAAACGGGGGCAACAGATGGGGCAAACCGATGGTCATCAGCGCTGGCAGCCAGGAAACACGCGGGCTCGGCCCTCCTGGTCACCACCCTTCATGGGAGGTCGCTGTGCAGCGGGGCGAGTAAGTCGCAGGATGCTCGTTGCCTGGTTGGAGCTCGCGTTTCTCCGGAACCGTGTACGCACATGGCGTCGAGGCCGGTGCTGTACGCACGTAGACGCGCTGTATCCAGGCCCAGAACGGAGAATCTTGGCTCGCGATCTCTCTGGCGGCGGCTGTACGCCCACCGCGGTCTCCGAACTGGCCACATCGGTCGTTTTCGTGTCGCGGATCTCTCTGTCGGCGCCCCGGCTGCGGCAGCTACGGGCTGTAGTTGCCTCAGATGCCGACTGAACGTGTTTGAGCGGGCGTTAGCGGTGTTCTAGCGTTCGTTGGCTGACGCATATCTCACGCAATTCGTACGTTTGCGGTCCGCTGGGACTCCCGCTGGTATCCCGTTGCGGGCCCGCGATAGCGGAGTGTGCGTACGCTAGGTCGTTACATGCTCCGGGATGAGGGCCTTCTCGCCCGGGGCGCCATGATGTGTCCTCGCCCGACGGACGTCCCGCTTCGCGATTGGGATTTGAGTTGCGGTGTCGCGTTTGTCGCGCCTCCACCGGTGAGTCGGTTGTCGTGTCTGTGCGCGGCGCCGTGCGCCCTTCAAGCCTGTGGTGTACGTACAGCTCGTCCGTTTTATCGTTCGTGCACGCTGCGTTGACGGAGTTTTCTTTCTCCACTCTCGTTTCGCCCGCGTTCTGTACGCGGGCGTGGTGGCCGCCGGGTTTGGCTCTCGGTCGCGACAGCCGCTACATCCGCGACATATCGCGCCATCTCGATGGGTGCGCGGCCCGGTCGCTTGGTCGTCCGGTTAGCGGCCGCGAGTCACGTTCGCGCGCCTTCGTTTGGGCGGGAGTCCCGAGCTCGTGTGGTTGGGGCAGAGTTGCTGGTGTCGGGGACTTTCGTAGATCGCGTGGCAGTCTGGGTACTGACAACGAAGGAGCCAGGTTGCTCGCCTATGGGGCCCAATCGTGTGAGACGGCCATTTCCGCTGCTTGGCGGTCTCCTTCATGCAAACGGCGCAACGTGGCATTGAGTTAAATCTGCGCCTACGGTGCAGGAGACCGCCGCAGCGAATGCATAGAGTCCAGCCCCCGTCAGCTGCGTTGTGTGCGGCCGGATCCCATGCCATGAGCAGAAGCACGAGGCGATACGCGTAGGGAATCGTGTCGTTTGTGGCGCCGTGCTCAGACGCCAACTGCCAGAGCGAATGTTCGACTCTGATGAGCTCCGAGCGTCGACTGGCGTGGTAGGCGCGCTCGATTCGTAGCGGCGCACCGGGGCTGAAGTCATTGAGGAGGATGGAGCGGTCGAGAAGAGCGACCAGCAGCTCCAAGCAGACGTGCCACGTTAGTGGCGCCACAACGTTCAGTAGGTTGTCGCCCACCCAAGGCAGCGGCGTGCGAGCTGTGAACGTGTGATCGATCGTGCTGAGAACGACTGGGCGTCCCGCTATCGCCCGCCGAAGGGCATCCGCTGAGCTTTCGCGGAACCTGTCAGCAGCAGCAAAGGCGGCGGGCTTCGCAATGAACTCAGCCCATTCCGGCAACCACGCGGGCTGGTCTCGCTTCGACGCTTCATGGACCTCCTGGATCAGTTTCCAGGCGCGCGGGTCGCTTTTCCACAATGCGTCATTGAGCGGCTCCTGAAACTCAAGAAGCGCTCGTGCGCGGTCGTCGTTGTGTCTCTTCCGGCGCGGATCGATCATGAAAGTACGAGTTCAACTTTGGGCGCGCGTCCCTGCATCTTACTTAGACCACTACTAGTCAGGAGAGACGAATGAGATGACAGCTACAGCGCATGCAGATGATGTCGAGAGTGTTGCCATCGGAGCCGCCGGTGCACGGGGAATTGCTGGACGAGGTCGTCGGCTTTGATCCGGCGGTATGTCGTGCTCACCGATGAGCAGGCGGATGCCCTGGCTCTTTGGGTCTTACACACGTATGTGATCAACGCGGCTGATTCGACGCCGTACATGCAGATCACGAGCGCTGAGAAGCGGTCGGGTAAGTCGCGCTTGCTTGAGGTGCTCGAGCTCGTTGTGGCTCGCCCGCTCCCTGTCGTGAACATCAGCAAGGCTGCACTGTTTCGCTCGATCAAGGACGAGCAGCCAACCTTGCTGCTCGACGAGTACGACGCACTGTTCGGGCCCCTGACGGACGCCAGGACGAAGATCTCCGGGCGCTGCTCAACGCCGGCCACCGCCGGTCAGCGACCGTCGTCCGCTGCGAGGCAAAGACGATGGACGCCACAGACGGTGGCCAGTTTTCTGTGCGAAGGCACTCGCTGGTATCGGACGTCTCCCCGACACGGTCGCGGATCGTTCGATCCCTATCGTCCTCAAGCGCAAGCGGGCGAGCGACGAGGCAGAGCGGTTTCATCCGCCGTGACGTCGATCCGCTCGCCGCGTCCCTTCAGCGGCGCCTCACCGTCTGGGGTAGCCGAGGCGGTCGGGGGCGACGGCTGAGCGAAATCCCGCCCCGTCTTCCTTGCTGGTCTTACCAGCGACAGAGCCGCCGATGGATGGGAGCCTCTCCTCGCGATCGCGGATCAGGCCGGCGGCGCCTGGCCGGAGCGAGCTCGCACCGCGGCGGTCCGAGCTGTCCGCCGTTCAGAGCGTCGATGGAGAGTCTCGGCGGGCGTCGAAGTCCTTCGCGGCCATTCGGGACGCGTTTGAGGAGTACGAGGTCGACGCGCTCCATCACCCACGACCTGATCCGGATCCTCGCCGCGACAGAGGAGTCGCCAGTATGAGGACTGGTGGGACCATTCGCGGGACCAAGCCCGCACGCGGAGCAGCGAACAGATTGGCGCACGATTCTCCGCCCCTACGGCATTCGCTCAGAGCGATCAGCGCCTAGGCGCAACCGTAAAGAAGGGCTACCGCGCGGGAGGCCTTCCGCGACGCCTGGGAGCGCAACCTCCCGGACTCCCCAGGAGCCGATATTGATACCGGGACCGAACCCTTGCGTCACCCCGCTCTCGACGCGCGAAACACACGTCCATTCTGCGGATTCCGCCAACTCTTCGCCGGCGGCAAGGGAATCAGCAGCGCGTGGGCACCCCAGGAAGATTCCACATCCGCCGGCAAGCCCGGCACGTCGTCGGAGAGGCCGTCGTCGTTCTACTCGGTGACCGCTGGAAGCGCAGTTGCGGGACTGTCGTGCGGGAGGAGCTCTCTCACCTCGATAGACGCGGCCTCGATCGCGTCCGAGAGCTGGCTCTCCGTCGAAAGAGTGCGGCCGCGTATCTCGACCTCACCCCGGCAGCTCTACGCTCTCGAGTCGCGAGAGGTGAGGTGACGGCCTACAGGCTCGGCTTTGGACGGTCGTTCGCTTCGGTTCAAACGCGGGGACCTGGATGCCTGCGTCGTACGGGTCGGGAAGGAGGCAGTCGTCATGACGTCCAACCTTGCATCACCCGAGTCGGAGCGCATGACGGTGACATTCACCCGTCGCGAGGGATGGACCCTGCCGGCTAGCCGGACCTACGCTTCATGGTGACAACATCAATGGCCGGGGCGACGTTGACGCGTCCCCCGGCCCGGACACGGAGGCGTAACTCCATGTCGACCACCGAATCTACACCGGTGCTCTCGTCGGGCAAGGCGGCACCGAAGCGCCGCGGCCCGTATTTCGTCACCAAGATCGAGCGCGGCCTCTTTGAGGAGCGGCACGCTACCGCGGGCACGGTGCGCTACAGGTTCCGGTTCACGGACGCGGATGGGGACGCGCTGCGAGGTCGTGCTAACGCGAGGGACACGCAAGGCTGCCCGCGAGGAGGCAGCGAAGGTCAAGACCACGGCCATCGAAGGTGCGTTCTCCCAGCCCACGCGACTGACCGTCAGGGATCTTTGGGTCTGCAGTGGCAAGACGACTGGGTGGCGCTGATCGCTAGCGGAGATCGGCGGCCGCGCTCTCTTCAGAACATCAGTCAGCGGCTCAATAAGTGGGTGTTGCCGAAGGTCGGCAGCAAGCAGGTCGCGGACGTGAAGCGCGTGCATGTGATCGAGATCCTGAACGACTGTCGCCGCGCCGGCTTGTCACCGTGGACGATCGATGGTGTCCTCGACGCGATGTCGGGTCTGCTGCAGTTCGGCGTCGACAGCGAGATCCTTCAGCGCAACGTGGCCCGGCTGCCGAAGAAGCACAAGCCGAGGGTCACTGATCGGGAAGGCGACCTATGTTCCAAGCACTGATGAGGTCGACGCGATAATCGACGCTGCCCGGAGGAGTTCCGCACCTTTCTGCTGACGCTGGCGGAGACGGGCCTGCGCGACGGCGAGGGTCGAGGTCTGCGCTGGGGGTCCATCAACTGGGAAACAAGTCGGATCACGATCGACCTGCAGCTCGAGAGCAACGGCTCGACGCTGGCACCGCTTGAAGACGATCGGCTCGAAGCGCGTCGTCCCCATGACCTTCGCGCCTCCGCAAGGCTCTGGCCGAGCATCGACTTGCCAGCCCCTACAAGGCCGACGACGACTTCGTGTTCACGACGAAGTCCGGCAGGGGGGTGTCCTACGTCTCGGCGCGGCGTGCGCTGCAGGCAGCGATCAAGGACGCAGGCATCGAGGTCGGCGAGCACAGGTTCGGCCAGCACGCGCTACGTCATTCGTTCGCGAGCCGGCTCCTGCTCGCCGGGATCGACGTCACGCGGGTCAGCAAGCTCCTCGGCCACGCCCAGGTCAGCATCACGCTCAACACCTACTCGCACGTTATCGAGGAGCGGAACGCCGCCGAGGACGGACTCCTCGAGATGGTCGAGCGCGGCCTTGGCGCCGCAGGCGGTGCCCTGTGACGGCCGAGAACGAAAGTCTTCTGCGTCGTTTGCCAGGACGACCACGCAGCGCCGTGGTGCGAGTTCTGCGTCAATCGTGCGCGGCGCCACGGAGGAGTCGTGAGGCGGCCCAACGGCCGACGACGCGTGGCCGGGACGCTGCCGGATTTTGCCCCTTTTTTGCCCCGATTCACTGCGCATCAGAGTGCATCAGGCCTCGCACCGGGACCGTCGATCCCCCGCAAACCCGCTTAAATAGCCACATGCCGCTCAAAGGGCTTCGTTCGGCTCGACTTGAAAGGGTGGTGACCTAGGCCGCTAGTCGATGGGGGCGGCCCGGCGATCGTACCTGGACAAGCCGTTTCCGCCCTGGGCCTCCGGGGGCCACGCGCCTCGTCCCGCGGTCTTGCCCATTCTTGCACCGGGGGCTCGCGGACGCCCCGGTGCCGACCCCGACGGATGGCGCCGAGCTACGAGGGAAACGTGCCCTCACAGAGCCCGCGACAACACGCTCGAGGCACCTGCTCCGGCGACCCTTCGTCCGTGCATAAGAGGCCCTCGCTGTCAGGCGGCGGACGCCGGATGACGCTCGCCAATCAGGTATTCTCCGCTGCCGAGGTGGACGAGCGGCAGTCACTCACCCGACTCGAGCTCCTGGCAAGGGGCGGCGTGGCCGGACTTGCGCTTCTCGGCTCGAGCACGGGGACGCGACTGCTCGGTGGGGTGGTCGACGACGCGCTCGCGGCTCGCCCGGCTCTAGCTCCGACCACGGTTCGCCGCTTCGTCTCACGGCCGGACCTGAGACCCATGGCACTGACGATCCGTCATCCGGCGAAGGGTGCCGGCAAGGGGCTCCTGTTCATCGCGCCGTCGTCAGGCCCGGGCCAGCGAGGCCCGTTGATCTTCGACAACCATGGTGAGCCCGTCTGGAGCCTCCGCACCCCCGTCACCGCGACGGCCTTTCGTGCCTCCACGCTGCACGGCAAGCCCGTGCTCACCTGGTGGGAAGGGACGTACTCGAGAGAGGGTCTAGGCCGCGGCGTGTACGTGATCGTGGACGACTCCTACCGCCTGATCGCCCGAATCAAAGCGGGCGGGTACATGGATGGAGATCTGCACGAGTTCCTGATCACGCCTGAGGGCACGGCGCTCGTGACGAAGAATCCGTTCGTGACGCAGGACACGCGCGCATATGGCGGAACATCGGGCACCAAGGTGTACGGGGGCATCGTCCAGGAGATCGAGATTCCGAGCGGGAGAGTCCTGTTCGAGTGGAACAGCCTCGACCACGTCGGCCTCGATGAATCGTACGCCCGCCCCGATCCGAACAATCACTTCGACTATTTCCACATCAATTCGGTCGATGTCGCTCCGGACGGGCACCTGCTGGTCTCGGCCCGTAACACGTGGGCGATGTACAAGGTGCACCGCAAGACGGGCGAGGTGCTCTGGCGCCTTGGCGGCAAGAAGAGCAATTTCGCGATGGGGACGGGAACGGTGACGGCCTGGCAGCACGATGCCCGCTTCCACGGCAGCGGTTCCCTGATCAGCATCTTCGACAACGGCGCTGCGCCGCAGGCGCACACGCAGTCGCGCGTGGTGCTGCTGCGCCTCGACACGACACGGATGCGGGCGACACTGGAGCGGGCCTACACGCACCGTCCGGGCCGTCTGGTCGCCAAGTACATGGGGAACGGCCAGCTGCTCCCCGACGGTGGCGTCGTCAGCGGCTGGGGCAGCGAGCCGTTCGTGACCGAGTTCGGACCGAAGGGCGACATCCGCTTCGAAGCGGTGATGCCGAAGGGCGGGCAGACCTACAGGGCGTTCCGCTTCCCCTGGACGGGCCGGCCCGCGGCTGCACCGAGGCTCGCGGCCGGCATCGCCGGAGGGAAGCGCGGACTGTTTGCGAGCTGGAACGGCGCCACCGAGGTGGCCGCCTGGCAGGTGCGCTACGGGCCGTCGACCGGGAATCTCCAATCGGGCCCCGTGGTTCCCCGCAGCGGCTTCGAGACGTACATCGGCCGGCCGGCGGGCGCGCGCGTGGTGGACGTCATCGCGCTCGACAAGCACCAAAAGCCACTCCGGCGCTCGACGCCGCTGCGTCTCTGAACAGCCGCGCGCATTGCCCTGGCCCTCTCGGTGCACCTGGTGAACCGCAGCGGTGGACCCCGTGCGGGGAATCGATCGACCACGAGAGTGGGTGCGCGCCGACCGCGAGTGGTGCAGGATGCATCTACCTCGATGGCACGCGACGGTGCGGCGGGCGCGGAATCGAGAGATATGGGCTTCCTCACCGGAAGCCTGCGTGGAGAGGAGTCGGCGGCGGCTCCTCTCTTTCGTTCTCCCGGCGTCCGCGCGGTTTACCGAGGCGCAATGGTTAGCCGACCGGGTTTGCGGATACCCTCAAGGCACACGAAGACGACATTCGGCCGGCGCCACTCTGCGCCCTCCCTATTCCGTCACTGAGGGGAGCCGACATGCCGGCATCCGCACCGAAGCTCGCGTTCGACAACGGCGGCGAGTTCATCAAGGACATCCGCCGGGAAGTCGAGCAGTACCTCGCCCGGGGAAGCACTCGCATCAAGGGCGCGGTGATGCTCTACGCGAAGGCGCCGATCGCGCTGGCGTTGACCTTCGGCTCGTGGTCGGTGCTGATCTTCGCGCACCCCGGGGCGATCGTGATGGCGCTCTGTCTTCTCGGTCTCGTCGTCGGCGCAACGCTGACCGCGTTCTGCGTCCAGCACGACGCGAACCACGGCGCCTACTTCAAGAAGCGCCGGTGGAATCACCTCGTCGGCTGGTCGACGGACTCGTTGCTCGGGTTCTCGAGCTACGCGTGGCGTGTCAAGCACAATGTCGCCCACCACACCTATACGAATGTCGACGGCTACGACGACGACGCCACCCAGGTTCCGCTCGCCCGCTTCGCGCCGTCCCAGAAAGGCCGGCCGTGGTACCGCTTCCAGCAGTACTACATCTGGCCGATGTACACCCTGATGGGCCTGCGCTGGCAGACGCTCGGCGACCTCGCGGCGTTTCGCCGCGGTAGCGTCGGTGAGAGCGCCCTGAAGATGCCGCGAGGCTGGACCCTGATCGGCATTTTCGCCGGCAAGGCGTTCTTCATCACCTGGGCAATCGTGATCCCGATGCTCGTCTATCCCTGGTGGGGCGTCCTCGCCGCGTACGTCGGCTTTGCCATGATCACGAGCCTGATCATGGCAACGACGTTCCAGCTCGCCCACTGCGTCGAGGAGGCGTCGTTCGCGTCAGCGGACGAGATGCGCTCCGAGCGTCGGATCTGGGCCGTCCACGAGGTCGAGACAACCGTCGACTTCTGCCCGAGCAACCCCGTGCTGACGTGGATACTCGGCGGCCTCAACTTCCAGATCGAGCACCACCTCTTCCCGAAGGTGCCGCACACGCATTACCCCGAGATCGCGGAGATCGTGCGGCGCAATTGCATCAAGCACAACGTCCGCTACTCCTCGCACGCGTCGCTTGGGCGCGCGCTTCGCTCGCACTTCCTCCATCTGCGGACGATGGGTCGGCTCGGTTTGCCGCCGGAGATCGAGATGGGCTAACCAAGGGAGACGAGCTCGCGCGGATCGTCGGTAGGGAGGCTCCCCTCGACGACCGCGCCGACCTCGAGCCCGACCAGATCGACGGTGCCGCCGACAACCGTGAGGAACGCCGTGTCGGCAGCGTCGCGTCCTGTCGCGATGCGCACCAGCGAGGAGCGCGGCGCAAGCAGCGTGGCGTCGACGACGCGCCACGTCCCGTCGATCAGCGCCTCGGCGACGGCATGGAAGTCCATCGGCTGCAGGCCTGGCGCATACACGGCAGCAACGCGGGCCGGCACGTCGCGCGCTCGAAGCAGCGCGACGACGAGATGGGCGAAGTCGCGGCAAACGCCGCGTCCGCCGAGGAGCGTGTCGACGGCGCCGTGCGTCGGCAGGCTGCTGCCCGACTCGTAGGCGAGCTCCCGGCCGACCCAGGACGAGACGGCCGCCAGGATGTCCTCGGCGTCGGTGAGGCCACCGAACTGCCGTCGCCCCACCTCGGCGAGCCGGTCCGACTCGGCGTAGCGGCTCGGGCGGAGGTAGACGAGGCGCTCGTCATCGCCACACGCGGCGGGCGCGGCACGGCCGATCACGGTCGCGGCATACGTGACGACCAGATGCCCGCGCGCGACCTGCGCGAGATGGGTGCGGCCGCCGTGCGCTCCATCGACCGCATGGCAGATCAGGGGAGTGCCATCCAGGTGTAGCTCCAGCAGTTCGTCGACCCGCTCGCCCGCGGCAGCCGAGATCTGAAGGGCGATCTCGGCTGGATCTCTGATCACGAGATCGAGCCTGGCGGTTACGGTACGTCGCATGGGCGCTGACCGTAGCTCACATCCGGCCGCACGCGGGGCGACCGTGACCGGGATCACGTATGCACCGGTCAAGGGACTCGGGCTCGTCAAGGTCGACGAGGTCGATCTGGAGCTCGCCGGCGTGCGTGAGAATCGTCGTCTGCACCTGATCGACGACGACGGCCGCCTGGTCAACGGGAAGTTCGCCGGCACGCTCGTGCAGGTCGCCGCGACCACCGACCGCGACGCGACGACGCTCGCGCTCCGTTTTCCCGACGGCTCGGTGGAGGATGGCCCGGTGGAGCTCGACGGCACCGTCGAGACCGACTTCTACGGCCGGCCGGTCGCGGGACGGCTCGTCCGCGGCACCTTCTCGGCCGCGCTCTCGGAGCTCGCTGGCAAGTCGCTTCGCCTCGTGCGCGTCGACGAGCCAGGAGCCGGCTCCGATCGTGGGCACGACGGCACCATCTCCGTGGTCTCGCGTGGCTCGCTCGAGACGATCGCGCGCGAAGCGGAGGCAGAGAGCGTCGACGGGCGCCGCTTCCGGATGTTGTTCGAGGTCGATGGAATCGAGCCCCACGGGGAAGACCGCTGGGCGGGGCAGCGCGTCGCGATCGGCAACGCAGTCGTGCGGATCCATGGGCTCGTCGGCCGGTGTGCCGTGACCTCGCAAAATCCCGACACGGGCGTTCCCGATCTCAGCACCCTGCGCGTGATCAAGAAGTACCGCTCCGAGATCGAGACCGACGAGCCGCTGCCGTTTGGCGTTTGGGGCGGGGTCGAGGTGCCGGGCGTCGTCCGGGTCGGAGACGCGGTGGAGGCGCTATAACCATCGATCCAGGCACGGCACTCGGCAACGTCGAGCTCGTCGTCGGAGACCTCGACACCCAGGCCGACTTCTATCGCGACGCGATCGGGCTCCGCGTGCTCCGTCGCGGCAACGGCGTTGCCGAGCTCGGTGCACCGGACGGCGACGGCTCGCTCGTCACGCTCGTCGAGCGGCCGGACGCCCCATCGCGCCCGCGCGGAACGACGGGTCTCTTCCACCTTGCGCTGCTCGTGCCCGATCGCGCAGAGCTCGCCCGCGCGTTGAACCGCGTCACGGCGAGCGGCCACCGGTTCACCGGCGCGTCGGACCATCTCGTCTCGGAGGCGCTCTACCTCGACGATCCCGAGGGGAACGGCATCGAGCTCTACCGCGACCGTCCGCGCGACGAGTGGACGCGTGCCGGGGGAGAGCTGCAGATGGCAACGCTGCCGCTCGACGTCGAAGGAGTGCGCGCGAGCGCGCCCGCCGGCGACGCGGGTGAGGGGATGGCTCGGGGAACCACGCTCGGTCACGTGCATCTTCAGGTCGCGTCGATCCCGGCGGCGGACGCGTTCTACACGGGCGGCCTGGGCTTCGAGCCCACCGTGCGCGGCTATCCCGGAGCGTTGTTCGTCTCGGCGGGTGGCTACCACCATCACCTCGGGCTCAACACGTGGGCGGGCGAAGGAGCTCCGGCGCCGCCCGAGGGAGCGCGGGGGCTGCGGTCGTACACGATCGTTCTTCCCGACGAAGCGGCGCTCGAGGGGACGTTGGCGGCCGTCGCCGATGCGGGAAACGAGGTTGTCGAGGACGAGAACGGACGCACGATTGTCGCCGATCCCTCGGGCAACCGGGCCGTGCTGACATCGCGCTAGGCGCGTGCCCGTGCCTGCTAGCGTCGGGCGTATGACACAGGCAACGCTTCACACCAGTGAGGGCCCGATCGAGATCGAGCTCTTTCCCGACGAGGCCCCGAAGACGGTCGCGAACTTCACGAAGCTCGCGGGCGACGGGTTCTACGACGGGCTCATCTTCCATCGCGTGATCCCGGACTTCATGATCCAGGGCGGCTGCCCGGAAGGCATCGGCACCGGCGGCCCCGGCTACCAGTTCGAGGACGAGTTCAACGATCACAAGGTCGTCAAGGGCTCGCTCGCGATGGCGAACTCCGGCCCGAACACGAACGGCTCGCAGTTCTTCATCGTCACCGCCATCGCCACCCCGTGGCTCGACGGCAAGCACACCGTCTTCGGTCAGGTGACGAGCGGTCAGGACGTCGTCGACCGCATCTCGGCCGTCGACCGCGATGGCCGCGACCGGCCGACGACCCCGGTCACGATCGACAGCATCGAGTTCGCCTAACCGCTCGAGGCTCTGGCGCCGTGCAGGGTGGGGCTCGCCTCACCCTGCCGGCGCCGCTTGCCTCCGGTGCCGCGCGACGACCGGGACGACGATCCCTGCGACGCCGCGATAGGCTCAGGCGATGGACATGGATCTGAACGGCAAGACCGCGATCGTCACCGGCGCCTCCTCCGGGATCGGTGCTGCCACCGTCCGCAAGCTGCGTGACGCGGGGGTTCGTGTCGCGGGTGGCGCACGGCGCGTCGAGCGGGTCGAGGCCGACATCGCGCTCGAGGTCGACGTCACCGACGAAGCCGACTCGATCGCATTCGTCGATGCGGCGGTCGCCGAGCTTGGCGGGGTGGACATCCTCTTCAACAACGCCGGGCTCGCGCTCGGGCGGGCGCCGTTCACCGAGTCGACCGCCGACGACGAGGAGCGGGTCATCCACACGAACGTGGACGGCGTGATGCGGATGACGCGCCTCGTGCTCCCGCACATCCGCGACGAAGGGCACATCCTGTTCATGGGATCGATCGCCGGTCGCCAGGCCTATCCCGGCGGCGCCTCCTACATCGCCTCGAAGTTCGCGGTGCGCGGCTTCTCGTACGCGCTGCGGGAGGATCTGCTCGGGCGCCCGATCCGGATCACCACCGTCGATGCCGGTCTCGTCGAGACGGAGTTCTCCCTCGTCCGGTTCAAGGGGGACCAGGAGAAGGCAGACGCAGTGTACGACGGCCTCACGCCCGTCACGCCCGAGGAGGTGGCCGACTGTGTGATGTTCGCCCTCACGCGTCCGCTGCACGTCAACCTCGACGAGATCGTGATCAAGGCGATCGCCCAATCGTCCGGCTCGCACGTCGTGCGCAAGACCTAAGAGGCTTGCGCCTGCGCTCACCGTACGACCGGCAGATCCTCCGCTTCGCGATACCGGCCCTCGGGGCGCTCGCGGCAGAGCCGCTCTACGTCCTCGTCGACACCGCCGTCGTCGGTCACCTCGGCCGCTCGCAGCTGGCGGCGCTCGGCCTCGCCGCGACCGCGCTCTCCGTCCTCGCGATGTTCAACTTCCTCCAGTACGGCACGACGGCGCAGGTCGCGCGGGCGACGGGAGCGGGAGAGGATCTCACAGCGGCACGGCTCGGGGCGCAGAGCCTCTGGCTGTCGCTCGCGTTCGGCTGCGCGCTCGCTCTCGCGGTCGCGCTGCTCGCCGGCCGGGTGGTGGATCTCTTCGGGGCGAACGGTGCGACGGCTACCTATGCGGCCACCTACCTGCGGATCGCGGCGCTCGGCATCCCCTCCGCGTTCCTTGCGATCGGCGGCCAGGGATTCCTGCGCGGCATCTCTGACCTCCGCACGCCGCTCCTGATCGTGATCGCCGCCAACGTCGCCAACGTGATTCTCGAGGTGGTGCTCGTCTACGGGCTCGACCTCGGGATCAAGGGCTCCGCGTGGGGCACGGTGCTTGCGCAGACGGGAATGGGGATCGCCATGGTGACGGCGATCCTGCGCCGCGTCGGCCTCGCGAACGCAGGCATCCGCCCCGCCCTCGCGCGGCGGCTGCTCTCGCTCGGCAAGTTCATCTTCATCCGCACCGTCTCGCTGATTGCCTCGTTCATCCTCGCAGGCGCGGTCGTGACCCGCATGGGCGACGCCCCGCTCGCCGCCCACCAGATCGCATTTCAGCTGTGGATCTTCATCGCCCTCGTGCTCGATGCAATCGCAATCGCAGGGCAGATCATCGTCGGGCAGGAGCTCGGCGCGTCGCGGCCGGATCCAGCCTACGACGCCAGCGTCCGGATGATCTGGCTCTCGATCGCCGTCGGTGCGACATTTAGCGTCGCCCTCCTGGCGCTTTCGGGGTTGATCCCCCGGATCTTCACGTCGGATGCGGAGGTGCTGCACCAGTGTGCCCTGCTGTGGCCGCTCTTTGCCCTGATGCAGCCGCTCAACGGCGTCGTCTTCGCGATCGACGGGATCCTGATCGGGGCGAGCGACGGCCGTTATCTGGCGCTCTCGATGGCCGTCGCGTTCGGCGTGTGTGCGGCCGCGCTCGGTGTCGTTCTCTGGGCAGGCTGGGGCGTTCGAGGCGTCTGGGCGGCGATCTTCCTGCTCATCCTTACCCGGCTGACCCTGATGGGGGCACGCTTCCTCCGCCGCCGCTGGCTTGTGACGGGCTTCGCCTAGGACGAGATCTGGCGCGCGGGCCGAAGCCAGTTGGCCCGCACGACGACCTCCGTGAACCCGGCACGGAGGATGTTGCGGTACGAGTTGGAGGGAAGGTCGCCGCGACGCTCTCCGGTCTCGGTGACGACGACGTCGCACCCGGCCGCCCGAGCATGGTCGATGCGCTCCGCGAGCAGGGCACTCTGGCCACCTTTGCCTCGGTGATCCGGCAAAGTTGCCGCGAAGCCAAGATACGCGACCCCCTCCGCGATGAACACCCCGGCCGCGGCCGCGGGCTCGTCCCCCTCGAGCGCGAGCCAGCAGTCCCACCCGAGCTCGTATGCCTTGGCTGTCCAGGGGACGACCGCCTCGGGAAGGCCGTAGCCGGTTGCGACGATCCGGCCGAAGTCCAGGGCCTCGTCGGCGCCGACGCGGACGAGCCGGAGCGAGGTCGACGGGGCGGGGGTCGGCTGGGTGCCGCGTCGGAACATCATCCAACCCCAGCCGGGCTCGAGGCCGCGGGCCGAGAGCCACTGGAGGAGCTCGGCGGGCCGCGCCTCGGGCCCGACGGCCACGTAGCAGGCGACATCGTCGCCGATCGCCGTCAGGGCTCTATCGAGCGCGGTCTCGGTGGCGGGCTCGTCAACGCCCAGACCGATAATCTGGTTCAGCATCGGGCTCAGCGGTGCAGCCGCCGCCCGAAGCACGGTGATGCCGTCGAATTCCACGGCGTCGGCATCCGCGTAAAGGCGGCGATACGCCGCCAGTGACACTCGCCTCTCGCGATCCATCGCACGGGAATACTACGAGTGCTTGCGGGGCTCCGCCGGAAGTCGTGACAGCTCGCGCACCTGGCGCGAGAGCAGCTGGAAAGTGATCGAGACGAGCACGATGCCCGCGCAAATCCAGAGGGTCTCGTCGATCCCGATCGCGTCGGACATGGGGCCGACGATCGCGTAGGCAGCGGGAATCAACACGAGCGACCCGATCGCGTCCCAGGCTGCTACCCGGGCGAGGACGTCGTTCGGAACATGAGCCTGCAGCGAGGTGTCCCAGAAGACGGAGAAGAGCTCGATCCCGATGCCTGCGAGGAGGGCGGAGGCCGCGATCACCGGCCATGCCGCCTCGATCGCGAGCAACGCGAGCGGCGGGAAGAGCATCGTGATCGCGATCACGCCCACGAAGAGTGGCCGCTCCGGGCGGACCCGCAGCGCCACAAGGCTGCCGATCAGGAGGCCGACGCCGACGGATGCGAGCACGAGCCCGCGGTCGCCGAGCCGCCGAGGTCGAGGACGGCGAACGCGGGCAACGGGGGCCATCGCCGATCCCGCGAACGAGACGACCCGACCGAAGAAGAGAAGCCGGAAGTTCCTGTGTCGAAGCGGCGCGAACGCGCCAGGAGGCTTCATCGAGCCTCTACGCAGCCGATTCTCCACGCTTGCGCCAGTACCGCTCGAGGCCCAGGTAGCACTGGGAGTAGGGGGCTGCCTCTTCGTACTCGTCGGCCTCGTTCGGGTCGGATGCGAAGCAGTCGGCGCGGGCCGCGGCAACGAACGTCTCCCCGTCCATACCGTGAGCGACGCGATCGGCCCACACCTGCAACGTCGACCGCAGCCGTGCGAGATGGCCGGGGACGTCCTCGAACACGCCGAAGTGGGTGAGCGCGAGTCGAGCAGGCGCGCGACGCTCCGTCTCGACGATCGTTGTCTCCCAGGCGTCGAGGTCGATGTCGGGTGGCGGCGTCGGTGCGAGGACGAAGCTCGCGGGCGCGATGCGCACCCCCATCGAATCGCCCGCGTAGAGCGTGCCGTCCTCGTGCAGCATCGAGACGTGATGGCTCGCGTGGCCGGTGCTCGGGAAGCACTGCAGCCCGAGCACGTTGTCACCGACGACGTGGATGTTGTCGGCCGGAACGGGGACGAGCTCTCCCCAGAGCGCGTCGAACGTGTCGCCGTAGAGCCGACGGGCGCTCGCCTCGAGCCGGCTCGGCTCGACGAGGTGGGGGGCACCCACGCCCGATACGTGTACCTGCAGGGCGGGGTTCGCACGCACGAGGGCACCCGTCGCGCCGGCGTGGTCGAAGTGGATGTGAGAGAGGAGCAGGTGCGACACGTCGCCGAGCTCGAGCCCTCGTTCCGCGAGGCCGGCCTCGAGCGTAGGAATGCACGGAGTCGGCCCGCAGTCGAAGAGCGCGATACCGTCGTCGGTCTCGACGAGGTAGCAGCCCACGTTGTGTGTGAGGCCGCGGTGCAGGAGATCGATCGGGACGGGTAGCGTCACGCCCAGGAACGTATCCGACCGCGGAGGCTTGCTGTGCTGATCGTGACGACGAACGAGGTTGCGGGGTACGAGATCCAGGAGGTCTTCGGCGAGGTCTTCGGACTGACGGTGCGCTCGCGCCACATCGGCTCCCAGATCGGCGCGAGCGTCAAGTCGGTGTTCGGTGGTGAGCTCGGAGGGATGACCAAGATGCTCGCAGAGGGCCGTGGGGAGGCGATCGAGCGGCTCATCGCCGAGGCAGAGCAGAAGGGTGCGAACGGGATCCTCGCGATGCGCTTCGACACTTCGGAGCTCGGCTCGACGTGGACGGAGATCTGCGCCTACGGAACGGCGGTGCGCCTCAAGAAGTCGTAGGGGCGCGAGGCGTGCCTCGCCCGGGGTGTGCCTCGCCCGCGGGGTGTGCCTCGCCCGCCCGGTGTGCGGGCGGCGGTATTACGCGGTGCGCGCGCGAACGGGTGCGAGAGCCTGCGCGAGATCCGCGACGAGATCGTCGGCGGACTCGATGCCTGCCGACAGCCGCACGAGGTTGCCCGGGGACGCGAACGGGCCTTCGGCGGTCGAGGCGTGCGTCATACGGGCCGGATGCTCGATGAGGCTCTCGACGCCGCCAAGGCTCTCGGCGAGCGTCCACACCTTGGTGCGGGCCACGAGGTCGACGGCCTCTTGCTCGGACTCGACGAGGAACGAGACCATGCCGCCGAAGTCGCGCATCTGGCGGGCCGCGATCTCGTGCCCCGGATGATCCGGGAGACCGGGGTAGAGCACGTCGGTGACGCTCGCGTGATCCTGGAGAAACGCGACGACGGCGCGGGCGTTTTCGCAGTGCTGGCGCATCCGGATCGCGAGGGTCTTGATCCCTCGGAGAACGAGCCACGAGTCGAACGGCCCGGGGACGGCGCCGATCGATTTCTGCAGGAAGCGGAGACGCTCTGCGATCGACGGATCGTTCGTGGCCGCGAAGCCGCCGACGACGTCGGAGTGCCCGCCGAGGTACTTCGTCGTCGAGTGCACCACGATGTCGGCGCCGAGCTCGAGCGGCTGCTGCAGGTACGGGGTCGCGAAGGTGTTGTCGACGACGAGTAGCGCGCCCGAGGCGTGCGCGGCATCGGCGGCGGCCCGGATGTCGACGATGTTCAGGAGCGGGTTGGTCGGCGTCTCGATCCACACGAGCCGGGTCTTCCCGTCCAGGTGGGCCGCGAGGTTGGTGGAGATCTCGTCCGGTGTCACGTAGTCGAAGAGGTAGCCCTTCGGCTGGTACACCTGCGAGAACATCCGGTAGGTGCCGCCGTAGACGTCGTTCACGCACACGACCCGCTCGCCCGGATCGACGAGGTGCATGATCGTCGCTGACGCCCCGACTCCCGAGGAGAACGCGAGCCCGAAGTCTGCCGACTCGAGTGAGGCGAGACACTCCTCGAGCGCGGTGCGCGTCGGATTCGCGACCCGGGCGTAGTCGTAGCCCTTGTGCACGCCCACGGCCTCTTGCGCGTACGTGGAGGTCTGGTAGATCGGGGTGATCACCGCGCCCGTTGCCGGATCGGGCTCCTGGCCGACGTGGATCGCGCGCGTCTCGAAGTCCATGCGTGAATCCTAGACACCGGCCCTCGTCCGCAGAGCGGACAGGTCCCGAGGGACGGGACGTCTGGGTCAAGGGTGTCTCCCGGAGGGAGCCACCCTTGGTGTCGAAAGGCGAACGATATTTCCACAGGGGCGCCCTGGCGGGCCAAAGGTGAGCGTTCGGGAGGGACGCGCGCTGCCGGCGCAGAGGCACGTGCGGAACGGACACCACTCCGAGGGGCTCCAGGATCGCACCCGCGCCCGGCCGACCGATGCCGTGGAAGAACCGCGCTAGACGCGGCGGACGGTCTCGAGGCCGCAGGCGCGGCGGAGCCGGTCGAGCGCACGATCGAACGCATCGGCGAGGGCGGCGGAGTCACGGACGCCCGGCTCGCGGTGGAACGCCTTGACGACGAGCGCTCCGTCGGCCCGCTCGGACTTCAGGTCGGCACGGCCGACGATGCGGTCGCGCCAGAGGAGGGGCAACACGTAGTAGCCGTAGCGGCGCTCGTGCACCTTCTTGTAGACCTCGATCAGGTGGTCGAAGCCGAGCACCCGCCGGGCGAACGGACGGTCCCAGAGGAGGTTGTCGAACGGCGACAGCAGCACCGCCGTAGACGGCGCCGCGGGGTCGAGCTCCACACCCGCCGGCACGAGCACCGGCGCTCCTCCGTCCTCCACCGAGATCCGCTCGAGAACGCCGTCGGCGACGAGCGCGTCGACGATCGGTCGGATGCGCTTCGTTCCACCCTTCAGCCGCCAGTGCTCGACGATCCCCGACTCGGTCAGCGCACCGCGAGCGGCGACGGCCTTCACGGCAAGTGCCCGGAGGCGCTCCTCTTCACCGGGGACAGGTGCGTCGAGGATCTCCTTCGGGATCACCCGCTCGGGCAGGTCGTAGAGGCGCTGGAACCCCTGGCGGCCGGCGATCACGAGGTCGCCGTGGTTCCAGAGGCGGTCGAGCATCGCCTTGGCAGGCTTCCAGTTCCACATGCCGCCGACGCTCGCCCCTTCGAAGTGGCGCGATCCCAGCGGCCCTCGGGCGCGGATTTCGGCGAGGATCTCCTCCGCGAGATGCGGATGGGTTTCGCCGACGTCGCCGTACCAGCGCCTGCCACCCTCGCGCATCTGGGCGACGAACAACGGCCACTCCTCGACGGGGAGCAGACACGCCTCGTGCGCCCAGTATTCGAACACCCGCCCGCGCTCGAGCAGCCGGGGCACGATGCCGGGCTTGTAGGCGCCGACGCGTGAGGCGAGCGCGATCCGGTGGCTGCGCTCGACCGCCGAGATCGAGTCGAGCTGGACGCACGAGAGTCGGCGGATCGCCGTCTCGACCTCGTCCGCCGAGCCTGCGCGGGTTCGCGTGGCGTACCCCTGCGCCTCGATCGTGATCCGGCGCAGGGCCGTCAGGGGGACGGTTCGTAGCAGAGCATTCTCCCGGATCGCGGTGGGGCGGGGGAAGGCGGCCGGGGAGGCGCCGCACGGCACTCCCCGGCCGTGTTCCCGGAGAGATTACTGGCTGCCCCGCCCTCGCCCGGGAGAGGCGCAACTTCAGCTGGGAGTGGAACCCTCGAGGATCGCAGCAAGTCGCAAGGCGTCGATGTTTCCACCCGACACGATGCAGACGATCCTGCCCTCTCCTGCGCGTCCCGACACCGCCGCCGCGACCGAAAGGGCCCCGGCCCCCTCAGCGATGACGCGGGCTCGCTCGGCCAGTGTCCGCACGGCGCCGGCGGTCTCGTCGAGCGTCAGCGCGATGCCGCCGGAGAGAAGGGGCCGGGCGTGCTCCCACATCGGGCCGAGAAGCATCTTGCTCCCGGCACCGTCCACGAACGACGGCACGTAGTCGACCTCGACAGGCCTGCCGGCCGCGTAGGACGCCGCAA
Source organism: uncultured Thermoleophilia bacterium (assembly GCA_963799575.1). Taxonomy (GTDB): domain Bacteria; phylum Actinomycetota; class Thermoleophilia; order Gaiellales; family Gaiellaceae; genus Gaiella. The sequence continues at coordinate 20,408 of CAWCXK010000003.1, forward strand.
ACGGCGCTCCCGTCGCGGGCTCGCAGGCGAGCACTCGCGTCCCCGGGCTCAGGGCGGCGAGAGCGCTCGCGATACCGGTCGAGAGGCCACCCCCGCCCCAGGGAACGAGCACGGTGTCGATCTGATCGAGATCCTCGACGAGCTCGAGGCCGATGGTGCCGTTACCGGCCATCACTGCGTCGTCCAGCACGGGGTGGACGAAGTACCCCTCGACACCGGGATAGGAGCCTTCCTCCATCGTCTGCCACCAGCGCTCGTACGGGACCTTGATCACGGTGCCACCCAGCCGACCGATTGCGTCGAGCTTGGTCTGTGGTGCATGCTCGGGCGCGACGACCGTGGCCGGAATGCCGAGCTCGCGGGCCATCCATGCGACGCCCTGCGCCATGTTGCCCGCGCTCGTCGTCAGCACGCCGCCGTCGACGGCGCCCGGCGGTGCCGAGCGGATCGCGTTTGCAGCGCCGCGGATCTTGAACGAGCTGATCGGTTGCAGGCACTCGAGCTTGAGCCAGATCTCGGCCGGCGACTCCGGCACCTGCAGGCGGATGAGCGGCGTCCGCAGAACGACGTCGGCGATGCGGGCGCGCGCCGCCTCGATGTCGGCGAGCGGGATCAGAAGTCGACCTCGACGCCGACGCCGCGCTCGCGTGCCCGGGCCACGCAGAGCTGCGCCGCCGCGAGATCCTCGACCGCGATCCCCATCGACTTGAACACGGTCAGCTCGTCGTCGGAGCGCCTGCCCTCGACGGTGCCGTTGAGCAGCTCGCCGAGCTCTCCGATGATGTGCTCGGGCCCGAACCCGCTTTCGGCGGCGGCGACCCGGTAGTCACCGGCCTCGTTGAGCGTCGACTCCCGCCGGTCGACGAAGAAGCGCGCCGCCGTGACGGTGGCGGTGCTGAGCTCTCTCGATTTGCCGTCCGGGAACGCGCCGGCGGCGTTGATGTGAGCACCTGGTGCAAGCCACTCGAGCTCGACGAGCGGCTCGCTCGACGACGTTGCGGTGCAGACGACATCGGCGCCGTCGAGCGCCTCCTCGATCGACCCGGCGACGAGCGAGTGCGTCTCGAGCGCGAGCGCCTCGGCGTGATCGCCGTTGCGGCTCCAGATGCGGATGATCGGGTCAGCGACCACCGTCTGCATTGCGTCGACGTGCGACCGTCCCTGCACACCGGAGCCGAGGATCGCGACGGTGCGTGAACCGGGACGTGCGAGCAGCCTCGTCGCGGCCCCCGACACGGCAGCGGTGCGAATCTCGGTGATGGGCGAGGCGTTGAGGATCGCGATCAGCTGCCCGGTGGTGCCGTCGTGGAGCAGCACCGCCCCCTGGTGCGGATCGAGCCCGGTCGCCGAGTTGCCGGGCGCAACGACGATCTCCTTGAGCGCGTAGACGGGGTCGTCGCCGGCCGCATGGGAGGGCATCAGGCCCATTGCGGTCGGCCCGGGCGGCGAGATGAGTGAGCGCAACGGATTGGTCAACTCGCCTCTCGCGAGTCGCGCAAGGATGCCCTCCATCGCCGCCACGCAGGACTCCATGTCGAGCAGTCCGCGGACATCGTGCTCGGAGAGGATGAGAACGCTCACGAGAACACCTCCGTCAGTTCGTCGCGGTCGCCAGGGGAAAGTGTGATCTCCGTCGCCTCGAACGCGGGCGCCAGATGGTCGGCTCGGCCGGGCCCGACGACGATCGCCGTCAGCTCCGGCTGGTGGAGCGCCCACGCGAGCGCGAGCCCGGCCATCGAGATGCCCCGCGACGCGGCAGCACGCTCCAGTGTCTCGAGCGCGTCGAACACACGGTCGGACGAGTAGCCGACGTACGGCTCCGGCCGCAGCGTCATCCGTGACCCGGCGGGAGGTGCCTCGCCGCGGCGGTACTTCCCCGTGAGCCAGCCGCCGGCAAGCGGGCTGAACGGGGTGTAGCCGAGACCGTGCTCGCGACAGACCGGAAAGACGGTCTCGCGATCGGCCTGCTCGAGCAGGGAGAAGCCGTTCTGCGACCCACTCGTAGCGTGGCAGCCCTTCCAGCTCGGAGAGCTCGATCGCCTCTGCGAGCTGCTCGCCGGTGAAGTTGGAGGCGCCGATCGCCCCCACCTTGCCCGCCTCGATCAGGCCGGCGAAGGCCTCGAGCGTCTCCTCCTGAGCGGTGTCCGGATCGAAGTCGTGCGCCAGGTAGAGCGCGACGCGCTCGACGCCGAGGCGGCGAAGGCTCGCGTCGATCTGGCGGTGAATGCGTGCGCGGCCGAGGCCGTGATCCTGTCCCTCGTCCATCGGGTTGAACGTCTTCGTGGCGATCACGATCCGGTCGCGCACCTCTGAGCCCTTCGTCGCGAGCCACTCGCCGATAAAGGTCTCGCTGCGCCCGCCGCCGTACGCGTCCGCGGTGTCGTAGGTCGTGATGCCTCCGTCCCAGGCTGTGTCGAGCAGCCGGAATGCGTCCGCCTTCGGTGTTCCCTGCCCGAAGAATGCGGGCGACGAGCCGATGCCGCCGAAGTTGCCACAGCCGAGGATGATCCGGGTGATCGAGGCTCCGCTGCCGCCGAGAAGTCGCTCGTCCATCCGACCGATCCTACGGCAGCGACCGCTACCCGCGAACCGGTTCGGATGCGTTAGGTTCGATTCGACGTCACGGACGAGAGAGAGGTGGAGCCGATGCCCTACGTTGCCGCCGACGACCGCTACGACCAGATGCGCTACAACCGCTGCGGCCGCAGCGGGCTCGCGCTGCCCGCCATCTCGCTCGGCCTCTGGCACAACTTCGGCGGCCTCACCCCACCCGAGACGGGTCGTGCGATCGTGCGGCGCGCCTTCGATCTCGGCGTCACCCACTTCGACCTCGCCAACAACTACGGCCCGCCCTACGGGTCGGCGGAGGAGAACTTCGGCAGGATCTTGCGGGACGACCTCCTGCCCTACCGCGACGAGCTCGTGATCTCGACCAAGGCGGGCTACGACATGTGGCCTGGACCGTACGGCGACGGCGGCTCGCGGAAGTACCTGCTCGCGAGCCTCGACCAGAGCCTCGAACGGCTCGGGCTCGACTACGTCGACATCTTCTACTCTCATCGCCACGACCCGTCGACGCCGCTCGAGGAGACGATGGGCGCGCTCGACAGCGCCGTTTCGCAGGGCAAGGCGCTCTACGCGGGGATCTCGTCCTACTCCGCGGAGAAGAGCAGGGAGGCGCATGCGATCCTCCGCGACCTCGGCACCCCGCTCCTGATCCACCAGCCGTCCTACTCGATCCTGAACCGCTGGATCGAGCCCGATCTCGTCGAGACGCTCGGCGAGCTCGGGGTGGGATGCATCACGTTCTCGCCGCTCGCCCAGGGCGTGCTCACCGATCGCTACCTGAACGGTATCCCGGAAGGCTCCCGCGCGAGCCGCAACGACTCGCTCGCGCCCGAGACGCTCACCCCGGCGGCGCTCGCCAAGGTCCACGGCCTGAATGCCATCGCCGCCGCGCGCGGCCAGTCGCTCGCCCAGATGGCGCTCGCGTGGACGCTGCGCGACCCCCGGGTCACCTCGACGCTCCTCGGTGCGAGCAGCGTCGCCCAGCTCGAGCAGAACCTCGGCGCGCTCGACAACCTCGCGTTCTCCGCCGACGAGCTCGCCGCGATCGACGGACACTCGCCCGAGAGCGTCGTCAACATCTGGGCAGGGTCGAGCGACCGCTGAGGTCGCTCGTCGGGGGCTGACGATGGAGTACCGCCGCCTCGGTTCGAGCGACCTGAAGGTCTCCGAGATCGCACTCGGCTCCTGGCTGACCTTCGGGGGTGGGGTGGAGCGCGAACGGGCGGTCGCGTGCGTCGACCGTGCGTTCGAGCTGGGGATCAACTTCATCGACACGGCCAACGTCTATGGTCGTGGCGCCGCCGAGGAGTTCCTGGGCCAGGTGCTCAGTGGGCGACCGCGCGACTCCTACGTCCTCGCCACCAAGCTCTACTTCCCGATGGGTGACGGTGACCGCGGGCTGTCGCGCGCCCAGATCCTGAAGCAGATCGATGCATCGCTCGAGCGCCTCCAGACCGACCACGTCGACCTCTACCAGTGCCATCGCTACGACCAGGCGACGCCGCTCGAGGAGACGATGGAAGCGCTGAGCGAGGTCGTCCGTGCCGGGAAGGCGCGGTACCTCGGGTTCAGCGAGTGGTCGGTGGCGCAGATCGAGGCGGCACACGCGCTCCCCGGGGTCAAGCGGTTCGTCTCGAGCCAGCCACAGTATTCGCTGCTCTGGCGCCTGCCCGAGCGCGCGGTGATTCCTCGCAGCAGGGAGGAGGGGATCTCGCAGATCGTCTGGTCGCCGCTCGGTCAGGGCGTGCTGACCGGGAAGTACCGAGTCGGCTCGGCGCACCCGGCAGACTCGCGCGCCTCATCGGAGCAGATGGGTTGGGCCATGGGCCGGTTCCTCACCGACGAGGTTCTCACCGCTGTCGATCGCCTGCGGCCGATCGCGGCCTCCGTCGGTCTCTCGCTCCCTCAGCTCGCGCTCGCATGGGTGCTGCGCGAGCCGAACGTCTCCTCGGCGATCGTGGGAGCTTCGCGGCCCGAGCAGGTCGATGACAATGCCGGAGCCTCAGGCGTGCGCCTCGACGACGCCACGCTCGCCGCGATCGATGCGGCGCTCGACGGCGTCGTGGTCGATCCCGGCTGAGGGGCGGGTCGGCGCTCGCAGCTCGGTCGCCGGAGGTTTGCCCGGCACCTCCCAAGGGGATCCTTACGTTGGTTGGGACTGTTCTCAGCGACCGTTGAGCACGGCTTCCCTCAGCTTCTCGCCGCGACGGAGCGCGCTGCGCACCGCAGGCTGTGGCCCCACCCTGGGGCCTTCGATTCCCAGGAGGTACGACCCATGAAGAAGTCAAAGATGGTGGGAGCCGGCGCCGTGTCCGTCCTCGCGATGGCCGCGCTTGCAGCCGGCTGTGGCGGCTCGTCGAACTCGGCGGGCGGTAGCTCGACCGACACGACGGCGACCACGCCGACGACGACAGGTGGCACCGCGCGCTACGCGCTGCAGTCCGACGTCGATTACACCGACCCGGCGCTCGCCTATTACAGCGCGTCGTGGAACATCGAATACGCGACGTGCGCGAAGCTCCTCAACTATCCCGACACGGCCGGGATCCCGGGCGCGACGCTTCAGCCCGAGGTCGCAGAGAGCATGCCCGTCGTCTCGAACGGCGACAAGACCTACACGTTCACGGTCCGGAAGGGATTCCGCTTCTCGCCGCCGTCCGGCGGAGAGGTCACAGCGATGACGTTCAAGAAGGTGATCGAGCGTGACCTCAGCAAGGTGATGAACTCTCCGGCCCAGTCCTTTGCCGGTGACATCGTCGGCGCGAAAGCGTTCACGGACGGAACGGCCAACGAAGTAACCGGCGTCAAGGTCGACGGGAACAAGATCTCGATCAGCCTCGTCAGGCCGGCTGCCGACTTCCCTTCGCGCATCGCGATGCCGTTCTTCTGCGCGGTGCCCGAGGACACGCCGATCGACGCCAACGGCGTCGTCGCGCCCGCAGCCGCAGGGCCGTATTACATCAAGTCCCGCACGCCGAATCGGCAGATCGTTCTCGCCAGGAATCCCAACTACGGTGGCGAGCGCACGACCACCCTCGACCGGATGATCTTCGAGGTGGGTGTTCCCGCCACGGCGTCGCTCCTCGACACGCAGAGCAACGTGACCGACTGGATTGCGGACGGCCTGCCGCCGACCGCCCATCAGAGCCTTGCCCGCGAGTACGGCCCCACCAGCCAGGCAGCGAAGGACGGCAAGCAGCGGTACTTCGTCAGCCCGTCGCTCTCGTTTCGCTACCTGGCGCTGAACACCTCGCGGCCGCTGTTCTCGAACGTCAAGCTCCGCCAGGCTGTGCAATATGCGATCAATCGGCCGGCACTGCTCGCTCAGCGCGGTGCCTACGCCGGCCAGCCGACGGATCAGTACCTCCCGCCGGGAGTCCCGGGGTACGTCGACGAGAACATCTACCCGCTGAACGGCCCGGACGTGAAGAAGGCCAAGGAGCTCGCCGGCAACATCCGCGAGAAGGCGATCATGTACACCTGCGACAAGTCGCCTTGTCCCGAGACCGCAGCGATCGTGAAGGAGAACCTGAAGGCGATCGGCATCACCGTCGAGGTGCGTCAGTTCTCCCGCGCGATCCAGTTCTCGAAGGAGGGAACGAAGGGTGAGCCGTTCGACATCGCCTTCGAGGGCTGGCAGGCCGACTATCCGGATCCGTATGACTTCCTCAACGTGCTCCTCGACGGCAGGACGATCAAGGACGCGAACAACGTGAACTTCTCGTACCTCAACGATCCTGCTGTGAATGCGAAGCTCGATGCGGCAGCAGCGACGACCGGATCTGACCGGGCTGCGAGTTATGCCAAGCTCGACGCTGAGCTCGTCCGCGACGTCTCGCCGCTCGTTGCCTGGGGCATCGACAACGACCGTGACTTCTTCTCGGACAAGGTCGGCTGCATCCTTCACCACCCGGTGTACGGCATCGACATCGCGACGATGTGCAAGCACGCGTAGCACCGACGGGCTAGACGAGCTGCGCCCGACGGCGGCTGCGAGGCGATTCTTCCGCCACGCAGCCGCCGTCTTTCGTTTTCCCGGGCGTAGGTGTGGTCGAGGTCACGGCGAACATCGAGAGGTGGGCGACGATCAGCTCGATGACGCGAGGCGCGTCGCGCGACGGGAGGCGGCGCCGTTCGTCCTCGTCGCAGTCGGCGCCGACCTACTGCTCGCGGCGGCGAGTTGGTGGCGCGACTGGCAGCTCTACTCGGCGAGCAACTGGTGGATCTGGGCAGCGCTCGCGTTGCCGGCGCTCGTGCTTGCTGTCGTCTTCGCGCTTGGCATCGGGCGCCTCGGGGTAAGCAGCCGCCATCGTCGCGAGGCGGCCGTGATCCTGCTCGGGGTGCTCGCCGTCGCCAACTTCACCGCCGTCGGCCTCGTGCTCGGGTCGCTCGCGGGCGGAGGCAGCAAGATGACCGGCCTGCAACTCCTCGCCACCGCGGCCGTTGTGCTCACGGTCAACATCATCACGTTCGCACTCGTGTTCTGGGAGGTGGACTGCGGCGGCCCGGCTGCGCGCGCGACCGCCGAGCGCCGCGTTACGCCCGACTTCCAGTTCCCCCAGGACGAGAATCCCGAGCTTGCGGCCGAGGACTGGGGTCCCGCGCTGCTCGACTACCTCTACATCGCGGCCACCAACTCGATCGCGTTCAGCCCGACCGACGCGATGCCCTTGACGCATCGCGCAAAGCTCGTGATGGGCATCGAGTCGTTCATCGCGGCCGTGACGCTGCTCATCGTGGCCGCGCGCGCGGTGAACATTCTCCAGGGCTGAAGCTCACACCGGGCCGCCACTCGGGCCACAGGGTTCTCCCAGATCGCGGAGCTTGGATAGGTCTCACCTCGAACACTCCCGAAAGGAGCACGAAGATGAGACTCACGAAGACACGATTGCTGCTCGCAACGGTCAGTGCGCTCGCCCTGATGGTCGGTGTCGGCACCGCGTTCGCGGCCACCGGCAAGGGCCCGACGCTCAAGCAGCAGGCGGCCGAGATCACGGGCAGGACGACGTTCAACGCCGCTGTGGCGTCGAGCCTCGGTACGACGACGGCGAAGCTCAACGCCGCGATCAAGGCGGCTGCAACTGCCCGGATCGACGCCGCACTCAAGGCCGGCGACGTCACGTCAGAAGAGGCAACCACGCTCAAGGATGCTCTCGCCGACGGGACGATCCCCGCAATGCGGCTCGCAACGGCGGCCACAGTCGCGTCGCAACTGAACACGACCGAGGCGAAGGTCGATGCAGCGTGGGCGAGCGCCCGGAAGGCGCAGGCCACTGCCCGCGTCGACGCCGCCCTCGAGGCAGGTCAGATCACCGACGCCTATGCGACCACGCTGAAGACCCAGATCGCCTCCAAGACGTTCCCGGGCTTCGGCGTGGGGCCTGACGGCGGACACGGCCACGGCGGCCACGGCGGCCCGGGCATGGGAATGGGAATGGGCTTCGGCCCGCCGTCCGGCTCCGGCTCCTCGTCGAGCGGTAGCTCGTCCTCGTCGACGCTTCCCTCCCTTGCCATCGCCTAGCGCGAGCCGCACGTGAGAGGAACGGTGAGGGGCGCTCCGGCGCCCCTCACCGCGTTCTGCGCAGAAGCGGCTAGCTCGGCCGGCCCGCGAACGCCGCGTACGCGGGCTCGAGCGCGTCGCGCAGATCGCTGCCGTCGACGACGAGTCCGCTGCGGCCGAGCCGCTTGAGCACCGATCCGACCGGGAGCGGGCGGGCGGGGCCGAGCTCGGGCAGCGGGCCGGCGGCCCAGGCGTCGGCGGTCGGCTCGGGTCGCAGAGATGCGGGCTCCCGCGGCTCCTCGACTGCCGTGCAGCCGCGCCACTCGAGCAGCAACGACGGGTCGTCGTCGATCGCGGCGGCGAAGACGTAGGCCAGCGCGATCATGTGCTTGCAGGCGCCGGAGCGGTCGGCGTCGGGGCAGCTGCAGGAGCGGCGAACGGACTTGCCCGGCGGGATCAGCGGCTCGTCCCAGTCGACCGTCATCACGTGCTCGAGCTGGAGAGACTGCTCTCGTCCGGCGGCGGCGCCCTCGAAGAGCGAACGGCCGCGGGGTGAGCCGATCACGGCCGCCCACACGCGCGGAGGCACCGGATCGGCCGCAAGGCTGACCGCGTACTCGGCTCCGCTCGAGCCGATCACGAGGGCCGAGATCGACCCGGGGACGACCGAGACGCTGTGGACATGGCCGGTACGCGCGAGGATCCGGCCGCGCTCGGCGCGGGGCGAGGCCTCGTCCGGGACGACAGACGTCGCGACCCAGCGTGCCCACGGCCCTCGGCCGATGCGGTCGTCGTCGCCGACGACGAATACGGGGCGTCCCTCGTTGACGAGCGTCATGCCGCAGCCTCGACCGAGGTTTCCGAGAGCGACACCGCGGCACGGATCGCGTCGAGGTCGAGCTCGCCGAGCCAGTCGTCGGCGCGGCCGGCGACGACCTTCTCCGCGAGCTCGCGCTTGGAGTCGAGGAGCTCGTCGATGCGCTCCTCCAGGGTGGCCGTGCTGATGAGGCTGTGCACGAAGACGTCCTTGTGCTGGCCGAACCGGTAGGCGCGGTCGGTTGCCTGCTGCTCGACCGCGGGGTTCCACCAGCGGTCGAAGTGGAAGACGTGGTTCGCAGCAGGCAGGTTGAGTCCGCGGCCACCGGCGCGAATCGAGATTACGAGGATCGAAGGGCCGTTCGGGTGCGAGAACGACTCCACCAGCTCGTCGCGCTGGCGCGCCTGGAGCCCGCCGTGGAAGAAGCCGATCTCGCGGCCGGTCCGCCGGTGCAGGTGACCGACGAGACGGTCGAAGCCGGGGTACTGGGTGAAGACGAGCGCCTTGTCGTCGGCAGGCATCGCCTCGAGCAGTTCGACGAGGCGCTCGAGCTTGCCGGAGCGGCCCGCAAGCGGCCGCCCGGTGGCGAGCACCATCTCCGGGTGGTTGCACACCTGCTTCAGCTGGCTCAGCATCGCGAGCACCGCGCCACGACGGCCGAAGCTGCGCTCGTGCTCCTCGATCCGCGGCATCCAGCGATCGACCGTCGCCTGGTAGAGGCTCGCCTGCTCGAGGGTCAGCTTGCAGTACTCCTTCGTGACCGTGATCTTCGGGAGCTCGAGCTCGACCTCGGGGCTGTCCTTCGGACGCCGGAGGATGAACGGCTGCACCATCGCACGCAGCCGCTCGAGCGCCCGCGCGTCGCCGTTCGCCTCGATCGGACGTGCGAAGCTGCGCTGGAAGCGCTCGCGCGAGCCGAGCAGGCCGGGGTTGACGATGTCCATGATCGCCCACAGCTCGTCGAGCCGGTTCTCGATCGGGGTGCCTGTCATCGCCAGGGCACGGCGGGCGTCGAGGCGGCGCAACGCCCGCGCCCGCTTCGTGGCGGGATTCTTGACGTCCTGGGCCTCGTCGAGTAACAGCCGGTCCCAGCGGATCAGCGAGAGCGTCTCGATGTCGCGCGTCGCGATGTCGTAGGAGGTGACCACGACGTCGCTCGAAAGGGCGACGCCGACGAGCTCGGCGCCGGTGAGACGCTCGCCGCCGTGGTGCAGATGAACGCGGAGCGTCGGAGCGAAGCGCTCGATCTCGCGCGTCCACTGCCGGGTGACGCTCATCGGGCATACGACGAGCGTGGGGCCGAACGCCTCGACGCCGAACTGCTCCCTCTCCGAGGTGAGCATCGCGATCGCCTGAACCGTCTTGCCGAGCCCCATGTCATCGGCCAGGATCGCGCCGATCCCGAGGTCGCCGAGGAGCCGCAGCCAGCCGTGGCCGCGCTCCTGGAACGGGAAGAGTGGCTGGGTCATCGCTGCCGGCGTGCCGAGCTGCTCGAAGTGCCGCTCGTCGCCGCCCTCGAGAAGGGCACTGAGCGTGTCGTCAAGCACGACCTCGCCGAGCTCGAGGCCGGCGTCCTCGAGCTCGACGCCCGAGACGGCGCGCACGAGATCGACGACCGATCCCTCACGGCGGCGCTCGAGAAACAGCAACGCCTTCTCGACCTCGGAGCGACGCAACGCGTGCCATCGCCCTCGCACGCGAATCAGCGGCTCCTTCGCGGCAGCGAGCTCGAGGAGCTCGTCCTCGGTCAGCGTCGTGTCGCCGATCGCGAGCTTCCAGTCGAACCGGGCGAGCGCCTCGGTGGTGAGGAGGCCACTCGATCGCGCGGTGACGCTCGTGGCGGTGAGGTTGACGCGCAGCCGGCTCGACGAGCTGACCCAGTTCCGCGGCAGCAGGACCGGCACCCCGATCTCCTCCAGGCGCGGGATCGCTGTCCGAAGCACGAAGCGGACGTCGTCATCGGTGAGCTCGATTCGGGTCGGCTCCGCCTCGTCGAACGCGATCCCGCCCTCGGCGAGAACGGGCTCGATCAATCCGAGCTGGCGGTGGACCGCGACGCGCGGGTCCGCAGAGCGGAGGAAGCCGAAGACGGCGTCGCCGCCGTCATGGAGGAGCGAGGTGGGCAGCGCAAGCGTGGGGTCGTCGGCCGCCTGGAGCCAGAGCTCGAGCACGACGGACGATTGGCTGTCGGACTCGTCGTGATCCGGGCGCGGCCCGTCGGCGGAGCGCTCGTCGAGCCGGAGGCTGAGCAGCCAGGGGGCGCTCGAGCGGCGCTCGAGGCCGTTGTCGACCCAGTCGGTGAGCCGGCGTTCGAGCGCACCGAGACCGGCGTGGAGTGGCAGCTCGGGCTCGGTGGACGTGAGGCCGTCGAGGAAGAGCTCGGGAGCGCTCGGCCGGGTACGCATGAGGCGGTTTCCGAGCCTGATTCCCGCTCCCCGGAGCCGATCGCGGGCAATCTGGTCGACCGCGCAGGCGTAGAGATCCTGGACGAGCGCGTTCCGGTCGCCCTCGAACGCGTCGGCGCACACGTCCGGCAAGGCGGCCGCGATCGTGTCGAGCGCCTCCTGGACGGTCTCGTCGATCGTCGCGCCCCAGTAGGCGAGCCAGCTGCGGCCGCCGTGAGCGAGCTGCGGGTGGAGAAGCCCCTCGGTGACCGAGCGGGCCGCGAGGTCGAGCACCGCAAACGTCGCCCGTGCCGACCCGCCTAGCTCGAGCTCGGCCGGCGGGTCGGCCCGCAGGTCGAGGAGCTCGGACAGGCCCACGCGACGCGCGGTCGCCCCCTGACCGAGGCCCGCAAGGTCGGAGACCGCGGGAATGCCGAGGTGGAGCGAGCCGGCCGACAGGGAGCCGTCGGCGCCACGCGCGAGCACGGTCGCGCTGACGTCCTGCTGCCACAGGACCTCGAGCGTCGCGTGCTCGGCAAGGGAATCGGTCGAGATCAGTTCAGGTGCGGACACGAACCCTTCAGGATACGGGTAGCGGAGGAGGTCGCGCCCGACAAGATCTGTCGCCTGGGCGGATGCCGCCGCTCTGTCGGCTCCGAGCCGTCCCGCACACGGCGACTTTGTGTTGATTCAACACAATGGTCGCGCGGCCTGCTAACGGCGCCTCGAGAAGGTGCTTGTGTTGAATCAACACAAAGTCTGCTGACCGCGGGCCACGAACGAGCCATATGGAGACAAATCAATGATATATTGATGACATGTCAATGAATGGAGCGGATTCAACCACCTCCACGAACCTGGAGCTCGTCCTCGACCTCGTTCGTGCTCGCACGCTCGTGCTGCGCGACGTCGACCAGCCGCTCGGAGGCCATCACGGCCTCGGGCTCAACGACCTCGCGGTCCTGCTCGAGTTGAAGTCGGCTCCGTCGCACACCCTCCGTCGCGTCGAGCTCGCGCGACGGCTCGCGGTCACGACCTCAGGCATCGCGCGGCAGCTCGCCCCGCTCGAGCGGATCGGTCTCGTCACCCGCGAGTCGAACCCTGCCGATGCCCGCCTCGCGCTCGTCGTGCTCACGCCCCGCGGCGCCGAGCTCGCCGACGAGGCAAGCGTGACGGCGAACGAGGCGGCCGGCGTTGCTCTCGGGAAGCTCTGGTCGCAGGACGAGACGGAGGCGCTCGCGCCGCTCCTCCGTCGCGCGGCCGCAGACTGAGGCTCGCAGCCCGAGTCGGTCGTCCGGCCGGTGGTTAGTTCGCGCTGAGCCGGACGATCGTCGCCCCGTCGGCCGAGTCCGACTCCTGCTCGTGCACGAGTGGGTGACGACCGAGCTCATCGCGGACGGCCTTGCGCACAGCGCCGGTTCCTCGCCCGTGAATCACGCGCACCTCGGGCCGCCCCGCGAGTGCCGCTGCATCGACGAGATCCCTGACCGCCTCGCGCGCCTCTTGCGCCGTCCGTCCTCTGAGGTCGATCTCATCGGGAAGGTCGTTCTGGATCATCGCCCGCACCGTCACGGCTGGCTCGTCGGAACGACTCGCCGACGCGGCGTCGCGATCGGGGCGAAGCCGCTCGAGCGGGACGCGAATGCGCAGCCCGCCTCTCCCCAGCACCGTTGCCTCGTCGGCCACGATCTCGGCGATCGTCCCTCGGACGCCGAGCTCGGGCGCCACCACCGGGTCACCGGCCGCGAGCGGCGCGGTCGGCGCGAGCGGCTCGTCGAGCCGGTCGAGGGAGCGAGAGACGCGGACGGCGCGATCCGACGCCGTACCCAGTCGGCGGTCGCGCTCGGCCTCCTTCTTCTGCGCTGCCGGGGTCGAGGCACGGCCACGCTCACGCTCGAGCTTCCGTGCCGCGCGAATCTCGGCGCGCAGCTCTTCGAGCTCGGCCCGCACGCCGGTCAGCTCGGCCTCTGCCCTCGCCAGCGCCCGCTGCCGCTCGGCGGCCACCGATGATCGCACCTGCTCGATCTCGTCTTGCAATCCCTCGGCAGCGCGCTGCGCCTTCAGGCGCTCTGCCTCTGCGTCCCGGCGCTCGACCACGGCCGCTGTTCGCTCTTCCTGGGCCTCGCGCGCCGCTGTCTCCGCTTCGGCCACGAGCTCTGCGACCTGCAGCCGCTCCGGCGCGATGCGTTCCCGCGCGGCCGCGACGATGTGCGCTGGAAGGCCGAGCCGCTCGGCGGTCTGGAGAGCGTGGGAGGTCCCCGGGCGGCCGAGGACCACCGTGTAGAGCGGCTCGTTGGTCTCGGGGTCGATTCCGGTGGCGGCATTCGTCGCTCCGCGGGCGGCGCTCGCCCACTCTTTCAGCTCTGCGAAATGGCTCGTCGTCACGGTGAGCCGCGCCTGCCCGGCGAGCTGTTCGAGCAGCGCCTCCGCAAGCGCGGCCCCCTCGACGGGGTCGGTGCCGGCTGCGATCTCGTCGAGGAGCACGAGCGACTCCGGGGTAGCGCGGTCGAGGATCCCGATCAGGTTTCGCAGGTGCGCGGAGAAGGTCGAGAGGCTCATCGCGATCGATTGCTCGTCTCCGATGTCCACGAGGATCTCGTCGAAGACGGGCAGCGATGCCTCGTCTGCCGGCGGCCGCAGGCCGCATTGGTGCAACACCGCGGCCAGGCCGAGCGTCTTGAGTGCCACGGTCTTCCCGCCCGTGTTCGGCCCGCTGATCACGAGCGCCCGCAGGCGTCCGAGCTCGAGGTCGATGGGGACAGCCGCTGCCCGGTCGAGCAGCGGGTGCCGCGCAGCGCGCAGGACGACATCGTGGCTCAGAGCCACAAGCGTTCCGCTCCAGCCGCGCGAGAGCGTGCCGCGTGCGATCACGAGGTCGAGCTCGGCCGTCGCCCGGACGAGCTCGATGAGCGCCTCGGCCAGTCCGGCGACGAGCGAGGAGAGGTTGCGGAGGATCCGGGACACCTCGTCGCGCTCGGCTACCTCGGCCTCGCGCAGCCGGTTCGAATCTTCGACGGCTGCGAGTGGCTCGACGAACAGCGTCTGTCCCGAGCCAGAGGAATCGTGGACGATCCCCGGCACCCGGCCGCGGGCCGACGCCTTCAGCGCGAGCACCGGACGGCCGCCGCGCTCCGTGACGAAGTCGTCCTGTAGATGCTCGGCGAGCGCCGGATCGCGGGCGATCTTGCGCAGCCGCTCGGCCAGCTTCCCACGGCCCTCGCGCAGCTCGCGGCGCAGGCGCCGAAGGGCCGGCGAGGCCGAATCTTTCAGGTCGGACCCGTCCTCTTCGACCGAGCGGCCGATCTCCTCGGCGACGGAGAGCAGGGATACGTCGATGCCCGCCGTGAGCTCGACGAGTGCCGGGAGGTCGTGGCGGCCCGTCAGCACGCGGCGTCCCGCCACACCCGCCCGGATCGTCCGCTCGATCAGCGAGAGGGTCCGCGTGTCGAGGGTGCTGCCGCGCGCTGCCCGCTCGGCGGCGTCGGTCACATCGGCGGCCCCACCGAGATCGGGCTCGGCTGCGTCGTCGAGCAGCGCGATCGCCTCGGTCGTCTGCTGCTGCCGCAGTTGCACCTCTTGCGCGTCGGCCGAGGGGCGGAGCTCTTCGGCACGCAGCGCGCCGGGCCCGCTCGCAGCAGCCGCGGCAAGCCGGGCAAGGACGGCAGGGAGCTCCAGCAGTTCGAGATCGTGCTCTCGCATACGCCGAGTGTAGGGCGGTTCAACCCCTTGCACCTCCCGCCGAGGCGCCGTAGGATTCCGCGATGTCATACCGTGACGCACTGCCGCAGCTGGACGGAAGCGTGCTGCTCACGGACGGCGGGATGGAGACGACGCTGATCTTCGGCAGCGGCCTCGATCTCCCGTGCTTCGCCTCGTTCCCGCTGCTCGAGCGTGAAGACGGACGGGCCGCGATGCACGCCTACTTCGAGCCGTACCTCGACGTTGCGCGGCGGCACGGAGTCGGCTTCGTGCTCGAGGCCAACACCTGGCGCGCGAACCCGGCGTGGGGCGCCCGACTCGGCTACTCGCTCGACGATCTTGCCGAGGCGAATCGGCGGGCGGTCCGGTTCGTGGCGACGATCCGCGATCGGGAAGAGGAGCCGGGCCGCCCGATCGTGCTCAGCGCACCGATCGGGCCCGAGGGCGACGCCTACGACCCCGAGAGCCGGCTGGCCGCCGAGGAGGCGGAGGCCTATCACTCGTGGCAGGCCGGCGTCCTGGCCGAGACGGCCGCCGACATCGTGACCGCGCTCACGATCACGTACGTCGAGGAGGCCATCGGCATCGTCCGCGCGGCGACGAAGCACGGTCTCCCCGTCGCAGCATCGTTCACGGTCGAGACCGACGGGCGGCTCCCGACAGGCCAGCCCCTCGCCGATGCGATCGAGCAGGTCGACGCCGAGACCGATGGGGCGGCGGCCTACTTCATGGTCAACTGCGCCCATCCGACACACTTCGTCGGGGTCCTCGACGAGCCTGGACCGTGGCACCGAGTCCTCGGGATCCGGGCGAACGCCTCGGCGAAGAGCCATGCCGAGCTCGACGAGTCCGAGGTTCTCGACGACGGCGATCCGCTCGAGCTTGCGGACGAGTACCTCGCGGTCGGAGAGCGACTCCCGCACCTCACCGTGCTCGGCGGCTGCTGTGGCACCGACCATCGCCACGTCGGGAGCATCGCGGACGCCTGGTTCGGCGCTGCGTCAGCCTAGGGCCGTCTACGGCTGCGCGGCCACCAGATCGCCCACCCGGACCTGTTCGGTGAGCAGCGTGAGGAAGCGCACCGGGTCGCCGGCGACGTACCCCCGGCAGAGGCTCTTGCCGGCCGAGTACGTGATCGCGTAGGCGCGCCAGGTCGGATCCGTTGCGAAGCGCACCGCGCTCGCCGATCGCTCGGGCGTCGCCAGCGCCCAGCGCTCGTAGTGCGCCCGAGCCTCCTCGGTCGAGCGGCCGTGCTCGTGGAGCATCAAGCCGACGTCGAGGCCGATGCCCCGGATCGGCCGGCGGGCCTGGTCGATCGCGAACGCCCGGGCAAGATCCCCCTCGAGGCCGTGCGCGGACAGTGTGGCGTCGAGCTCGTGCTGGAGGTCCTCGTCCATGATCACCTCGAGCCCGAGCTCGGCAATCCCCTCGCCGATGAGCGACTGTGGCGTCGGCACGAGCTGGATCGACTCCTCCCGGAAGCCCTGGTCGCGGACGAGCAGCTGCTCCTTGACGACGCGATCCGTGTGATGGCCGGGATAGGCCTCGTGTGCCGCGAGGGTGACGAGATCGGCCGCGGTCGTCTGCTGATCGGCGTTGAGGACGACGCGACTGCGGAGATCGCCGAGGTAGTAGTTGAACGCCCACCAGGGCTCGTCGTGCACCTCCTCGATGACGAGCTGCTCGCCGCGCGGCAGCTCGACGAGCGTCGCGACGCGGGTGCGCAGCACCTCGACGAGCGCGCGCAGTGCGGGAACCATGCGCGTCGGTCCGACGGCGTGCTCCCGACGATAGCCCTCGTAGCGCGCGTGAAGTGAGCCGTCACCCGGCAGCAGCTCCTCGAGCCGCTCGTGCGCCTCGCCGTATGCAGCCTCGGAGCCCAGCTGCGGCCTGACGCCGTAGCACTGCTCGATCTCGTCGGTGTACGAGATGCTCTCGCCCGCAAGCACACCGGCGGACGCGCGAAGCCCACGGATCTGATCCGACAGCCAGCCCCGTCGGTGCGCGTCGAGCTCGGTAGCGCTCGAGACGGCGGCACCGAGCGCATCCGCCTCGGCGGCCAGCTCCGCAGGCTCGACCAGTGGTGCTTCGGCAACCGCCGCGGCGAGCTCTGCCGGGCCGTAGTAGGAGTCGACGAGCCCGTCGACATGGCGCCCGAGCGACAGCCCCAGCGTCAGGTATCGCTCGACAACGTCCGCCACGCCGTAACCGTATGCGATCACATCGGGATCATGCGCTCGCGCGTTCACCACTCCGTAACCAGTGTGAAATACTCACCCGCTGTGACGATTGCATGGCTCGGCGAGGCGGAGGCGCACGATGCGGCTACGGTGGGAGGGAAGGCGGCAAGCTTGAGCCGGCTCGCCTCCGACTACCGCGTCCCGCCGGGGTTCGCGTTGACGGCCGGGACGCTCGGCCGCGTCGCGCCAGACCTCGCGCGCGGGATCGTTTCGGATGAGCTCCGCGACGCGATCACCGAGGCGTATGCCCGGCTCGGCGAAGGACGAGTGGCTGTGCGGTCGTCGGCGATCGACGAGGACGGCGATGCCCATTCCTTCGCAGGCCAGCACGAGACGTTCCTCAACGTCGAGGGCATCGACGCCATCGGCGAAGCGATCGTGCTCTGCTTCGCCTCGGCGTTCACGGCGCGCGCCCTCGACTACCGGCTGCACGTCGGGCTGCCCGTCGACCACATCGGTCTAGCAATCCTCGTGCAGGCGCAGATCCTCGCTGACAGCGCCGGCGTCGTCTTCAGCGCCAACCCGATCACGGGGAGCCTCGACGAGATCGTGATCACGATGAGCTACGGCCTCGGTGAGAGCGTCGTCGGCGGCTCGACCACCCCCGACACGTTCGTCGTGCGCAAGCACGATCTGGAGATCGTCTCCTGCACGATCGGCGAGAAGCGGCTGATGACCGTGCCGGTCCCCGGCGGGACGCGCGAGCTCGAGACGCCCGCGCTGCTCCGCGGCCTGCCGTCGGTCAGCGACGACCTCGTGCTCGAGCTCGCGGCGCTGGCGCTGCGACTCGAAGAGCAACAGGGCGCACCGGTCGATATCGAGTGCGCCGTGAAGGGATCCGATGTCTACGTCCTGCAGTCACGACCGATCACCACGCTCCGGCAGGCCGGAGCCGAAAGGAGCGTCTCATGACCGAGGCGACACTGCCGCAGCCGATCCCGCTTCCGCCCGAGTTCCCGATCGAGTGGTCGCGTCCCGAGGACGCAATGTCGTTCTGGGAGCGCGAGTCGTCGCACTATCCGGGCCAGACACCGATGCTCGACTGCTCGCTGGCAGAGTGCACGGTGACGCGCGGGTTCAACGCCGGCTGTGAGATGTTCTCGTTCCCGGTTCGCAACCGCACGCTCCGCTTCAACACATACGCGTACCAGACCTTCGAGCCGGTCAGCCACGATCCGGCGGAGCTCGAGGCGCTGGGCAGGAGGGCGCAGGAGCTACTCGGGGCAGCGATCGGAACCCAGATCGAACGGTGGGAAGGCGAGCGCCTGCCCGAGATCAAAGAGCTACTCGGGAACTGGCGCGCGTTTCGACCTCGCGGCCGCATCCGACGCCGAGCTCCTCGCGCACTTCCAGAACACGCTCGAGTGGGAGGAGCGGGCGTGGCACATCCACTTCTACACCGTCTTTCCGGTCCTCATCTCGATGAGCCTGTTCGACGACTTCTACTCCGAGGTGCTCGGAGGCGACGATGCGTACGGATCGTTCCGGCTGCTCCAGGGGCAGGACAACATGTCGCTCGCCGCCGATCGCGCGCTGTACCGGCTCTCGCGCCGAGCGCTGGCGTCGGACGGCGTGGCGCGAGTGCTGACGACGGTCGGCCCGCACGAGGTGGCGGGACAGCTCGGACAGTCGGAGGAGGGCCGGGCCTTCCTCGCCGAGCTCGACGGCTACCTCGACGAGTACGGCCGCCGGACGTCGATGTTCGTCAACGTCAGCGCGCCGTCGTGGATCGAGGATCCGACGCCGCTGATCGCCACGCTGCAGGACGCCGTGACCCAGCCGGAGCGCGACCCCGAGGCGGGGCTTGCCGCACTCGCCGACGAGCGCGAGCGGCTGACGGCGGAGGCTCGCGAGCGGCTCGCAGGCTTCCCCGAGGCGGTGCGGGGACAGTTCGAATTCCTGCTCGACGCCGCGCGTCAGGGAGCGGTGATGCAGGAGGATCACAACTACTGGATCGACTCGCAGGTGTTGTACGAGGTGCGACGCGTCGTCCTCGAGCTGGGGCGGCGGCTCGTGGCGAACGGTGGGCTCGAGGCCCCGGAGGACATCTTCCAGCTCCGGGTCGAGGAGCTCCACGACCTCTCGGCCGACCTGAGAGGCACCGTCGTCGAACGGAAGTCGGAGCTGGAGGCGTTCAGCGGAGTCCCCGCACCGCCCGTGATCGGCTCGCTCCCGCCAGGGCCGCCGCCGGAGGATCCCGTCTCTCGCGCCGTGATCAAGATGTTCGGCGGTCATCCCCGGGAGTCCTCGAGCGTCGACGTCTTCCACGGGATGCCGGGCTCGCCGGGCGTCGCGCGCGGGCGCGTGCGAGTCCTTCGGTCGCTCGCGGATGGCGACGCGCTCGTGCACGGCGAGATCCTGGTGGCGGAGACCACGGCCCCGCCGTGGACGCCGCTGTTCGCAAGAGCCGCCGCGATCGTCACGGACGCAGGAGGGATCCTCAGTCACTGCGCCGTCGTCGCCCGCGAGTACGCGATTCCGGCCGTCGTCGGCACGAAGCAGGCGACGGCGGTCCTTCGCGACGGCCAGCTGGTCGAGGTCGACGGTACCTCCGGCACCGTCCGGATCGTCGAAGCGTGAGCCACGAGCGGGGCGTCGAGCGGGCGGTGCTGATCGCCGTCGCGCTCGGCGCCCTGCTTGCACCGCTCAACTCGACGATGATCGCCGTCGCGCTGCCTGACATCGTCGACGGCTTCCACACTTCGATCGGCACGGTCGGCTGGCTCGTCACGTCGTACCTGCTCGCGCTCGCAGTCGTTCAGCCCGTGGCCGGGAAGCTCGGCGACCGCCACGGCCGCCGGGGCTTCGTGCTCGGCGGGCTGGCGGTCTTCGGGCTGGCATCACTCGGCGCCGGGCTCGCGCCCTCGCTCCCGTTCCTGATCGGGTTCCGGGTCATGCAGGCGGTTTCCGGTGCGGTCGTGTTTCCGAACGGCGCCGGCCTGATCCGGGAGCTCGTTCCAGCCGGCCGCCGTGGCGGGGCATTCGGAATCGTCGGTGGCTCGATCGCGCTTGCCGCCGGGCTCGGGCCTCTCATCGGCGGCGTGCTCGTCGGGGCCGGAGGGTGGCGGGCCATCTTCTTCGTCAACATCCCGTTTGTCGCCGCTGCCCTCGTTATTGCGTGGCGCGCCGTGCCGCGACGCAGCGGCGTCGTCGCGGCAACAGGGTTCGACTGGCTCGGGGCCGGTCTCCTGGCCGCGATCCTCATCGGCTCGGCGCTGCTCGTGATCGAGGGTCGGCATGCTCCGGTCGCGTTCGTGCCGGGAATCCCGTTTCTGCTCGTCCTCGGCTTCCTCTTGATCAGGTGGGAGCTGCGCCACCCGGATCCGGTCTTCCAGCCGCGCTTCTTCGCCATCCGGCCGTTCGCTGCTGCGAATGCCGGCATCTCGTCCAGCAATCTCGCGTTCTACACCGTCCTGCTCGCGACACCGATTCTGCTCACCCGTCACCTCGACTGGTCGAGCCTCCAGGTTGGGCTCGCGCTGGCGCTGCTCTCGGCGCCGATGGTCGTGTTCTCGCCGATCGGTGGTCGGCTCGCCGACCGCTACGGCCGGCGGCTGCCGTCGGTCGCGGGCTGCGTCGTCCTCACGATCGGGCTGCTGCCACTGGCTCTCGCGCCGGGGCTGAGCCCGTACGCCCTCTTGCCGTGCCTTGCACTGATGGGCGCGGGCGTCGGCCTCTCGACGGCGGGCTTGCAGGCATCGGCGATCGAGGCGCTCGATCCGTCACAGGCGGGCGTTGCGGCTGGGCTCTTCTCGACCTCGCGCTACATCGGCAGCTTCGCGGGGTCGATCGCGCTCGCGCGGCTGCTCGACCAGGGCAACGGCCTGGCCGGCTTCCACGCCGTGTTCGTGATCGCGTTCGCCGGCGCAGTCGTGTCCGTGCTCGTGACGATGGCGCTGCCCGTGCGGCCGCGCGTCGTCGCTGCCGAGCCCGTCTAGCGGTCGGCAGCTGCAGCAGCTGCCACGACAGGCGCGCTGCCGCGGCGTGCAAGCTCCGCCCGAACCGCGGGTGCCACCTCGGTGCCGTACAGCTCGATCGCCCGCATCGTCTTCGCATGGTCGAGGCTGCCGACCGTCAGCTGGAGCAGAAAGCGATCGTGGGCGAAGATCTCGTGCTGGAACAGGATCTTCTCGACGACCTCCTGCGGGCTCCCGACGAAGTTGGCGCCCCGGAGGGTGCGCGAGGCCTCGAACTGATCGCGACCCATCGGTGGCCAGCCACGCTCCCGCCCGATCTTGGTCATCATCGCCTCGAACGGGGGCCACGCGATGTCGGCCGCCTCCTGCGACGTGTCGGCGATGAAGCCGTGCGAGTTGATGCTCAGCGCCGGAGCTGGGTGGTGAAGATCGAGCGCCGCTCGGCGATGGATCTCGGCGAACGGTGCGAAGCGCTCGGGCATGCCGCCGATGATCGCGAGCGCCATCGGGAGCCCGAGCGCGCCGGCTCGTGCGGCAGAGGTCGGGTTGCCACCCACGGCGATCCAGACCGGGAGCGGATCCTCGAGCGGGCGGGGATAGATGCCCGCCGCCTCGAGCGGTGCCCGGTGGCGCCCTTCCCAGGTTACGTGCTCTTCGTCCCGCAGCTGCAGCAGGAGCTCGAGCTTCTCGACGAACAGCTCGTCGTAGTCTGCGAGGTCGTACCCGAAGAGAGGGAACGACTCGATGAACGAGCCACGGCCGGCCATGATCTCGGCGCGGCCACCCGACAGCAGGTCGAGCGTCGCGAACTGCTGGAACACGCGCACCGGGTCGTCGGAGCTGAGCACGCTGACGGCGCTCGTCAGCCTGATGTGCTGCGTGCGCTCGGCCACCGCTGCAAGGGCGATCGCCGGCGCCGACACCGCGAAGTCCGGTCGGTGGTGCTCGCCGATTCCGAAGACGTCGAGCCCGACCTCGTCGGCGAGCGTCGCCTCCTCGATCAGGTTGCGCAGGCGCTTGGCGGGCGAGATCGACCGTCCCGTGACCGGGTCCGGGGTGAGCTCCGCGAAGGTGTAGAGACCGAGTTCCATGGCAATAATTGAGCGCGCAATAATCGTAGCGCAAGCGACGCAGCGCCGGCGCGTGGTCTCGCAGGAGGGTCGGGTCTCGCTGCTACTGTCGTTGCAGTGACCGGGTGCCGCTGAAGGCGCTCGGACCTGGCTTCGAGGCTTCGGGCGTTTGCGCTCGAGGCCTTTTTTCGTTTCCGGGGCCGACCGACACCGACGACACACGGAGGATGAACCATGTCCCTTGCCACAGCTCCAACCACCGTTCTCACCGTTGAAGACGATCCGATCGTTCGCGCCGACCTGCGCCTCGTGCTCGAGAACGCGGGGTTCGACGTCTGCCCCGATGCGCGCGACGGGGTGGAGGCGATCGAGCTCGCCCGCGAGCACGAGCCCGACGTGATCCTCCTCGACCTCGGCCTGCCGCGACTGGGTGGCGTCGATGCCACACGCCTACTCCTCGCCGATCGCGACGTCCCGATCGTCGCGCTCACGGGCATGTCCGGGGACCTCGTCGACGAGGCGATGGATGCCGGAGTCACGTCGGTCGTTCGCAAGCCGTTTGCCGAGGGTGCAGTCGTCCTCGCGTTGCAGGACGCCGTGATCGCGCGCAAGCGTCGAACCTCGCGTGCGGCGATCGCAGACCTGCTCGGCTTGCTCGGCTATCCCGAGGACTGGTCCGAGGAGCTCGAGCAGAGTGCCTTCGAGCGTGGCCTGGCCTGGCGGCACACGAGCCCGCCCCCGGCGGCGAACTGAGCGCCCGGGGCGCGTGCCGAGCTCCGCGCCGAGGGCGGCGGCCCCGAACGGCCGGCGGAGCTCGAGCTACGCCCAGGCAGGTACTGCGCGCGCGTCCGCGCGCAGCATGCGGCGACGCGCGGCAAGCGATCGGCGCTCCGGCACGACAAGGCTCTGCGGGCAGCTGATGATCGCCTCTCCGCTGCAACTCGCCACGGCGAGCGTCAGCTCAGTCCCCTCGACACTGAGCACTCGCGCTCGCGAGCCAATCTCGTGCACGGCGCCACGCTCCTCCGATCGGAGCTCCGCGAGGAGATAGACGATTTCGCCTGTCTCCGGATCGCCGCAGTCGCGCATGCGGGTAGAGACGCCGGCTGCGCGCTGACGTTGGCACTCTTCACGAAACCCTTACGGCCGGTCAGCGAAGTGGCGAGAACGTCTCGGTCACCGCGGCTCCGATACCGTCGACCATCCGCGTCAGCTCATCCTCGGTGACGACGAGCGGCGGCGAAACCTGAAGGGCGTAGCCGCGCAACAGCCGGCTGATCACGCCATGCTGTCGAGCCGCTGCCACGGTGGCCGGCCCGGCGGTTGGGTGCGCGGCGAGGAGGTCGGCGTCGAGCTCCACCGCGGCGGCCAGGCCCGTGCACCGCACCGCGGCGACACCGGGTGAATCGAGCAGCGGCTCGAGCATGCGGGTGAGCACCGGCTCGAGCGCGGCGGCCCGGTCGACGAGCTGCTCGCGCTCGATGATGTCGATGTTCGCGAGCCCTGCCACGCAGGCCCCGGGGTGACCGGCGTAGGTGCTCCCGTGAAGGAAGGGGGCAGCATCCTGGTCCCAGAACGGCGCGCGCACCCGGTCCGAGACGATGACCGCTCCGAGCGGGACGTAGCCGGAGCTGATTCCCTTGGCGCATGTCATCAGGTCGGGCGTGAAGCCGTACCGCTCGCAGCCGAACCAGCGGCCGAGACGTCCGAATCCGGAGATCACCTCGTCTGCGATCAGAAGGATGCCGCGCTCGCGGCAGATTGCCTCGACCGCGGGCCAGTAGCCGTCCGGTGGCGGGATCGCGCCACCGGCGCCGATCAAAGGCTCGCCGACGAACGCCGCTGCGGTGCCGCCGAGCGCATCGAGCATCCGGGCGAGGTCGTCGGCATCGTCGTGGGCAACCTCCGCGACGCCGCCGACGAGGGTGCCGAAGCCGTCGCGAACGGCCGGGATGCCGGACAGCGAGGTGCCATATGCGTTCGTCCCGTGGTAGGCGTGGCGGCGCGCCACGATGACCGTTCGCTCGGGCTCGCCCGCGAGCGCCCAGTAGCGGCGCACGATCTTCGCGGCCGTGTCGATCGCCTCACCGCCGCCCGTGCAGAAGAAGATGGCGGGGTCCCAGATCGGGGCGAGCCCGGCCACACGTGCTGCGAGCTCGAGCGCCGGCACGTTGGCGATGTCGCCGAAGATGTGATGGGCCGCGAGCGTCCCGAGCTGGGCTCGGACCGCCTCGGCTATCTCCTCCCGACCGTGGCCGACGTTCGCGAACCAGAGCCCCGCGGTCGCGTCGAGGTACTCGGTGCCGCTCGTGTCCCAGACCGTCGAGCCCTGGCCACGCGCGAGAACGAGCTCGTGCCCCTCGACCTTTCCCATCGCGGCGAACGGGTGCCAGAGGTGGGCTGTGGCGCTCGAGGTTCCCATCGTGCAAGGCTAATCGATCGAGCGCGAGGGCTCATCCCTGCACACCGGGCATGCGATGATCCGTCGAGATGCACGGGCAGACCTACGAGGAGATGTGCGCCACCCACCGCTGGGATGTGCCCGCGCGCTACAACATCGCCGCGGACGTCTGCGACAAGCATCCCGCGCGACAAGGCCGCGATGGTGTGGGAGAGCTTCGACGGCTCGGTAGCGCCGGCTCGACTGGGGTCAGCTGCAGGATCTGGCGAACCAGGCGGCGCACACGCTCGCCGCCCGCGGGCGTCGTCGCGGGGCGACCGCGTCGCCGTCGTGCTGCCACCGACCCCCGAGACGGCGGCGATCTTCTTCGGCGTCTGGAAGCTCGGCGCGATCCTGCTCTCGATGTCGGTGCTCTACGGCGACGACGGGATCGAGCACCGGCTGTCCGACTCGCAGGCGCGGCTGCTCGTCACCGATGCCGAGAACGCGCCGCGCTTCGACCGGCCCTGGGCGCCGGACATGCTCGTGATCGACGAGGAGACCCTGGCCGCGGCGCCGACCGACTTCATCTGCGAGGACACCTCGGCCGACGATCCCGCCCAGCTCTACTACACCTCGGGCACGACCGGGCTCGCGAAGGGCATCGTGCACGCGCACCGCTACATCCTCGCGCACGAGGAGTTCATCTACTGCCACGAGGTCGAGGACGGCGAGCGCTTCCACGGAATGGGCGAGTGGGCGTGGGCGGCGGGGATCGCGCCTCTGCTCGGGCCGTGGCGGTTCGGCGCGGTGCAGTACGTCTACCGGCGCGAGGCGAGGATTCGACCCGGGCCTTCAGCTCGCGTTCCTCAGCCGCCACGAGCGTCACGAACGTCTTCACGACGCCAACGGCGATGCGGTCGATGATGTCGATCGAGGATGCCGGCGAGCGGTATCCCCAGG
The DNA here is from genome assembly GCA_963799575.1 of uncultured Thermoleophilia bacterium. Classification (GTDB taxonomy): domain Bacteria; phylum Actinomycetota; class Thermoleophilia; order Gaiellales; family Gaiellaceae; genus Gaiella. The sequence continues at coordinate 45,946 of CAWCXK010000003.1, forward strand.
TGTTCCGTCGCGTCTGCTCGGCAGGTGAGCCGCTCAATCCGGAGGCGATCCGCTGGTTCCGTCAGGAGTACGGCGTCACGGTGCTCGACTTCTACGGGCTGACCGAGTCGTATCCGCTCGTCGCGAACTACCCGCGGCTCGAGGTACGGGAGGGCTCGATGGGCAAGCCGATGCCCGGCTGGGACGTGCGGATCCTCGACGAGGACGAGCAGCCCGTGGCGCAGGGCGAGCGCGGCGAGATCTGCCTGCGCGCGCGGTCGAACCCGCATTACCCGCTCGGGTACTGGCACAACGACGCGGCCGGCGAGGAGACCTTCGGCGGCGAGTGGTTCCACACGAAGGACGCCGCCGTCGAGGACGAGGACGGGTACTACTGGTACGTCGGTCGCGCCGACGACGTGATCATCGCGGCGGGGTACCGGATCGGGCCGTTCGAGGTCGAGTCGGCCTGTCTCGAGCATCCGGCCGTGCGCGAGGCGGCTGCCGTCGCCTCTCCCGATGAGCTGCGGGGCAACGTCGTCAAGGCGTTCGTCGTTCTCGCGGACGGGTATGCGCCCTCGGACGAGCTCGCGAGCGAGATCAAGCTGTTCGTCCGCGGTCGGCTCTCGGCCTACGCCTATCCGCGGCTGATCGAGTTCGTGCCCGACCTGCCGAAGACCCTGACGGGCAAGATCCGTCGCATCGAGCTCCGGCAGCTCGAGGTCGATCGCGCTGACGGGAGATGACCTCGTGAGCGAGATCGGGCCTGACGTGCCGCCCGCCGTGCGTGATTTCGACTGGTCGCCCGCGCGCGCTCGCGCGTTCGGCGGCGGGGTTCTCGACCTCTACGCGAGCCTGCTCGAGGATCTCGCCGGCGGCCCGGCCACCCCGCGCGTGACGACGGCCGGCGTACGCGACGCCGTCGCGCTCGACGTGCCGGACGAGCCGCTCGGCGACGATGCGCTGCTGGCGCATCTGCAGACGATCGTCGATCACTCCCTTCGTCCCGGAAGTGGCGGATTCATGGCCTACATCTCGGGCGCGGGGACGGTGCCCGGAGCGCTCGTCGACCTCCTCGCGTCGGGGCTGAACGCCAACAGCGGCGGCTGGGCACTCTCGCCGGCCGCGACCGAGGTCGAGCTGCAGCTCGTGCGCTACCTGGCGACGCTTTTCGGCCTTCCGCCCGGTGCCGGTGGGAACCTCGTCAGCGGCGGTTCGCTGGCGAACCTGTCGGCGCTCAAGCTCGCGCGCGACCGGGCTGACTCGTCCGTTCGGCTCGACGGTCTCCGAGGGCGTTCACCGCTGGCCTTCTATGCCTCGGCCGAGTCCCACTTTACGATCGATCGCGCAGCCGACGTGCTCGGCCTGGGCGAATCCGCCGTCCGCAAGGTTACGGTGGACGAGCGGCTCGTCATGCGCCCCGATGTGCTCGAGCGCCTGGTCGAGGCCGATCTCGCAGCGGGGGTCGTGCCGGCGGCGATCATCGCGACCGCGGGAACGACGGGAACGGGCGCAATCGATCCGATCGACGACCTGGCCGACATCGCAAAGCACGTCGGTGCCTGGCTCCATGTCGACGCGGCCTACGGCGGCGCGGTCGTGCTGTCGGAGAGGCTGCGGCCACTCCTTCGCGGGATCGAGCGGGCCGACTCGATCACCTTCGACGCGCACAAGTGGTTGTACGCACCGCTGCTGAGCACATTCCTGCTCGTGCGCGATGCCTCGGTCCTGGGCCGCTCGTTCAGTGCTCATGCTGCATACGTCGAGCAAGACCGCGACGTTGCCGATCGAGGCGCGGACATCGGCTTCGAAGGGCTCCAGCTGAGCCGCTCGTTCAATGCTCTGCACGTCTGGGTCGGGTTGCTGGCTCACGGGAGGGCAGCGTTCGCGCGGCGAATCGAGCACGATGTCGAGCTCGCGAGCTGGCTTGCCGATCGCGTCCGCGCGACGCCCGAGCTCGAGCTCGTGTGTCCCCGTCGCTCTCGATCTGCTGCTTCCGCTATCGGCCCGACGGCGTCGCCGACGACGAGTATCTCGACCGGCTGAACACCCGGGTGATGACCGAGCTACAGCTCGACGGCCGTGTCTTTCCGTCAAACGCAGACGTGCACGGGCGCGCTGCGATCCGTGCCTGCCTCGTCAGCTACCGCACCGAGGGAGCGCATCTTCAGCTGCTGCTCGACCTCACGCTCGAAATCGGAGCGCGGGTTCACGCAGAAGGCGCCGTCGCGTAGCCCGGAAGCGGGCGCGTGCCAACACCCGCGTCGGCGTTGGTTCATACTCCACGGTAGTGCACGATCCGGCCTTCTACGCGACGGGTTCCTGGCAGCCGTTCGCCGGCAAAGAGGCGGCATTCGTCGGAGCCTGGACGGAGTTCTCGAGCTGGGCTGCGACCCAGCCCGGAGCCGCCGGCCGTGCGTCGCTGGCCCGTGATCTCCGCGTTCCCGAGCAGTACGCCAGCTTCATGCCATGGGAGAGCCTCGACGCGATCCGGGCCTGGAAGGCCCACGGCGAGTTCAAGGAGCGGATGGCGCGCGTGCAGGTGTTCGTCGACACGTTCGCGGCGTCCGAGATCGAAGTCGTCGCTCGCGCGCACGACCCGTCGTGACGACTCGAACGCTCATCCTCGGCGGCGGCTTCGGTGGTATCGCTGCATCTCTCGAGCTGAAGCGGTTGCTCGGGCACGAGCACGAGGTCGTGCTCGTCGACCGCAAGCCGGAGTTCGCGATGGGCCTTCGCAAGCTGTGGGGCTTCGTCGGGAGCGGCTCGGTCGCGGAGGGCAGCAGGGCGCGGTCGCTGCTCGGTGACCGTGGGGTTCGGGTGGTCGAGACGGAGATCCTCTCGATCGACCCTGCTGCCCGCGCGGCAGAGACGAGCGGTGGCCGGCTCGAGGGCGACCATCTCGTGATCGCGCTCGGCGCGGAGTCTCGACCCGACCTCGTGCCCGGTCTCGCCGAGTTCGGGCACGACATCTGGGCATTCTCCGGCGTGCCCGCTGCGGCCGAGGCGCTCGGCCGGTTCGACGGCGGGCGCATCCTGATTCTGATCGCGGGCGCCCCGTATCCGTGCCCGCCGGCACCGTACGAGTGCGCGTTCCATCTCGACGAGCATCTGCGGCAGCGCGGCCTGCGTGACCGGACAGACCTCGCCGTCGTCACGCTGCAGCCGATGCTGATGCCGAATGCGGGCTGGGCCGGCTCGGAGTGGATGGCGGGTCAGCTGGCGGAGCGGAACATCTCGCAGCGAATCGCCTCCAAGGCAGAGCATGTCGAGGCCGATCGTGTCGTGCTGGCCGACGGGGGCGAGGAGCCGTTCGACCTCCTGGTCGCCGTGCCACCGCACCGGCCGCCGGCAGTCGTGACGGAGTGTGGCCTCACGGCCGCCCACGGCTGGATCGGCGTCGACCGCAGCACGCTCGCCACGAGCGCGAACCATGTCTTCGCGATCGGCGACGTCAACCTGATCCCACTCGCAAACGGTCTGCCGCTGCCGAAGGCAGGGGTGATTGCCGAGGCTGAGGGGCTCCGCGTAGCCCGGGCGATTGCGGCCGAGCTCGGGGTGGGTGACCCGCCGCCGCCGTTCGACGGCACGGGTTACTGCCCGGTCGAGGTGGGCGACGGCGCCGGCGCGATGGTGCGGGGGAGCTGGTACGCCGAGCCCGAGCCCGTGGTCCAGATCGACGGACCGAGCGCTGCCTACTCGATCGAGAAGCGCGGATTCGAGACGACCCGGCTCGTGGCCTGGTTCGGGGGCTGAGTCTCCGCAGCGCGAAAGCGTCGTCCGACGACGTGCTTACCGCGGCGCCGGACGGGAGCTCCGATGAGGCCCTAGGACGTCGGGGAGTTGCCGGTCGTCACGTAGAGCGGGCGCACGGAGATTGCGACCGGATGGTCGTCCTCGACGGAAACCGAGACGATCTTCAGCGGCGGGCCACAGACGAGCGCGAGCACGTCACCGACCGCGACCGGCGGAGGCACGTGAGCAGGGCCGAGGGCGGTCCCCTCCAACGAGAAGACCTCGACACTGACTCCGGGCATCGCGTGCTCCACGTCTGTTGGATTCCCGCCGTGATTGGATCTCAACCCTCTTGGGCCGGACTCAGGTAGACCCGGCCGCCGACCGGCCTGCCGCCCGTCCGGAGAAGAGGCAGCCGCCGAGGAACGTTCCCTCGAGCGCCCGGTAGCCGTGCATGCCGCCACCGCCGAACCCGGCCGCCTCCCCTGCGCCGTAGAGACCGGGGACAGGGCCACCGTCTGCGCCGAGCACCCGGCTCTCGAGGTCGGTCTGGAGACCGCCGAGCGTCTTGCGCGTCAGCAGGTTGAGCCGCACCGCAATCAGCGGGCCTGCCTTCGGGTCGAGCAGGCGATGGGGAGCGGCGACGCGGGTGATCTTGTCGGCGAGGTACTGCCTCGCCGCTGCGATGGCCGCGACCTGTGCGTCCGCGGGGTCGGGCTTGTGGATCTCACGGTCGCGCGCCACGACCTCCTGCTCGACCTGCTCGAAGGTGAGAAGCGGCTGATCCGTGAGGTTGTTCATGGCGTCGACCAGCGCTCGCAGGCCGGTCTCGACGACGAAGTCGGCTCCGTTGCGCTTGAACGCCTCGACCGGCGCCGGAGCACCCTTCGCCAGGCGCGCCTTCAGGACCGCCCGGATCGACTTGCCCGTGATGTCGGGGTTCTGCTCCGAACCGGAGAGCGCGAACTCCTTCTCGATGATCCTCTGCGTGAGCACGAACCACGTGTGCTCGTGGCCCGTCCCCATGATGTGCTCGAGCGTACCGAGCGTGTCGAACCCGGGGAAGAGCGGCGGCGGCAGCCGCTTGCCGGTTGCATCGAGCCAGAGCGCCGACGGCCCGGGCAGGATCCGGATCCCGTGTCGCGGCCAGATCGGGTTCCAGTTCTCGATTCCCTCCGTGTAGTGCCACATCCGGTCGGGGTTGATCACTCTGCCGCCGGCGTCCTGCGCGATCCCGATCATGCGCCCGTCGACGTGGGCGGGAACACCCGACAGCATGTGCGCCGGCGCGGCGCCGAGGCGCTCGGGCCAGCTGGCACGCACGAGCTCCTGGTTGCCGCCGATTCCGCCGGAGCTCACGATCACCGCCGGCGCACGTAGCTCGAACTCGCCGGTGACGTCGCGCGAGCTGGAGGCTCCCCGTTCGCAGCCGTCGGGTGCAAGCACCGAGCCGGCAACGCCGTCGACGGCGCCGTTCGTCACCGTGAGGCGGTCGGCGCGGTGACGGAACCGCAGCTCGACGAGCCCTTTGCGCTGCCCTTCTCGCATCGCCGCAACGAACGGCTCGATCAGCCCAGGCCCCGTTCCCCAGGTGACGTGGAACCGAGGGACGGAGTTACCCGGCCCCCTGTCGGGTGCGCCGCGGCGCTCGGCCCAGCCGACATTCGGCAGGAAGCGGATCCCCTTCGCGTGCAGCCACTCGCGCTTCTCGCCCGCAGCCCAGGCGACGTACGCCTCGGCCCAGCGCTTGGGCCACTCGTCCTCGGGTCGGTCGAAGCCGGCGGTGCGAGCCCAGTCCTGCCATGCGAGCTCGTGCGAGTCCTTGATCCGCAGGCGCCGCTGCTCGGCGCTGTCCACGAGAAAGAGACCGCCGAGCGACCAGAACGCCTGCCCGCCGAGGGATTGCTCCGGCTCCTGGTCGACGAGGATGACACGCTTGCCGGCCGCGGCCAGCTCCGCGGTGGCGACGAGGCCTGCGAGACCGGCGCCGACGACGATGGCGTCGGAACTGGCCCTCCCGATCGGCGCGCTCGCTGCGGACATGACGGTCCCATCCTCTCACGCCGTCGTTGGGCACGAGGGACTGTGTCCGGCCCCGAGCGCAACCCGACGCCGGTGCCCCGGCCGGCCGGGCGGCGGCTTCGACGGGGTGCGCGGGAGGCCGCCGTGCCCGGTCGAAGGGATGCTCTTGTAAGTGGGCGAGACCGAGTCGGCCAGGGCCTGCGACGGAGGCGCCTTACGCGCACGCTTCGACCTCGCCCGGTGTGGAGGCGACTCGTACCCGTCCGGCCGACAGCACGACCGAGGCGAGCTTCGGGAACCGCCGCAGCAGCGTGCGGAACTCGCGCCGCGCGACGACGGCGAGACAGAGCTCCGAGCGTGCGATCACGGTGGCCGTGCGAAACGGCGGCCCGAGGAGGCCGATCTCGCCGAAGAAGTCCCCTGGGCCGAGGGTCTGCAGATGGCGGCCGTCCCGCGTCACGTCGACGACGCCTTCGAGGATCACGAAGAATTCGTGGGCTAGCTCGCCCTGTCGGATGAGGGCGGTGCCTGCCGGCACGGTGACCCGATCGGTGGCCCGCGCCAACTCGTCGCGGCGGCGACGGGGGACGGTGTCGAGAAAGGGCGTCGGTAGGGCTTGCTCGTGCATGACGGGCTCCTTCGTCGTGGTCTGATCGGGGCCGCGGGAGAAGGCTCGGGCATCCATCTCAGACCCTCCTCCCGATCGACTCGAGATATGTGGCAGGGACGGCGATCGCGCCGGAGCGCTCGAGACGGGTCCCTGCTGGCGGGCTTTGACGGCAGTCAAGTCGATGATTGACGCAGTGCTCATGGTCCTCCTCTCGTAAATAGCACGATCGTTCGTACTACACGACGAGTATACGAACGGTCGTGCTAAGTTGTCAAGTGATGAGCAACGCACACGCCCACCCCGATCCCGAGAGCCCCGCGCGGCGGCGGCGAAGCGACGGCGAGAGGAGCCGCAACGCAATCCTCCAGGAGGCGGCACAGCTCGCCACGGTGGAGGGGCTCGGCGGGCTCTCGATCGCCCGGCTCGCAGAGGCAGTGGGGATGAGCAAGAGCGGCCTCTTTGCTCACTTCGGCTCCAAGGAGGAGCTGCAGCTCGCCACGATCGAGACCGCGGGGGCCCTGTTCACCGAGCAGGTGATTGCACCGGCGCTCGCCGCCCCGACGGGGCTCGAGCGGCTGAAGCTGCTCGCGGAGAACTTCCTGCGGCACGTCGAAGAAGGTGTCTTTCCAGGGGGCTGCTTCTTCGCGTCGGTCGCCGCCGAGATGGATACGCACCCCGGCCCCGTGCGGGATCGCGCAGTCGGGGTGGCGGAGGCGTGGGTGGGGTTGCTCGGGGTTGCCGTCCGCGACGCGCAGTCCGAGGGGGCGATAGATCTCGCCGAGGACGCGGACCAGCTGGCCTTCGAGATAGATGCCTACCTTCTGCTGGCGAACGCCCAGTTCGTGATCTCCGGGATGCCGGCTCCGATCGGCCGCGCCCGGCTCGCGATCGAGCGGCGGCTGACGGCCGCTGCGCCGGCCTGAGCGGGCCGGACAGCGTCGCAGAGATCGACCTGCCTCGCCGCGAGATGCCCCGCCCGGTCCTGCGTGCGTCGAAACGCCGGGGGCCGCGCCCCGATCTCATCGAGGCGCGTTGATAACTCGGCACACGGAACACTTTCGATATAGCCGGTAGACGGAGCGTAAGAACTTCGCCTGCAACTGTCAGAAGGACGCGGGCGAATGCCCCCGTCCCGGAGCACCGAGGTCTTGGCCTTGCTCGGCGACTGAGGCCACGGGGGCCTTCAGTCTCCTGCCCACGACCACCTATCCCCGGCGTCGGACCAGGCGGAGTTCGCTCAAGCGCGACGCGACGCCGGTCGCGGTGCGACCAGGAGGATTGCGTTGTTGCTTGCCAGTTGGGCGCCGTGGTCGTGCGCTCGCCCGTCTGTGGTGGCTCGTTGCGAGCCGGGGAGGGACGATCGGTTGGGCGCGACGTCAGTGATGAGATCACGGAGCTGCGACCACGAGCGATCGTGTGTGGAGACCGTGTGAGGCTACGAGCGCTGCTCCGGATCGACGGAACGGGCGCGGCCACGGCGGCTTGATGGACGGAAAGCGTGTGGGGCAGTCGGCGGCGGCCCGAAAGGGTGCAGCCGATCAATTCTTCGAGGCGCCCTCTGTGCGTCTCTCTATCGGATGCTCCCTGGTCGACGGAGTGCCTGACGTTTTGGAGTGCCTGGCGTGACGGGACTTTCGCCTCTTGTGCCCGGGATATCGGGCCGTGGATGGTGTTCTCTCCCACACGACACGAAGGAGACACCGATGAGAGACGTTCGTCCGCTGCAGCGCCGCCTGGTCGCGGTCTGCCTCGTCATTGGGCCGCTCGGACTTGCAGCCACGTTCGCGACGTGGCCCGGGTACGGCGCGGATACGGCGGCCGAGACGGTGCGTTCGGCGGCGAGCCATCCGGCTGCGCTTGATGTGTCGACCTGGATGAGCGTTTCCGTGATCGTCTGCATGATCCCCGCCATGCTCGCTGCGGGTCGCATCAGCCGTCGGCGCGCGCCCTGGCTCTCGCTCATTGGAACTGCGGTCGCCGTCCTGGGTTGGGCCGCGATTTACGCGCCCGTCGCTCTCGACTCAGTTGCCCGGCAGGCGGCTGCCGAGCCGGGTCGGGGAGCGGACGTTGTCGACCTCTATGATCGCGTCGCGAACAGGGATCTCGGTCTCGGTCTCGCGTTCGGGTTCTTCATCATCGGCCACGTGATCGGAACCGCGCTCGTCGGCGGAGCGCTTTGGCGTAGCCGATCGGTTGCGCGTTGGGCCGCGGCATGCGTTGTCGCGGGTTCGCTGCTACACCCGGTTGCCCGGGTGGTCGTCGGGTCGCGATCGCTCGACGTGCTCGCCGCCCTGCTCCTGGCTGCGGGTCTCGCCGCTGTCGCGCGGAACGTCTGGACATTGCCTGACGACGAATGGGACCTGGGGCCGGACGGGTCTGTTAGGCCGTCGAGAGGCGCTTCCGAGGCGTTGGTGTCCGCCGGCTGAAGATGGGGAGGGTCGCTTCGCGCTACCCACGAGCCGTGGCGATGCACGACAATCGACCGATGAAACGGATTGCGAGGCCCGTCGTCTCCTGGCTTGGAGACCGCCCGTTTGCCGCTCTCGGGATCGCTACTGCTGCGACGGTCGTCGCAGAGGCGATCGGATGGGGCGTTGGGGTCGCCACCTCCGATGCCGCGCTCCTCGGGTTCCTCGTCACCGCGCCGTTCTTCCTCGCCGTCCCGTTGCTCGGGGGGACGCTCGTCCGGCGCCATCCCGCCAACCCTCTCGGGTGGGTCTTCTCGGTCGCCGGGGTCGCATTCGCGCTGCTCGCACTTTCGACCGCGTACGCATACGTCGATCTGACGCCGTCCCACAGCCTGCCGGCGGGTCACTGGATCGGTCTTGCGAGCAGCGTGGTCTGGATCTACTCGATCCCGCTCATCGGCACGTACGGCGCGCTTCTCTACCCCGACGGGAAGCTTCCATCGGGGTCCTGGCGTGTTCTCGGTTGGACGGTCGCCGCGATGATGATCGCGCTCCCACTCGGGATCACCTTCAGCCGAGAGGTGCTCGCTCCGCTCCCCTACCGGAGCCCACTCGCGCTCGACGGAGCATGGGGAACCGCGGCGTCGGTGCTGCTCGTCTTCCTGATCTTCATACCGCTGACGACGTGTGCCTCTGCGGTTGCCCTCGTCCTGCGGTCACGACGGAGCGATCGGGCGCTACGCCTGCCCGCGGCGGCGGCGTGCCTGATCGGTCTCTCCTTCGTCGGGTGCGTTGCGTGGCCCGGTGGCGAGCCCGGGGTGTTCGTCCCTCCCGAGGCTGCAGCCGTGATCGCGTGCGTCGCCGCAACGACGATCGCGATCAGGCGCCATGGGCTCTTCGACATGAGGCTCGTGATCGGGCGTGCCGTGCTCTACCTCTGCCTCTCGGCAGGCGTGCTCGCGGTCTCTGTCCTCGCAGCCGTGATCTTCGGCGCACTCGTCGGCGGTCAGCTTCCGCTCTTCTTCGCCGCGGCGACGGCCGCACTCGCAGCACATCCGATGCACCGCTTCCTTCAGACGCATGTCGAGCGTGTCGTCTGGGGATCCCGAGCTCACCCGTACGAGGCGCTCGCGACACTCGGGGAACAGATCGCCGCAGCGCCCGTCCCGGCCGACCTGATGCCCGCGATCGCAGAGAGCATCGGCCGCGCACTACGGCTCCCGTACGTCGCGATCGACATCCCTTACGTCCCGCAGGCGTCGGCCGTCTTTGGAACCCGAGGCAGCGGCCACCCGCTCGAGGTGCCGCTCGTCGCGCAAGGCGAGGTCGTCGGCCGACTGAACGTCGAGTCGCGTGACCCCGACGATCGACTGACGCGAGCCGACCGCAGCCTCCTCGAGGCACTCGCCCGCAACGCGGCCGTTGCCGCGCGCACAGTCGAGCTCGCCAACGGGCTCCAGGAATCACGTGGTCGTCTCGTCTCGGCGCGGGAGGCCGAACGACGCCGCCTGCGTCGCGATCTCCACGACGGGCTCGGGCCGACGCTCGCCGGCCTCGGACTCGGGATCGACGCTGCCCGCAGCGAGATCCCCGCGGGCCGCGCACGAGACCTCCTCGACGACGCACGACGCGACCTCGACAACGCGCTCCTCGACGTCCGACGTCTCGTGCGCAGCCTGAGACCACCCACGCTCGACCAGCTGGGCCTCCTAGGCGCTCTGCGTCAGGAGGCCGCAAGGCCGGCCCCGCAGGGGCCGAGCGTCGAGGTCGAGGCGCTCGAGACGTTGCCGACATCCCAGCCGCGGCGGAGGTGGCGGCCTACCGCATCGCGCTCGAGGCGATCACGAACGCGCGCCGCCACAGCCGTGCCTCCCGCTGCACGGTCCGCCTGGCGGTCAACGGGGCGCTCGAGCTGGACATCCGCGACGATGGCCGCGGAATCTCTCCTTCCGACCGCCCAGGCGTGGGCTTGGCCTCGATGCAGGAGCGTGCCGCAGAGCTTGGCGGGAGCCTCACGATCACCCGGCTCGACCCGGGAACGCTCGTGCACGCAACCCTCCCCATCGGAGCTACGTGAACGACGCGATCATCTCCGTCCTCGCGGTCGACGACCATCCGCTCTTCCTTGGCGGGCTGCGCACAGCGCTCGCCGGCGCCGAGGACATCGAAATCGTCGCGACCACCGAGAGCGGCACCGAAGCAGTGGAGCTGACCGTCCGGCTCGAGCCGGACGTCGTCCTCATGGACATCCACTTGCCAGATCTCAACGGCATCGAAGCAACACGACGGATCACCACAGCGTGCCCGACGATCGCGGTTATCGCCCTCACCATGTTCGACGACGACGACTCCGTCCTTGCAGCCATCCGCGCCGGCGCGCGCGGCTACGTCCTCAAAGGCGCCCGTCAGGACGAAATCCTCCGCGCGATCCGTGCCGCAGCAGCCGGCGAGGCACTCTTCGGCGCTCCGATCGCAGCGCGCCTAATGCAGTACCTCGCGATCAACGCCTCGAGCAGCACCGCGTTCCCTCAACTCAGCCCGAGAGAGCTCGAAATCCTCGAGCAGATCGCAGCGGGGGCCAACAACAACACCATCGCCCGGCGGCTCGGAGTGACCGAAAAGACCGTCCGGAACACAGCCTCGACGATCTTCGCGAAGCTCAGGGTCGCCGACCGCAGCGAAGCGATCATCCGCGCCCGCGACGCGGGACTCGGCGGAGGCTCCGGACAGCGGCACCCCGCCCCCTGAGTCTCAGTCTCCTTGCGGCCCAGCGCGCCGCGATCGTCGTGTTCCCGCCCCCGAGGCAGGGGGGCGATCGTGACGACAGCCGGGGCGCTCGCCGCTGCCGGGGTCACCGAGAAAGGCAGACCCTGCTCGAGTTCTACGCCGCCAAGCTCTACGAGCGGCTCGGGCGCGGCGACCCGCTCTGGCTTACCCCCGGCATAGGTCGAAATATTCGGAACAACCGCATGCTATGCGTTGACAGCGAAATGACGAGGCCGTGTCACGGGATGACGAATCCCGCGACACGGCCACGTCGATTCGACATCAGATCAGCTGCAGCCCGTGTTCGTGCCGCAGTCGCGGCACGTGTAGCAGCTGCCGGTTCGCACCATGCGGCCGCCGCACTTCGAGCATTCGACCGCGTCCTCCCAGCTGTTGAAGAGCGCCGTCTGGCCCGTCGGCGGAGCCTCGTGCGCTGCCGGGGCGGCCTCGCCGGCAGCGTACGCTGCGGCGAGCCGTGCCTTCACCTCGGGCGTGAGGATGCCGGCCTCCTCCTGCTGGTCGGCAGAGAGGAACTTCTTGCCCATCCAGCGGAAGATGTAGTCGACGATCGACTTCGCGACGCGGATGTCGGCGTCGTTCGTCATCCCGCTCGGCTCGAAGCGCATGTGGCTGAACTTCGAGACGTACACCTCGAGCGGCACCCCGTACTGGAGGCCGAGCGAGACCGAGATCATGAACGAGTTCATCAGGCCCGCGAGCGTCGTCCCCTCCTTCGCGATGTCCACGAAGATGTCGCCCGGCGTCCCGTCCTCGAACAGGCCGACGTGGATGTAGCCCTCGTACTCGCCGACCTTGAACTTGCGGCCGACCTCGGTGCGGTCGTCCGGCAGCCGGCGCCGCTTCGGGGCGGCGACGACACCGCCGAGCGCATGGATCTGCGCGATCCGGCCCTCCTCCGAGGTGTCCTTCGACCCGGAGAGCGGCTGCGCCACCTTGCAGTTGTCGCGGTAGATCGCGATCGCCTTGACGCCGAGCTGCCATGCCTCGATCAGCAGCTGGGAGACCTCGTCGACCGACGTCTTCTCGGGCAGGTTGACCGTCTTCGAGATCGCTCCAGAGATGAACGGCTGCACTGCGCCCATCATCTTCACGTGGCCCATGTAGTGGATCGCGCGCTCGCCGATGGCGCAGTCGAAGACGGGGTAGTGCTCCTGCTTCAGGTGCGGCGCGCCGATCACGTTGCCGCGCTCGTCGATGTACGCCACGACCTCCTCGACCTCGCGCGTCGCGTAGCCGAGCTCGCCGAGCGCCATCGGCACCGTCTTGTTGACGATCGTCAGCTCGCCGCCGCCGACGAGCTTCTTCGACTTCACGAGCGAGAAGTCGGGCTCGACGCCTGTCGTGTCGCAATCCATCATGAAGCTGATCGTTCCGGTGGGTGCGAGCACCGTTGCCTGGGCGTTGCGGAAGCCGGCGACCTCACCGAGGTCGAGCGCGTCGTCCCACACCTTGCGGGCTGCCGACAGCATGTCGGCCGGCACCGAGTCGGTGTGCTGGATGTTGCCGACCGCTGCCCGGTGCTTCGAGATGATGCCGAGCATCGCCGCCGCGTTCTCCGCATAGCCCGCGTGGGCCCCCATCCGCTTCGCGACCTCGGCCGACTTGCGGTAGCCGCGGCCGGTCATGATCGCCGTGATCGCGGCCGCGTAGGCGCGACCCTCGTCGGAGTCGTACGGCAGGCCGCGTGCCATCAACAGTGCGCCGAGGTTCGCGAAGCCGAGGCCGAGCTGGCGGAACTTGAGCGCGTTGCGCCCGATCTCGGGCGTCGGATACGACGAGTAGCCGACGATGATCTCCTGCGCGAGGAACATCACGTCGACCGCGTGCTCGAACATCGGCACGTCGAACTCGCCGTCTTCCTTGCGGAACTTCATCAGGTTGAGCGAGGAGAGATTGCAGGCCGAGTCGTCCACGTGCATGTACTCCGAGCACGGGTTCGACGCGTTGATCCGGCCCGTGTTCGGGCTCGTGTGCCAGGCGTTGATCGTCGTGTCGTACTGCACGCCCGGGTCGGCGCACTGCCAGGAGGCCTCGGCGATGTCCTTCAGGAGCGAGCGGGCATCGACGGTGCGGACGACCGAGCCGTCGGTGCGCGCGGTGAGGTTCCACTCCTTGCCCTCGACGACGGCCTCCATGAAGGAGTCCGTGACGCGGATGGAGTTGTTGGCGTTCTGATACTGGATCGAGCCCCAGTCGGGCGAGTCGAGCGACATGTCGTAGCCCGCCTGCTCGAGCACGCGCGCCTTCCGCTCTTCCTTCGCCTTGCACCAGATGAACTCGTCGACATCGGGATGGTCGATGTCGAGCACGACCATCTTGGCCGCGCGCCGCGTCTTGCCACCCGACTTGATCGTGCCGGCCGACGCGTCGGCACCGCGCATGAACGAGACGGGGCCGGAGGCGTAGCCGCCCTTCGACAGCTGCTCCTGGGAGGAGCGCAGGCGCGAGAGGTTGATGCCAGAGCCCGACCCGCCGCGGAAGATGACGCCCTCACGGCGAATCCAGTCGAGGATCGAGTCCATCGAGTCCTCGATCGAGAGGATGAAGCACGCCGAGCACTGCGGCTTCTCCTCGAAGCCGACGTTGAACCAGACCGGCGAGTTGAACGATGCAATCTGGTTGACGAGGATCGCCTTCAGCTCGGCCTCGAACGTCTCGGCCTCGTCGTCCGTCGCGAAGTAGCCGCCCGCGCGACCCCAGCCGCCGATCGTGTCGACGATGCGACCGATCATCTGCTTGACCGAGCGCTCGCGCTCCGGTGAGCTCATCCGCCCGCGGAAGTACTTCTGCGCCACGATGTTCGTCGCCGTCTGCGACCAGAAGCGCGGGAACTCGACATCCTTCTGATCGAACGCCGGGCCGTCCTTGCCCGGGATCAATGCGTGGCGCAGTTCCCACTCGATCTCGTCGAACGGGTCGCGGCCGGGGATGGTGAAGAACCGCTGCGGGGTGATGCTCGCGGTCTCGTCGACGACGGCGTTCACGTAGGTGTCGGGTGCTGCGGACTCGATCGTCGCCGTCCCTGACTCTGCTGACTGTCCTGTCTTGGTGGTCGCCATTCCTGCCTCCCGGCCGTCCGTCGATTCCAAAAAATGTCCTCCGTCCCGCGATCGTGACGCTGGGAGGGATTCGGGATGCTAGGAGGTGGGTCGGACGGTGCCCACAACCCCCCGGATTACGGCGGCAAGGACGGCATTTTCATGCAATTTGCAGGAAAAGAGCGAGCCTGTTCGCCGGCTCCAGTTTACCGGGTCGCGCGGCCTACGCGACGGGCGGTGCGGGAGGCAGTGTGCCGTCACCCTCGTCGTCGCCGTTCATCCGGCGGCGGAGGTATCCGGCGGATCCTGCCGCAAGGAGCAGCACCGCCAGGCCGCCGAGAACGAGCAGCGGCACCGGCACCGACGACGGCCCGGAGGTGTCCGTCGAGGGCACGACCGTCTCGGTCGTCCCGGTATCGACCGTTGTCGGCGTCGAGGCTGTCTTCGTGGTCGTCGTCTTCGTGCTCGTCTTGTCGGTGCTCGTGCTCGGCTGCGTGCTCGACGTCGTGGTCTCCGTCGTGCCCGTCGAGGGGCCGCTGCCGCCTGGATCCGGCTTGCCCTGCTTTGCAAACTCGAGCGCGCGACCGATCTCTTCCTTGGCATTCGAGTAGTCGAGAATGTCCGAAGGCAGCTTCGCGATCGCTTCGGTGTAGCAATGCAGCGGATAGATCTTGCTCACCTTGCCGTCGTCGTACCAGTCGGCGATTACCTGGTCTGCACAGTTCTTCGTCGCCGCCATCGCGGGCTTGCCGCCCGCGCTCGACACCATCACGAGTGCGATGAGCAGGAGGCCGAGGCGCAACGCGCGGTGAGAGGTAAGGGTTCGATACACGGTGCAGACGGGCGGGCAGCCCGGGTTCCTCAGGAAGTGTTGCAAGTGTCCCGGCTGCCGTTGAGCCGATGGTGAGTGCAGGGTAAACGAATTGTAAGCGTTGGCACCACGGAACCGACCCGGCGTGGGTGGTACCGTGGCGCGCCATGGACGCTGCCTCAGGCGCGACACGGTCGGGCCTCGCGGCCGCCGTTCTCGTGGCCGTCGCAGTGCTCGTCGCCTGGGCCTTCTTCGCCGGCGGCGCCTCGGGCACGGGCTCGACCGCA
The DNA here is from genome assembly GCA_963799575.1 of uncultured Thermoleophilia bacterium. Classification (GTDB taxonomy): domain Bacteria; phylum Actinomycetota; class Thermoleophilia; order Gaiellales; family Gaiellaceae; genus Gaiella. Next base: position 61,623 of record CAWCXK010000003.1, read on the forward strand.
TCTCTCGGAACCGTCGCCGTTCTCGTCGCGGCTGGCTTGCTCGTGGGTTGGTCGCGCGGCCTCGTGGTGCTGCCCCGGCTCGACCGTGCCGGCGCCTTGACCGCTGCTGCCGCGACTGCGCTCGTCGCCTGGACAGGCATCAGCATCTGGTGGTCGATCGCCGGCGACCGCTCCTGGGATGCCCTTGCCAAGGGGATCGCCCTGCTCGCGTTCGGCGTCGTCGGCCTGGCGGCAGGGATTCTGCCCGGCCGTCCCGTTCGGTCGCTGGCACTCCTGTTGTCCGTCGCACTCGGCGCGGTGCTGGCGTGGGCGCTGCTCGGCAAGGCGATCCCCGCGCTCGGCCCCGACGACGCCGGCCGCGTGGCGCGCTTGAAGGGATCGATCGGTTACTGGAACGCCCTCGCGCTCCTCGCCGACGCGGCTCTCGGGCTCGGGCTGTGGCTCCTCGTCTCCCTTCGCGAGCGCCTCGCGCGGCCCGCAGGCGCCGTGCTCCTCTACATGGCGACGATCGTGATCCTGTTGACCCAGTCTCGTGCAGGGCTCCTTGCCGGCGTGGGCGTCGTCGCACTCGCGCTCTGGCTCTCGGAACGTCCCACCGAGGCCGCTCTGCTCGGACTGCTCGCCACGGTCCCGGCGGTCGTCGTAGCCGGGTGGGCATTCACGCGATCTGCCCTCGTCGCGGATGGCGGATCGCGGACGGATCGCGTCTCGGACGGGCGGGTGCTCGGGGTGGCGATGGTGATCGGAGCCGTCGTCGCCCTCGCCCTCGTTTCCTCGATGCCGGTCGAGCGACTCGTCGAGACGCGCCGGCGGGATGTCGTGCGGGGGCTTGTGGGTGCTGTGGGGGTCGTGGTCGTCGTCGGTGCGCTCGGCCTCGTCGCGACGGTCGGGAATCCGATTACCTGGGCGACGGACCAGATCGGCGGGTCGGGCGAGGTCGTGAACGACCCGGGACGGCTCGGTAGCCTCGAGACGAACAACCGCACCGTGTGGTGGGGGGAGGCATGGCAGGTCTTCCGCGACCATCCGGTCGGAGGAACCGGCGCGAGGACGTTCGAGATCGCCCGTAAGCGGTACCGGGAGAGCGCGTCGAACGTTTCCGAGCCGCACAGCCTCCCTCTGCAGCTGCTCTCGGACACGGGGCTCCCGTCGTTCCTTCTCGGAGTCACGTTCGTCGTCGGCCTCGGATTCGGGCTGCGGGCCACGGTGAGACGGCTCGAGTCGGGTGAACGCGCTGCTGCCGTCGGCCTCGTGGCGCTGCCGCTCGCATTCGGCCTCCACTCGCTCGTCGACTACGACCTCGACTTCCTCGCCGTGGCAGCCCCAACCGCGTTGGTGGCCGGGGGGCTCCTTGCTGCGGGACGGCCGCAGGCCATCGCTCGAAGCCGCACGATCGTCGCCGCGGGTGCGGTCGTCGTCGCGCTCGCAGCGGTCTGGGTGCTCGTTGCACCCGAGCTCTCCACGCGGGCGGTTGCCAGGGCGTATCGGCAGATCGATGCAGGCGATCTCTCGGCCGCCGCCGCGTCGGCGCGGCTGGCGCAAAGCCTGAACCCCCTCTCGCCCGAGCCGCTCTACGCGCGGGGGACGGTTGCGTCCCGCGGGGGCGATGACCGTGCCGGCGAGGCGTTCTACGAGCAGGCGACCCGGCTTCAACCTCAGAACCCCGATACCTGGTACGCGCTCGGCCTCTTCCGCCAGATCGCGCTCGGGAATCAATGCAGCGCCTACTTCGCCCTCAATGCGGCCTACACGCTTGATCCGAAGAGCGACCGGTTCACGCCGGATGGCCCTCTGGCGCAGGCAGCCGCCGCGGTCAACGATCCAGACAACCCGGCTTGCGGAAGGTAGGTGCCCGGCGGGCCGGCCGAAGCCGGTAGCCGCCTGTCAGGCGCCGACGACGACGACGGCGTTCGCGCCGTGGAGCTGCGAGGTGCGCAGGCCGTCAAGCGGGCCGACGATGCCGATCCCGAGATCGCGTGCGAGGCGGCGGCCCTCGCCTTCGAATCCCCTGCGGTACATCACGAGGCTGCGCGTGAAGTCCGAGCGGGGTGCGTTCGCGACGCCGCCGATCTTGTATCCACGACGCGAGACGCGGGTCGCGGTCGAGGCAGCAGCGCCGTGGCGGCCGTTGCCGTTGAGAACGAGCACGGTCACCCGGGTGCGGGCGAGGCGCGCTGCCGGGGCGGCGGCACGGTGAACGACGTGCACGGCCGGCGCTCTTCTCTTCGCCGTCGCGGAGGCCGCGACCTTCGCCTTCGAGGGACCCGCGGCGGTGCCGGAGGACGGCTTCGCGATCAGCGCCCCGCCGATGACCACCAGCACGAGCAACTCCACCGATGCGACCGCGACCGCGACGATCGCGGCCGTGCGCCACGGCTGGATCATCCGTTCGTCGTGCTGGAGCGTCACGTCCACGAGAGCGTCGTTCGCCCGACGCTGCCTGCCTCCTTCTTCGAACCGTGCGACCCTCGGGCTAGCGATCTCCGGAGAACGATGCCCACATGGCCATGAGCCCGTCCGAGAGGGTCGTCTCGGACGGAATCCGACAACGCTTCCGGCGAGGCCGTCGCATCGCGAGTATCGCGCAGCCCCGGTCGCGAACGTCGATGTGGTGCAGGGTCGCCTAGAGGCACGTTCTCGCGCTTGCCCTTCGGGACGTCGTCGAGGACGTGCACCTCGTCGCCGCGCTCGAGCAACATCTCGGCCACGTGCGAGCCGACGGGTCCGGCACCGCGGGTGACGGGGGCTGCGTCGCCGTAATCTACCCAGAGATGTTCATCACCTTCGAGGGCCTCGACGGCTCCGGCAAGACCACCCAGGCACAGCTGCTCGGTGCCAGGCTCGAATCCGAGGGGCTCGAGGTGATTCTGACGCGTGAGCCCGGTGGCACACCGCTCGGTGAGCAGATTCGCAACCTCGTGCTCCACGGCGGCGAGGTCGCTCCGTGGGCCGAAGCGGCGCTGTACGCGGCCTCTCGCGCCCAGCACGTGGAGCAGCTGATCCGGCCCGCGCTCGCTCGCGGGGCCACGGTCATCTCGGATCGCTACGTCGACTCGTCGGTTGCCTACCAGGGAATCGCCCGTGGTCTCGGCCTCGAGCGGGTGCTCGAGCTCAACCTCGCCGCCGTCGAAGGACTGATGCCCGACCGGACGATCCTGCTCGAGATCGGCGCCGGCGACGCCGTCGGGCGAATGGGCGGCGAGCGCGACCGGATCGAGCGCGAGGACGCCGGGTTCCACGCGCTCGCGGCGCGCGCCTATCGCCGGCTCGCGGAGCGCGAGCCCGCGCGGTTCGTGGTCGTTGACGGGACGGCGAGCGCCGAGGTGCTCGCAGAGGAGATCTATGGGGCCATTCGACGAGCTTCCTGAGCAGAACGAGGCGAAGCGGCTGCTGACCGCGGCCCTCGGCGGTGGTGACGCCCACGCCTTCCTCTTCCACGGCCCGGCCGGGGTGGGGAAGACCGAGGCCGCGTTTGCGTTCGCCGGTGCCCTGCTCGGCGATGCACGCCGTGTCACCGAGCGCACCCACCCCGACCTCCGGATCGTCGAGCCGCTCGGCGACATGATCCGCATCGACGTCATCCGCGAGCTGCATCACGACCTGCACCTGCGTCCGTTCGAGGCCGATTGCCGGGTTTACCTCCTCCTCTCCGCGCACCTGCTCAACGAGGACGCGGCAGACGCGCTGCTGAAGGACCTCGAGGAGCCGCCGCTCTACGCCACGATCGTGCTCGTCGCCGACGAGCTCGGCCCGATCGCGGAGACGATCCGTTCCCGCTGCCAGCTCGTCCCCTTCCGGCGGCTGTCCGAACGCGCCGTCCGTGACTGGCTCACCGTCAACGCACCCGAGCTCGGTGAGATCGAGGCCACCTCGATCGCTCGCGTCGCGGGGGGTCGCCTCGACCGAGCGAGACGGCTGATCGACCCGGAGGTGCGCGAGCGGCGTGCGGCGATCATCGCGGCGGCACGGGCGCCGTATCTCGACCCCGCGTTCGAGCCGGCCGACGCGTCGCGAGCGCTGCTCGACGCGGTTGCCCATCGGGGCACGACGGCGAAGGGCAAGGAGGAGGCGATTGTGGCGGGTCTCGACCTGACGCCGAAGGAGGCCGAGCAGCGGATCAGGCGCGTGCAGCGCGGCGCCGAGCGCGAGGAGATGCTGGCGCAACTCGACGAGATCGCTGCCTGGTATCGCGACCTCGTCGTCGTTGCGAGCGGTGCTGAGTCGGCGACGATCCACGCCGACCGCCTCGACGATCTCCGTGCCGACGCGGCCCGCGATCTCGGCCGTGGCCCCGAGCAGGCGGCGGCGCTCGTGCGGCAGGCGTGGCGGTCGGCCGAGGAGTTCAACGTCAACACGGGGCTCTGGCTCGACGCGCTCTTCGTGCAGCTCCGACGCTCCTTCGCCTGACCGCACTGCGTTTCACGCGGGGCGTTTACATGCATGATTCACTCATGGACATTGCCAATGACCCGCGGCTCGAGAACGTTCTCGGTTCTGTTGCGGTGGCGATCACCGGGGCCGTGCAGGCCGCGGTCGACCAGGCGGCCGGCCACACTGCTGCGGGCCCGGCCGCGCTGACGGCACTCCGCATGTATCGCGGTTGCTCGGTCGATCATCTCGCAGGCGTGCTGGGGCTCACCCACTCGGGGACGGTGCGGCTCGTCGATCGGCTCGAGGACGACGGACTGCTCAGGCGAGGGCAGGGCAAGGATGCACGCGTTGTCACGCTCGAGCTCACGGCGAAGGGAGTGAGGCGTGCGGAGCGCGTCTCCGCCGCTCGCGCCACGGCCGTCGAGGGATTCCTGGGAACACTCGACGGTGCCGAGCGCGCGACGCTCATGGGACTGCTCGAGAAGGTCGTCGCAACCGGCGTCGAGGACTGGAACGAGGTGCAGCATCGCTGCCGGCTCTGCGACCTCGAGGCCTGCCACGCGGGCGGCGAGTCGTGCCCGCTCGACGTGCACATGGCCGCCCTCGCCGACTAGATCGTTCGTGCGGCCGATCGGCTCGCGCGCCGGCGGGCTACTGCAGGCGGATGCGCGGGTCGATCCAGGCATACGCGATGTCGACTGCGATGCTGAACACGATGATGCAGAGCGTCGAGAAGACGACGACACCCTGGATCATCGGCAGGTCGAAGTTGCCGAGCGCCTGCACCGCGAGCCGACCGAGACCGGGGAGCCCGAAGATCGTCTCGGTGAAGATGGCACCGCCGAGCGCGATGCCGATGTCCATGCCGAGCATCGTCACGATCGGCAGCAGCCCGTTCCGGAGCACGTGGCTACGCATCACCTGCGATTCGGGTGCGCCCTTGGCACGCGCGGTGCGCACGTAGTCCTCACCGAGCGTGTCCATCACGTTGGCGCGGATCATGCGAACGTATGTCGCCGAGAAGAGCAGCGCGAACGTCGCCCACGGCAGCACCAGGTGATAGGCCCACTGCACAGGCCCGCCGCACGTCGCACTCTGGGACGGGTTGAGGAAGTCGCAGTACCCCGCATTCGGGAACCATCCGAGCCGGAACCCAACCGTGTACTGCAGCACGAGCCCGATCCACACGACGGGGAGCGAGATGCCGAGCAGAACGAAGGCGGTCGACGCACGATCCATCAGCGATCGCGGTCGTAAGGCGGAGAGGATGCCGATCGGGAGCGCCAGGAGCATCCACAGGATCGCGCCACCGAACACGAGCGAAGCGGTCACGGGTGCCGCTTCGAGAATCGACTTGTTGACATCCTGGCGGTTCGTGAACGAACGCCCGAGCGAGCGGTCGATCACGAGCCGCTGCATGAACATCGCGTACTGCACCGGGACGGGACGGTTGAGCCCGAGGCGGTGCTCGGCGTTCGTGATGCACGACTCGGTGGCGCGCTGGCCGCACGCGAGCCGGGCCGGGTTCGCCGGGATCACGTAGAAGATCATGTAGGTCACCATCGTCACCGCGATGAAGAGCACGACTGCCCAGAGCAGGCGGCGAATCACGTAGGCCAGCATCGAATCAGCTCCTTTCGGGCGACGATGTGTGTACCATACATATATTTTTGCCCGGCGCCAAGACGTTTGCCGATCGGGCGCCGGCCGTGGTGCGCGCTCAGCCTAATAGAACGATCGCAATACGTCAATAATTATATACAGGGACGTGATTGCGCACGTTCCGACCGCCCCACAGGAAACTCTCAGGTGATCCACAGAAATCGCTGGCACTCTTCCACCCATGGCAGAGACCGCAGTCCTCCCCACGAGCGCCGCGAAGGTGCTCGTCGTCGATGACGAGCCGTCCATCACGGACGCCGTCGCGACCGCCCTCCGCTACGAGGGCTTCGAGACGATGGAGGTCGGAGCCGGTCGTGCGGCCGAGCAGGCCATCGACGAGTTCCGCCCCGACCTGATCGTGCTCGACGTGATGCTTCCCGACCTCGACGGGTTCGCGATCGCGCGGCGCCTGCGCGACGGGAACCACCGCGTGCCGGTGATCTTCCTCACCGCGAAGGACGCGACCGAGGACAAAGTGGCGGGCCTCGCGCTCGCGGACGATTACGTCACGAAGCCGTTCAGCCTGGCCGAGATCGTGGCCCGGGTGCAGACCGTTCTTCGCCGCACCCGCGGCGATGCCGACGGCCCGATGCGCTTCGCCGACCTGACGCTCGACGAGGAGATGCGCGAGGTGCGTCGGGGCGACGAGCTCATCGAGCTGACCCGCACCGAGTTCGAGCTGCTCCGGTTCCTGATGCTCAACCCGCGCCGGGTGCTGACCAAGCGCCAGATCCTCGACAACGTGTGGCACTACGACTTCGGCGGCGACGCGAACGTCGTCGAGACCTACATCAGCTATCTGCGTAAGAAGCTCGACCCGTACGGTCCCCCGCTGATCCAGACGGTACGGCTCGTCGGCTACGCGCTTCGCGAGTCGTAGCCCCGTGTCGCTTCGGGCGCGCCTTCTCACCGTCGTCGTCTCGCTCACCGCGGTCGGGCTCATCGTCGCGAGCGTCGTCACCTACCAGCAGCTGCGCACGTTCCTCGTCGATCGCGTCGACAATCAGGCTCAGGGCAGCGCCGAAGCGATCGCTCAATCGATCGAGCACGGCGGCCGCGTCGGGCCGGCTGTGTTCGACGCGATCAGTGCCGCCAATCCGGGTGTTTGGGTGGGCGGAGCCGCCGGCGGCAAGGTGAGTTGGGCCACGGTGCGGACGCGTCCTGGGCAGACGCCTCTGCCGCAGCCCGATTTGCCCGCGGGACGTACGAGTGTTGCGGCAGCCGGCAAGCCGTTCACGGTCGCCGCTGTCCTGGGCGACACGAAGTATCGCGTACGCCTTCAGCCCATCGAGGGCCTGAGTCAGCTCCTCGTCGTAGCTCTGCCGTTGAACGAGACAAAGGCGACCCTCCATCGTCTGCTGATCGTCGAGCTCGCGGTCGCAGCCTCCATCCTGCTCGCCGTCCTCGTGCTCGGCCTCTGGCTCGTCCGCGTCGGTCTTCGACCTCTCGGCCGGATCGAGCACACGGCTGCTGCGATCGCCGGCGGAGATCTCTCTCAGCGGGTCGCGAACGACGATCCCCGCACGGAGGTTGGCCGACTCGGGAGCGCGCTGAACACGATGCTCGGCCAGATCGAGGAGGCGTTCGACGAGCGCACCGCGTCCGAGAACCGGCTGCGGCGCTTCGTCGCCGACGCATCGCACGAGCTGAGAACACCGCTGGCGGCGGTGCGTGCCTACGCCGAGTTGTTCGACCGTGGGGCCCGCGAGCGTCCGGCCGACCTCGAGCGTTCGATGGCCGGCATTCAGCGCGAGTCGCGCCGGATGGGACTTCTCGTCGACGACCTGCTCCTGCTGGCCCGGCTCGACCAGGGGCGACCGCTCGAGCGCAAGCCCGTCGAGCTCGAGGATGTCGCCCGCGATGCCGTCGAGGCCGCGCGGACACTCGACCCGGGCCGCGAGATCGAGCTCGACGCATCGGCGCCCGTCGAGGTGCAGGGCGATCGCGAGCGACTGCGCCAGATCCTCGACAACCTGCTCGCAAACGTCCGGGCCCACACACCGGCAGGTTCTCCGGCAACGGTCAGCGTCATGAACGGTGGCAGCTCGGCGATGATCGAGGTTGCGGACTCTGGCCCGGGTCTCTCCGACGAGCAACTGTCGCATGCGTTCGAGCGCTTCTATCGGGGCGACAGCTCGCGCTCGCGCGACGCGGGCGGCGCCGGCCTCGGCCTCGCCATCATCTCGGCGATCGCCGAGTCGCACGGCGGCACGGCCACCGTTCTCAACCAGGGTCGCGACGGCGGCCAAGGCTTGACGGTGCGAGTGTCGATTCCGCTCGCCCCGCCGGCGATCGCGCCGGCTCCAACCATCGGAGTAGACCCGACGCTGGACTAGGCAGCGCGGTTTACGCGCTCGGCTGCGGGGGTACCCACGGCGGTGCTCGAACAGTTGGTCGAGTTGGTCCGCCCGTTGCTGCTCGCCCTCGCCCACCCCGAGCTCGAGGCTCTCGGCGACGACGCGTCGGCGAAGCGGTTCGAATTCCTCGTGCAACGCTCCGAGCAGAAGCTCGAGGGGCGCGCCCGGGACGCCGATCGCAGGGGTAATGGGCATGAACTTCGGCCGGCGCTCTTCACCCACCCACAGCTCTCTCTGGGTCATGAGCGGGTCCATCGTCTCGATCGGACTCGTCACGGTTGTGGCGGCGGAGGCACGCGACTGGATCCAATATGTCGCATCGCGCTTTACCCGACGGCTTAGGCCTCCATGTCCCCGGCGGGGAAGAGAACGGTGGGAACGGCCTCTTCCGCAGGATCGCGATGTCGTACGACGACGTCGATCAGCGTTGAAGCCGCTGCGGCAATTGGAATCGCCAGGATGACCGCGAACCCACCGAAGAGAATCCCGACCGAGGTGACGGATACGAGGACGACGAGTGGAGTGAGCCCGACGGCATCTCCGAGCACCCGGGGTATGACGAGGTAGTCCTCGAGGAGTCGCACGACGAGCACGACCACGCCGGCGAGGATTGCGACGGTCGTCGATGCGGTCAGCCCGACACCGACTGCGAGAGCGCCGGCCGAGATGGGGCCGATGACAGGGACGATCTCGACGACTCCGGCGAAGGCGCCGATGAGGAGCCAGTACGGCTCACCGATCGCCCAGAACGCCAACGACAACGCCGTTGCAACGGCCCCGACGAGGATGAGCTGGCCGCGCACGAATGCGCCGAGCTTCAGGTCGATCAGCATCCAGGTATCTCGGATGAGCTTCCGCTTCGGCCGCGGCACCAGTGAGCAGACGAAGCCGATTGCCCTGTCGCGCTCGAAGATCCAGTAGGCGGCGCTCGCGAAGACGAAGAAGATCCCGATCATGACCTCGAACGCCTTCAGGCCGAGCTCGAAGCCGGGGCGGACGAGGCTCGATGCCGACGGCAGATCCTGGAGCCGCTTCTGTAGCCCGACGAGCACCTCGTGCTGAACGCCGCTGGAGTTGTGAGCCGCCTGGTTGAGGTCGCCGGCAGACGTCGGCAGCGACGAGACGCCGAGCGCGGCCTCGACCTGCCCGAGGGCCCGAGGAACGACGAGCCATACGAACAGGGCCATCAGGCCGACGAACGCAAGGTAGTGGAGCGCCACGCTCGCGCCGTGCGGCACGCGGCGGCGGGCCAGAGCTTCGACCCCCGGTCGCATCGCCGCAGCGATCACGAACGCGAGGAAGAGGAGTGCAACCACGAGACGGAGGCGCCAGAAGGCAACTGCCAGGACGGCGATCCCCAGGATCACGAGGGTGCTGATTGCCGCTCGTTTCGCGGTATTCGCGAGCTCGAGCAACGGTCGCTCCGGTTCGGGCGCGGGCACGTCTGTGTCTACCCCCGCGCTCCTCGATCACAAACGTCGCCCACGAGCGCTGACCCGAGCGTCCCTGCCAGTATGGGAGGAGCCCACCCTGGCAGGGACGCGACTCGGAGGAGTCGATCAGTGGCCGTCCCCGTCGGAATCGCCCGGGATGACATCCTCGATGGCGTCCGACAGCTTGTGACCGATCTTCTCTGCACCGTCCTTGGCGCGATCAGCGGCATCGCCGATCTTGTCGCCGGTGCGGTCGGCGGCGCGCGATGCGTCGTCGCCGGCCTCGCGCAGATCGTTGCCCATGTCGTCGGTGCGGGTCGAGGACGTGTGGTCGTTCATGACGTCTCCTTTGGTCTGAGGTTGCGGCTTGCTACCCCCAATCGGCCCCCCGGCAAACTCCACCGACGCGCATTCCGTCGCTGCCAGATCCCGTTGGCCGCCGGCCTCAGCCGCCGCTGATCGCGGCGAGCACGTCGACGCGCGAGCCCGGCTCGAGCGGCGTGTCGAGACCTGCCCGCTCGCGGTCGACGTAGACGTTGATATGCGGACGGAGAGCCGGCCCGGGGTCGCACAGCCGGTCGCGCATCCCGGGCCACTGGTCGTTCAGCCGCTCGATCACATCGGCGACCGTTGCGGCCTCCACGTCGAGGCGTCGCGGCAGATTCTCGAACAGCGGCGGCAGCGTGGGTGGGAGATGGATGTCGGCCATCGCTACCCCAGCACGGCGACGTCGACCGAGGAGATGGCAGGTAGGTAGGAAGCGATCTCGTCCCAGCTCTCGCCCTCGTCCCGGCTCGCAAAGACCTGACCGGTGCTCGTGCCGAAATAGAGGCCGGGAACATCGAGCGAGTCGATCGCCATCCCTTCCCGCAGCACGCCGACGTGTGCGTCGCGCTTCGGCAGGCCGTCGTCCAACCGCCGCCAGCTCGAGCCGGCGTCGCTCGTCCGCCATACGGACGCGCGGCCCTCGGGCATGCAGCGGCCGTGGCCGCCGTCGAGCGGGATCACGTAGAAGCTCTCGCGGTCGTGCGGATGGGCGGCGGCGGCGAAGCCGAACTCGGTCGGCAGTCCCTCGGTGATCTCCGTCCACGAGTGGCCGCCGTCGTCGCTGCGATGCATGCCGACGTGGTTCTGCTGGTACATCCGGGTCTGGTCGACGGGAGACATCACGAGCTTGTGGACGCAGTAGCCGACCTCGGGATCGTCGAGCGGCCAGTCCGTGCGCAGACCGTGGTTGCGCGGTGCCCAGGTGGCGCCGTCGTCGCTTGTCTCGAAGATGCCGTAGCCCTGGATCACGATCCAGAAGTGCGACGGCTCGTCGGGGTGGGGGAGGATGCCCGGCATCCCGAGGTGCCCGGGCGGCTGCTTCGCAGGGTCGTTCCAGTCGGCGCGGCCGGGCTGGCCGTCGAGGGTCGAGAGGAGCGACCATGTCTCGGCGCCGTCTCTGCTCTCGAAGATTCCGGCCGCCTCCGTGCCCGCGAGCACGCGTCCATGGGCCGCGTTCAGCCCGGTGATCTTGGAGATCTTCAGGCTCGGATCCGAGTGAGCGAGACCCTCGCTCGAGAGCGTCCACGTCTCGCCGAGGTCGTTGCTGCGCCAGACGCCGGCGCCATGCCACTCGCTCGCGGCTGCCGCGTAGAACGCGCCCGAGATGGGATCGTGCACGGCGTTGTAGACGGGCCATCCCTCGCAGAAGGGCCCGCGGATGTTCCAGTCCCTCCGCTCGGCATCGCTCTCGAGCACGAAGCAGCCCTTGCGGGTTCCGACGAGTAGGACGATCTGGGGCATCTCGATTCCTCCTGGCGCGTGGTTGTGCGAAGACCTCGGAGGAAGAGACGGTGGTCGCCGGCGAAACTCATCGGTCGAGCCCGGCTCTCAGGTGGCGGCGTCGCGATCGACGAGGGATGCGTCGAAGAATCGTGTGACCCGCTTCTCGTAAGCGGTGGGGCGCTCGCGGAGGCCGTGGGTGTGCCCGACGGCCGGCAGCTCCCAGATGCTCGTCGTCTCACCACCCGCCCGGGCATAGATCCTCGACAGCTCGCGCTCCGGCCCGGTGCCCGTCGCGACGAGGAGAGCCCGGCGCGGGGCAATCCGTGGGACGAGCTCCTTCAGCGAGGGCGGCGGCGAGCCCGCTCTGAGCACGCGCATGGTCGCGAACATGAGCCCGAAGTACGGCACCGCCTGGATCTTCTCGGGCGCCGACAGGAGCGTTGTCTCGGCCAGAGACCGCGCGATTGCGCCGTCGGCGACGACGGCCTGCAGCCGATGATCCCGGGCAGCCGCCTCGAGAAGCACCTCGGCGCCCGTCGAGAGGCCGAGGCCGCCAATCCTGCCGCTGCGGACGTCCGGACGGCTCCGGAGGTAGTCGAGCGCCGCCTCGATGTCCGGTTGCCACGTCCAACCCATGCCCTGCGTGCGGCCACTGCTCTCGCCCCGTCCGCGCTCGTCGTAGAGGAGGACGCCGTAGCCGTGCCGGTGCAGCATGACCGCGTGTTGCCGCACGCCGTCGCGGTTGCCGCCCGCTCCGTGAACGAGCACGATCGCGGCGCCGTTGCGGGAAGGCAGGTACCAGCCCCTGAGCGTGACGCCGTCACGCGTCCTGAGCGTCACGTCCTCGTGCGGCGCAGCGAACGGGCGCGGGTGCACCGGATCGCGGGGCTTCTGGGTCAGCCAGACGGCGCCGCCGATCGGCACGACGACAAAGAGGAGCAAGATAGGTACGACGAGTACGGTCACGACCCGGCGCGTCCAACGCCGCCAACCGCTCGAGAGGCGTGGCCGCCGCCGCACCGCTCGTGCCGCTCCGACGAGCAGCGCGACTCCCGTTGCGACGAACAGGATGCCGAGCCAGTCCGCGCCGTTGCCGCCGACGGTGACGAGGTGCCGGATCGCAATCGTGCCGACGACGAGGGCGACGAGGCCGAAGACGAGCCCGAGTGCGGCCTGCAGCTCGAGGAGCGCCCGGGAGCGCCTACGCACGGAAGGGCTTCGCGGCGCGGCTCTGATCCGACGAAAGCGTCAAGCCTGCACGGAGCCGGGGGACGCCGATCGCAGCGACGGCAAGAACGGCGCCGAGCGCGCCGGTGCGGGTCATGGGGTCTGCGTCGGTCGCTCCCGGCTCGTGCTGAGGAGTGGCAGCGTCGGTGACGTGCAGGCTGTGAGGTTCGTTGCTCATGTCTGCAACTTCGCATCCGGCCGCGCCCAGAGCAGTCCGGCGGACGCGAGAGTTGTGGTGCGGTTGGCACTACCTGCCGGACGGGGCGCGAGCCCTCGGCCTCACGCGTCAGCGTCCGGCGCCCAGATCATGTACGCGTTCGCGCGCTCGACGTGGGGCCCGCGGCCGGAGCGACGACGGGAATTGGAAGCCGACGCTCTCTCACAGCTTCAGTGCCGCCTCGAGGCGAGCATTGGACTCGAGGAACAGCCGGCGCGCATCCATCCGCCCGTACGCCTCGAGCGCGGCTGTCATCGGCTTGCGGCCGATGCCGCCGCCGCGGACCGTTGGATCGACGGCGATCTTGGTCAGCTCGACCTCGCCGCCCGGGTAGGGCACGAGCGCGACCGTGCCGAGAGCGCGGTCGCTCTCGTCGACGGCGAACAGGAGGTGGCCACCGCCGGCGAGGACGTTCGCCTCCGGATCACCGGAGACATCGCGGTCCACCAGCTCGACCGTGAACCAGCGTTCGACCTATTCGAGGTTGAGCCGGGCGAAGTCCTCACGCCAGCGAGGGTCGCAGTCGACGATGCGGACCTCGCCAGCGGGCCTCTGCGGGTGTCGCGTCGATATCGCAGACGGCCTCGTCGCTCATGGTTGTGCGCCTCCCGTCGGGCTCGCGGGGTGCCGGAGAGAATACGTCGTCGGGGCGCCCCTTCAATCGCCCCGTCGTGCCCCCGTGAGTGGACGGGGCGTTTTTCCGCCACCCTCCGCGAGCGGCTACCATCAAGCCCGCGCCGACGTAGCTCAGCTGGTAGAGCACTTCACTCGTAATGAAGGGGTCCGCGGTTCGAGTCCGCGCGTCGGCTTCCAGCATTGATGCGGATCGCGCCATTCCCGCTTCTTGGCCCTCGTCCTCTCCGCGTACATCGAACTCGGCACGCGCGGCCTCGATCGCCTCCACGGCCGTCAATGCCGGGCTGTCGTGGTTGAGCTCCTCGCCTTCCGACGCGCAAGATCCTCCGCCAGCGGGGCCAGGAGTGAACCGTTCGCAGCTTCTCGTTCTTCGTCGCCTTTATCCGCCGACCCGAGGCCGCCCTCTCGACGCGCAGCTTCCGCTCCCCAACATCACCCCACGTCAGCACCCTAGCCTCGTGCGGCGGTAGATCCGCGTACGTCATCATCCCGAACAGCGCCGCATCTCTCAGGCCATGCGTTCCATCCTGTAACGGCGCGCGCATCGCTTCGATCTCCGCTCGAGCAAAACTCGTCCTTTTGTCGCCAAGTGATTCATACTTGAGTCAAGTATCTAGACGCACATGCCGATCTACTGCGCATGGAGCCCGCAACTCTCCCACGTCCGAACGATCGGATCTTCGCAAGTCGTCGTCGTCGTCGGGTCGCAGAGGTTAGCCCGCTCCGGGTAGCGGTCTTTACGACGTCCTACCCGCGCGACGCGGCCGACCCCTCCGGCCGCTTCGTGTTCAACACCGTCGAGCACCTGCGTGCACAGAATGTCGAGATCGAGGTCGTCGGGCCGGGGTCATACAACGATTTCGGGCTGACCGGCGCTGAAGGTGGCGGTGTCATCGCAGCTGTGAGGCGTCGCCCCTGGCTGGCGCTCCTGCTCGTTGGCTCGATGATGCTTGCCGTCCGTCGCGCTGCTCGGCGGGCCGATCTGGTGCATGCGAACTGGCTTGCCGGAGCTGTGATTGCGCGGTTTGCAGGACGGCCGTTCATAGTCACCCTCCATGGCTCAGGCACTGCCGGCCGTTTCTCAGACCTTGCGCTGGCCGAACGGGCGCCGCGGCTCGTCAGATTGCTTCTCCGTCGCGCACGCGCGGTAATCTGCTGTTCCGAGCAGCTAGCCGTTGCCATGCGCGGCTGTGGCCTCGAGAACGTGCATGCCATCTCCTACGGCGTAGACGTGCCTCCTGAGCTCGGCTCGGAAGATCCGACAGCGCCGGTCATGTACGTGGGTCGTCTCTCGCCCGAAAAGAACATCGACGTGATTGCCGAAGCCACCGAGGGGCTACCGAGGATCATCGTCGGTGATGGACCTCTACGCGCACTCGTGCCCGATACGCTCGGGTTCGTATCCCAGAAGGACCTCTCGAGGCTCTACGACCGTGCAGCAGTGGTTGTGCTTGCCTCGCGCATGGAGGGCTTGCCAAACGTCGTGCTCGAGGCCATGGCGCACGGCAAGACGGTCATAGCCACGCCGGTAGGGGGTATTCCGACGCTGATCGAGGATGGCGTGACAGGCTTCCTCGTTCCTGTTGGTGATCCAGTCGCATTGCGCGGGGCGATCGAGCGTGTCCTTGCCGACCCGACGCTCCGAAGACGTGTCGGCGAGGCGGCGCGCCTGCGTGTCAGCGAGCATTGCTCCTGGGACAACGTCACCGCGCGCACGCTCCAGATCTATTCCGAAGCAGCCTGAACGTCGTCCCTTGCCGCCGGTGCGTTCATCTGACCCAGGCGATTCTCGCCCGACGCCTCCTGGCTCGAGGAACATCCCGCACGCTGGCGCACACCAGAGGGTGGTTGCCAGGGTGCTACACGAATTCAAGTCGCTCTGTCCGCAGGCGAGGTCCTACGCTTACGGTTCTCCGTTCAGCTCCTCCGGACCCCGCCGGTTGCGCCAGTACACCAGGGCTCCCCCGCCGATCGCTACCAGAGCAAGTGGCACGACCAGCAAAAAAGGGAACTTCTGTCCTGGAAGTGGCCGGTAGTCGAGTGTCCCTTCGATCTGTAAGGGCGCTCCGTTGACGGTTCCGGGCACGGTCCAGTCGAAGATGTGGTGGGCGATCTTCTTGTTCGCGGCGACCTTCGGGGGGTATGTGGCGGACATCCAGTGGATGCGGTGGTCGTGCCATTCGTAGACCCGGCCGGCGGGAGCGACCTTGACCCATTGCGGTTCAGCCTTCGGGTCGGCACTGGCTGGAAGGTCGATGTTGCCGAACCGGTCGTCGTTGAGGTACGTGGCCGGTGAGTGGGCGTTGCGATAGACACCGGTCGGGTCGAACTTGAGGTAGGGCTCCTTCTCGTAGCCGTTGATCACAACGATCTGTTTGCCGGCCACGTTCATCTGGAGCCGGTCATCGGAGTCGACTACGCGGACGTTGATGGCCGGAGTCGCCGGCTCGAGTTTGACGACGCCAGAGTGATAGCCGAGCCTGCCCCCGCCGCCGCCGTGGGCGGCGGCAGCAGGGGCAAGGACACACGCGGCGAGCGCGACCAGAGCCGCGCGACGCAGGATCACGATTGGCGGCGCCGCCGAAGCGCGCCGTAGCCGAGCGCACCGAGGAGGGCCAGCGGCGTGGCGATGACGAAGCCCTTCAACGCTTTTGCCTTGGCGGCGGGGATGCCGCCGGGGTAGTCCTGCAGCGGGGATCCGGCGGCCGTGATCAGGACCTGTGGTGCGGGCGTGTCGGCGCTCGGAGCGCCGATCCACCGTACGACTTTGCCGTTGGAGTAGGTCTGCACAGCCTTGAACGTGAGCACTGTCCCCTTGGCTGCCTTGGGGACGAGCAGGCTCATCGGGAACGACTGGAACTGGCCCTTCCCGAGTGTTCCTGCCTTCGCTGTCCAGACGACGCGGCTCACCTGCTGGGTCGAGAGGTCGTCGAAGACCTTGACCGGCTTTGCCAGCTTGGTGACGGAGACCTTGGCGGTCCATCCGGGGATCGGCTGGGTCGAGAGGAAGAAGATGCCGTTTGGCAGCTTGACATCGACCTTGACAGTGGAGGCGGCGTCGACCTCGTTTGGAACCTGGACGTTGACGACGGTGAAGCCACCTGAGGGGAGCGCGTTCGGGTGAACGGTCACGTGTGCCGCTGCAGCGCCTACGGCGACGAGGCCGATGACGAGGGTGGAGAGGAGAACGATCAGCTTGGCTTTCATCTGTTTCAGGTGTCCTTTCGGATCGGAATGATGAGAGTGGTGTTCCATTCGTCGAAGTCGCCTTTGCGTACCTCGACGAGGAGCCGCCAGGTACCGGCGAGCGGGAAGGTCGCGTTGGTGACGACGACGTGACCTGGGCCGGCCGGTGTTGCGGTGAACCTGAGCGGCCCAATCCCGGCGGCCGGCAGCGTCGCCGACAGACGTGTCTCGTCGACTTCCGCGGGTTGGCCGGTGGCGTGGTCGAGCAGGTAGAGGTGAATCTGATTCGACCCTGTCCGTGCCGGGTCGACGACGAGGTTCAGGTCGAAGGGCCCGATGCGCGCGTCACGTGACACCGGTCCGGCTGCGGATGCCGCGACGGCCTTCGCCGGCCGTTCCGCGACCAGTACGGCGGTCACACCTACGATCGCCACCATCAGCACGAGCTCGACGGTGACTGTTCGCAGGAAGCGCCTCCGCTCCGGCGTCGAAGCCGTCCCCCCACGCAACCGCGGGACCGATCGGCGGTTGTTGAGCGCCCCGAGAGCAAGCAAGGGCAGGAGAATCACGACCTTCGCGAGCAGAAGCTGCCCGTACGTCGTGTGGAACAACCCCCACCACGATCTGATCTCGAGAAACCCGCTTACGACTCCAGCCGCGACGAGCACGGTCACGGAGACGAGCGCGAGCGACGAGAACCTCGGCACAGCGGTCTTGGCGAGCGACCAGCGGTCGCCGCCTGCCTGGACGAGCGAGAGAGCAAGGAACGCGAGGCCGCCAACCCATAGGCCGGCAGAGAGCACGTGCAGCCAGTCGCTCACGACGCCTACGAGCCCCTCGACGCGGGCGTGACCGGAGAGAGCGGGCGTCAATGCGATCGCTGCTGCCACACCGACGGCGCAGACCTCGATCGGCCGAGACCTTCGGTCCCGTCCGGCCGCGACGACGGCGAGCACCAACAGCACGAGCGCCAACACCGCACGGGCGATCCACACATGCCCGAAGCGCGTGTCGAGAACCTCCCGCACCACAGCCGGCTTGACGGCGGCGGAGAACCCGAGCCCAGTCGCCTCGGCGCCTTCGAGCCCGATCCACGCCAGCGATGACACGGCGACCAAGCCAGAGGCGATCGCGAGCCACATCCACGCGAGAGACCTCCCGCCCGCCGATGCGTCCCTCAGCACACGGACCAGAGCGACCGCCCCGCCGACGCACAACAGGATCGCCAGGAGGCAGACGAAACGCACGAACGCGAAGGTGCGGTCAACCGTCGTAGAGCCACCCGTGGAGCCGATCACCTGTGCGACAACGCCGCCAGAATGACTACCCGGCTTTCCGACATGGAACACGAACGCTCCATGCACCGGATGCGAGTCCGCCGAGATCGCCCGCCAGGCGACCGTGTAGGTCGCCTTGGGAAGCGTCGCCGGAACGCCGACCGCCACCTTGTCCGGTTGCGGGCGCGTCACCTCGCCATCGTCGATTCTCGCTGCCTTCTCGTCGAAGACCTGGAGCGAGCCCGATGTGGTCTCGACTGCCTCGTCGAAGCGCAGTACGACCTTCCCCGGGGAACGGGCCAGCACCGCGTCGTTCGACGGCGTCGTCTCGACCAGAGTCGCGTGAGCGAACGCCGAGGGTGCGAGGGCGAGTGCCGCGAATGCGGCAGTCGTCACACCCAGAAGCGCCCTCCCAGCGACGTGATGTCGCACAGCGGGAATCTCGGATCTCCTGTCTCACTTGTCCAGGCAGACGGCGCACCAGCCGCGCCGCCCTAAGGTCAGAGCGAGACGGGTGGAGGCCCGCGCGTGCCGAAGCCGAGCGAGAGAAGCCGCAGACGCGGCAACACAACCGGCGCGGCGGTCCACACCGCACCCGGATCGGGAAGGCGACGCCGCGAAGTCGTGCGGCCCAGATGGCGGCCGACCGCACCCGCAGCCCGCAGCAACAACCACGCAACGCCAAACGCCGCCAGCGCGAACGGAATCTGCAGCGCCAGACCGAGGAGGAACGTCGGCTCGACGATGGCATGGAACGGGAACGAACCGTCATGGAACAGCCGCTCGAAGATCTCCTGAAACGAGAAGACGAGTGGAGCCAACAGCGCGAAATGCCACGGACGCAACGCTCGACCGCTCCGGTCCGACCCACGACGTGCCTCGCCGACGAGGCCTATGAGTACGATCACCGTCGCGAGCGCCAGAGCCAACGGCACCAGTGCGAAATAGCGGTGTCCGGTCTCTGCGAGCACATGCGCGCGCTCGCCCGCGTTCGGCACCACCACTCGGTAATCGACACCGTGAGCCACCTGCGAGCCGGCAATCGCAATCGGGATCCCGACGAACCACGCTGTCATGCTCCGCCGCATCTTCCCAATGATGCCAGCATTCCTGAGTCCTGGGAGCCAAAAGACGGACGGCCGGGTCACGGGTACCACGATCGCGGTTGCGATGACTGCTGCCGCCCGTGTAGCCCAAGTCCGTGGTGTCGCCGCGGTCGATGCTGACGCTCTCGTCTAGATTCGAATCGTCTCTAGTTCGGTGGGTGGGGCGTCCGGTCTGACTGCAGGGGAGTCGCCTCGCTGGAGTGGGCGTCGTACTTTGACGTAGCGGGCTGCGACGTAGGAGCCGACGACGAGGATTGCTGCGATCAGTTGCAGGCTGAGTGTCTCCCAGGTTGGGACGACCTCGAACCAGCGTGCGAGCCAGTCTGGGAACGTGATTCCTAGTGGTGTGGTCGGGATCCAGCCGAGGCCCTGCAGGGTGCGGGCGCTGCCTCCGACCATGACGACGAGTACGACTCCGAGCATGATGCCGGTGACGACGAGCATCCGTCGGTAGGGCAGTTTCTGCTGGAGGAAGAAGGTGACGACTCCGACGGCAGCGGTGCCGGCGAGGCCGATCGCGACTCCTTCGAGGACGGCTGGCGTCCCGGCTTGGAGCTGGAGTGTCTGCAGGAACAGGACGACCTCGAAGCCCTCGCGGTAGACGCTCGAGAACCCGAGCAGAACGAGCGCGAGAGCCTGCCCTGCCAAAATGCCGCCTTCTGCCGACCTCGCCAGCGCGCGCTTGCGCTGGTTGTTTCGTTTACCGATCCACTGTGTCCAGTAGACCTTGTGGAAGAACCAGTTCATCACGACGAGCAGAACACCGATCGCGAGCAGGCCTGTGATCGCCAGGAGCTCGTCGGCGTACGCGGAGAACTGCGCCAGGATCGCTTGCGCCAGGAACCATGTCGCCACGGTCGCCCCGAACGCTGCGACAGCACCGGTCACGACCGGCTTGCGCAGCCGCCGTTGCGCCCCGAGCATCGATGCCGTGACCGCCGCGAAGATCAGGATCGCCTCCAATCCCTCCCGGAAGACGATCACGGCGCTGTTGACGACCACGACCGCGTGCGACTGGGCAGACGTCGCCTCGGTCGGGTCGGGCGAGCCGCTTTGTGCGACGACGCCGATGCCCGCGATCACGGCCATGATCGTGAACGCCGCGAGAATCCAGAGCCCCCACGTTGCCCAGAATCGCGTGTCTCGGCGGGTCGGGTTCGCTGCCATCCGCAGGAACCTACCACAGATTGTAAGGCTAGCCTTACAATCATCTCCGTGGAGGCCGACTATCCCTCGGGCTCACCAAGGGCGCCCCGGAGGAATCGTCACGGGCACCGCGCTCGATGAACGGGTCCGCGGAGCCTTCGCAGCGATTGACGCATCGGGCGCGTGATGGCGCCGCCTCGTCGCTGGTACATCCCCTTGAGATTGCGTCTGAGGTGTGACGTCTTTAGGGTCGTTGTGTGGCGGCTATCGAGGTTGATGAGGTGTGCCGCTCGTTTCGGTCGCGGCCGGGGTTGTTCAAGCGCCGCTCGATCGAAGTAGAGGCTCTGAAGGGAGTGAGCTTCGCGATCGAGCCGGGGGAGCTGTTCGGGTTGCTTGGCCCGAACGGGGCGGGGAAGACCACGACGATCAAGATCCTGACGACGCTGTTGTTGCCGACCACTGGGTCTGTGCGGGTGCTTGGGTTCGATCCGGCGTCTGAGCCGTCGAAGGTCCGGCCGCTGATCGGTTACGTGTTCGGTGGCGATCGCGGCCTGTACGACCGCCTCTCCGCGCGGGACAACCTGAGCTATTTCGCGGATGTATATCGGGTGCCGTTGCGTAGCAAGTCGGCGAGGATTGACGAGCTGCTGGATCTCGTTGGGTTGCGGGGGCGTGAGCGGGAGCGGGTGGAGGGATTCTCCCGGGGGATGAAGCAGAGACTCCACATCGCGCGCGGCCTGCTGCACGACCCGGCCGTGCTGTTCCTCGACGAGCCGACGATCGGGCTCGACCCGGTTGGTGCACGTGAGTTGCGCGAGACGGTGGCCACGTTGCGTGATGCTGGCAAGACGATCCTGTTGACGACGCACTACATGTTCGAGGCGGACGAGCTGTGTGGCCGCGTTGCCGTGATCACGGGCGGCCGGATCGTCGCGGCTGGAACCCCGGCAGCGCTGAAGGCGGGGATCGCGGACAGGACGGTGATCGAGGTCGAGGCGTTCGGAGTGGATCAGTCGGCGATAGACGCGATTGCGGAGCTCGGAGGCGTGACGGCGGTGAACGTCGAGGCCCGAGACCAGGCGCAGCTGATAATGGTCCAGTCGGCGCTCGGAGCCCAGTTGATTCAGCCAGTCCTGAATCTCCTCGAGGGGGCGTCGGTGACGAGCGTGACCGCCCGTGAGCCGACGCTCGAGGACGCCTACGTGGCGCTCGTGGACTCGTGATCCGAGCCTTCCTCAGCGGCACGCGAATCCATCTTGTGCACCTGTTGCGCTCGCCGTTCGACATGTTCGCGATGCTCGTCTGGCCGATCGTCTACGCCACAATCGCGTACTACCTGATCGGAACGGACGGCAATCCGAAGGTGCTGTTCACCGCTTCGCTCGGGGCGGCGGTGATGATCATGTGGTCGCAGGTGATCGTCGGCTCCGGCTTCGCGCTCGATCAGCAACGTATTCAGGGAACCCTCGAGCTGTTGGTGGCGGCGCCCGTGCCTTTGGCGGTGCTGTTCTCGCCGATCATGATCGCGAGCGCGCTGTTCGGTATCTACGGCCTGCTCGTGACCCTCGCCTGGGGGAGGTTTGCGTTCGGGATCCCGATCTCGATCGAACAGCCGGGCGCGTTCGCTCTCGCCGCGCTCCTTGCGATCGTCGCGATGGGATTGCTCGGACTGATCGCTGCCTCGACCTTCATCCTCTATCGGGCGGCCTTCTACCTCGGCGTCGCACTGCAGTACCCCGTCTACATCGCCTGCGGGCTCATCTTGCCGCTCGCGATCCTGCCGGACTGGCTCGGCCCGATCTCCTGGGTCTTGGCGCCAACGTGGGGGTTCCGCGGGCTTACCGACGCAGCCGTGGGCGGGAGCCCCTGGCCAGACATCGGAATGTGTGCGTTGCTCAGCGTCGTCTACTTCGCGATCGCTCTGCCATGCTTGTGGGGGTTCGAACGGCTGGCCCGCGATCGCGCGACGCTGAGGCTCGCGTGAACTGGCTCCGCCTGTTCTTCGCCGGCGGTATGACCAGCTATCGGGCCTTGTTCGCCTGGATCAGCCCCTGGGTCTTCGTCCCGATGCTCGTCGCATACCCGCTCTTCCAAACCGTCTTTTACATCTATCTCGGTCGGGCCGCCGGGGTCGAGAACGACACGTTCTTCCTGATCGGGAACAGCTTCATCGCGGCCGCGATCACTGGACTTTTCGGGATGGGACAGGCGATCGCCGGCGAACGACGGTTCCAGACGCTCCCTGTCCTCCTCGCCTCGCCCGCGAGCCGGCTCGCGCTCTTCCTCGGCCGCGCCGTGCCGACGATCCTCAACGGCTTCCTCGTCGCGACAATCACCTTCGTCTTCGGCGCCTTGATGCTGAACATCACGATCGACCGTTACGCACTCGCCGGGCTCGCCGTCGCGCTCCTCGCGAGCTGCTTCGCCTGCGCCGCCCTGGGCCTCTGCATCGGATCGCTCTCCTTCCGAACCCGCTCGATCTCGGTTTTCGCCGACACCATCGGTGCAGCGTTGCTGATCGTCACGGGAGCCAACGTTCCCATCAACCTGCTTCCCAACGCGATCCAGACGCTCGCCGACTACATTCCTCTGACCCACGGCCTCGACGCCGCTCGCGCCCTCGCCAACGGCGACCCACTCAGCTCCACCCTCCACTCCATCGGCGCCGAACTCCTCGTCGGCATCGTCTACTTCGCCATCGGCCTTACCATGCTCCGCTACTTCGAAAGCGACGGTAGACGCGCCGGCTCCTTCGACCGCTTCTGAGGCTCCGCGAATCGCCGACGAGCCGTCGCGACGCGTCCGGACCACCCTTCGATGGGGTCGAGGATCAGGTGTGTCAAGGATCGCCCGTCCTGAAGTGGCCTTTCAGTCGGCAGGCGCAGAGAAGAGACGGCAGCATGATCCCGCCCGGCGTGCTCGGCTCGTGGTGATTGGACTTCAGCTGAGACGTAGCCGCCGACGTTGTCTCGGTGATCAGTCCTTCTTCGGCGCCACTGGCTTTACCCGCGGTTTCATCGCGCCTCGTTTCGGCGGGGACGTGGAACCTGGGGTTCCGAGCATCTGGGCGATCGGCTCGGCCGTTTGTCTGACGTCGAGCCTTGGGTCGACCAGGTGGTGGAACAGAAGTCCGTCGAGCGCCGCCGCGAGGAGAACAGCCGTCGCTTCGATGTCCAGCGCGGGGTCGATCTCGTGGTTGGCGCGGGCGGTCTTCAGTCGCTCGAGGATGATTCCCCGGAACCGCCGGGATGCCTGTTGCGTCCAGCGCCGGAATGCCGGATCTCGTGTTGCCTTGACCATCGCTTCGGCCAGAATCGTTGCGCCGGGCGTCCGCTGTCCCCTCTGCTCGATCCACTCGAGGATCGCTGTGATTCCGTCCTGCATCGTGGCGGCCGAAACGAAGACATCGATCGACGGTCCGAGTTCCTGGAGCAGCGCGTACTCGGCGGCCTCCATGACCAGCGCTGCGATCGACCCGAAGTGGTAGTGCACGAGTGCCGGATTCACACCGGCACGCTCGGCGATTGTGCGTGTGCGGACGCGATCGATCCCGATCTCTGCCATCAGCTCGACCGTCGCTTCCAGAATCCGCTCTCGCGTCGATCCTTCGGCCACCGTGGCCGACGCGATGTTCTGTCGCGATCTACCTGGTTTGGTCATTCGCCCAAAAACGTAGCTTGCCCGGTCTCCCAGCGTCAAATCCCCTTCAATTCAACGCGACTTCGTTGGCGTTTGACAGAGTGACGATATTGGGCATATGCTTTGGTCATATGACCAACTATTCGAGGAAGAGAGCGTTCGGTGACCGTTCCGCCGGAGGGGCGTCGGCCTCCGCGCTATAGACCGGGGAGGGACATGAGCGACGACGTCGTCTGCATCGAGGGCCTCGTCAAGCAGTTCGGCAGCTTCCGGGCGCTGGACGGCCTCGACCTCGTTGTGGCCCGCGGCGAGGTGCACGGATTCCTTGGGCCAAACGGCGCCGGCAAGTCCACCACGATCCGGATCCTGCTCGGCCTGATGCGCCGAGATGGAGGCCGGATCGCGCTGTACGGCGGCGACCCATGGAATGATGGAACCAAGCTGCGGCGTGACCTGGCCTACGTGCCCGGTGACGTGTCGCTGTGGGGCGGTCTTACCGGTGGGGAGTGCATGGACATCCTCGCCGGAGTCCATGGGGGGATGGACCCGAAGCGGCGGGTCGAGCTGATCGAACGGTTCGACCTCGATCCGACCAAGCGCGCGCGCGACTACTCCAAGGGCAACCGGCAGAAGGTCGCGCTCGTCGCAGCGCTGGCGAGCGAGGTGGGGCTCCTCGTCCTCGACGAGCCGACGTCGGGGCTCGACCCCCTGATGGAGCAGGTGTTCCAGAGCGTGATCCGGGAGCGGCGCCAGCAGGGCGCGACGGTTCTGCTGTCCAGCCATATCCTCTCGGAGGTTGAGGCGCTTGCCGATCGAGTGAGCATTATCCGGCGCGGCAAGACGGTGACCTCGGGAACGCTCGCGGACCTGCGCCGACACACTCGGACCAGCGTGCACGCGCTGACCGCATCCGCCGTCGGGTCCCTGGAAGCGGTCTCCGGGTTGGAGAACCTCACCACCGGTCAGGTTGACGGAAGCATGGAGGTGTGGTTCACCGTCGGCCCTGATGAGCTCGACGAGGCGATCGGGCTCATCCACGCCGCCGGCATCCGGAGCCTCACCGTCGAGCCGCCGAGTCTGGACGAGCTGTTCCTGCGGAACTACAGCGACGACGAGACCGGCGCGGTTCGAGCATGACGGGCACCGGAGCAATGCCGGCCATCTTGTGGCGGGTGCAGCGCCGACGTCTCCTCATCTGGGTGCTCGCGTCGGTCGGCACCCTTGCTCTCACCGCGACCGCCGTGGCCCAGCTCTACGACACGCCCGAGAAGATCGCCTCCTACGGTGCGGCTCTGGTCGGTAACGCCCTGATTGCGATCAACGGCCACGTGGAGGGCATCGACACGCTTGGGGGCATCATCCAGGACGAGTTCGGATTCGTCGCCTCGTTCCTGATGCCGCTCATGGGGCTCGCCCTGGTCGCGGGAATGACACGGGGCGAAGAGGAGTCAGGACGGCTCGAGGCGCTGCTGGCAGGGCAGATCGACCGACGAGCCCCGGTTGTGAGTGCGCTTCTGCTCGTCGGCGCCGCCGTGGCGGTGATGGACGTCGGCTTCGTGCTCTCCCTGCTGGCCGCCGGGATCGAGCTCGGCCCGGCGGTGCTCTATGCCCTTGCCCTCGGCATGGTGAGCGTCGTCTTCGCTGCGCTCGCCGCGGTCTGTGCCCAGGTCGTCCTGCACAACAGGGGCGTCTATGCCCTCGGCTTCGCGGCGATCGGGCTTTCCTACGCCGCGCGTGGTGTCGGCGACGTCAACGGCACCTTCTGGGTGTGGCTCTCCCCGCTCGGCTGGCTCGAGAAGACCGCCCCTTTCGCCGATGATCAGCGCTGGTGGGTCCTGCTGATCCCCACGGTTGTCGCGACCGGGCTGTCCGTCCTCGCCGTCGGTCTGGCATGGCGCCGGGACCTCGGTGCCGCGCTGTACCGTCAAGGACCAGGCGAACCGTCCGCCTCGGCCTGGCTGATCCGACCCGTCGGCTTCGCGCTACACGGGCAGCGCGGCTCGTTCCTCGGGTGGCTCGTGGGATCGGTCGCGTTGGCTGCGGTCATGGGCGCGCTGGCCCAAGACGTCGTCGGCGCCATCCTCGGCAACCCGTCGCTTGCCAAGGCGATGGGGATCACCGCGGCGAACGCCGCCGACGGCTTCCTCGCGTCGACCCAGGTCTACCTCGCCATCATCGCCTGCGGCTACGTCGTCCAGGCGCTCGGCTTCCTCCGACATGAGGAGACGGCGGGCCGCCTCGAACCCGTCCTCGCCGGAGCGCTGGGCAGGACACGTTGGCTCGGCGCACAGTTGCTGGTCGTGAGCACCGGCCTGGTCGCGCTGGTCGTGATCTCGGCAGTCGTGTTCGGTGCGGCCACTGCGCTCTCGACCGGTGACTCCGGCTACGTCGGTACGTTGCTGAAGTCGGGGCTCGCCTACCTGCCGGCCGAACTGGTCATCGCCGCCGTCGCGGTCTTCCTCTACGGGCTCGTTCCGCGTGCATTCGCCCTGGCCTGGGCGGCGTTCGGCGCGGTCACGCTCATCGGGTTGCTCGGCTCCGGTCTCCAGCTTCCGGACTGGGTACTCAACCTGTCTCCGCTCACCCACGTGGGAAAACCGCCGGTCGACGACATCGACACCACGGCGCTGGCCTGGCTCGGACTGGTGGCAGTCGCTACGGCTGCGGCGGCATTCATCGGGTTCCGCCGGCGCCGGGTGCCCCAAGGCTGAGCAGCCCCCGTGCCGTGCGAGGTGGCTGCCTGGGCCAACGCGGCGTATGTGATGACGACGAGGTTGGTTGCGATCTCGAGCTGGTCGAGGATCACGAACGTCGCGACGATGTAGCACCTCCATATCCAAGAGGCCGTCTTGCTCTTGCGCGGTCCGGCCTTACCCTGGCCGTGGTGCATCAGGGGCGGCCGGTGGTCGACGGGCTGGAACCGGTGTTCGGCTGGCCACACCACGAATCGCGGGTTTCTCCCACCGTGAGGCGCGGCAGCGACCTCCATCGTGGAGTGATGCCGTCCTTCTCGCCATCGATCTCACCTCCGGTGGTCGCGACGGGCCGGATCTCGTTCCTCGCGTCGCCGACGGTGGTGCTCTTCCTCGCGCTGTTCGCGAGCCAGGCGGGGGTACTCGTGATGTCACCGATCCTCGCCCGGGTGGCTGCCGATTTCCACGTCTCGATCGCTGCGGCGGGGCAGCTGCGGATCCTCGCCGCCCCTTTCGCTGCCGTCGTCGCGCTCCTCACCGGCCGCGCGCTCGCGCGTTTCTCGCCGCGGGCTCTGATCGGTGCTGGAAGCGCGCTCGTCGCTGCCGGCTCCCTGGCGAGCGCGGCCGCGCCGACGTTCGTCCTGCTCGCTCTCGCCCAGGTACCGATGTGGGGAGGAATCGCGATGCTGCTTGCCGCCGGAGTCGCGGCAACAGGGTCCTGGAGCGCGCCCGAGGAACGCTCCAAGCTCGTCAGCCGCGCTCTCGCCGGGGCGCCTGCCGCCTGGATCTTGGGCATGCCGTTGATCGGATTCGTCGCCTCCGTCGACTGGCGGCTCGCGTTCCTCGTGCTGCCGCTGCCGGCGGCGGTGCTCGCCGGGGTGGCCGCCGTGTGCCGCGGCGCCGACACTCCGATCGCCGGCTCGAAGGCATCCCTGAGGGCGCTCCTGCGGATTCCCGCGGCTCGCCGCTGGGCGCTCGGTGAGCTCGCCGCCAACTCTGCCTGGGCCGGCACGCTCGTCTACAGCGGTGTCCTCTTCACCGAGACCTACGGCACCTCGTCTGCCGTGACCGGCATCGCGCTCGCGATCGTCGCGGCCGCCTATCTCGCCGGCAACCAGTGGGCGGGCAGTGCGAATCCTGCGTTTGCCCGGCAGTGGATGCTGCGGGGAAGTGTCGCGGCATCCGTTGCGGTCGCGCTTACCTGGGCGTACACCAGGAGCCTCTTGCTCACGCTCGTCCTCTTTGCCCTCACCGCCGTCGTGACGGCTGCACGGATGGTTGCGGGAACGGTGTACGGCTTCACCGTCGCGGGTGATCTCGGAAGCGCCGTCGGCACCGTCCGGGGCGTCACGACGCAGATCGGCTACCTGGCCGGATCGCTCGCCGGTGGCCTTGCGATCGCGGGTGGAGGCATCGGCGCGCTCGCTGTCGTCTACTCGACCCTCTTCGTTGCTGCCACGCTTCCGTACGTCTGCCTCCGCAAGCCGTGCCTGGCGTCGACGCTCGCCGCCGGCCCGAGATCTTGACCGCGCGGGAGTCGATTGCGAGGCGACTCCAGAATCGCTGCCGCCGCGCTCGTCACACTCGATATTCGCCGCTCGGCCGGGTCGGTGCAGCCCGCCCCCTGAATCAGTTCTTGCTCTTCTTGCTCTTCTTGCTCTTCTCGCGCTTCGATCGCTTCTTGCTCTCCTTCGCATCGCGAGCTCCGGAGGCTTCTGCGACCGCCTCCTGACCCACGTCGAGGATGTGGCCAGCTTGCGCGGAACGGCTATCGAGCAACAGCTGAAGGTCGTCCACCCGGACGACGAGCTCGGCGAGGCCCCCGACCAGGGTTTGTTCGATGCGGGTGTTGTCGGCTTCGGCTTGGGTGCGTGCGGCTTGGGTGGCTTCGAGGTCGGCTGTTCGGAGGGCGGTGAGCTCGTCGAGGCGGTGGTGGAGCTCGTCGTTGGCGGCGCGGGTGGCTTCGGCCTGTTTGGTGTGGGTCTTGTCGAGGGCGTCGAGCCGGGTGGTGAGGGGTGTGAGCCGGTCGTCGAGGGTCTGGGTGAGCTCGTTGATCGTTTGGGCGAGCTCGTTGACGCGCTCGTCGGGCTCGGCGTCGGCCTGGTGTGCGGCGAGCGCTTGCAGCTCCGTCTGCAGCTCGGAGGTGGACCCGGTGAGCGCATCGAGTCGCTCGCTCAGGTTGCCGGCTTCTGTGCGGCCGCTTTCCGCGGACTCGATTCTGTCCGCGAGCTCTTGAAGTCGACCTTCCAGGGTCTGGGAGAGCCCGTCGATCGTCTGGGCGAGCTCGTTGACGCGCTCGTCGGGCTCGGCGTCGGCCTGGTGTGCGGCGAGCGCTTGCAGCTCCGTCTGCAGCTCGGAGGTGGACCCGGTGAGCGCATCGAGTCGCTCGCTCAGGTTGCCGGCTTCTGTGCGGCCGCTTTCCGCGGACTCGATTCTGTCCGCGAGCTCTTGAAGTCGACCTTCCAGGGTCTGGGAGAGCCCGTCGATCGTCTGGGCGAGCTCGTTGACGCGCTCGTCGGGCTCGGCGTCGGCCTGGCGTGCGGCGAGCGTCTCGAGCTCGGCTCGTAGGGTTTGTTCGATGCGGGTGTTGTCGGCTTCGGCTTGGGTGCGTGCGGCTTGGGTGGCTTCGAGGTCGGCTGTTCGGAGGGCGGTGAGCTCGTCGAGGCGGTGGTGGAGCTCGTCGTTGGCGGCGCGGGTGGCTTCGGCCTGTTTGGTGTGGGTCTTGTCGAGGTCGTCGAGCCGGGTGGTGAGGATGCGTGATTCTTCGACCCAGGTTTGGGCGTGTTGCCTGGTCTCTGCGTTGCTCGAGTCGACCGTTGCGCGAAGGGCGCCGACCGAGGCGCCGACCTCGTCGGTTTGGGCACGGAGTTGGGTAGCGATCTCGTCGGTGCGGTCGAGGGTCTCCGCACGGAGCTCTGCGGCAAGTGTGGTGAGCCGGTCGTCGAGGGTCTGGGTGAGCTCGTTGATCGTCTGGGCGAGCTCGTTGACGCGCTCGTCGGGCTCGGCGTCGGCCTGGCGTGCGGCGAGCGTCTCGAGCTCGGCTCGTAGGGTTTGTTCGATGCGGGTGTTGTCGGCTTCGGCTTGGGTGCGTGCGGCTTGGGTGGCTTCGAGGTCGGCTGTTCGGAGGGCGGTGAGCTCGTCGAGGCGGTGGTGGAGCTCGTCGTTGGCGGCGCGGGTGGCTTCGGCCTGTTTGGTGTGGGTCTTGTCGAGGGCGTCGAGCCGGGTGGTGAGGGGTGTGAGCCGGTCGTCGAGGGTCTGGGTGAGCTCGTTGATTGTTTGGGCGAGCTCGTTGACGCGCTCGTCGGGCTCGGCGTCGGCCTGGTGTGCGGCGAGCGCTTGCAGCTCCGTCTGCAGCTCGGAGGTGGACCCGGTGAGCGCATCGAGTCGCTCGCTCAGGTTGCCGGCTTCTGTGCGGCCGCTTTCCGCGGACTCGATTCTGTCCGCGAGCTCTTGAAGTCGACCTTCCAGGGTCTGGGAGAGCCCGTCGATCGTCTGGGCGAGCTCGTTGACGCGCTCGTCGGGCTCGGCGTCGGCCTGGTGTGCGGCGAGCGCTTGCAGCTCCGTCTGCAGCTCGGAGGTGGACCCGGTGAGCGCATCGAGTCGCTCGCTCAGGTTGCCGACGTCTGACGCGGCGCGTGTAACTGACTCGATCGCGCCGGCGAGCTCCTGCAGGCGGTCGGAGGTTGCCCGACGGAACTCGTCGTCGTCCCCGAGGGCAAGCGCAGCGAGGGCCTCGTCGATCTCCTGGATGCGTGCCTGCAACGCCTCCGCATCGGCAATACGTGAGGCGTCGATCTCATCGATCGACCGCCGAAGATCAGCGACGGCCAACCCATCGGGGTGGACGGCAGCTTCCCCCGTCGGCGAGACCTCGGCGGGCGACAATTCCTTGGGAGGCGTTGGGGCGCTTTCGCTCGCGGCCGAATCCCAGTGCTCGGAAAGAGCGTTCGCAAGCTCGAGCCGGGTCAGCTTGCCTTGTTCGATCAGGATTTCGCCCAGTAGCCCACCTCGCTCGCGCTGCACGACGAGGGCGTTCTCTCGATCGTCGGACGTAATGAAGCCGAGATCGACGAAGATCTGGCCAATTGGGCGTCTGATGCGGAAGCCGAGCGGAGGCGCAAGTGGAATGTTCTCGTCCGGCGCCTCGGCGTTGTGCGGGCGAGCACCGTCCGCATCGCCGTTCATCTCCGCGAGGAGCCGAGAGATATCCGGCTGCGGGATGGCGAACTCGGCAACGACGATCTGGTCGAGCGGTAAGCCGGTGCTCTCCGCGAACTGCAGCGCAAGATCGAGCTGCTCGGGAACGAGCAACTTCTCCTCAACGAGGAGTGACCCTAGAACCTCCGAAAGATCGTCCACGAATTCCGGTATCGGCAGAAATGACCGATAGGTGAAGACGCAACTGTCGCTGCCTGTGACATGACGCGGTCGTACTGCGACGATGAGCGCATGACGGCTCTCGTCATCAGCACTCTCCACGGCCCGGCACACGCTCATATTCACGAGGCGAGTTCGCCTCGCGGCGTCGTCGTGCTCGGGCACGGTGCCGGCGGAGGGATCGCGGCGAAGGACCTCGTCGAGGCGAAGGAGGTAGCGCTTGCCGCGGGGCTGAGCGTCGCGCTCGTCGAGCAGCCGTACAGGGTCGCGGGTCGGCGCACGCCTCCCCCCGCCCCCCATCTCGATACGGGCTGGCTCGCCGTCGTCGAGGCTCTCCGCGCCCGCTGGTTCCACGAGCTGCCTCTCGTCGTCGGCGGGCGCTCGTCGGGGGCGCGTGTCGCCTGCCGAACGGCCCACCTGACGGGCGCCGTGGGCGTCCTCTGCCTCGCGTTTCCGCTCCAGCCACCGCAGGGAGAGCGCCCTCAGCCGAGGCCGAGCCGCCTGTCCGAGCTCGACATCGTGGCGACCGAGGTGCTGATCGTCCAGGGCGAGAACGACCGCTTCGGGATGCCACCTGCGGCCCCGCGGCGAACGGTCTGCGTCGTCGCCGGCGACCACAGCCTTCGGCGCGGGCTCGACAGCGCTGCGCCGTTCGTCGGGGAATGGCTAACGCTGCGTACGGCCCCTAGTCTTCGCTGAAGGCGACAAGGAGGCACCGTGGACATCGACGGCAGAACATTCATCGTCACCGGAGCGGGATCCGGGCTCGGGCGGGCGACGGCGATCGGGCTCGCAGGCGCGGGTGCCCGCGTTCTCTGCCTCGACGTCGATCCGGCCGGAGGGGAGGGAACTGCTTCCGCCATCGGCGCGAGGGCCGAGTTCGTCCGTGCCGATGTGACGTCCGAGTCCGAGATCGCGGCGGCCGTCGAACATGCGGGGGCGTTGCTCGCCGGCGCGGTCAACTGTGCGGGCATCGGCGTCGCCGAGCGAACCGTCGGCCGCGACGGCCCGCACGCGCTCGACTCGTTCGCGCGCGTGATCCAGATCAACCTGGTGGGGACGTTCAACGTCATTCGCCTCGTGGCCGCGGCGCTTGCGAAGGCTCCCCCTGGCGAGGATGGCGAGCGTGGCGTGATCGTGAACACCGCCTCGGTTGCGGCCTTCGACGGGCAGGTCGGCCAAGCGGCATACGCAGCCTCGAAAGGCGGCATCGTTGCTTTCACGCTCCCGATCGCGCGCGACCTTGCACGCAGCGGGATCCGGTGCATGACGATCGCTCCCGGGCTCTTCGACACGCCGATGCTCGCGGGCCTCCCCGAGTCGGCCCGGGAGGCGCTCGCGGCGGAGATCCCCTTTCCGGCCCGCCTCGGCGACCCGGCCGAGTACGCCGCGCTCGTGCGCACGATCATCGAGAACCGGATGCTGAACGGTGAGGTGATCCGGCTCGACGGCGCGCTGCGGATGCGGCCGAGGTAGAGCCGCTCGCGCACGGTAGGCTCGGCTCGTGGGAGTTCTCCGTGGGTGACGTCGCGAGCGCCACATCGCACGGCTACTCGGTCGGCGACATCGAGGTCATCGCCGTCGCCGACGGCGAGCGCACGGCGCCGGTGCCCGAGGGGTTCGTCCTCAACGCGCCGATGGACGAGGTGCAGCGGGCCTACCACGCGTACGGCGTCGCGGAGGGACAGGGCAACACGCCGTTCAACCCGACGGTGATCAGGACGGCAGCGTTGACGGTGCTTGTCGACACCGGCTGCGGTGCGGACACCGCCGAGGAGCCCGGCGCGACGGCCGGCTTTCTGATGTGCAACCTCGCCGCCATCGGTATCCGGCCCGACGACGTCGACGTCGTGATCATCTCCCACTTTCACGGCGATCACGTCAGCGGGCTCGTGGCACTGGATGGCAGCCCGGCGTTTCCGCGAGCCGAGATCACCGTTCCCGCAGTCGAGTGGGGCTTCTGGATGGACGACGGCGAGCGGGCGCGCGCGGCCCCTGGTCGGATGCAGTCGCTGTTCGAGCTGAACCGTGAGATCTTCGCGCCGCTGCGCGAGCACGTGCGCACGCACGCCTGGGACGAGGAGGTCGTGCCGGGCGTGACGGCGATCGGGACGCCGGGCCACTCGATCGGGCACACCTCCTACCTCGTCTCGTCGCAGGGCGAGAGCGTCTTCCTGATCCAGGACGTGTCGAACCACCCGGCGCTCTCGCTCGAGCATCCCGGTTGGCATCTCGCCTTCGACCAGGATCCGGTCGCCGCCGAGGTCACGCGCCGCCGGACGCTCGACTGGCTCGCCCGCGAGCAGCTGCCCGTGCAGGGCTTCCACTTTCCGTTCCCCGGGCGCGCGACCGTGGAGATCGTCGGCGACTCGTACCGGGCTGTTCCGATCGCGTAGGTCAGTGGCGCCGTCGGCGAACGACGTGCCGCAGCGCCTCGACGAGGTGCTCGCAATCCGACTCGCGCGTGTAGGCCTGCACGGAGAGCCGGAGCAGTGAGAGGTCATAGAACATCTCGCCGGGGATCTCGATGCGACGACGCTCCCACAGATACCGGCGCACTCCCTCCGGGTCGGTGCACGGAATCGAGAACGCGGTCATCTGCGGCGCCCTGAGCCCAGGCGCCGCCAGGGGGACGGCGCCGACCTCCGCCTCGAGGGCAGCCATGGTGGCGCCGGCAAGCCGCGAGCAGCGCCGCCGCACCTGCGGCCACGCGTGCGCCCGGTGGAACCGGAAGGCGGCAGGGACGGAGAGGAGAGGGGTCGGATCGGTCGTGCCGCTCCAGCCGAACCTGCCCTGGAATGCCTCCGGGCCGGACCACGACCACTCCCAGGAGACGACCGGCCCGCGAATCCAGGTCTGCGCCTCGGCCGTCGCCCAGACGAATGCGCTGCCGCGGGGCGCGCACACCCACTTGTGCAGGTTGCCCGCGTAGATGTCGCAGCCGATTGCCGGGAGGTCGAGCTCGACCTGCCCGGGACCATGCGCGCCGTCGACGATCGAGACCGCTCCGTGCTCGCGCGCCAGCGCGCAGAGGCGGGAGATCGGCAGCACGAGGGCACTCAGCGAGGTGATGTGGCTGACGAACAGGACGCGCGTGCGAGACGTGAACCGGGCGGCGACCGCGTCGACGACCGCGTCCTCGTTGAGCGCCGGCCGTGGCAGCGTGGCGACGACGATCCTCGCGCCCGTGAGTCGTGCGACCTCGTCCCAGAGGATTCGCTTCGCGCCGTACTCGTGGTCGGTCAGCAGGATCTCGTCGCCCCTGCGGATCCGCACGCTCCGCGCCACCGCGTTGAGGCCGGTGGTCACGTTGGGGACGAGGCCGATGTCTTCGCCGGACGCGGCGCCGACGTACCGCGCGATGCGCTGGCGAACCCGGGCCAGCCGTGCCGGGAGCTTGCGCGCGAGGAACAGCACCGGTTCGAGCTCGAGCTCCTGCCGCAGCTCGTTCTGGAACTCGAAGACGGGGCGGGGGACGGCGCCGAAGCTGCCGTGATTCAGGAAGGTCACATCGGGGTCGAGCATGAACAGCTCGCGAAATGTCTCGGCGGTCGGCGCCACACGCCGAGTCTGACTGCTTCGAGTCGGGCCTACCGACGGAACCCAACGGCGTGCCGCCGAGCTGCTCCGGGAGTTGCTCTAGGCCGCGAGCGGGAGCGGCACGTCGATCGAGTTCGTGATCTCGAGCGCCGTCACCCAGACGCCGACATCGACGCCGAGGTGGCGGGCGTGCTCGAGGCACGCTTCGCACAGCACCGGTAGATCGGGCTCGCCGTGCAGGTCGGCGACCTCGCCGCAGAGCGCTTCGACGACAAGGGTCGTATGTGTGAGGTGGACGACGCGCGTCCCTTCAGCGTGGGCAGGCTCGAGAAGCACAGAACTCAGTATTCCGCTCGCCCCGGACGTGGTTGCTCTCGCGGACCCTGCTAACAGCGTCCAAACACGCGCTCGCTAGCGTGAGGGCCGGTCATGCCCGACGCCGTCGCGAGTCATAGAAACCGCCTTGTCGCAGCGCTCTTCTGGCTGCTCGTCGTCTCGGTCGCGGTGCTCGCGACCGGCAGCCCGGCCCGTGCGCAGACGGGCCTGTCGGGCATCGACGTCTCGAACTGGCAGCGCCAGATCGACTGGGTCGCCGTCGCCGGCAGCGGGAACTCCTTCGTGTTTGCCAAGGCGACCGAGTCGACGAACTTCACCGATCTGACGTTCCCGCTCAACCGGTCGGGCTCGACGGTGCTCGGCATGCGGTTCGGGGCGTACCACATGGGCCGTCCGACCGGCGCGACCGATTCGGCGGTCGTCGCGAGCGCGATCGCGCAGGCCGACTACTTCCTCGCCGTTGCGACGCCGCTCCGGGGTGAGCTCCTGCCGGTGCTCGACGTGGAGTACGACGGCGGCCTCTCGGTTGCCCGGCTCTCGCTCTGGGTGCAGACCTGGCTCGGCCAGGTCGTCGCTCGCACGGGCTTGAAGCCGGTCGTCTACGTCTCGCCGAGCTTCTGGAAGACGCGGCTTGGCGACTCACCCGTCGTCGCCGCGGCCGGCCATCGACTGTGGATCGCCCACTGGACGAAGGCTGCGCTGCCGATTCTCCCGGGTGCGAGCTGGGGCGGGCTTGGTTGGTCGTTCTGGCAGTGGAGCAACTGTCAGAAGGTCCCCGGTATCAACGGGTGCGTCGATGGTGACCGCTTCAACGGATCGAGCCTCGCGAGCGTCACCGTGCCCGCCTACCCGGGCGGTTCGCCGACCCTCGCGACTGCACCGACGATCGTCGGCAGCCCGCAGGCGGGAAAGCTGCTCGCTGCCGTTCCCGGAGCCTGGAAGGGCGGCAAGCCGGTCTCGTTCGGGTACCAGTGGCAGCGCTGTGACGCCGTGGGCAAGGCCTGTGCCGCGATCCCGGCCGCCACCGCGAGGACGTACACGCCGAACGTCGCCGACGTCGGCCACGCTGTGCTCGTCCGCGTGAGCGCCACTGCCGCCGCCGGAACGGCCTCCGCCTCGTCGGCCGCGACGCTTGCGGTGGCGGCATCGGGCGTGGCGATCGGCGCCGCTCCGAAGGCCCAGAAGCTCCCGACGATCCAGGGCGGCACCCAGGTCGGGCAGGTGCTGACCGCTCAGGTCGGCACGTGGACAGGGTCGCCGACCTCCTACTCCTACCAGTGGCGCCGCTGCGCGACCGGCGCGGCGGTGTGTGTAGCGATCGACGGTGCGGCCGGCGGCACGTACACGACCTCCCCCGGCGACATCGGCTCCGTGGTTTCGCTCACGGTCACCGCGATCGGCAAGGGCGGTGCCGGCTCGGCCACCGCGAAGTCGACGGCGACGATCGTGGCCGCCCCGGTTCCCGCCCCAGCGGTCGAGAACGCGGTCGCGCAGGCAGGGCAGGCGGGTGCCGTGACGACCGTCACAGGCGTTGCGACAGCGACCTGGCAGCCGGGCACGGTGCCCGACCAGGCTGCCGTCGGCCTCGTCGATGCCACGAGCCGCCTCTCGTTGAAGGGAACGTCGGTCAGGCTCAGCTTCGGTGCCGTGGCCCCGCTCCCGTGGCCGATCGACGTCCAGTTCGCCGCGGCTCCCGCCGACGCGGTGCCCGGCATCCTGCCGCTCGCGGGCGTGTGGCAGCCGCTCGCCGAGCTGCCGACACCGACGCTGCCTCCCGCCCAGCAGGCCGGCACCTACCGCGATGCCGCCGGAACGCTGCACCTGCTGACGCGCACCGCCGGGCGCATCGCCCTCTTTGCCGCCGGCAAGTGGGGCGACCCGCGCTACGCCACCGCGCTCAGGCCACGGGTCGCGCTCGTCAACCAGGTGACGACCGAGAAGAGGGCGGACGGGAGCATGATCGTCTTCGGCCGGATCACGCTCGACACCCAGGCGCACCTCTATGTCACGCTCGCCGCTGCGAACGGCACGAAGCTCCTGCTTCCCCAGAAGGGCTCGCGGATCGGCTGGTGGCTGCAAGGGACTCCGGCGAAGACCCTGCAGGCGCTCCAGCTCCGGCCGGGCGCGCTTCCGATCCGTCTCCGCGTCCCCGCTGCCCAGCTCCGCACCCAGGGGCCGCACACGCTCAGGATCGCGGCGCTCGACCCGTACGGACGGAAGTCCACCCTGGTCGTGAAGATCGGCTGAGGTGTGCCGGCCACCCCGGATGCTGTAGAACCGTGATGTGATCACGGTGATCGGCGCCGGCGCTTCCGGGCTCGCTGCGGCTGCCGAGCTCAAGCGCGTGGGCGAGGAGGTCGTCGTGCTCGAGCGCGCCGAGGTAGGCGCCGTCTGGGCACAGCGGTACGACCGACTGCACCTGCATACGGTGCGCTGGCTCTCGGGCCTGCCCGGCTACCGCATTCCACGGCGATTCGGCAAATGGCCCCCACGCGACCGGGTGGCGGAGTATCTGGCGCTCTACGCGGACTTCCACCACCTCGACGTCCGCACGGGCGTCGAGGTCGCGCGCATCGACCGCGAAGGTGACGGCTGGATCGTGCACGCGACCGGCGGGCCGATGAGCGCCGATCGCGTTGTGATCGCGACGGGGCTGAGCAACGTGCCGTCTACCCCGGATTGGCCGGGCGCCGATGGGGTCGAGATCGTCCATTCCTCCGCGTACCGCGACGCAGAGCCGTATCGCGGGCGCCGCGTCGTCGTCGTAGGGACGGGCAACTCCGGCGCCGAGATCGCGGTCGACCTCTCGGAGGGAGGGGCGAGCGAGGTGCTGCTGTCGGTACGGACGCCGCCGGGGATCGTGCGCCGCGACACGCTCGGCGTGCCGAGCCAGCTGTTCGGGATCGCGAGCTCGCACCTACCGGCGAGCGTCGCCGACCGGA
This sequence comes from uncultured Thermoleophilia bacterium, assembly GCA_963799575.1. Classification (GTDB taxonomy): domain Bacteria; phylum Actinomycetota; class Thermoleophilia; order Gaiellales; family Gaiellaceae; genus Gaiella. Next base: position 99,538 of record CAWCXK010000003.1, read on the forward strand.
TCGCCGCGGGGATCCGCCGCGTGGCGATCCCCGATCTCGAGCCCTTCGGGCTGCCGGCTCCGGCCCGGCCGTATTCCGCGTTCGTCGAGCGTCGGGTGGTCCCGATCGTCGACGTCGGTCTCGCGGCAGCGGTGAAGGACGGCCGCGTTCGTGTCATCGCTGCCCTCGTGGGTTTCGAAGCGGGAACGGCGCTCCTCGACGATGGCAGCCGGGTGGAAGCCGACGCGGTCGTCGCTGCGACAGGTTTCCGGACCGGCCTCGAGCCGCTCGTCGGTCATCTGGGCGTGCTCGACGGGCGCGGCCGTCCAATCGTCCGCGATGTGGAGGAGCCTGCTGGTGCGCCCGGCCTCTACTTCGTCGGCTACGAGGTCACCCTCGGGGGGACGCTGCGCCGCGCGGCGATCGAGGCAAAGCAGCTCGGACGATTCGTCGCGGGTACGAGCCGACCCGTCGCTCGATGACGCCTACGGCTTGAAGGCGCAGCGAGGGTCGTGATGAGCGGTCAGCTGCATCAGCAAGGTATGCAGGGTCTCGCGCTCGCGCGCGTCGAGCGGGGTGAGGAGCTCCTTCTCGACCCTCTTCGAGATCGCGCGTAGCTCACCGAGCGCGGTCTTGCCGGCCGGCGTGAGGCTGACGAGCTGGCGTCGTCGGTCGCCCGGGTCGCGGCGGCGCTCGGCATAGCCTTTCTCCTCGAGCTCGTCGAGCAGGCCGACCAGGTGGCTACGGTCGTAGCCGAGCGTGTCGGCGATCTCGCCCTGCGTCTCGCGCATCCCGTCGGCAAGGAGCGTCAGCACGGCGTGATGCTGCGGCGTCAGACCCGTCGGCTCGAGCGCCGCGAGCGAGCTCTCCTTGATCATCATCCCGAGCCGCTTGATCAAGAAAGCACTGCTCAGGAGCAATTCCTGCGGCGGCCCCGCCGGGAACGGCTGCAACTTCGTCGCTGCGGGTGTTGGTGAGCCGGACATCTTCACTCCGGAGTGTAGCGCGAACAAGTATTGATCCGTGATATAGTTGTCCCAGACAACGATTTGAAGGGACGATGAATGTCAATTTCCTTGGTTGAGGCAAGCGGGCGCGAGAAGCGACAGCGGTTGCGCTGGGGCGCGCTCGCGCTGATCGTCACTGCACAGTTCATGGTCATCCTCGATGTCGCAATCGTGAACGTTGCGCTGCCGTCGATCAAGTCCGACCTGGGTTTCTCGCAGGCGAGCCTGCAGTGGGTCGTCTCGGCCTACGCGATCTTCTTCGGCGGCGCGCTGCTGCTTGGCGGCCGGCTCGGTGACCTGCTCGGACGACGGCGGCTCTTCGTGGCCGGTCTCGCCGTCTTCGCGGCGAGCTCATTGCTCTGTGGTCTGGCGTGGTCGGAGGGATCGTTGATCGCTTTCCGCGCCCTCCAGGGCCTCGGAGGAGCAATGCTTGCCCCGGCCGCGTTGGCACTCCTGATCACCACCTTTGCGGAGGGCCGTGAGCGCAACGTCGCACTCGGCATCTACGGCGCCGCCGCGGGCAGTGGTGCGGCCGTGGGCGTGCTGCTCGGCGGCGTGCTGACCTCGTACATGAGCTGGCCCTGGATCTTCTTCATCAACGTGCCCGTCGCTGTCGCCGCGATCGCTCTTGCGCCGCGCCTCCTGCGGGAGAGCCGGGCCGAGGACGCTCTACGCCACTTCGACGTGGCGGGCGCCGCCTCGATCACTGCCGGGCTGATGCTCCTCGTCTACGCGTTGACGCGCGCAACGACGGACGGCTGGGCGACGGCGACGACGATCGGGCTGCTCGTGGCCTCCGCGGTGCTCGTGCTCTCGTTCGTCGCTATCGAGCTTCGCTCCAAGGCGCCGCTTCTGCCGCTCCGGATCTTCCGGATTCGCTCGCTCGCCGCCGCCAACGCGACGATGCTGATCATCGGCTCCGTCACGTTCGCCGAGTTCTTCCTGCTGACGCTCTATCTGCAGGACGTCCTCCACTACACGGCGATCCGGACGGGCGTCGCGTTCAGTGGCTTCGCGATCTCCGTCGTCGTCGCGTCCAACCTGGCACAGCCCGTCGTGAGCCGCTTCGGGATTCGCGCCACGCTCACGACCGCGATTCTCGCGTCGGCGCTCTCGCTCGCGTGGCTCACCCGGCTGCCGATCGACGGGCACTACTTCTGGGATCTCTTCCCGGCCTTCGTGCTCGGCGGCCTCGGCCTCGGCTTCTCGTTCGTGCCGCTCACGATCGCGAGCCTCGCGGGCGTCGAGCGGGCGGATGCCGGCATCGCTTCCGGCCTCGTCAACACGAGCCGCCAGATCGGTGGAGCGCTCGGCCTCGCCGCGATGAGCGCGATCGCCGCCACTTCCACCGCCAACTACGTAGGTGCTCATCCCGGGGTCGACACGGCGAGTGCAGCCGCGCTCGACCACGGTTTCCAGACATCCCTCTACGTGCTCACGGGGCTCCTGATCGTCGGCGCCGTTATCGCCGTCATTGGAATCAAGCCGCAGCCCGCCGCTCAGGCGTTGGAGTCCCAGGTCGAGCTCGACGTCCTGAAGGAGGCAGCATGACGACCGCAGTTCTCAACGCCGACACCTCGTCCCTGCTCGACCGCGAGATCGACAACCTGCTGCTTCAGATGCGGGGACTCGCCGTTGTCCGCGACATCCTCTCGAGCCGCGGCGCCAGCAGCGCCGAGATCGCAGCGCACACGAACGAGCTCGAGTCGGTCCGCGCGCGTCTGACCGAGCTGATCAGCGGCGCCTAGGTTCTCGGCGGCCCCGCCCGCGAAGTGGGTGGGCCGACGGCCGTCACTGCCTGGGCGTCCTCGCCGACTTCCAGGCAAGCTGCGCCGCCGTCGCGAGGAGGAGCACGCCGAAGAGCTTGCGCAGGTGCGACTCGTTGGCCGCGATGGCGATGAGGACACCGACGTAGACGCCGGCCACGGATGAGATGCCGAGGATGCACGCGGTCTTGACGCGGACGTTGCCGTAGCCGCTCTGTCGGTACGCGCCGACTGCAACCGTGGGGATTACCGCCACGAGCGAGGTGGCCTCGGCCGAGAGCTGTCCCATCCCGAGAGCGACGAGAGCCGGGACGAAGAGGATGCCGCCGCCGACGCCGAAGAGGCCCGCGAGAATGCCCGCTGCGATACCGGCCGCGAGAGCGGCCGCGATGGTGCGGGTGTCTGCACTCGAGCCGGCCACCGCCTCGCTGCCGTTGCCGAGCAGCATCCAGAGCCCGAGCCCGACGAGGAGCGCGGCGAAGGCAAACGTGAGGTTGCGGGCGGGGATTCGCTGCTGCAACGCCGTTCCGAATAGGACGCCACCGACCGCGGGAATCCCGACGAGCGCGGCGCGGGCGAAGTCGACCTCGCCCTTGATCCCGTAGATCGTTGCCCCGACCGTCGCGGTGATCATGATCGCAGCCAGCGACGTTCCGGCTGCCTCGCGGGCAGCGAAGCCCGCGAGCATCATCAGGAGCGGCACAACGACGATGCCACCACCGACGCCGAAGAGGGAGCTGAACAGGCCGGCAACGAGGCCGATCGCGACGATCTTGAGGTGGCCCGAATCGAGCGCCGCCGAGCGGGCACTGCACCTCGCCTGGGTGGGGCCGGCGTCGGATTCCGGCCGGCGGAGCTCATGCCTGCACCCTAACGGCGTCGGAGCCGACCATCGGGCTGCTCGTGCTCGCGGCGATCGCCCGCAGGCGACGGAACGCGTAGGCCCCGGCCAGCAATCCGGCGAGGCCCGCGAACGCGAAGGCGAATCGCGTGCCGAGGATGTCCGCCACCCAGCCCTCGGTGACCGCACTCACGGGCATCAGCCCTGCAAAGACGAAGATGTAGATGCTGACGACCCTGCCCCGGAGCTGGTCCGGCGCCGACAGCTGGAGCAGGGATTGCCCGTTCGCGACCCAGGTCGTGAAGCTGATGCCGGCGGCGAAGAGCAGGACGATCGCAGCGGGGATGCCGCCGACAACGGCGATCCCGAGCGCCGAGAGGCCGAGCCCGGCGGCGCCGAGCGAGAACGCCGTCCAGCTGGCGTGGCCGCGGCCGGCGACGACGAGCGCGCCGATGGTCGCTCCGATCCCGAAGCTTGCGTACAGCGCGCCGAAGACGAGCGCGCTCGCGTTGAAGACGTCCGCTGCGAGGGACGGGACGAGAACGCGGAAGTTGAAGCCCGCGAGGCTCATCGCTGCGGTGCAGATGATGATCGTTCGCATCAGCGGCGAGCCCCACACGTACGAAAGCCCGTCGCGGATCGCTCTCAACGTCGGTTCCGGGTCCCGGTCACGCGCGACCGGGAAGAGCTCCGAGGCGCGCATCAACAGGAGCGTTGTCAGCACCGCCAAGAACGACACTGCGTTGAACACGAAGCACCAGCCGACACCGACCACCGCGATCAGAACCCCGCCGAGTGCCGGCCCGACGGCGCGTGCGGCGTTGAAGAGGCTCGCATTGAGTGCGATCGCGTTCGGCAGCTCGTCACGTCCGACGAGCTGGTAGACGAGCGCCTGACGGCTCGGCCCTTCGATCACGACCGTCGCCCCACCGAGGATGGCCACGATGTAGATCGCCCACATCGCCGGCGCGCTGGTGAACGCGAGCGCGGCGAGGACGAAGGCGAGGGTCATCGAGATCGTCTGCGTCGCGATCAACATCCGTCTGTTGTCGACTCGGTCGGCCAGGACTCCGGCGAACAGGCCGAGCAGCAGGAACGGGACGAACCGGAAGAAGACGAGCAGGCCGACCTGGAGCGGTGACTTCGTCTCGTGATAGACGAGCCACGGCAGCGCGACATCCTGCATCCAGGTTCCGGTCAGCGACACCATCTGTCCGGCGAAGAACAGGCGATAGTTCCGATGGTTCGCGAGGCTGGCGGTCATCCGCCCGCCGAAGCGCTTCCGATCTGCCTCCAACCCCTAACCCTCCGGCAGAATCCGGCGGAGAGCGTCGCTCGCCTCGGAAACCTTCGACAGCTCGTCTGGCGTCAGCCCGGCGAGCATGGCGACGAGCAGGGCGGTGCGCTGCGAGCGGATCGAGCGCAGAGTGCTCCGTCCCCTGGGTGTCAGCTCCAGCGTGATCCGGCGGGCGTCGCTCGTCGAGCGGGACCGATCGATCAGCCCCGCTTCCTCCAGCTTGTCGAGATTGCGCGTGATCGCGGGCGATGAGATGCCCTCACGCGCCGCGAGCTCCTTGACGCCGTAGTCCGGGCACGCCGCGACGGCTGCGAGGAGCCCGGCCTGTGCGGCGGTGACGCCGTTGAGGTGGGCCTCTCGGCGCAGCGCCCGCGCCAGCTTGAGCAGGGTCGGCCGAAGGTCGTTGGCCACGTCGATTGCCTGCAGAGTCGTTACCTTGGGCAATGTTTGTCAACGTTAACAAAACGGCGGAAGGTCGTCCGTTCCGCCCACCGCCGCCGCGCGCGCCGTGCGTAGGATCGCGCCATGGGCTTCCAGTCCATCGATCTCGGCGTGTGCCGCGCGTGCCTCTGGGAGGGAGATCCGCGAAGTGTCGTGATCGGGCTGCCGGGCGCTCTCACGGTTGGTGCGCCGGGCCTGATCTTCAGCCTGCAGGCGATCGTGCGGCAGGGCTGGAGCGCGATTCAGGTGATCGACGAATACCACGACCGTGATGCCGATCCAACGAGCTGGGTCGAGGAGCGGGCGACCGCGGCGATCGAGCGGGCTGCCGGGGCCGATCGCATCCTCGTCGTCGCAAAGTCGCTCTCGACCCGAGCCGCCGGGGTCGTGGCCGACGGTGGCTACCCCGCCGTCTGGCTGACGCCGCTCCTCGACGACCCGGTCTCGGTGGCGGGGATCGAGCGCCGGACCGCGCCCGCGCTGCTCGTCGGTGGCACGGCGGACCCGACGTGGAACGGCGAGCTCGCCCGCAGTCTCTCGCGCAACGTGCTCGAGCTCAAGGGGGTCGACCACGGCTTCGGCGAGCGCGGCGACGATCCGCAGAAGACCCTCGACAACCTCAAGCGAGTCGTCAAGGCTGTCGCTGCGTTTGCGGCCCTTTAGCCGCGGCCGACGAACGGCATCTTCGTCGCCATCACCGTCAGCGACAGGACGTTGGCGTCGAGGGGCAGGCCGGCCATGTAGACCACCGCCTCACCCACGTGGCCGACGTCGAACGTCGGCTCGTGCCTGATCTTTCCATCCGGCTGTAACGCACCGACGTCGGCGACCGCGCTGATCATGTCCGTCGCCGCGTTGCCGATGTCGATCTGGCCGCAGGCGATGTCGTGCGGGCGGCCGTCGAGCGCCGTCGACTTCGTCAGGCCCGTGATCGCATGCTTCGTCGCCGTGTACGGCGCCGAGAGCGGTCGCGGCGTCGTCGCCGAGATGGAGCCGTTGTTGATGATCCGACCGCCACGGGGTGCCTGTCGCTTCATCAGCCGGAATGCCTCCTGCGTGCAGAGGAACGCTCCCGTCAGGTTCGTGTCGACGACTGCCCGCCACTGCTCGACCGTGAGCTCGTCGAGGGGGATCGCCGGGGCGCTGACGCCGGCATTGTTGAAGAGCAGGTCGAGCCTCCCGTAGCGCTCGTCGATCGCGGCGAACAGCGCGCGCACGGACCCGGGATCGGTGATGTCGCAGACGATTGGGGTCGCGCCGCTTCCGGCCGAGGCAGCGGCGGCCTCGAGTGCGGCGAGGCGGCGCCCGGCGAGGACGACGGTCCAGCCCTCGTGGGCGAGGGCGACGGCGACCGCCGTGCCGATGCCGCTGCCGGCTCCCGTGACGAGGGCGATGCGGGTCAAGCCGTCGATCATACGGAGCCTCGTGCGGGCGGCGTCGGCGACCGAACGCGGGACAGAGCTGCGAAAGCCCCGGCCAGGAGGGGTGCCGGGGCTTTCGCCGGTCTGCGGTGACGGATCGTCGTCGTCCTGTCCGTCACTGGACCCTTTTTTGATGTCGCTCCGTGCATCATGGATGCCCGGGTTGTGAGCCAGCTGAGAGTCGCGTAGGAGCGAGCGCAGCGCGAGGAACGCTCAGCGTGGCGCGCGGCCGCGATGCCCGGCGAACGCGATCATCGCTCGGCGGTGCTTCGCAGCGGTCAGCGGTGGCCGTGGCAGCGGTGTTGCGCTCGACGCGCGGAGGCCGTCGACCGCGAGCGCGAGATAGCGCTGCCAAAATTCGGGTTCCACGTCCCGGGTCGCGTCGACCACCCGGCCGGTTGTCCAGAGGAACACCGAGATGTCCTCGTAGACGACGTCCCGGCGGAGCTCTCCCGCCTCCTGCGCCTGCGCGATCAGCTGCTGTACGAGCGGCCGGAGCCGGGTGCGGGCCCTCGAGACGAGGTCCTCCGCGCTCAGATGCGCACCGAGGATCTGTGAGAGGCCGCGGTCGCTCGCCTGCAGCCTGACGATGTCGGTGAGGTAACCGAGGAACGCCGGCCAGGCGTCCACGTCTGCGATCGCTGCCTCGGCGATCGCCGCAATCCGGTCGAGGTGCTGCTCGAACACGGCATCGATCAATGCGTCCTTCGTCGGAAACCGGCGGTAGAGCGTGCCCATACCGACGCCGGCGCGATGCGCGATCTCCTCGACGCTCACGTCGATGCCGCTCTCGGCGAACGCAACCCTGGCGGCCACGAGGATCCGCTCGCGGTTCTCCCGCGCATCCCGTCGGAGGGGCCGTTCTGCGACCTCATCGTAAGCGGAGGGCACGATCCGCTTATGATAAGTTGGGCCGGGTGGAAGCGCAAGTCGCCCCCGGGATGGCGCCACGTCCCGGCCTCGTGCTCGCAGTCCTCGCCGTCGGCGGGAGCGCGTATGCCGCGCTCCAGTCGCTCGTCGTACCGGCGCTGCCCACGCTCCAGAAGGATCTCGGCACGACGCCGACGGGCGTCGCGTGGATCTTCACCACCTATCTGCTTGCCGCGTCAGTGGCGACGCCGATCGCCGGCCGGCTGGGCGACATGTTCGGCAAGAAGCGGACGCTGCTCGTCGTCCTTCTCTTCGTCGGTGGCGGCACCGCGCTCGCGGCGCTCGCGTCGACGCTGCCCGTGATGATCGTCGCGCGCGTGATCCAGGGCCTCGGCGGAGCGATCTTCCCGCTGGCGTTCGGCATCATTCGCGACGAGTTCCCGCGCGAGCGCGTTGCAAGCGGAATAGCGTTGATCTCGGGCCTCCTCGGAATCGGGGCGGGGCTGGGGATCGTTCTCGCCGGCCCGATCCTCGAGCACCTGAACTATCACTGGCTGTTCTGGTTTCCGCTCGTCCTCATCGTCGCCACGATCGTCGCAACGATCCTCTTCATCCCCGAATCGCCGATCCGCGCACCCGGAACGGTCGACTGGACAGGGGCGGTCCTCCTGTCGCTCTGGCTGATCTGCCTGCTCCTCGCGATCAGCGAGGCGCCGACGTGGGGTTGGCTCTCGGCGCGCGTGGTCGGTCTTCTCGTTCTCGCGGCGGTGCTCGCCGTTGTCTGGGTGCGAGCGGAGCTACGATCCACGAGCCCGCTCGTGGACATGCACATGATGCGGCTTCGAGGGGTCTGGACGACCAATCTGACGGGCTTCCTGATCGGCTTCGGGATGTACAGCTCATTCGTGCTGATCCCGCAGTTCGTCGAGACGCCGACGTCGACGGGCTACGGCTTCGGCTCGTCGGTGACGCAGGCCGGGCTCTTCATGATCCCGTCCACGCTGCTGATGATGGTTGCCGCTCCCATCGGCGGCAAGATGTCCGGACGGTTCGGCTCGAAGGTGCCGCTCGTGCTCGGTGCCTCTCTCACGCTGCTCGCGTTCGTCCTGCTGGCGACGGCGCACTCGGAGCACTGGCAGATCTACCTGGCGTCGATCCTCCTCGGCTCCGGGGTCGGCTTCTCGTTCGCCTCGATGGCAAACCTGATCGTCGAGGCCGTTCGCGCCGACCAGACCGGCGTCGCGACCGGTATGAATGCCGTCATGCGAACGATCGGCGGCGCAATCGGCGGACAGGTCGCCGCGAGCCTCCTCGCCGCCACGATCGTCGCCGACGGTCTGCCGGGGGAAGACGGCTACACGCTCTCCTTTGCGATCATGGCACTTGCGCTCGCTGCGGCGGTCGGGGCGGCCCTCGCAGTGCCGGGCCGGAAGGCACACCGCGCACACGTCGTCGCGCTCCACGAGCCACAGGCGTCTGCCGAATGAGCACACCATTCATCGTCGTTGGCGTTGACGGCTCACCCGAGGCCGACGCCGCGCTTCGATTCGCTCTGGAGGAGGCGACGTTGCGGCGGCTTCGGCTCCGCGTGGTCTGCGTCTGGGAGCCTGCGACCGCCTCCTACGTCGGAGAGGCGTTTGCAGCGAGCCCTGATGCCTTCGTCGCAGCCGAGCGCCATGCCGACGACGTCCTTCGTGAAGCGCTCGAGGCAGCAGCAGCCGCCGGAGTCGATGTCGAGGCAATCGCGATCGAGGGCCGGGCAGCCGGCGTGCTCGTCGAGCAGGCTGCAGGTGCCGAGCTCCTCGTCCTCGGCTCGCGGGGGCTCGGTGCCGCGAAGCGCCTTCTGCTCGGCTCGGTCAGCCAGGACGTGGCCCATCACACGCCCTGCCCGCTCGTGATCGTCCCACCCGCCGCCTAGGACCCGAGCAGCTCGCGGGTGAGATCGAAAGCTGCGGCCTCGACAAGCGCCGGCGCGTCACCGAACGGGTCGCCGCTCATTCTCTCGAGCGCCCTCGACGGAGCACCGAGATCGAGACCGGGCGCGACCACGCCCGCGATCACCGCGGCCGGGAGCCTCGCGGCGTGCGCCGCGCCGAGCACCCGTGCAACGACCTTGCCGGTCAGTGTCGAGGCGTCGACCTTGCCCTCGCCGGTGATCACCGCCGTGCTCTCGCCGAGTGCGGCGGCGAAGCCGGTGGCGGCGGCAACGACGTCGAAGCCGTCGACGATCCGGGCGCCGACCGCGGCCAGCCCACCCGCGAGGCCGCCCGCTGCGCCTGATCCAGGGATGGCTCGGACGTCGATGCCATAGGCCGCGTCGAGCCGAGCCGCGAGACCGCGCAGACGATCTTCGAGCGCCGCCACGTCGGCCGGCGATGCTCCCTTCTGAGGGCCGAAGATCGCCGGTGCGTCGAGAAACATCGTCCTCACGTCACAGGCGACCTCAACCTCGACGCCCTGGAGCGTCCAGCCGAGCGCATCGAGCGCTCCGAGGCCGCCGTCCGTCGTTGCCGACCCGCCGACGCCGACGATCACCCGTCGGCAGCCGTGCGCGATTGCGGCGGCGATGAGCTCCCCGGTGCCATAGGTCGTCGCGGCGAGAGGATCGTTGCGTTCGACGAGAGCGAGGCCGCTTGCGCGGGCCATCTCGACGATCGCGGTACCGTCGACGAGCGCGGCCCATTCCGCTTCGAGCGGGCTTCCGTCGGGTCCCGTCACCGTGGTGTGATGCAGCGCTCCAGCGCGCGAGCCGAGGATCGCGTCGAGCGTGCCCTCGCCACCGTCCGCAAGCGGGAGCGGCCTGGCCTCGAAGCCTGCCCGTTCTGCGCCGCGACCCATCGCCGTTGCCGCCTCGACTGCGGTGAGGCTGCCGCGGAACTTGTCGGGGCAGCAGAGCACCGTCATTGCCGGAGGCTACACGCGCCTGCGCCAGCGGCTGAAGACGTCGTCGATCGCGCCGCGCATGCCCTGCGGAACCAGCACGTAGAGCCGGTCTCCCGGCTCGATCACGCTGCTGCCGCGTGGCGGGATGGTCGATGTGCCGCGCGCGATCACGGCGACGAGGGCGCTTCGGGGCAGTCCGAGCTCGCGAACGGCGGCGCCGGCGATCGCGTCGGCGCCGCTGACCTCGAACTCGATCAGATCGAGCGGCCCCGTCTCGTCCACGGTGAGTGGCCTGGCCACGCGCGGAGGTGGGACATCGACGAGTCCCAGGCGCGCCGCAACCCACTCGAGCGTCGTCCCCTGCACGAGGGCGGAGACGAGCACGACGAAGAACACTGCGTTGAAGATCGTCTCGCCGTGGTCGACGTGCGCCGAGAGAACGAAGGTGCCGAGCACGATCGGTACCGCCCCGCGCAGCCCGGCCCAGCCGAGGAACGTCCGCTCGCGCGGTGTGAAGTCGCTGAGCGCAGTGGAGGCCCAGACCGCCAGCGGCCTGATCAAGACGACGAGGAGGAGTGCGAGGACGAAGCCCGACACCATCACGCGTGGCAGGTCGCTCGGGAACACGAGCAGGCCGAGCACGACGAACATCGTCACCTGCGCCAGGAACGCAAGGCTCTCGTGGAACGCGACGAGATGGCCGCGGTGCTCGGACGGGGTGCTCCCGACCGCAAGGCCGACGAGGTAGACGGCGAGGAAGCCGCTGCCGCCGAGGGCGTCCGCAACCCCGTAGGAGAGCGCCGCTACGGAAACCGAGGCGACCGCCGCGAACGATCCGACCGAAGCGGGGAGGTTGGCAAAGACCTTCATCGCCACGTAGCCGAGCAGGACGCCGACGACGAGGCCGATCCCGAGCTGCTTCACCATCAGGAACAGCAGGTCGTCGGCCCTGAAGGTCGGATCGCCGATCCACTCGATCAACCCGATCGTGAGTGCGATCGCCATCGGGTCGTTGAGCCCGGTCTCGCCCTCGAGCGTGCGGGCGAGCTTGCGGCGGATGTGGGTGAAGCGCATCGTCGCGAAGACGGCAGCAGCGTCGGTCGAGGCGACGACGCTCCCGAGCAGGATCGACTCGGGCCAGTCGAGGTCGAACAGCTCGTGCGCCGCGAACCCCGTCAGGAATGCGGTCACGGCGACGCCGACCGTGCTCAGCAGCGCTGCCGGGATTGCCACCTTGCGCATGCGCCGCCACGAGGTCGAGAGGCCCCCCTCGTAGAGGATTGCGACGAGGCAGACGATCCCGACCGTGCGCGCGAGCTCCGCATCGTCGAACGCGACTCCGCCCGGCCCGTCCGAGCCGAGCAGCATGCCGAGCACGAGGAAGGCGACGAGCGCCGGAACGCCCGCCCGCGACGCCCCGAGCCCGACGAGGATGCTCGCAGCGAGGACCGCGCCGACGAGGAGGAGGAGCGTGCCGGCTTCCATGCTCTATCTTCGCTGCTCCGCCGGGGCGGCGAGTCGGGCAGGCACGCGGCCGGGTTTCGTCAGACGCCGGAGAAGGCCGTGAAGCCGCCGTCGATCGGGACGACCACCCCCGTCACGAAGCGTGCTCCGTCCGAGGCCAGCCAGACGACCGTCGATGCGAGGTCTGCCGGCTCTCCGAGCCGCCCGAGCGGCGTGCGCTCGACGATCGTCGAACCACGCTCGGTCAGCTCACCGTCGTCGCCCAACAGGAGACCTCGGTTCTGAGCACCAAGGACGAACCCCGGAGCGATGGCGTTGACGCGAATGCCGGTCCCGCGGCGGGCGAGCTCGACCGCGAGCCAGCGGGTGATGCTCTCGACCGCCGCCTTTGCCGCCCCATAGCCGCCGACGCGCGTCAGTGCATGTCCTGCCGCCATCGACGAGACGTTGACGATCGAGCAGCCGGCCGACGGGCGCATCGAAGCGCCGAAGACCCTGATCGGCAAAAGCGTCCCGACGAGATTCAGGTCGACCACGTCGCGGTAGGCATCGATCGGAACGTCGAACGGAGAGGCATCGGCGGGAACGGTGGCCGCGGCAATGTTGCCGCCTGCGCAGTTGATGAGCACATCGATGGTGCGTAGCCGCGCCAGGATCGCGTCGCGAGCGGCCTCGAGACCGGGCGCGTCGAGGACGTCCGCTACGACGCCCATTGCATCGTGGCCGGCCCCGCCGAGCGCCGTGACCGTCCGTTCGACGCTCTCGGTTCCTCGGGCAACGATGACGACGCTGGCGCCGGCCTGCGCGAGCCCGGTAGCGATCGCGCTTCCGATGGCGCCGGTGCCACCCGTGACGACGGCGACGCGCGCTGCGAGGGAGAACGGGTTGTCGCTCATCGTTTGATCATGCCGCGTCGCGACCCGCAGCGACGGCGCTTGCGATAATCCGTCAAAGGATCGCCCGCCATCGGGGACCGGACGACGCAACAAGGAGGATCGGTGCGAGCGCTCGTGAAGGCGAAGGCCGAGCCGGGGCTCGAGCTCGAGGACGTCCCGGAGCCGGAGATCGGGATCAACGACGTGCTGATCCGGGTGCGGAAGACCGGCATCTGCGGCACCGACCTCCACATCCACTCGTGGGATGCCTGGGCGCAGAGGACGATCCCGGTGCCGCTCGTGATCGGGCACGAGTTCGTCGGTGAGATCGTCGAGGTGGGCGCGAACGTGAGCGACTTCCACCCGGGCGAGCTCGTGAGCGGCGAAGGGCACGTCGTCTGTGGCCGCTGCCGCAACTGCATGGCAGGGCGCCGGCATCTCTGCGCGCACACGATCGGGCTCGGCGTGCAACGGCCGGGCGCGTTCGCAGAGCTCGTGGCACTGCCGATGACGAACATCTGGCACCACTGGCCGGGCATCGACGAGGAGGTGGCCGCGATCTTCGACCCCTTCGGGAACGCGGTGCACACGGCGCTCGCGTTCCCGGTGCTCGGCGAGGACGTGCTCGTCACGGGCGCCGGCCCGATCGGCTGCATGGCGGTCGCAGTCGCACGCCACGCTGGAGCACGGCACATCGTCGTCTCCGATCCCAACCCGTATCGCCGCTCGGTCGCGCTTCAGATGGGAGCGACGGCGGCGGTCGATCCGAGCGCCGACGGCCTCGACGCAATCCAGGGCGAGCTCGGCATGACCGAGGGGTTCGACGTCGCACTCGAGATGTCGGGCCAGTCGGCAGCGTTGCGCGGCCTGCTGCCGGCGATGGCGCACGGTGGCCGCATCGCAGTGCTCGGCATCCAGACCGGCGAGGTCCCGATCGACTTCACGCCGATCGTCTTCAACATGCTGACGCTCAGGGGCATCTACGGCCGGGAGATGTACGAGACCTGGTACCAGATGTCGGTTCTCGTCCAGGCCGGGCTCGACATCACCCCGGTGATCACGCACCGGTTTTCCCATCTCGACTTCGAGGAGGCGTTCGCCGTCGCCGCCTCAGGGGAGTCCGGCAAGGTGATACTCGACTGGACCGATCTCTAGAGGAGGCACGCCGTGTACGGATCGCTGCAGCAGGAGCTCGTCGAGGAGCTCGACGAGCTGAGGGAGGCGCGGCTCTACAAGGGTGAGCTCGTCCTCGAGTCGCCGCAGTCGGCGCACGTCGAGGTGGAGGGGATGGGCAGCCTGCTCAACCTCTGCGCGAACAACTACCTCGGGCTCGCCGACCACCCGGCCGTGATCGACGCGGCGCGCGATGCGCTCGAGCGCTTCGGCTTCGGCATGGCGTCGGTGCGGTTCATCTGCGGCACGCAGACCCTCCACAAGGATCTCGAGGAGCGGCTCTCGGCGTTTCTCGGCACCGAGGACACGATCCTCTTCAGCTCGTGCTTCGACGCGAACGGTGGCCTCTTCGAGGCCCTGCTCGGGCCTGACGACGCCGTCATCTCGGACGCGCTCAACCACGCGTCGATCATCGACGGCATCCGGCTCTGCAAGGCGTCCCGGCTGCGGTACGCGAACGGCGATCTCGACGAGCTCGAGGCGCGCCTCGGCGAGGCGGCCGGCGCGCACAACCGGATGATCGCGACCGACGGCGTCTTCTCGATGGACGGGCACATCGCCGACCTCGCCGGGATCTGCGACCTTGCCGACCGCCATGACGCGCTCGTGATGGTGGACGACTCCCACGCGGTCGGCTTCGTCGGGCCGAACGGGCGCGGAACGCCCGAGCTGCACGAGGTGACCGAGCGGGTCGACATCCTCACCGGCACCCTCGGCAAGGCGATGGGCGGCGCCTCGGGTGGATACGTCTCGGGCCGACGCGAGATCATCGAGCTCCTGCGCCAGCGGGCACGGCCGTATCTCTTCTCGAACAGCGTCGCGCCCCCGATCGCCGCTGCCGGGCTGAAGGCGATCGAGCTCGTCGAGGGCTCACCGGAGCTGCGCGACCGGCTGTGGGCCAACACGGCGCGGTTTCGCTCGGCGATGACGGCGGCCGGATTCGACATCGTCGAGGGCACCCATCCGATCGTGCCGGTGATGATGGGAGACGCCGCCGTCGCTGCGGTCTTCGCCGAGCGGCTCTGGGCGAACGGCGTCTACGCGGTCAGCTTCTCGTTCCCGGTCGTCCCGCGTGGAGCCGCGCGCATCCGCACGCAGCTCTCTGCCGCCCACTCCTTCGACGACGTCGACTTCGCCGTGGCCCAGTTCGTCGCCGTGCGAGGAGAGATCGGGCCGTGATGCCCACCGGCTAACTGTTCGGTTCGCCGCACTATTGATTCGCAAGTCCGTACTTCTTTTTTGCAAGTACGGGACTAGCCTCGGGTCCAATCACCAATCCCGTTCGAAAGGCGGACTCCGATGGCTGCTTCACCTGATCGCAGATGGCTCGCACTGGCGCTCATCAGCGTCGTGCAGTTCATGGTCGTGCTCGACATCGCAATCGTCAACGTCGCTCTCCCCTCGATCAAGGTCGACCTCGGGTTCTCGCAGGAGAACCTGCAGTGGGTGATCAGCGCGTACGCGCTCGCCTTCGGTGGGTTCCTCCTGCTCGGCGGGCGCGCCGCCGACCTGCTCGGCCGCAGGCGCGTCTTCGTGGCCGGTCTCGTCCTGTTCGCGGCCGGCTCGATCGTCGCGGGTCTCGCCTGGAGCGAGGCGTCGCTCATCGGTGCCCGATCGCTGCAGGGGCTCGGCGCCGCCGTCATCTCTCCCGCGGCCCTGTCGATCCTGATGACCACCTTCGGCGAGGGCCGCGAGCGAAATATCGCGCTCGGTGTCTGGGGAGCCGTCGGCATGTTCGGCGCTGCCGCCGGAGTGCTCCTCGGCGGGATCTTCACCGACCTGCTCAGCTGGCAATGGATCTTCTTCATCAACGTCCCGGTGGCGATCGGCGCGCTCGCACTCACGCCGATCCTGCTGGCCGAGAGTCGCAACGCGCGGGGGCAGGGATTCGACGCGCTCGGCGCAGTGCTCGTCACGTCGGGCCTCTCGATCTCCGTCTTCGCGATCACGAAGGCAAACGACTTCGGCTGGGGCTCGGCGAAGACGCTTGGTCTCTTCGCCGTCGCGGCCGGGCTGCTCGGCGCCTTCGTCGTGGTCGAGCGACGCACGCAGGACCCGTTGATGTCGTTCTCGATCTTCAGGATCAAGACCGTCACCGGCGCGAACGTGGCCGGTTTCATCCTCGGCACGGCGCTCTTCTCGATGTTCCTGATGCTAACCCTCTACATGCAGCAGGTGCTCGGCTACTCGCCCCTGAAGTCGGGCTTTGCGTACCTCGCCGTCGCCGGGACGTCGATCTTCTGGGCAACGCTCGCCTCGCAGCTCGTGACGAGGATCGGCGTCAAGACGGTGCTCGTGACCGGGATGAGCCTGCTGACGGTAGGGATGCTGTACTTCACACAGGTCTCGGTGGGAGGGTCCTACGTGCGTGACCTGCTGCCGGGATTCCTCATCGTCGCCGTCGGGATGTCCTTTGCGTTCGTCGCCGTCTCGATCGCCGCGCTGGCCGGGATCGAGGCCAAGGACGCGGGTCTCGCATCCGGCATGATCAACACGTCGCAGCAGATCGGCGGCGCCCTCGGGATCGCGATCCTCTCGTCGGTTGCGGTGGCCCGGACCGGCTCCGCGGCCCGCGCCGGCGATGCCCTGCCGGACGCCCTGACGACCGGCTTCCACGCTGCGTTCTGGGTCGGGTCTGCCATCGCCGCCCTCGGCGTGGTCGCGTCGGCCGTGCTGATCCGCAAGGAGGAGCTCGCCGCCGCTCCCGCAGTCGAGGCTGACGGGCAGGCCGAGGAGCTGGCGCTCGCCGCCTGAGGTCGTCGGCGATCCTCGCGGCCGGGGTGGAGGCAGGACGCCTCTGCCCCGGCCGCGTTCCGATGCCACTCGCGGCTGCGTCGCCGCGTTGTCAGACTGCGGTGATGGACACGCGGCTCGAACGGCCGAACGACGCTCGGGCGTACTCCACGCGGCGGCGGGTGCGTCTGTCGGACATGGACGCCGCCGGCAGGGTGCGGCTCGACGCGGTCGCGCGCTTCCTCCAGGACGCCGCGATCGACGACGTCGAGGAGACCGGGTGGGGGATCCCGGAGCACCTGTGGGTCATTCGCAAGATCCGCGTTGACGTGCTCGCGCCGCTGCTTCGCGACCGCGCCCTCGAGATCACGACCTTCTGTAGCGGCGTCGCCGCGATCGCGGCGGGTCGCCGCTGGTCGGTGCGGGGCGATGCGGGTGGCCACGTCGAGATCGACAGCGTCTGGATCCACCTCGGCCCCGACCAGCGACCGGCCCGGATCGGCGAGTTCGGCCCTTACGGTGTGGCGGCCGGCGGGCGGTCGGTCTCGACGAAGCTCGAGCTGCCCGACCCGCCAGCCGACGCAGTCCGCATGCCATGGGCGCTGCGTTCGACCGATCTCGACGCGAACGGCCACGTCAACAACGCGGTCTACTGGCAGGCGGTCGAGGACTGGCTCGCGCGCGAGGGATCGGTCGGCGAGCGACCGCTCCGTGCCGAGCTCGACTACCGCGACCCGATCGATCTCGGCGACCGCGTCGAGCTCGCGAGCTTCTCGCCGGGTGACGGCCGCCGCTGTCTGGCCTTCGTGATCGGTGACCGCGCGAGGGCCGTAGCCGCCGTCAGGGGCTGACCGGGCGGAACGCGTCGACGCCTCTGCGCCAGGCGGCCTCGAGGTCGGCACCCGGCGGGAACCGGTCGTTGAGCTCGAGCACCACCATGCCGTGCGCAAAGGCGAACGCGGCACGCGCCGCATCCGGGTCGCCGCCGGTCGCCGCGACGAGGGTCGCCCCGGCGCGATCCTCGAGTCCCGGTGCCAGCCGCTCGCGCGGGAGAGGCCGGTCCATCATCAACCGGTACAGGTGCGGGTGGGCGAGCGCCCACGTGCGGTACGCCGTTGCGATGGCCGCAAGCTGATCGTCGCTGCCGACGACAGCCTCCTCGAATACGTCACCGACCTCGGCGAGCGCATCCGAGATGAGTGCGACCTCGAGCGCCTCCTTGTCGGCGACGTGCTTGTACAGAGACGGAGCCTGGATGCCGAGCTCGGCGGCGATCGCCCGCATCGAGAGAGCCTCAGGGCCTGAGCGCTCGAGAATCAGACGTGCAGCCGCGACGATCTCTCGCGCGCGCGGGGTCAGCTCGTCAGGCGCGCTGGAAGCCATCGCGCGTGCGCAACCCGTACCCGAGCGCGCGGTCGAGGAAGATGTGGAAGCCCCAGACGAGCGCGCCGACGAGCAGCGTCGGAGGCAGCACGCCGGTGACCGCGAGAAGGCCGAGGACGAGCGGCCCTCCGATGCGATGCAACGCGTTGTAGGCGGGCACGGCGCGGCTCGGCATCTGGCCGCGCTCGAGCGCTCCGGTCTGCCCGATTCCGGCGAGGAACGCGAGGTCGGGCCCGATCGCGAACGCGGGGAACACCCACCAGCCCGCGTCGACGCTGACGAAGACCGCTATTGCCGACGCGAGCAGCGCGACGGCTCCGACGCCGTATGCCACGCGACGCACTGCCCATCCGGACATCACAGCTGCATCCATTTCCTCGACCACCTCTCTTTAGCTAACACTGTTAGCCGATTATGGCTAACAGTGTTAGCGGTGTCAAGGGCGTACGTCAGCTCGCAGTTGCCTGCCGCTTCCACTGGGCGCCGCTGTTCCCGCTCGTCAGGGCCGAGATGACGGCGCGGCGGACGATCTTGCCGCCGCGGGCGTGACCGTAGAGCTGGATCCGGCGTGGCTGCTCGTCGAGCTCGATCTCGAAGGAGCGGGCGCCGGCGGGGAGCGTCTCGGGCTTGCCCTCGACATAGTCCTGACGCGGATCGGGCCGGACGCTTACGCGCACGACCCACTCGGTCACCTGGGGTGCCGCGTCCCAGGCGAGCTCGAGCCCCTTCGCGATGGGTCGCTTGCGGACGGCCATGTTGCCGACGATCGTCGCCGACGGCTGCAGCGCGATTCGCCTGATCGGGCGCGCGGCGGGCGGTGCGGGCGTCGGTGGCCCGGCAGCCGCCACGATCGCCTGCAGCGCCTCGATCGTACGCTCCTCGACACCGCTCACGGCAGGCGCGAGCCTGGGGTCGGCGAGCCACGGCTGGGAGCGCAGGTAGCGCGCGGTCTCGGCCCTGACTCCCGCCGCGAGCCCGGCCCCGTCGGGCACCGAGCCTTCGAGCACGAGGCGCTGTGCCTCGCGTAGATAGAGCGCGTGCCGCCGGCCGAGCTCGAGCTCGATCTGCTCGGGTGCGTCCGAGTCGGCCATCAGGTCGATCGGGCGGGCCCACTCGTCGTCGGTAGCGGAGATCATGAGTCAGTCCTGGCGGCCTTGTGCCGCGCTCGCACGAGCGAGCTCCAGAGCGCTGCCGGCACGCCGAGCGGCAGCAGCCACCAGGCGTTCGCGCCGAGGCCGACGAGCACTGCTCCGGTCGCGAGCAGCACTGCAACCGCGACCGCGATCCAAAGGTCGTCACCAACGACGAAATCGACGATCCCGTGGCAGACACCTCTCACGCCGTCACCACCTTCGGCGGGCGCCCGAGGAGGCGGGCAAACGCGAGTGACCAGACGACCGTGAGGACGATCAGAGCCGCCAGGGACGCGTCCTCGCCGGGCCAGTCGATCCCGATGCCCTCCCCGGCCCAGAACGTGCCGAACGAGGTCAGCATCACGCCGACCGTGAACTTGAGCGTGTTCTCTGGTACGCGGCTCAGCGGCTTGCGGACGGCGACGCCGATGATCACGACGGCGACGAGAGCGACGACAGCGCCCGCCGCGGCGATCGCAGTCGCTCCCTGGTTGGCGCCGAGGGAGATCACGATGAACGCGACCTCGAGCCCCTCGAGCAACGTTGACTTGAACGCGATCACGACGCTGTAGCGGTCACGGCCCCTCGGCAGCCCCGTCGCCTGGGCAGCCGCAACCTCGGCGGCGAAAGCTGCCTCCTCGTCGTGGAGCGCCTTCAGCCCACTCGCGCGGAGGATCGCCTTGCGCAACCATTGCAACCCGAAGACGAGGAGGAGCGAGCCGACGATGAGCCGCAGCACGTTGATCGGCACCGCCTCGAGCGCAGGCCCGAGCGCGGCGACGATGACCGCGAGGACGACCAGTGCCGCGACGGCGCCCTCGAGCGGCGCGCGCCAGCCGCGCGTGACGCCGAGCGCGAGCACGATCGTGAGCGCCTCCACCATCTCGACCGCGCTCGCGAGCGCAGCGCCGAGGAAGACGAGCAGGTTGCCGGTCATCCCGCGACGGTAGCGTGCCGGGGAGATTCGTCGGCGGCCCGTCGGCGGGGGAGAGGAGAAGACACCATGAGCGATGCCTGTAGCCATCTCGACACGATCGAGCACACCGACCTGCCCGATGTCCGGGTCTGCGACGCGTGCATCGCGATCGGCAGCACCTGGGTGCACCTCCGCATGTGCACGCAGTGCGGCGTGATCCGGTGCTGCGACGACTCCCCGAACCGCCACGCGACGGCGCACTTCCACGAGACCGGCCACCCCGTCATCCGCTCGGCGGAGCGGGGCGAGGACTGGTTCTGGTGTTACGTGGACGAGGTGGCGTTCCTCGCGAGCTGACGCTCTAGGCGGCGTTGCGCGTACGAAGCCAGTACCGCACGAAGTAGACCGGCACGACGACCGCCACCGCGAGGAACGCGCCGACGCCCCACGCGGTCGCGTGCTTGCTGCCGTGGCGGTCGGCATGGGCGAACGTGAGGAGCGAGAACGCCGAGGCGAAGACCAGGGCAAACAGCAACTGCGGGACGCTCCAGGTTTCCATCGACGCAGTGTTGCAGCTTCCTGCCGTGGCGCCGACGGGGGACTCGACGGACGCCCGCCTTCCTGCGCGCCTGCGACCATTCGACGCGAACAGCACCAACCCCCTCGGAACGAAAGGCAACGATGCCAGGAAAGTTCATCATCAAGAAGGGCCCGACCGGCAAGTTCCGCTTCAACCTCCTCTCGACCAACGGGCAGGTTGTCGCGTCGAGCGAGGCGTACGAGACGAAGCGCGCCGCGATGTCCGGCGTCGCCTCGGTGCAGAAGCTCGCCGCCGGTGCGACGATCGTCGATACGACGGTCGCAGTCGCCGCAGCCCCGAAGCCCGCGGCAAAGAAGCCGGCAGCCAAGCCGGCGGCCAAGCCTGCCGCGAAGAAGGCTCCCGCCAAGAAGCCGGCGGCGAGGAAGTAGTAAGCCGACGGAAGCCGGGGCGGGGCGCGAGCCTCGCCCCGGTTAGCCGATCGGCCGCGAGCGCAGGCGGCCGACGGTGAGCGGGTCCGCGCGCTGCATCCGCCGCGACTGCCGGCCGGCAGCAAGGGCCTCGAGGTCGGCGGCGACCATCTCGCCGATTTCCCGCCAGATCTCCGGCACGTTGCCGCCGCGGTGGGCGGAAAGGATCGTGCCGGGGGTTGCCCGGGCCGGCTCGGTGGCCGGAATGGGCTCCTCGGGAAAGACGTCGACCGCCGCGCGGATGTGTCCGCTCGCTGCGGCATCGAGTAGCGCCCGCCAGTCGACGACGCCGGCACGCGAGACGAGCACGACCACAGATCCCGGCGTCATCGCCGCGAAGCAGTCGCGGCTGATCGAGCCGGCGTTCTCGGTCGTGACGGGGGAGAGGATGAAGGCGACCTTGCTGCGGGCGAACAGCTCGAGGAGCGACACGGGCTCGAGCCCGAGCGCCGCCAGCGCGTCGTCTGGCAGCCAGGGGTCGTGGCCAAGGATCTCGCACCCGAATGGGCCGAGCAGCGGCAGCAACGAGCGCGCGAGGGTACCGCAGCCGACGAGGCCGACCGTCTTGCCGGCGAGCAGGAACGAGCCGCCGTTTGAGCCCTCGTCGAACATCGTCTCCGTTCCCACCCGGATCTCGGCGTCGCCGCGCGGAATGTCGCGCGCCGCCGCGAGCGCCATCCCGAGCGCGAGCTCGGCCACGGGCTGACCGAACACGGGGCCGACCCCGAGCACCTCGATCCCGCGCGCGAAGCACGCGGCATAGTCGACGTTCGGGAGGAAGTTGCCCTCGACGTTGAGCACTGCCTCGAGCCGCGGAGCGCGCGCAAGCCGCTCGGCCGGCAGCGCGGTCTGGCCGACGACCGCGATCAGCTCCGGGAGCAGCGGCTCTACGAGCTCGTCGTTCGCGGGCGGTCCGTCGTGCCATGTGACCGGCGCCAGCGCCTCGAGCCGCGCGCGCGTCTCGGGCGAGAAGATCTGATCCAGTGTCCGCGGATAGGGGTCGACGAGGAACACGGTGCGAGCTAAGAGGCTTGGTGCACACCGAGCCTCTAGACTCGGCGCATGATCGTGAAGCGCTGGCATGAAGAGCCCGTCGAGGAGCTGACGCCGCTCCTCGGCCGTCAGCTCCTGCACACGGAGACGATGACCGTCGGCCGCATCATTCTGGCCGCCGGCGCGATCGTCCCGAGCCACCATCACGTGCACGAGCAGGTCGCGAACGTGCTCGAAGGCAAGCTGCGGTTCGTCGTCGGCGGTGACGAGCAGATCGTCTCGGCCGGGGAGAGCGTCTTCATCCCGAGCGAGATCCCGCACGCGGTCGAGGCGATCGAGGACTCGGTCGTGCTGGACGTCTTCTCGCCCGTGCGCGACGACTGGGTCCGTGGCGACGACGCGTACTTGCGAGGG
This sequence comes from uncultured Thermoleophilia bacterium, assembly GCA_963799575.1. Lineage (GTDB taxonomy): Bacteria > Actinomycetota > Thermoleophilia > Gaiellales > Gaiellaceae > Gaiella. The sequence continues at coordinate 122,135 of CAWCXK010000003.1, forward strand.
TAGGAGCGACGGGGTGAGGCTGAAGCCTCACCCACACACCCGCACCCTGCGCGGTTAGCCGCTCTCTTCCAGCAGCTTCTTGATCCCGCGCACGGCCTGACCGATCCGCTGCTCGTTCTCGACGAGCGCGAAGCGGACGAACCCGTCGCCGTCGGCGCCGAAACCGACGCCGGGTGAGACGGCGACGCTGGCCTCCCGTGCCAGCTTCTCGGCGAAGGCGAGCGAGCCCATCGAGCGGTACTGCTCGGGAATCGGTGCCCAGACGAACATCGTCCCCTTCGGCTTCGGGAACGACCAGCCCGCCCGCTCGAGCCCGTCACACAACGCGTCGCGACGGGACTGATAGATCGCCGAGACCTCGCGCGGATAGTCGGGCAGCTCGTTCATGGCGACGATCGCGGCGATCTGGATCGGCTGGAACGTGCCGTAGTCGAGCCACGACTTGAGCCGCGCGAGCGCGCCGACGACCTCGGCGTTGCCGACGACGAAGCCGACACGCCAGCCGGCCATCGAGAACGACTTCGTCAGCGTGTACAGCTCGACCGCGACCTCGTCGGCGCCGGGCACCTGGAGGATCGAGGGGGGCTCATAGCCGTCGAACGCGAGGTCGGCGTAGGCGAAATCGTGGACGACGAGCAGCTCGTGCTCGCGCGCGAAGGCGACGACGCGCTCCATGAACGCAAGGTCGACCGTTGCGGTCGTCGGGTTGTGCGGGAACGAGAGCACGACCACGCGGGGCTTCGGCTGGGCGCGCTCCCACGCCTCCTCGAGGTTCGCGAAGAGATCCTGGTCGGCACCCATCGGCACCCGGGTCACCGACGCGCCGGCGAAGATCGGCCCCTGGATGTGGATCGGGTAGCTCGGGCTCGGCACGAGCGCCGAGTCGCCCGGCTCGAGCAGCACCCACATCAGGTGCGAGAAGCCCTCCTTCGCACCGATCGTGTTCAGCACCTGCGTGTCGGGGTCGAGGTCGACACCGAACTTGCGCTTGTACAGCGTCGCGGCGGCGAGGCGGAGGTTCGGGATCCCCTTCGAGGCGGAGTAGCGGTGGTTTCGCGGATTGAGCGCTGCCTCGCCGAGCTTCTCGACCGCGAGCTCGGGTGAGGGGAGGTCAGGGTTGCCGAACCCGAGGTCGACGACATCGTCGCCGGCCCGGCGGAGCTCGAGCGTCAGGTCCCGGATCACGGCGAACACGTACGGGGGCAGGCTGTCGACCCGGCGGAACTCCATCGACCTAGCCTAGAGGCTCAGGCGATCGCGGACACGTTCAGCCCGGCCGAGAGGGCGGCGCCGACTGCGACGACCTCCCCTACGATGACGAGCGCCGGTGACTCGAGCCCGGCGGAGAGCGCCGGCAGGGCCTCGAGCGTCCCCGAGACCGACTCCTGCTCGGGCAGGGTTCCTCGCGAGACCACTGCTGCCGGCGTGGCCGACGGGAGACCGGCACCGATCAGGCCCCCGCAGAGCTGCCCGACGCGCTCGAGCCCCATGAACAGCACGAGCGTGCCGCCGGCCGCCGCGAGCGACGCGTAGTCGGGCTCACCGCCGTCGGCTCCGTGGCAGTTCGCGATCGTGACGCGGTCGGACACGCCGCGGTGGGTGACGGGGATCAGGGCGGAAGCCGGCACGGCCGCGATCGACGAGACGCCCGGAACGACCTCGAACGGGATTCCCGCCTCGGCGAGCGCGAGCGCCTCCTCGCCGCCGCGGCCGAAGACGAACGGATCGCCGCCCTTGAGCCGAACGGTGTCGAGTCCGGCGGTGCCGTACGCGACGAGCAGGCGTGTGACCGCCTCCTGCTTCATCCCCGCGCGTGAGATCACGATCGCGTCCTCGGATGCCTCGTCGACGAGCTCCTTGGCGACCAGCGCGTCGGCGACGAGCACGTCGCACCCGCGCACGAGCTCGAGCCCGCGGGCGGTGATCAGACCGGGGTCGCCGGGGCCGGCGCCGACGAGATGGACGGTCACCCGAGCTCCTCGGCGACGATGCCGGCGAAGTACGCCTTGCGCTCCTCGTAGGTGGCGAAGTGGGACTTGGCCCAGGGGCGAAGCTCCCGCAGCTTATGCGCCAGCTCGGCGTGCTCCGGGCGGACGACGGTCGCGATCTGGTCGCGGAGATGCTGGGCCAGCGCCGGCGAGGCGCCGCCCGTCGACACCGCGACGGCGATGGGCTCGTGGCGGTGGATGGCCGGGAGAATGAACGAGCAAAGCTCCGGCACGTCGACGACGTTGCAGAGCATGGATCGCGCCTCGGCCTCGCGGAAGACGCGCCGGTTGACCGAGTTCGTTGCGGTTGCTGCGACGACGAGGAACGTTCGGTCGAGGTCCGCCGTGCGGTAGCCGCGACGGATGATCGTGACGTCGAGCTGCTCGATCTCGGGCAGAACCTGAGGCGCGACGACGGTGATCGCGGCTCCGGCGGCGAGCAGGCCCTCGATCTTCTCGAGTGCGACGCGTCCGGCCCCGACGACGAGCACCGCGCGGCCGGTCAGGTCGATGCACGCCATGTAGTACGACGGCGCGTTGGAGCTGCTCGACGGTGTCACGTCTCTAGACCTCGACCGAGGTGATCCGGGCGCCCTGGCGGTCGAGCTTCACCGACAGCCGGCCCTCGGCCGTCGCGACCGACAACGTGTACGCACCCGGTCCGACGGCGGTTAGCGTGGCGCCTTCGAGCGTGTGGCCCTGCAGCGAGGTGAGCGCCTCGCTCACCTCGCGGGCGCTCTGCTGCAGCGCAACGCCCCGGGGCAGCTTTCGATAGAGGCGCAGGGCCGTGGTCTCGCCTGGCGGACCGTAGATCCCCCGAATCCGCCCCGCCTGGAGCGCGAGCTCGAGAATCGGCTCGAGCGTCAGCGCCTGGTGGTCGTCGAGGAGGCCCTCCGCGAGCGCCTCCTCGAGCTCGCGCAGCTGCTCCCTGTAGCCCTCGGACACCGCGGCCGCAAGCACCGCGCGCGTCTCGGCGAGCGCGAGCTCGCTCTCGGTTCCGGACACCTCGATAGCCGTCGCGATCGCGTCAGGCATGCGAGCCCTCGCCGAGGATCGCGTGCAGCTCGTGCTCGAAGCCGCCCGTCTCGATCGCGCAGTGCATGCCGCACTCCTTCGGGGCGTCCGTCTCCCACCACCACCGTCCGGCTCGAACGGGCTGGCCGGCAGCAACCGGCTTCGTGCACGGGGTGCAGCCGATCGAGGTGTAGCCCTGCTCGTAGAGCGCGTGGGTGGGAACCTCGTTCTCGCGGAGGTAGTCCCAGACCTCGTCCTCCTGCCACTCGGCGAGCGGGTTGAGCTTCACGATCGCCCCGTGGTCGTGGTCGATCTCGACCTTCCTGATGTCGGAGCGCGAGGCCCACTGGTCACGACGGAGCCCGGTCACCCAGGCGTCGAGGTCGGCGAGGGCGCGCGTCAGCGGCTGCACCTTGCGGACGTTGCAGCAGAGTAGGCGGTTCTCGACCGATTTGAAGAACAGGTTCGGCCCGTGGCGGTCGACGAGGCGCTGTACCTGCCCCGCGTCGGGCGAGATGAGCTCGAGGCGGAGCCCCTCGTAGCGGTCGCGGAGCTGCTCGATCAAGTCGAACGTCTCCTGGGGCAGGCGGCCCGTGTCCATCGAGAAGACGCGGACGGTCGGTTCGATCTTGTAGGCCATGTCGATCAGCGCGACATCGCCCTCCTGGAACGCGGTCGAGATCGCGAGCCGGCCGCCGAAGCGGTCGATCGCCCACTCCAGCACGTCCCAGGGCTCCTGTCCCTCGAACTCGACGGACAGCTCGCCGGCCTCGTGATCGTCGAGCTCGTCTTCGATGTGGGTGCTCATGCTGCCTCCTCGGTTTCCTTCGCTCCTCGGCGCGATTTGGCCGGCTCGCGGCCGATCAGAGCGCCGAGCTCGTCGTCGGTCGTGCGGTCGCAGTACGCGCGGAAGCTCTCGCCGGGGGCTCGCGCGTCGAGCCAGGCCACGATCAGGCTCTCGACCGTCTCGTCCAGCTCCTCGGTCGGTACGCGTCGAAACACGGGCCGGCCGATCGCGGCCACCGGACCGAGCGCGCCGCGCAGCAGGATGTCGTAGCCCTGGTGGCGCTTGCCCTCGGCATCCCGCACGGTCGTGCCCTGGAAGCCGAGATCCCCGACCCAGTGCTGGCCGCAGGCGTGGGGGCAGCCGTCGAGGTGCAGGCGGAGCTCGGAGACGTCATGCCCGAAGCGGCCCTCGAGGTGCTCGATGAGGGCGCCGAGGCGGCCCTTCGTCTCTGCGACGGCGAAGTTGCAGTGCGGCTCGCCGGTGCAGCCGATCGCGTTCGAGCGGAGGCGGTTCGCATCGACCGGGAATCCGATCTCGGCCAGCCTCGACGATGCGCCGTCCACGTCACCGACTCCGGTCACGATTAGGTTCTGCTGCCGCGACAGCCGGATGTCGCGTCCCCGCGAGGCGGCCAGGCCGGCGACGGCGAGCATCTGGTCGCCGGAGATGAGGCCGAGGTGAACCGGTGAACCGATCGAGTGGATGCCCTTCTCGTGCTCGAGCTCGACTCCCATGTGGTCGGCGGGGTCGTGGTCGAGCGGCTCGGCACGTGGTCCGGCAGCGCGTAGCCGAGGCGCCGCTCGACTTCCTCGCGCATCCCCTCGGGGCCACGGTCGTCGACCATGAACTTCATTCGCGCCTTGACGCGGGAGATCCGATAGCGGAGGTCGTCCCGCCAGGCATCGAGCAGCGCGCGCATGACGGGCATCGCCTCGTCCTCGCGGATCCAGACACCGAGGTCGCGGGCGATCCGCGGCACCGACGAGAGGCCGCCACCCACGAGCACCGCGAACCCCTTCTCGCCGTCGCGGATGACGCCGACGAGCGAGATGCAGTTGATCTCCGGCGCGTTGCAGCGGTGTGCGCACGCCGAGATGGAGATCTTGTGCTTGCGCGGAAGGTCGGAGTAGTCCGGATTGCCGTAGAAGAAGGCGGTGACCTCGTCGTGGAGCGCGGTGACGTCGAACAGCTCGTCGTGCGCGAGGCCGGCGACCGGGCAACCCGTGAGGTTTCGGACCGCGTCGCCGCAGGCTCCTACCGTGGTCAGCCCGACCGCGCGGAGACGGTCGAAGACGTCGGGGAGGGAGCGGAGCTCGAGGTAGTGAAGCTGGATCGTCTGGCGCGTCGTCAGCTCGCCGGCACCGCGCCCGTGCTCGTTGGAAAGCTCACCGACGACGCGCAGCTGCTCGGGCGTCATCCGGCCGGCAGGCAGCTTGATCCGGAGCATGAAGGTCCCGATCTTCGGCTTGTCGTGGTAGAGGCCCCACCACTTGAGCCGGACGAGATCCTCCTCCGCGATGTCGGCGTAGCCGGTCGCGATCAGCGCCGGCAGCTCGCCCATCATCGCGAGCGGGCTCTTCTCCCGCTTCAGGCGCTCGACCGGATTGCGCTTGAGCACGAGCTCGAGCGTCGGGGCTTCCCTCAACACCTTCGTGCCGTCCGCCATGAAGTGCCTCCGCCCCGGAAACGAGAAAGGCCCCGAAATACCCGGGGCCTTGGACGGTGCCTGCGGCACCTGCGCTTCACCATCTTCCCGGTTACCGCCCCGGGTGGGCGGCTCGCGGCTGGAGTTCGCACCTGACGGACACGTTGTTGTCACACACGGGTCCCGGTTGCGGCGATTTCGTCGGGCCAGTTCCCTCGATCGCTCGTGATGGTTAACGCTATCCAATGTATAGCAACGTCACTTCAAAAATACAACCAGCAACGTTGCGGCGTCACTACGGGTGGCGCGGCAGAGGTCGATCTCCCTCCAGAAAGGCGGTCACGAGCTCGTGGTATCGGGGCACCTCGAGCAGGAACGAGTCGTGCCCCCACGGGGAGGCGACCTCCTCGCAGACGACGTCGCAGCCGGCGAGGCCGAGCACGCGCGCGATCTCCGTCGAGTGATGCGTCGGGAAGCGCCAGTCGGTGTCGAACGAGACGAGCAGGAAGCGCGTGGCGACGTCGCGTAGCCGTGCGACCGCCGCCTCCTCGTCCGCGAACGGGTCGAAGTAATCCATCACTCGGGTCAGGTAGAGGTACGAGTTCGCGTCGAAGCGCTCGAGGAAGCTCTGGCCCTGGTGCTCGAGGTAGCTCTCGACCTGGAAGTCGATCTCGAACGTCGGTGTCTCGCCGATGCGCTCGCGGCCGAACTTGTGGCGGAGGCTCTCCTCCGAGACGTACGTGATATGGGCCATCATCCGCGCGACCGCGAGGCCGACCCGCGGCAATGCGCCCGTGCCGTAGTAGTCGCCGCCGGCAAAGTGCTCGTCGCTGATGATCGACGTGCGCGCGACGGCAGAGAACGCGATGTTCTGGGCGCTCAGCCGGGCCGAGGCGCAGACGAGGACGCCGTTGCCGATCTCGTCCGGGTGGTCGAGCGCCCACTGCAGCACCTGCATGCCACCGAGCGAGCCGCCGATTGCGCCGTGAAGCCGCTCGATGCCGAGGTGTTCGACGAGGCGCCGGTGGACGCTGACGAGGTCGGTGACGGTGAAGTGCGGAAAACGGAGCCCGTACGGCTCTCCGGTGCCGGGGTCGGTCGAGGACGGCCCGGTGGTGCCGCGGCACCCGCCGAGCAGGTTGGGGCAGATCACGAACAGCCGGTCGGTGTCGAGCGGCTTGCCGGGGCCGATCAGGGTGTCCCACCAGCCCGGCCGATCGGGGTCGCCGTGATGCCCCGCAGCGTGCGCGTCTCCCGTTAGCGCGTGACAGACGAAGACGGCGTTGGATGCGTCGGGGGCCAGCGTGCCGTAGGTCTCGTACGCCACCTCGACCGGGGCGAGCTGCTCGCCGGATGCGAGCACGAGCGGGTCGTCCTCGGTGAAGAGGACGACCCGCTGCGTCTCGACACTGCCGATCGTTGCCGACACGCGGTTGCTCAGACCGCCGCGGGAACCGCTGCCTTGAGGAGCGCCTGGTCGAGGTCCTCCAGGATGTCGTCGATGTTCTCGATGCCGACCGCGAGCCGCACGGTGTCCTGCGTCACGCCTGACGCTGCGAGCTCGTCGTCGTTCAGCTGCGAATGCGTCGTCGACGCATTGTGGATCGCGAGCGACTTCGCATCGCCGATGTTCGCGAGGTGGCTGAAGAGCTCGAGGCTCTCGATGAAGCCCTTGCCGGCTTCGAGTCCTCCGGCGATGCCGAACGTGACGAGTCCGCCGTAGCCGCCGGTGAGGACGCGGTCGGCGACCTCCTTGTAGGGGCTCGACTCGAGACCGGGGTAGTTCACCCAGCTGACAGCGTCGTGCTCCTCGAGGTGGCGGGCGACGGCAAGAGCGTTCGACGAGTGCCGCTCGATCCGCAGTGGCAGCGTCTCGAGGCCCTGGAGGAAGAGGAAGGCGTTGAACGGCGAGACCGCCGCACCGAGGTTGCGAAGCAGCACGGTGCGCACGCGTCCGATGTAGGCGGCCGGCCCGAGGACCTCGGCCCAGACAACGCCGTGATACGACGGGTCGGGCTTCGTGAGGCCGGGATATCGCTCGGCGTTCGCTGCCCAGTCGAAGTTGCCGGAGTCGACGACGATGCCGCCGATCGAGGTTCCGTGGCCGCCGATGTACTTCGTCGCGGAGTGCACGGCGATGTCCGCCCCCTGCTCGAACACGCGGGCCAGGATCGGGGTCGGCACGGTGTTGTCGACGATCAGCGGGAGGCCCGCTGCGTGCGCCGCGTCGGCCCAGGCCCGGATGTCGATCACATTCAGCTTCGGATTGCCGATCGTCTCGGCGAACACGAGCTTCGTGTTCTCGTCCGTCAGCGCAGCGACCGCGGTCGGGTCGTCTGGGTCGGCCCAGCGCACCTCGATCCCGTACTGCGGCAGCGTATGGGCGAACAGGTTGTAGGTGCCGCCGTACAGCGTCGACACCGAGATGATGTTGTCTCCGGCGCGTGCGATGTTGAGCACCGAATAGGCGACGGCCGACTGGCCCGAGGCGGTCGCGACGGCGGCAATGCCGCCCTCGAGCTGGGTCACGCGCTGCTCGAACACGTCCTGGGTCGGATTCATGATCCGCGTGTAGATGTTGCCCGGCACGCGGAGGGCGAACAGGTCGGCCGCGTGCTGGGTGTCGTCGAACACGTACGAGGTCGTCTGGTAGATCGGTACGGCCCGCGATCCCGTGGTCGGGTCGGGTACCTGGCCTCCGTGGAGGGCGATGGTCTCGGGCCTTGGTGTCTCGCTCATCTCTGCTCCTTCTTCGCCTGCCGGCGAATGGTGTCGTGTCCCGGGAACGGCAAAGGCCCCTCGACGTCTCTCTGTCCCGGGGCCTTCGATGCTCCCGCCGGCGGCGGGTGCAACGTCATCCCATCTTCCCGCTCACCGCCCGGGACGGCCGGCTCGCGGCTGGAGTTCGCACCTGGCGGACGGTCGTCCCGGTTGCGGCGGTGTCGTCGGGCCAGTTCCCTCGTCCGCTCGTGATGGTCAACGCTTCAGTCCGGAAAGTAACACAGCGGGGTCGCCGTGCAAAACCCTTCGACGCGGATGAGCCGGTGCGGTGGCAATGGGTGCCACAGGTAGAATCTCCGTGGATGAATGGCTTGGGCTTCTACCTCGTCTTCCTGATTCCGCCTCTCGTCGTCGGCCTGTTCGTCCAGCACCGGCTGAACAAGACGGTCTCGACGCAGATGCAGGTCGCGGTTGCGAACGGGATGAGCGGCGAGGAGGTGGCGCTGATGATCCTTCAGCACAACGGCCTCGCCGGCGTTCCGGTGAACCCGTCGCCCGGCGGTCCACTCTGGACCACTACGACCCGCGCAATCGCACCGTGAACCTCTCGCAGGATGTCTACTCGGGCCGGTCTGTCGCGTCGGTTGCGATCGCGGCCCACGAGGTGGGGCACGCGATCCAGCACGCGAAGGCCTACGGCCCGTTCAAGGTTCGGAGCGCGATGGCGCCCGCGGTCGGCTTTGCCTCTAGCACCTGGTTCATCCTTTTCATCATCGCGATCTTCGCCCAGATCTCGGGCCTCGCGACCATCGCGATCATCCTGTTCGCGCTCGTGGTGCTCTTTCAGGTCGTGACGCTTCCCGTCGAGTTCGACGCCTCGCGGCGGGCGAAGCAGCAGCTGAGCTCGCTCGGCCTCGTCTCCTCGGGAGAGGCCGACGGCGCCGGCAAGGTGCTCAGCGCCGCTGCCCTGACCTACGTCGCGGCGGCACTCGTCGCCCTGACGCAGCTCATCTACCTCATCGCGTCTCGCCGATAGGGCGCCTATGCGTCCGCTCGCACTTGTCCTGAGAGCAGGTGCTGCGCTCGTCGCGGCCGCGTTCGTCTTCTCACTGCTCGTCGACGGCACGCCGGCGCCGGTTGCGCTGGCGGCAAAGCCGACGCAGACCAAGGAGACCGTCAAGACAACGACGAGGGCCGTCGTGAAGCCGACACCCCGCACCATCCCGGCCGGAGTCGTCACGATCGCTGCGACGGGCGACATCGTGATGGGCTCCACCCCGAACATGCCGCCGGACGGTGGCCGCACATTCTTCGACCAGGTCGAGACCGACCTCGCCGGTGACGTCGTGCTCGGCAACCTCGAGGGCACGCTCTCGGTCGGCGGTGGCTCGAAGTGCGGTGCGGCGAGCACGAACTGCTACGCCTTCCAGACGCCGCCGCCGTATGCGGCGTGGCTCAAGAAGGCAGGGTTCACGGTCATGAACCTGGCCAACAACCATGCCTACGACTACGGCCCGTCGGGCCAGGCGCAGACGCTCGCGGCCCTCCGGGCACAGAACCTGGCAACGACGGGCCGGCCCGGCGAGATCGCGTACCAGCAGGTGGGCGACATCAAGGTCGCGATCGTCGGCTTTGCGCCGTACAAGTGGGCGCAGTCGCTGACCGATATCCCTGCGGCCCGACGGCTCGTCAAGAAGGCCGCCGCAAACGCGGACGTGGTCATCGTGACGATGCATGCGGGCGCGGAGGGATCCGATCACACGCACGTGATTCGAGGCACCGAGATGTTCCTGGGCGAGAACCGGGGCAACTCCCGGGTGTTCACCCACGCGGTCGTCGACGCGGGCGCCGATGTCGTGATCGGGAGCGGCCCCCATGTCCTACGGGGCATGGAGTGGTACCGCGGGCACCTGATCGCATACTCGCTCGGCAACTTCGCGGGCTACAAGGTCTTCGCCCTCGGTGGGCCGCTCTCCCTGAGCGGCATTCTCCGGGTCACCCTCCGCGGCAACGGCGCCTTCGACAGTGCCACGCTCGTGCCGACGAGAATGGTGGGCGGTGGCCTGCCCGCCCTCGATCCGGCAGAGAGCGCGCACGGGATCGTGCGCACGCTGTCGCGGCAGGACTTCGGCAGTCACGCCGTCAAGGTCTCGACGAACGGCCAGCTGACCCGCTAGCGTCGCACCAACCAATTGGGAGGCGCCGTGCGGGAGTTCGATGTGGTGGTGATAGGAGCCGGCGTGTCCGGCGAGGTCGCGGCCGGCCGGCTGGGGCAGAACGGTGTCTCGGTCGCGGTCGTCGAGGATCGCCTCGTCGGCGGCGAGTGCTCGTACTACGCCTGCATGCCGTCGAAGGCACTCCTACGCCCCGTCGAGCTCGAGCGCGAGGTCCGGCGTGTCGCCGGCCTCACGATCGATCCCATCGACGTCGCGGCTGTGCTGGCGCGACGGGACGAGGTGATCTCGAACCTCGACGACGCGGGCCAGGTGCCCTGGCTCGAGGATCACGGTGTCACGCTCGTGCGCGGGCGAGGCAGGCTTGCGGGCGAGCGTCGCGTGATCGTCGATCACGGCGGCCCCGGCGACGGCGAGGAGCTCGTCGCCCGGAAGGCTGTGATCGTCGCGACCGGATCTGCAGCGCTGATTCCGGACATCGAGGGCCTGCGCGAGGCCCGCCCGTGGACGAACATCGAGGCAACGACCGCGAAGAAGGTGCCGCCGCGCCTCGCCATCCTGGGCGGCGGCGTCGTCGGCGTCGAGATGGCTCAGGCGTGGGCAGCCTTCGGGTCGAAGGTGACACTCGTCCACCGTGGCCCGAGGCTGATCGAGCGCGAGGAGCCGTTCGCCGGTGCGCAGGTGCGGGAGGCGCTCGAGGAGGGTGGGGTCGACGTTCGCCTCGAGCGGCAGGTGATGCGCGTGACCCGGGCGGGCGCCGTGGTGATCGATCTCGACGACGGCACGACCTTCGAGGCGGATGAAGCGCTCGCGGCGTTCGGTCGCCGTCCCGGCACAGCGGAGATCGGCCTCGAGACGGTCGGTATCGAGCCTGACGGCCCACTTCTCGTCAGCGACGATCTGCGCGTGCCGGGCCACGACTGGCTCTATGCGGTCGGTGATGTCAACGGCCGCGTGCTCCTGACCCACATGGGGAAGTACCAGGCACGGCTCGCGGCCGACTCGATCCTCGGCCGCGAAGTAGAGCTCCGCTCGGACGGGGCACGGTCGCCGCGCGTGATCTTCACGGATCCGCAGGTCGGGGCGGTGGGCCTCACGCTGGAGGGGGCGCAGGCAGCGGGCCTCGAGGTCACGCACGTCGATGTCGATACGGGCGGTAACGCAGGTGGCTCGTTCGTCGGCCACGGCGCCGCCGGCACGTCGCGGATCGTCGTCGACACGAGGCGGCGGGTGATCGTCGGTGCCACGATCACGGGCTCCGAGGTAGCCGAAGCGCTCCACGCGGCCACGATCGCGGTGGTCGCCGAGATCACGCTCGACGACCTCTGGCATGCGGTGCCATCCTTCCCGACGCGGAGCGAGCTCTGGTTGAAGCTGCTCGAGGCCTACGGCCTTTGAGCCGCCACCACCCGATTCAGATCAAGGGAGCGCGACTGCCGGCACCGACCGACTTGAGCGATGCTACCGGCGTGAGGGAGCCCCTCTTAGAGCGTCGTTCCGCTCAGTGACCGGCAGTCGGTCGACGTGGGAGTTGCGACCGGTGTAACGTCAGTGGCAGACTTGCACCGACCGTCGAGGACGAACACCGGGGAGGTTGCGTGAGCTCGGATCTCGTCGGCCCGCTCGATCGGGCCCCCGAACGTGAAGAGATCGAACGTCGATCGCTGCGGGCGTTCGCGATCGAATCGCTCGGTCCGCTGACGATCGTCGGTGGGATCGTGTGGGCGATCTTCCAGCCATACCGCATCGTCTTCTTCGACCACGGCGGCAAGGGCTTCTATGACTATGTCGCGCAGCCGCCGCTGCTCGTGATCGGCGTCGGCCTCCTCTTCGCATTGGTGATCGCTCCGGGGCTCCTCGACGACCTTCGCTCGGTCTCGGCGCATGGCTCCAAGAGCTGAACTCGTTCACTGGACGTTCGCGGCAGGATTCCTCCTGCTCGGGTTGGTCCTGCTCGCCGAGACGATCGTCGGCACCGAGGTCTTCGCCATGCGGCGCTGGCGGATGTACCTGTGGCCCTCGATTGCGTTCGGAATCGGCGTCGCGCTCTGGCCCGTGTCGGTGTTCTTCACGAATTCGACGCTGCACATGCTCGCGCACGCCGCGTGGGCGGAGGTTGCGATGCTCGCCGGTGCGATCCAGCTCGCGGTCGCGCGCGGGAAGCTGACGAGTCGCTGGTGGACGCTGTCGCTCTCCGCGACGCTCCTCGTCAGCGCGGCCGCCTTTCTGATCCACGAGCAGAATCCGTGGCTCTTCTCGCGGGGAGCCTTCCTGCACCACGCGATCGGTTGGACGTTGCTCGTGGCAGCAATCTTCCCGCTCGGGGCGACCCTGCAGCCGCGGCGGTTCGTCTGGGCAGCCGGCTTCGCGATGACCTGGATCGTCGTCGCGGTGTTGCTGTTCTGCGACCGTGATGTGGCGCCGATCTTCGGGCACCTGTCACGGTTCGCGGGAGCCCCGCAATGAGGGGCGTCCTCGCCGTCCTCGTCGTCTCGCTGACGTTCCCAGCGGGAGCTGCGGCACACGCGACGCTCAGCTACGTCTCGCCCGAGACGCAGTCACGGCTCGCCGAGCCTCCAACGGCCGTCTCGATGCGGTTCGACCAGTCGGTCACCATCACGCCGCGGGCGATCGAGGTATTCACCGCGACCGGGCACAAGGTGTCGGGCCCGGCGGTGTCGACCGACGGCGGGCGCGGGGTGCGGGTGGCGCTGACCGGACTGCACCGGGGCGAGGCCTACACGGTGCGCTGGCGCACAACCTCGGCCGACGGCCACACTGGCTCGGGTGTCTACACGTTCGGCATCGGCGTCACCCCGCCACCACCGACCGAGGCGTTCGGCTCGACGGGGCCCGGGTGGTCGGACGACGCAGCGAGATGGGCGTTCTTCGTCTCGCTTGCACTGCTCCTCGGCACGATCGGCTTCCGCCTCCTCGTCCTGCGCGAGCCAATCGAGACACGACTCTCGAACAGGCTTTACGGGATCGCGGCCGTCGGTGGTATCGCGGTGCTGAACGTCGGCATCGGCGCGTTCGTGATGCGTGCGTCCGACGCCTTGCAGGTGCCGTTCGTCGACTTGCTCTACGGCGACCTGTCGCCCCTCGCCACGAAGACGCGGTTCGGCGTCGCGTTCGTCGTGATGACACTGGGGTACGCGATCGTCACGGCCCTCGTCCTGCTCTCGTGGATTCTCGACCGGCCGCGGCTCCTCTGGCCGGCGTTCCTGATCGGGGTCGGCTTCGCGTCGGGGCTCTCGCTCTCCGGTCATCAGGGCGTCGAGCCGAACTCGACGTTCCTCACGAGCTTCGCCGACTGGCTGCACCTCGTCGCAGCGATCCTCTGGGTCGGTGGTCTCGTCGCCCTTGCGGCCTGCGTGTGGCCGCTTGCCCCGACGCTGCGGCGGAGCGCGTTTCTCGGTTTCTCGCGGATCGCGACCGTGCTCGTTGCGGTGCTCGTGCTGGCCGGCACCTATCTCTCGATCTCGCGCCTGCCGGTGGTCTCGGATCTCTGGACGACCCACTACGGCCGGGCATTGCTCGTCAAGCTCGCGATTGTCTGCGTTGCCCTCAGCTGGGGGGCGGCGCATCACTTCGTCGTGGGGCCGCGGCTCGAGCGCGGGGACACGCCGGGGGCGCTGCGACGGAGCCTGATCGGCGAGAGCATGGTTGCAATGCTTGTTCTCCTCGTTGCCGCTGTCCTCGTCAACGAGCGCCCTCCTCCGCCAGATCGCGCCGGTGCGACGCGGTCGGTGATACGGGCGGCGCACCTGTAGACCCGGCCCGACGGGCCTGGCTATCCTGCACGCGTGACGCTGGTCTCGATCTCCGGAGGGGCCGGCTTTCTCGGGCTCCATCTCGCCCGCCGCGTGCTCGCCGACGGCGGCACGGTCCGAACGCTCGACGTGGCGCCCCTCGAGGATCGCGAGCTCGAGCGTGAGGTCGAAGGTCGCAGGGTGGAGGAGGTTCGTGGCGACATTCGCTCGGAGCACGACGTGCGCACGCTCGTCGAGGGCGCAGACGTGCTCGTGCACGCCGCGGCGGCACTCCCGATCCAGTCCTCACGCGCGGCGATTCGCTCCGTCAATGTCGAGGGCACGGCGAACGTGCTCGCCTGCGCGCTCGACGCCGGCGTGCGGCGCGTCGTCCTGATCTCGTCGACAGCGGTCTACGGCGTTCCGAAACGACACCCGATCGTCGAGGATGATCCGCTCGTCGGCGTCGGCTGGTACGGCGAGTCGAAGATCGAGGCCGAGCTGCTCGCCGGTCAGTTCGGCCGGCGCGGGCTCGACGTCGTGATCGTCCGACCGAAGACATTCATCGGCCCGGAACGGCTCGGGGTCTTCGAGATCCTCTTCGACTGGATTCGCGACGGCCGCCGGATCCCGATCCTCGGCGACGGCAACAACCGCTATCAGCTCCTTGCCGTCGAGGATCTCGTCGACGCCGTCGCACGCTCCTTCACCGCGCCTGTCGGAGGCATGGCGCTGAATGTCGGGGCGGGCGTCTTCGGCACTGTGCGCGACGACCTCCAGGCGCTGATCGACCACGTCGGCTCGGGCTCGCGCCTGTTCCCCGTCCCGGTCGTGCCGGCCGAGCTCTCGCTGCGTGCTCTCGAGCTCGCGCGCCTGTCGCCGCTCGCCGAGTGGCACTACAAGACTGCGCACAAGGACTCGTTCGTCTCGATCGAGCGCGCGCGCGACCTGCTCGACTGGGAGCCGCGGCTCTCGAACGCAGAGACGCTCTGCGCGACCTACGACTGGTATCTCGAGCATCTCGACGACATGCGCGGCGCGGGCACGACGCACCGCGTGCCGTGGAACCAGCAGGCCCTCGGCGTGCTCAAGAAGATCGCCTAGCCCAAGTGATGCGCGAGCTCCTCGACTACCGCTCCGAGTTTCCGATCCTCGAGCACACGACGTACCTGATCAACCACTCGCTTGCCGCGATGCCGGCCCGGGCGGAAGCCCGGCTCGCCGAGTACGCGCGGATGTGGAAGGAGCGCGGCGTCCGAGCGTGGGGTGAGGGCTGGTGGACGATGCCGATGACGGTGGGCGACCAGATCGGCCGCATCATCGGCGGGGCGCCGGGCACGACGGTCATGCACCAGAACGTCGCCGTGGCGGAGGCGGTCGTGCTCTCGTCGTTTCACCCGATCGACCCGACCCGCAACCGGGTCGTCTACGAGCAGGGGAACTTTCCCTCGGTGCGCTACCTCTACCAGGCGCAGCCCGATCTCGAGGTCGTCGTCTGCGGCGACGACGGTGCGATCGTCGATGCGATCGACGAGCGGACGCTGCTCGTGCCGATCAGCCACGTCCTCTTCAAGACAGGTGAGATCCAGGAGATCGAGCCCATCATCCGGCGGGCGCACGAGGTCGGCGCCCACGTGATTCTGGACTGCTATCAGAGCGCCGGCATCGTGCCGTTCGACGTCACCGCCCTTGACGTCGACTTCGCCGTCGGCGGCTCGGTCAAGTGGCTGTGTGGAGGCCCGGGCAACGGATGGCTCTACGTCCGGCCCGATCTGGCCGAGCGGCTCCGGCCGACCTACACGGGCTGGCAGGCACACGAACGGCCCTTCGGCTTCGAGGAGGAGATGGAGTATGCCGAGGGTGCGGCGCGCTTCCTCACGGGAACACCGAACGTGCCGGCGCTGTATTCGGCGACGGCCGGTTACGACCTGATCGAGGAGGTCGGCGTCGACCGGATCCGCGAGAACTCGCTGCGACAGACGCAGCTCCTGATCGATCTTGCCGACGAGGCGGGCTTCGAGGTGCGAAGCCCACGGAGCGACGAGCGGCGCGGGGGCACGGTCACGGTGCACGTGCCCGACTTCGCGGCTGTTCACCGTGAGCTCGGCAACCGCCAGATCATCTGTGACTTCCGGCCCGACGCCGGAATCCGACTCGGCCCGCACTACTTCAATTCCGACGAGGACATCCGCTTTGCCGTCGCGCAGATCGGCGACATCGTCGAGAGCGGCGCGTACGAGCAGCACCTCGGCGCGGTCGCACAGCACTGAGCCCGCGTAGGCTTTCGTCGTGGACGCTCGCACGAACCTCGCGATTCCGTATCGGATCGAGATCGAGGGTGGCCCGGTCGTTCGCTGCTGGGACCCTCGAGATGCCCCGCTCCTGAAGGACGCGGTGGACTCGAGCCTCGAGCACCTGAGGCAGTGGATGCCGTGGGCCTACGACGAGCCGCAGGCGATCGCCGAGAAGGCTGCGCTGCTGCGCCGGTTCCGCGGCATGTTCGACCTCGGGCAGGACTTCATCTTCGGCGTCTTCTCCGCCGACGAGAGCGAGGTGCTCGGTGGCACCGGGCTGCACACGAGGGCCGGTGATGGCGGCCTCGAGATCGGCTACTGGGTCCGGGCCGACCGGACGAGGCGCGGGATCGCGACCTCGGTGGCCGCGGCGCTGACGAAGGTCGGAATCGAGATCGCCGGTGCCGACCGAATCGAGATTCTGGTCGAGAACGGCAACGAGCCGAGCGCGACGGTTGCGCGGCGGCTCGGCTTTCGCGAGGAAGGCCTCTTGCGCCGACGGCTTCCCGCGGCCGGCGGAGGCGTCCGCCGAGACGCTCTCGTCTTCTCGCTCCTCACGGAAGAGCTCGCCGGCTCTCCTGCGGCACAGGCGCGGATTGCGACGTTCGATTGTCGCGGCCTGCCGCTCACCTTGCCGGAGGGTCGGGTCACCGCCCGGGAATCCGGCTGACCGCGGAGAGTCCCGGCCCACTCGGGAAGGCCCTCGCCGGCTTCATGCTCGGCGCGGCGGGCATGTTCGCGACCATGTACTCGACGCAGGCGATCCTGCCCGAGCTCTCGCGCGATTTCGCTGTCAGCCCTTCGCGGGCCGGGCTCACGATCTCGGTCGTCGTGCTGGCGGTCGCGGTCGGCGGCTTCGTGTGGGGGCCGGTCTCGGACCGGATCGGGCGTCCCCGCTCGATCCGGCTTGCGAGCTTGCTCCTCGTGCCGCCGACGATCGGCGTCGCGCTCGCACCGACCTTCGAGGCGCTTCTCGTCTGCCGGACGTTGCAGGGGCTGTGCATGCCGGGGCTGCTCACGGTCGGGGTGCCGTACGTCGCGGAGGCGTTCGTGCCTCGAATCGGGGCACGGGCGATGGGGTTCTACGTGTCCTCGCTCGTCGTCGGTGGGCTCATCGGTCGCCTCGGTGTCGCGCTCGCGAGCGCCGTCGTCGGCTGGCGGGCGGCGATCGGCGTGCTTGCGCTGCTGCCGCTCGCGGCGGTGATCGCGATGCGTAGCGGCCTGCCGGAGCCGCCCATGCCTCACCGCGGTGGCGGGTTTGCACGCCACCTCCGCAACGTCCGGCTGATCGGCGTCGCGCTCTGCGCCGGAGCGCTCTTCTTCACCTTCGTCGGCACCTTCACCTATGTCACCTTTCGGCTCGAGGAGCCGCCGTTCTCCTACTCCGTCGCCGTCGCGAGCCTCATCTTCCTGCTCTGGCTGACGGGCCTCACGGCGCCGATTACGGGTCGGATCGCGGAGAGGATCGGCTGGCGGCGCGTCGCTTTTGGAACCGTGCTCCTCTCCGCCTCGGGGCTTCTCCTCACCCTCCCGAACGTGCTCCCACTGCTCGTGCTCGGACTTGCGTGTGTCGCGGCAGCCATGTTCGCCGGGGTGACCGCGGCGCAGCTCGGCATCAGCGACGTCGCACGCGTCGACCGCGGCGCCGCGACAGCCCTCTACTTCAGCATCTACTACGGAGCCGGCGCGCTCGGCGCCTACCTCCCGGGTCTCGCGTGGCAGGCCTGGGCGTGGGGCGGAGTCGCGGTCGCGGGGTTCATCGCCCTCGGGCTTGCGACCATCGCGCTCGCGGGCGTTCGCGAAACCGCCGCCCGCCGAGATCCTGGCGATTCAGACCCGAACCTCGTTCCGCCGGGCTAGGTCCATCCGTATCGTGCGGCGCGCGCGAGCGCCCGTGGCAGCTGGAACTGTGCCGTCCGCCGTTCTACGATGGCAGCGGTGACCCCAGCCGTAGCCCGCAGCAACGACGTCCTTGCCCGCATCGTCTCGACGGTCGGCTCGACCCTCGAGCTCGACGAGGTGCTTCGCGCGGTGGTGCGCCTGCTCTCCGATGCAAGCGGCGTGCATGCCTGCTTCGTCTACCTGGTCGAGGGGGACAGGCTCGTGCTCAGGGCGGCGGGTGACCCCTACGAGCACCTCATCGGCACGATCGCGCTCGACCGTGGGAATGGGCTTGCCTGGTGGGCGGCGGAGCGCAACGAGCCTGCGTTCATTCCCGAAAACCTGCTCGACGATCCCCGGGTTGCGTTCGTGCCCGAGCTCGAGGAGGAGCGGTTCCAGTCGCTTCTCAGCGTGCCGATCGCGGCGCGCGACGGGTCGGTCATCGGTGTGATCAGCGCTCACACGGAGGCGCCGTACGCATTCACGCGGGCAGAAGTCGACTTCGTCGTCACGAGCGCAGCCCTCGTGGCCGGTGCGATCGAGAACGCAAGACTCTACGACGAGACGCGGGCACGAGTGCAGGAGCTCGAGGCGATCGCCGAGCTGGCCGAGACGATCGCCGCCGCGAGGTCGCTCGAAGAGCTTCTGCCGGAAGTCGTGGGTCGCGGGCGCGCGCTGCTCCAGGCGAGCGCCTGCCATCTCTACCTGCTCGAGGCCGGCAGCGAGGAGCTCGAGCTGCACGCGTCGGCGCCGGACTCGCCCGACAGCGTGCCGCGATCGACGCTCGGGCTCGCGGAGCTCGGCCCGGAGCTCGCACGCGGTGGGCGCGCCTCCCGCGTGGCCGTGCCGCTCGTCGCGGGTGACGAGCTGCTCGGTCTTCTCGTCGTCGAGAAGAGCAGCGCTGTGGATCTCGCCCGCACGGTGGCAAGTCAGATTGCCGTTGGCGTCAAGAAGATCCAGCTGATCGAGCGGCTGACGGAGAAGAACCTGATCAAGGACTTCTTCGAGGCTCTGGCAGGTGGTCGCGACCGCGCGATCGTCGAGGGCCGCGCCGCCCGGCTCGGGTGCGACCTCGACCGGCCACACGTCGTTCTCGCCGCAGAGCCGGTGGACGATGCGCTCGAACGATCGCTTGCGGGGCTGTTTCCCGGTTCCCTCTTCGACCGGCGCGACGACTCGCTCCGAGGTTTGCTCCGGCTCCCGGCCGGAGTGGTCGAGAGGGCCGCGATCGAGCTCGTGCGGAAGGCCCACGCCGAGAGCGCGAAGCCAATAGCGATCGGCCTCTCGAGCACGTGCGAGGGGGTCACGACCTTCTCGGAGGGCTTCGAGGAGGCACGTCAGGCCCTCTTCGGGACGACCGTGCTCAAGCGCGAGGCGTCGGTGGTCGCCTTCGAGGATCTCGGCGCCTACAAGTACCTTCTGCGGATAGCCGCCGACGGCGGCGTGCGCGATGCGACGATCGAGGCGGTCACTCGCATAGCCGACTACGATCTCGACCGTGGTGCGTCGCTCCTGTCGACGCTCGAGGAGTTCCTCAAGCGCCGGGGAAGCATCGCGGCGACGGCAGACGCGCTCTACATCCACGCGAACACACTGCGGCAGCGCCTGCGCCGGATCGGAGATCTGTCGGGGATCGACCTTCGCCGCGACGACTGGCTGATGGTCGAGATCGCCGTCAAGCTCGTCCAGCTCCGAATCGCGCTTGCTGCGCGATAGACGGGTACCCCATAGCGGCGGCCGCGAGGGTGGATGCTTTCGCCATCGCTCTCGGGTCGCCCGACTGATATTTCTTCTCCACCGAACGAGGAGGTGGTCCGATGGCCAGAGATGAACGGCTTGATGCCATCCGCGCTGTGATCGCGGATCGAGGAGTCGAATTTATTTTCGCGCAATTCGTCGACATGTACGGGCGACAGAGCGCCAAGCTCGTGCCGGCCGCGTATCTCGATGCGCTGGTCGAGGACGGCGCCGGGTTCGCGGGCTTCGCGGCTGGTGAGATCGGTCAGCTCCCGAATGACCCGGACATCGCGGCGATCCCCGATCTCGACAGCTTCACGCTCGTGCCGTGGCAGCCGAACCTCGCGCGCTTCGCATGCGATGTGACGGTGGAGGGAGAGGCGTGGCCTTACTGCCCGCGGACGATCCTGCGGAGCGTCGTCGCCCGGGCCGCCGAGCAGGGGTACGAGTTCAAGATCGGGATCGAGCTCGAGTACTTCCTCGTCACTCTCAACGACGACGGCACGATCGAGATCGCCGACAAGTACGACACGCTCGAGAAGCCGTGCTACGACATCGCCGGCCTGACGCGTCAGTACGACTTCCTCACCACCGTCTCGCGCTACTGCAACGAGCTCGGCTGGGGGAACTACGCGAACGATCACGAGGATGCAAACGGCCAGTTCGAGCAGAATTTCGACTACGACAGGGCTCTCGTCACGTGTGATCGCGCGATCTTCTTCCGTTACATGGTGCACACGCTTGCGGAGCGGCACGGCGCCGTCGCGACGTTCATGCCGAAGCCGTTCACGACTCTGACGGGGAACGGGGCGCACTTTCACATGTCGCTCTGGAAGGACGGCGTCAACGTGTTTCTCGACGAGGCGGACCCACGCGGGCTCGGCCTGTCGGAGCTCGCGTACAACTTCATCGGCGGCCTCAAGACGCACGCGCGCGCGTACAGCGCCCTGACGGCGCCAACGGTCAACTCGTACAAGCGGCTCAAGCTCGGCTCGACCTCGAGCGGCGCAACGTGGTCGCCGGTCTGGATCTCGTACGGCTACAACAACCGCACGCAGATGCTGCGCATCCCGGCGCCGGGCCGGATCGAGGACAGAACGGTGGACGGCTCGTGCAATCCCTACCTCGCGGCGGCAGCCGTTCTCGCGTCCGGCCTCGACGGGATCGCGCAGAAGCTCGATGCGGGTGAGCCGAACTCGGAGAACCTCTATGCGACGCCGTATCGCGACCTGATCGACCGGGGGATGCGTGCCCTGCCGTCGACGCTGCTCGAGGCGACCGCCGAGCTCGAGCAGGACGACGTCCTCCGAGAGGCGCTCGGACGGACGCGGGAGAACGAGGAGTACGTCGACTACTACATCCGCGTCAAGCAGGACGAGTGGTTCCGCTATCACGAGCAGGTGAGCGCGTGGGAGGTGCGCGAGTACCTGACGCGCTTCTGAGCCTTGCCCGACGGTATGGAGCAATACTCCATACCGGACCGTGAAATTCTGTCGCGCAAGACCCGCTCCGCGGCGTATCGTGTGTCCCCGCAGCAATAGAGGTAGAGAAAACCTCCACAGGAGGCAAGCCCATGTGCGGGATCGTCGGACTGTTCGCCAAATCGCCCGAGATCGAGGAGCGCCTCGGCGGCCACCTCGTGGCGATGCTCGCGCAGATGAGCGACCGTGGCCCCGACAGCGCCGGAGTCGCCGTCTACCGCGACCCCGTCGCCGAGGGCCTCACCAAGCTGACGCTGTACTCGCCTGCCGGTGACGAGGACTGGCGAGCCGTCGCGTCGGCGATCGGTGGCGAGATCGACTCGGTCCGCGCGAGCCACGCGGTCGTCGTCGTCCCGGGCGGCGCGGCCGGGGCAGAATCTCGGGTGCGGGCCTTCCGCGACGACATCCGGGTGATGAGCGCCGGCGGCGTGATCGAGATCTACAAGGACGTCGGTCTTCCCGAGCACTTTGCCGAGGCCTTCGAGCTCGCGAACCTGCAGGGGTCTCACGCGCTCGGGCATACGAGGATGGCGACCGAGAGCCGCGTCACGACCGAGGGGTCACACCCGTTCTCGACCGGCCTCGACCTCTGCCTCGTCCACAACGGCTCGCTCTCGAACCACAACACGCTGCGCCGCGCGCTGCGGCGCGAGGGGATCGAGTTCCAGACCGAGAACGACACGGAGGTCGCCGCCGGCTACCTCGAGTGGCGGTTGCGTGAGGGGGCCTCTCTCGAGCAGGCGCTCGCAGGCTGCCTCGACGACCTCGACGGCTTCTACACCTTCGCCGTCGGGACGGCAGACGGATTCGCGGTCCTCCGCGACCCGATCGCCTGCAAGCCTGCCGTTCTCGCCGAGACGGACGACTGGGTTGCGATGGCGTCCGAGTACCACGCCATCGCCGTTCTCCCCGGGGCCGACGACGCCCGCATGTGGGAGCCGGAGCCCGGTGTCGTGTACGTCTGGGACAGAGCAGCCGTCGCATGACGGCGACCGTCGAGTCCCAGGTCGTCGACCTCGCGGTGACGCCGCTCCGTGAGCTCAACCAGAGACTCCACGACGTCGGGCTCGCCGGTGAAGGCGCCCGCTCGTGGCGGATCGTCAACCCGCGTGGCGCGCATGCGGTCGCGTGCGGGCTCGACGCCGAGATCGACGTCGAGATCGACGGTCACGTGGGCTACTACTGCGCCGGGATGAACCAGCACGCGACGGTGCGTGTACGGGGTAACGCGAGCACCGGTATCGCCGAGAACATGATGTCCGGGCTCGTCGTCGTGGAGGGAAGCGTGAGCCAGTCTGCGGGTGCGACCGCTCACGGCGGGTTGCTCGTCGTCCAGGGCGACGCTGCCGCCCGCTGCGGGATCTCGATGAAGGGCGTCGACATCGTCGTGCGTGGCTCGGTCGGGCACCTGAGTGCCTTCATGGCGCAGACCGGGTGCCTCGTCGTGTGCGGCGACGCCGGCGATGCCCTCGGCGACTCGATCTACGAGGCGCGGCTGTACGTGCGTGGCTCCGTTGCCAGCCTCGGCGCCGACTGCGTCGAGAAGGAGATGCGCGAGGAGCACGTGACGCAGGTTCGCGACCTGCTCGCTCGGGCCGGGATCGACGATGTCGAACCCCGATCGTTCCGGCGGTACGGCTCGGCGCGGCAGCTCTACAACTTCACGATCGACAACGCCGGGGCGTACTGATGAACGGCGGCTGGCAGCCCGGCCTGCGCGAGTCGGCCCTGTTCGATCGCAACGTGATCGCCGAGATCCAGCGGGCGGCGAAGGAGGGTATCTACGACATCCGTGGCTTCGGCGCGAAGCGGAAGCTGCCTCATTTCGACGATCTCCTCTTCCTCGGTGCGAGCGTCTCCCGCTATCCGCTCGAGGGGTATCGCGAGCGCTGCGACACGAACGTCACCCTCGGCACCCGGTTCGCGAAGAAGCCGCTCGAGCTGAAGATTCCGGTCACGATCGCCGGCATGAGCTTCGGTGCGCTCTCGGCCCCGGCAAAGGAGGCGCTCGGTCGCGGCGCCACCGAGATGGGCACCTCGACGACGACGGGCGACGGCGGCATGACGCCGGAGGAGCGGGGTCACTCCGCGATGCTCGTCTATCAGCTGCTGCCCTCCCGGTACGGGATGAACCCGGACGACCTGCGGAAGGCGGACGCGATCGAGGTCGTCGTCGGCCAGGGCGCCAAGCCGGGCGGCGGCGGCATGCTGCTCGGCCACAAGATCTCCGACCGCGTCGCCGCGATGCGCGACCTGCCGAAGGGCATCGACCAGCGCAGCGCCTGCCGGCATCCCGACTGGACGGGGCCTGACGACCTCGAGATCAAGATCGGCGAGCTGCGCGAGATCACCGACTGGCAGAAGCCGATCTTCGTCAAGGTCGGGGCCACGCGCACGTACTACGACGTCCAGCTTGCGGTGAAGGCGGGGGCCGATGTGATCGTGGTCGACGGCATGCAGGGCGGCACGGCTGCGACCCAGGACGTGTTCATCGAGCACGTCGGTATCCCGACGCTGGCCGCGATCCCGCTCGCGGTGCAGGCGCTACAGGAGCTCGGCCTCCACCGCGAGGTGCAGCTCATCGTCTCGGGTGGGATTCGCAGCGGTGCCGACGTCGCGAAGGCGCTCGCCCTCGGAGCCGACGCCGTTTCGATCGGCACCGCGGCGCTGATCGCGATGGGCGACAACAGCCCCGACTACGAGGCCGAGTATCAGAAGATCGGCAGCTCGGCCGGCTACTACGACGACTGGCAGGCCGGTCGCGACCCGACGGGAATCTCGACCCAGGACGACGAGCTCGCCGCGCGCTTCGACCCCGAGCTCGGCGGGCGCAAGGTTGCCAACTACCTGCGTGTGCTCACACTGGAGACGCAGACGCTGGCGCGGGCCTGCGGGAAGTCACACGTCCACAATCTCGAGCCCGAGGACCTCGTCGCTCTGACGATCGAGGCTGCAGCGATGGCGCGCGTCCCGCTTGCCGGGACCAACTGGATCCCGGGGCTGACCGAGGCACTCTGACAGGCACCCTGACCCGAAGGGCCGGGTGCTCCCGGCCCTTCGTCGATCGTTCGAGCGGTCGAGCTACCAGGGGCCGATGTACGAGCCCTCGGCACCCCCGAGGAGCAAGGCTCCGACGATCACCATGCAGACGACCGAGAGGATGAGCATGAACGGGGCCACCCGCCTGTCGTGGGTTTGCTCCGGCGGGAACTCGATCTGCTTGTTCGCCATCTGTGCTCCTTAGTCGCTCGTCGGAACGGGTTCGTGCATGCGGGCGAGCATGCCTTCCTTCTGCAGCCGGGCCTCGTGGTCGTTCATCCGCAGCGTCTCCTGGCGCACCCAGCCGATGATCGCTGCGAGCATCAGGATGATCCCGAGCGCGGTCATGATGTACGTGCCGGTCGAGTTTCCTCCGCCGAACGCCCAGAAGTCGGCGACGTCAGGGCCCCACTTGTCATAGGGAAATGCGTCGAACATTCGCGCCTCCTCTCTAGCTCTCGGTACCGGCGCCGGCGGCGGCCGGTGCCCTGCCGTAGGACGACCGGTCGTACGCGTCGATCAGGATCGGGATCGCATCTGCGATCTCGCCGTCCGGGGTGACGATCCGCTCTCGCACCGACGCGAACTCGGGGAAGAAGTCCTGCTGGAACTCTGCCATGTCGAGGCCCTCGAGCTCGACCACCGGCGGCACGCGCAACAGATTGAGCTTCTTCAGCAGGAGGCTCGCGAAGTATCCGGGCAGGAAGGCCAGCGGGATGAACGTCATGATCCCGATCAGCTGCCCGCCGAGCGAGGTCTCGATGTTGTTGATTCCGGTCGGATACCCGCCGGCGAAGATCCCGACGAGCAACACGCCGTAGAAGCCGCAGACGCCGTGCACCGCGACGGCGCCGACCGCGTCGTCGAGGCGTAGCCGTTCCTCGATGAACTTGCCGGCCCAGACGGCGAGGATCGCACCGGAGAACGAGAGCAGGTAGGCCATCGACGGGTGGTACACGTCGGCGCCGGCGGAGACGGCGATCACTCCGGCGAGCCCGCCGGACAGGGTCCAGAACGGGTCGCCCTTGCTTGCAAACCAGCCGCCGGTGAAGCCGCCCGCGAAGCCGACCGTGATCACGAGGCCAATTGCGCCAAGCGTCGTCGGCGAGAGATAGATATTGAGCCACCCCGGGAAGACGGTTGACTGGATCACGAGGCACGCGGCGTAGAAGCCGTAGAAGCCCGTGAAGATGAGCATCAACCCGAGCAGGGTCAGATGCTGGTTGTGGCCTCTGAACGTCCTGGCTCTGCCCTTGATGTCATATTTCCCGATCCGTGGGCCGAGGTTGATGAGCACGCCGAGCGTGAAGATGCCGGCGACGCCATGCACGACGCCCGAGGCGATCGCGTCGTGGAATCCGAAGCGTGTCGTCAGCCAGCCGCCTGCGCTCCAGCCCCAGGCTGCGTCGAGGATCCAGACGAACGACCCGAGCAGGACCGTGAGGATCAGGTACGCCGAGAGCCTGATGCGCTCGATCAGCGCGCCGGACATGATCGAGCCCGTCGTCCAGGAGAAGAGCAGGAAGGCGAGGAAGAAGACGCCGCTGATGTGATCGGTCAGGTTCGGCCCCGAGGAGGCGCTCCACGGAGCGGTCAGCCCGCAGAAGCCGGGGAACGCATCGGGGCTCGCGTGGCCGCTCTTCGGCCAGCCTTCCTCCATGCAGCCATAGGCGTACCAGCCGAAGTAGTAGAACGTCGGCGTCACGACTGCGATCGTGAGGATGTTCTTCATCGCCGTCGACATCACGTTCTTGCGGCGTGCCGCGCCCGCCTCGTACGCCATGAAGCCGGCATGGATCAGCCACATCACCACGACGGTCCAGAAATAGAACGTCTCGGCGAGGATCTGCGAGTCGAGCTTGAGCTGCTCCTGGAGGGCCTTGATATCCGACGTGTTGTCGGCCAGCACGTTGAACACGGACATGAGCATGTACGCCTCCTACGCCGAACGGGGCACGGTGGCAGAGAGCGTACGAGGCGCCGCTCCACCCTTCCATGTCATCTCTGGCCGGTATTGGACTGGACGATGTGTGGAGGAGCTACATGCTCTGCTAGCGCCCGTCGTCCACGATCTCACCGGTTTTGGCGTCCACGAGGACGGTCTGGGCAGTCGTCGGGTGGCGTGGAGGACCGGTGTAGAACGAGACGATCCACGTGCCGCGGGGCGGGATTCCCTGATTGAGGTAGCGCACGAGCACGTTGTCCTTCTTGACGATCGCAACCGCCTCCGCCGCTGTGACTGCCTCCTCGCGCGTCAGCTTGTCGCTGCCGCCGCCGCCGCACGAACGCGCCGAGAGGGCGGCAACCGCGAGAACGACGACGATGATCGCGATGCGCCCGAGGGTGCTGTCGCGAAGATCGCGGCTACGCGGTGGTGGCTCGCCGGTGCTGGATGAAGGAGTAGACACGGAGGATCAGATAGCCGACGAAGTGGGTCATGAACACGAGCAACAGCCACCAGCTCCACCAGAGGAAGTGTGGCCGCGGCTCCATCTCGCGTAGCTCGATCACGGTCAGGTAGAGCGCGAGGCCGAGCGTCAGCAGCATCAGCAGCGGCGCCGCCTGGAGAAGCAGGAGGATCAGCACGCGACCATCCTCCGGCACGGGGCCTCGGCACGCAAGTGGCTACCGGGCGGAGTGCGGGCGGGCCGAAGCCCGCCTCCGCAGCTATGACCAGGGATACGGCGAGTTCGAGACCGGATGGAGGTCCCCCGTCGCGAACCGCTCGAATCGGAATGGCGCCAGCAACGGCGACGAGTCGCCGAGGAGAACGCGCGCCACCTCGCGGCCGACGCCGATCATCTTGTAGCCGTGGTTCGAGTCGAGGATCCCGTAGACGTTCGGCTTGAGGTAGTCGAACACCGGGAAGTTGTCGGCCGTGAACGAGCCGACGCCGCCGGAGCGGGCCTGCTTGTAGAGCATCCGGCAGCCCTCGAACCGGCTCATCGCGTGCGAGAGCGCGGCGCACCACATGTCGGGGAACTCGTCGTCGACGTTCGTGGTCGAGGGATAGGGATCGAGCTCGACGTCTCCGTCGACCGTGAGCGGTGACGCTCCGCCCTGCACGCCGTGGCGGTCGCGCTTGTAGTAGATCCCCCAGAGCTCGTCGGTGATCAGCCTGCCGTCGTCGGTAGAGAGCGGCGCGTCGGTGTCGAGATGGATGACGGGCGGTGCGCCCCCGTCGGCCGTGGCGAACATCAGCGGGTCGACCGTGATCTCGCCCTCCTGGAGATTCCAGTACGTCCACATCGGCTGGTCGCGGACGACGTCGCCGGACGGCGTGTGGATGTCGATCGTCATCGGGAGCCCGAGCATCGCCCAGAAGCGCTTGGCCCACGGACCGGGCGCGATCACGAGCTGCTCGCCGACGGCGATGCGGCCCTTGTCGGTCTCGACGGCGGTGACGGTGTCGTCGGAGCCGAGCTCGAAGCCCGTGACCTCCGTGTGGGTGTGGATCTGCACGCCCTCGGCGATGCACTTGTCGCGGAGGCCGGCAACGGACTCGACGTTGAACGCGAAGCCGCCCTGGTGCTCGTGCAGGCAGGCCGTGACGCCCTTCGCGCGCCAGTCGGGGAAGAGCTCCTTCATGTGCGCATCGACCTCGGCCCCGCCGAGGTAGAGGTCGGAGCGGTAGCCGATCCGCTGGTGTCGCTCGTACACCGCGGTGAGGTCGCTCTCCTGCACCTGCGGGCCGAGGGCGATGTAGCCGACGCTGTTGTAGTGGTATGCCTCGGGGTCGGATTCCCAGACCTCGACGCACGCCTGCATCAGCTCGCTCATCGCGGGCTGGAAGTAGTTGTTGCGGACGACGCCGCAGGCGATTCCCGTGGCACCGGCTCCCGGTTCGGACTTCTCGAGCACGATCACATCCGAGCCGGAGCCGCCGCCGCGGCGGCGAAGTTCGACGGCGAGGTGGTAGGCGGTCGAGAGGCCGTGCATGCCGGCTCCGACGACGACGAAACGGGACGAAGCAGGTATCATGTGGAATTGCCTCCCGGGCAATGGCGTGTCAAAAACAAGCAGTGAGAGGGTATCACGGCCCGCACCGGTCAACCAGCTGTCCGTCACGTCGCCGCCGTCGAGCGGGCCTTCGCGGTGATCGATGTCCTCGCTGACGGACAGGAGCTCGGGACGAACGAGATCGCGCGGCGCACGGGAATCAACGCCAGCACGGTATCCCGTCTCCTCGCGACGCTCGCGTCGGCCTGCTTCGTCGAGCACGTGCCGGAGTCGGGCCGCTACCGATTGTCGCTCAGACTCGTCGAGCTCGGGAACGCGGTGCTCGGACGGCTCGACCTCCGCGAGCTCGCGCGGCCGCACCTCCAGGCGCTCGTGCTCGAGACGGGGGAGACGGCGACGCTGTCGGCACCCGGTGAGCGCGACGCCGTAACCGTCGACTTCGCCCACAGCTCCTCGGTCGTGCAGAGCGTGGCCCAGCTCGGCCGTCCGAGCGTCGGCCATGCGACGGCGGCGGGGAAGGTGATGCTTGCCTTCGGCGACGTGGAGCTGCCGCCCGATCCGCTCGTGGCGTTCACGCCCCGCACGATCGCGAACCGCTCCGCGCTCGTCGACGCGCTCGAGCGCGTGCGCCGGCGCGGTTTTGCCGAAGCGCGGGAGGAGCGTGAGGCGGGCCTCGCGGCCGTGGCTGCGCCGGTGTTCGACAGCCGCAGCGATCTCGTCGGCATCGTCGGTGTGCAGGGGCCGTCGTCGCGCTTCGACCGCCGCGCGATGCAGGCAGCGGTTCCTTGCCTCGTCGGCCACGCAGCGGCCCTTTCCAGAGAGCTCGGTCAGACCCCGACGAGCGGGTGAGGCTTCAGCTCATCCGCTCTACAGGCTCAGGCAGGTAGCCACACGAGGCACGCCGCGCGCTCACGGATGCGCTTCGTCAGCTTCGCGTAGGTGCGCCGCTTGAGGCGCTCGCGGTCCGGGCCGACGACGAGGAGCCCCGGTGCCCGCTCGGCCACGAGCTCGAGCAGCGCCTCGATCGGCCGTGGGCTACAGAGGCGCAATCGCTCGACCTCGACCGCGAGCGACACGGCGAGCGCGGCCGGCGCCTGGAGGGCGTCCTCGACGTCCTGGGTGCCGACGTACTCGTACTTCATCGCGAGCGAGATCGGCCCGAGCGCGATCTCGGCGACGTTGACGATGATCAGGCGCTGCCCCGACTCGACGGCCACGTCGATCGCGAGCTCCGTTGCCTCCGGCTCGAAGGGCACGTCGAACGTGACGAGCATCACCGGCCGGCTCCCCGAGACACCTGGAATGTCAGCGCTCGTACGGGTGCGTCGGATCCCGAGCACGACTACTCCGGCCGCAGCTTCCAGCTCTTCGTGCTCTCGCGCATCCGCTTCGACGCGAGGCGTCGCAGCTGCGGCACAGCGAGGAGGGCATATCCCATCACCAGCACGAAGAGGAGGAAGGCGTACTGGATCCCGACGATCGCGGCGAGAGGGATCAGGATCGCGGCGAGGACGAGCGGCGGGCCGAGGACGAGGAGCCGGTACTGCCGGACACCCTTGAGCAGCACGTCGTAGTCGGCCGCCGGAATCTGGCTCGTATCCCACGTTCGCCCACAGTCGGGACAGGTCCAGCGGTCGCCGTAGGCCACCTCGGTCGAGGCGCCGCAGTCACAGCCGATCGTGATCAGTGGTGCGCGCACGAGCCGATCGTAGCGCGCCGCCCGTCCTTCCTCATTTGCGCTTACGGCAATTCAACTTCGGCGCGCTAGGAATCGTCTGCAGACCGTGGTAGGTTCGCGCGCAGGCGCATCACGCGACCCGGCCCCGCATCCCCTCGGAGGTTGATTGTGGCGACAGCAGTAGTCCAGGAACAACAGCTTCTCAAGACGCTCCGCTGGTACGACGGCTTCGTGATCGCGCTTGCGAACCCGGGCTTCTTGCTTCTCTCGCTGCCGTACTCCGTGACCGATCTCGGGGGGTGGGGCGCTGCAATTCTGTGGGGCATCTCGGCGATCTGCGCCGTGTTCATCAACACGATCTACTCCGAGCTCGCGACCATGTTCCCCGAGAAGTCGGGTGGTCTCGCGCTCTACGCCCACGAGGCGTGGCGGAAGTACACGACGCTCGTCGGCCCGATCGCCACGTTCGGCTACTGGATCGGGTGGTCGGTCGTCCTCTCCACGAGCGGGCTGTTCATCGGCTCGGTCATCGGCGGCACCTGGTTCCCGACGGCGAAGGGCGGCAGCTACCTCGCCGCCGACGGCTACTTCTCCACGGGCGGCGCCCAGGTGGGGCTTCCGGCGCTGATCGCCATCGGCCTGATCCTCTGCGTCTGGCTGTTCAACGTCTTCGGAGCGCGCGTCGGCGTGACGTTCGGGTACGCGGCCGGCGTGCTGCTGATGGTGCCGCTGTTCGTGATGATGATCCTCCCGTTCCTGAACGGCAGCTTCGACAGCGCCAACCTGACGAACAAGCTCGGCGACTCGGGCCTCGCGTGGGGCGGGCTCCAGCTCGCGCTCGTGTGGCTGTGGCTGATGTGCTGGTCTGCCTGGGGGGTGGACGTCTGCGCCACCTTTGCGCCCGAGTACAAGGACACGGTCCGTGACACCAAGCTGGCCCTGCGCTCGGCGGCCCTTTTCTCGATGGTCGTCTACATCATCCTTCCGATCGGGCTCGTCGGCGGTGCCGGCCCCAAGCTCGTCGAGGGCTACGACTTCCCGGGAGCAATGGACAAGATCGTCGGCTCGACGAGATTCACCGACTTCTTCGTCGTGTGCCTGATCGCGAGCTTCATCATCACGATGAACACGGCGACGGCCGACGGCGGACGTGCGCTCTACGGGATCTCTCGTGACGGCATGACGATCAAGCAGCTCGGGACGCTGAACAGGTTCAGCGTCCCGGGGACGGCGATGACGATCGACATGATCTTCAACATCCTCCTCTGCCTGTTCATCGGGAACATCTTCGGCATCCTGGCCGCCAGCAACCTCGGCTACGTGCTGGCGCATATGTTCGCGCTCTCCGGCTTCGTGTTGCTCCGCAAGGACCGTCCGAACTGGCCGCGTCCGATCAAGCTCCCCGGGATCTTCACGGCCATCGCGGGCCTGCTTGCCGTCTGGTGCCTGATCTTGACGATTGTCGGATTCGGGTGGTTCGACACTGCGGGCGGCGGCTACGGCGGCACCAAGGAGAAGGTCATCGGCATCGGTGTGCTCGTCGTCGGCCTGCTCCTGTTCTTCTTCCGCCGGCTCGTCCAGGACAGGGAGCGGATCCACTGGCGTGAGGACACCCCGACGATGCCCGAGACGGCATCGCCGGCAGTTGCCACTCCCGTCTCCTAGAGGCTTTCCCGACCGGCGAGGTCCTGGCACACAAGGCCTCGCCGGTCGGCACAATCGACGTATGAGCACTGACGGCCCCCCGCCCCCGGAGTTCGAGATCCTTCTACCCGGGGGATTCGCACCGGGGGCGCTCGAGGGGCTCGGCGACTCGGCTTTCGACGATGTCCCCGACTCGGAGCAGATCGACGTCGGCGATCTCGAGGCCGATCCGGCGATCGCCTTCCGGCGCACGCTCGGCATGTTCGCCACCGGCGTCACCGTCCTGACGACACGCACGGGTGAGCAGGTGCACGGCATGACCGCCAACGCGTTCATGTCCGTCTCGCTGAGCCCGCCCCTCGTGCTGATCTCGCTCGACCGGCGCAGCCGGATGTGCGGGATGCTCCACGAGGGGAACAGGTTCGGCGTCAGCGTTCTCGCCCAGGGCCAGACGGAGCTGTCGGACTTCTTCGCCCGGCGCGGCACGCCCGGGATGGAGCCCGAGTTCTTCGTGATGCGCGAGACGCCACTCGTCGAAGGCGCGCTCGCCCATTTCGTCGCGCGGGTCGTGCGGTCGTACTGGGGCGGCGACCACTCGCTCTTCCTCGGCCACGTCGAGTACGCGCGCTACGGCAAGGGCGAGCCACTACTCTTCCACGGCGGCCGCTACGAGCGGATGGTCGGCGAGCCGGACGTCTTCTCGCGCCTCCCGCGCGAGCTCCTCGACCAGCTGCTCGCCCGGGGTCAAGAGAAGCGCTACGTGCCCGGAGAGACGCTGATGGAGCGGGGCGAGGTCTCGGACACGTTGATGCTCGTCGTCGCGGGCTCGGTGACCGTCGAGCGGCCCGGCCGCACGCTCACGCTCGGTGCCGGCGCGCTGATCGGTGAGATCGAGGTGCTCAATCCCGGCCCCGGGCGTATGGCCACGATCACCGCGGAGCGTGAGACGACGTGCATCGTCGTCACCCGGGCCGAGTTACTCGAGTGCCTCGCGGAGGATCCGAAGGCGGCAGTGGCGCTGCTCGAGATCCTGGCGGGCCGGTTCCGGGAGACGGGGTAGCCTCTAGTCCAGAACGGGGAGCTGCCGGAGCCAAGGCGTCCGGTACCCGGTCTCGTCCCAGAGCACGGGGAAGAACGACTCGTCGAGCGCGAGGTCACCCTGGCGGCGATAGCGCGAGTAGATGAGGTCGACGTTCGTCTCGTGGAAGCGCACCTCCACCGGCAGCATGTGGGTGACGAGCGCCATCCGCGCCACGGCCGCATTCGTGTTCGGCGCCGAGCCGTGCCAGGTGAGGCCGTGGTGGAACGAGCCGCCGCCCGGCTTGACGACGACCGGGACGATGTCGAGCTCGACGTCGTCGGGCGCCGCGTTCCGGGCCGGAGCGAGCCAATCCTCCGGCGCATGGAACTGCGCGCGCTCCGGCGGTGACTTCGGCCACAGGTGCGACCCCCGCACGTACTCGATCGGGCCGGCGTCGGCGGTCGTCTCGTGCAGCGAGATCCAGCACGTCAGCATCTCGGCCGGCACGAGGTAGTCGGCGTACGAGGAGTCCTGGTGGAAGCCGATCGCCTTCGTTCCGGGCGGCTTCCAGAGCACGTTGTCCTGCAGGATCCGCGTCCCGCCGTAGCGCGCGAGCTGCGCGCCGAGCCTGCCGGTGCGCTCCGAGAGCACCTGCGCCGCGATCACGTTGTCGGCCCGCCAGCCGTTGCAGATCTGCCGTGTGCGGTCCTCGGGATCGCGGCCGGGCACCCAGTTGACCTCGTCGGGCTTGATCCCCGTCTCGTAGACGCCCTGGAAGAGCGGCTCATACCGCTCGCGCAGCAGGTCGAGCGCACGGGGCGAGACGAGACCGTCCTCGACGATCAGGAAGCCGTCGCGGTCGAACTCCGCCACCTGCTCGGGTGTGAAGGTATCGATCACGAGCGCGGCCGCAGCTTCTCGGGGTCGTAGAACGGTGTGCGCACGACCGTGGCCGGAATCCGCTTCTGGTGGCCGTCGAGCTTGCCGACCTCGACCTCGGTCCCGGGCTCGGCGTGCTGGACGGCGATCCGGCAGAGGGCGATGTTCTTCTTCAGGATCGGCGAGCGCGTTCCGCTCGTGATCACGCCGATCTGCGAGCGGCCCACGTGGACGCAGTCGCCGTGCCCGGCCGTCTCGTTGCCCTCGAGCTCGAGCCCGACGAGCGTCCGCTGGGGATGCGCGCGCCGCTCGAGCAGCGCCTCGCGGCCGACGAAGTCGTCCTCCTTGTCGGCCGTGACCGTGAAGCCGATCCCGGCCTCGAAGGGATCGACCTGGTCGTCGAACTCGTAGCCGGCGAAGATCAGCCCCGCCTCGATCCGCAGCATGTCGAGTGCGTCGAGGCCGAGCGGCACGATTCCGTGGGAGGCTCCCGCCTCCATCACGGCGTCGTAGAGCGCGGGGGCGTCCTTCGGGTGACAGAAGAGCTCGTAGCCGAGCTCGCCCGAGTAGCCGGTGCGCGAGGCGATCAACGGCAGGCCCTGTGGCCCGCCGAGACGGCCGATCGAGAAGCGGAACCACTTGAGCTCGGCGAACGGCGTCTGGGTCGGCGGCGTCCAGACGAGCTTTGCCAGGATCTCCCGCGAGGCAGGGCCCTGGACGCCGATGTTGTGGAGATCGTCGGTCGACTCCTTCACCCACACACGGAGCCCGAGCCGATCCGCCTGCTCGCGCAGCCAGACGCCGTCGACCTCCGCGCCGCCGACGAAGCGGAAGTTGTCCGCCGCGATGCGGAACACGGTGCCGTCGTCGAGCATCCCGCCCGTCTCGTTGCACATCGCCGTGTAGACGACCTGCCCGTCCGCGAGTCGTCGGATGTCCCGCGTCATCGTCGCCTGCATCAGCGTCTCGGCGTCCGGTCCGAGGATCTCGAACTTGCGCAGCGGCGACAGGTCCATCACCGCCGCTTGCTCACGGCAGGCCCAGTACTCGTTCACGGCACCGAGGTTGTCGTACGAGGTCGGTAGCCAGTAGCCGTTGTACTCGGTGAAGCGACTCGTCAGAGCCGACGTCTTCTCGTGAAAGCCGGTCTCCTTCGTCAGCGTCGCCTCGGCATCCGGCGTGACGCGGTGCGCGATCGCAGCGCTGAAGCGCTCCTTGGCGGGATAGACGCGCACGTGCACCTCCGTGGGGTTCCAGGCGTTGGCCGGGTCGATGTCGTCGGGGCAGGCGCTCGAGAGGCACACGAGATCGGTCACGGCGCGCAGGAGCACGTAGTCGCCGGGCCGTGACCACGGCTCGTCGAGGAAGTACTGGTTGTGGGCGTCGAACCCGGTGTTGTAGAAGAAGTTGATTGCGGGCCATCCCTTGCGCTGCTCGATCGTGTACGGCGTCAGCTGCGCGTTGAAGTTGTCGGAGCAGTTGACGTGCCCGAAGTACCCCATGTCCTCGTAGTACTTCGCGGTGCAGGCGAGGCCGAAGGTGTCGTGTCGGCCGACCGTGTCGCGCACGACCTCGACGAGCGGCTCGAGGTCAGTGGTGAAGAACTTCGAGTGCAGGCCCGGTTGCGGGTAGGCGTTTCCCATCAGCGAGCGGGTCGCCGTGGCGTCGAGGCCACGCTCGCGGCCCTCCTGCAGGTGCGGCGCGCTGAAGGCGAGGAAGTCGGAGCACTGCCGTCCGCGCACGTCGATCACCTGGATGTACTCGCCGGCCTTGACCTCGTAGGCGAGCGCCGAAGCGCGGTCGACCTGGAAGTCGAGGCGAGGGTCGGCGAGTGGGTCGGGAAGGACGGCCTCGCCGTCGGAGCGTGACGGCGTCGCGCGCGCGATCTCGAGCTGCAGGTCGGAGGCGGGCACGCCGCCTTCGACCACCGGCACACCGGCGGGGGCGGCGACGCGCACGACCGCCTCACGGTCGGCCGTGAACGTCTCGGCCGCGCCGGGCAGGGAGGTCGGACCGAAGAGCTCGACGAGCGCGTCGGGGCCGGAGAGACCGACGATCTCCGCCCTCTGGCACCCGTGCAGGTCGCGGATCGTGAGCCGGTCGTCGGGACGGAGCGAAACCGTGGTCGTTCCCCCCGGCCGCACGCGGAAGGTCTCGCGTCCCGGGTCTCGCGGCACGAGACCCGGGACGAGCAGGCGTGGTCGGGCGGCGGGCACTCCTTAGGCCTTCGCCGGCTCCTTGGCTTCCGCCTCGGCGGCCTCGGCGAGAAGCTGCTCGGCGAGCTCGCGCTTGGCGGCCGAGTCGAGCTTCTTGACCTCGTTCTCGACCGCGCGGCGGTTGTAGCTCTGGTTCCAGTAGTCGAGCGACTCGAACCCGAGCAGCACCGCCTTGCCGACGAACTGGCGCAGCACCTCGTTGGTCGGGCCCATCACCCAGCCGGCCTTCGCGTCGCGGAGGTAGCGCTCGAGCTCCATGTCGCGCTTGTAGCCCGAGCCACCGCACGCGTGCAGCATCTTGTCGACGTGCGTCGCCACGTTCTGCGCGGCGACGAACTTGATCTGCCAGGCCCAGTGGAGGAAGTTGCCCCGCGCCAGCTGGCCGGGCTCGAGCGAGATCGTGTTGTTCTCGGTCGCTCCGTCGAATGCCTGAGCGACGGAGAGCACGAACATGCGTGACGCGTTCGTCTCCATCACAGCCTGGCCGACGTAGTCCTGGATCGTCGGATAGTCGGCGACGCGCATGCCGACGTCGACGTGGCGCTTGCGGGTCGTGTGTCGCTTCGCGATGTCGATCGCGCCGAGCGCGAGACCGTTCCACACCGACGAGGAGCCGATCAGGAACCAGGGGTCGACGGCCTCGTCGTTCGACGTGGCGCCGTCACCCTCAGGCCCGACGAGCTGCGAGCCGGGAATCTCGACGTCGGTGAACGAGATCGCGCCGGACTGGTTGCCGCGCAGGCCGAGCGCGTCCCACAGGGACGGCTGCGCCTCGCAGAACTCCTTGTCGACGACGAAGACCGAGAGGTCGTCGTAGCCCTTGAAGTCGGGGCTCGTCGTCTGCAGCACGTAGAAGTCGGCGAAGCCGCCAGATGTCGTCCAGGATGCTTTCTTGTTGATCTTGTAGCCACCGTTCTGGCGCTCGGCCCGTGACGACACCGGGTACCAGAAGTGCGAGCCGGTCTCGGGGTCGGAGTAGGAGAGGGTGCCGAGCAGGCCGGAGTTGAGCGGGCGGATGTACTTGTCGATCAGCTCGGGCGTGGGGCGGAGCATGATCGCCTGCACGGCGCCCATGTGCATGACGTAACACATCGCCGTCGAGGCACAGCCGTAGCGGGCGATCGTCTCGCAGGTCATCGCAAAGGCGACGTGGTTCTCGCCCAGGCCGCCGTACTCCTCGGGCACCGTGAGCGCGAGGAAGCCGTGCTCGCCGAGCAGCTCGAGGTTGCGGCGGGGATAGAGCAGCTCGTCGTCGGAGCGCTTCGCGTTGGCGCGCATCTCCTGCTCGCACAGGTCGATCAGCGTCGTGCGGAGCTCCTTCTGGCGGTCGGTCAGGACCCAGTCCGGGTCCCAGTCGTAGCCGAGACCCCAGAACGGCTCGGCTCCCCACATCTTCTCGGACATTCCTACCTCCAGCTCAGGCGCGTTGTGAGTGTCAATGGAGAGGCGCTTCCCAGCCTTCGAGGACGGGGGGCTTCCAGTCGGCGCCGACCGTCTTCGAGCCTGAAACCCACGGCCCGAGCTCGGGCTGGGGGAACTTGCAGTGCTTCTCCTTCAGCTGGATGCCGTAGGAGTTGCCGGACTGGAGGTGGGTGATCAGCACCTTGCGGGCGATCTCGTTCTCGCGCCCGGCCGGGATCGCGAAATGGATCTTGATGAACGAGTTCGAGTAGCGGTCGAACACCGCCGGCGTGCCGTCCTCCGAGAGCAGCTCGATGTCCTCGAGCCAGTTGATGTCGTCGCCCGGCGTTGCGGCGTCGAGATCGACGTTCTCGACCAGGGAGAGATCCTCCTGGTACGGGTAGCGCTTGCCCGAGAGGAACTCCGAGTCGATCGACTGGATCTTCTCGGGCTCCTCGTAGGCGAGATGGGACTCACTCACCGCTCATCACCTCCGGACGGATCGGTGCACTCGGGAGATAGTCGACCGGGAACTCGAGATGCTTCTCGAGCATCCGCTCGATCTTGGCGAGCGTCTGCTCCTCGCTGACGCCCGGAATCCAGCTCGTGCCGGCGAGCGGCACCTTCGCCATCGCCGCCGCCTCGACCGTGAGGGCGCAGAGATCCTCGGGCTCGAGCGAGTGGATGTTGGTCTTACCGCACGCGCGGGCGAGCATCTGCACCTCGAGCGTGAGCGTGTGGAGGAAGTTGTAGACCCGCTCGGCCGCGTCCTCGACCACGAGCCGCTTGCGCAGCTCGGGATCCTGGGTCGCGACGCCCACCGGACAGCGGCCGGTGTGGCAGTGGTAGCACTTGCCGGCGGGGACGCCAACCGTGCCTTCGTAGTCCGTGACGCCCTCGATCTCCTTGTTGCAGTTGAGGGCCATCAGGGCCGAGTGGCCGATCGCGACTGCCTTCGCGCCGAGGGCGATCGCCTTTGCGATGTCGCCGCCGTTGCGGATGCCACCCGCCACCACGAGGTCGATCTCGTCGGCCAGGCCGACGTCCTCGAGCGCGCGCCGGGCCTCCGGGATCGCCGCCATCAGCGGGATTCCGGTCTCCTCGGTCGCGATGTGCGGCCCTGCTCCGGTGCCTCCCTCGGCGCCGTCCAGGTAGATGATGTCAGGCCCGCACTTCGCCGCCATGCGCACGTCGTCGTACACGCGCGAGGCGCCGAGCTTGAGCTGGATCGGGATCTGGTAGTCGGTCGCCTCGCGGATCTCCTGGATCTTCAGAGAGAGGTCGTCCGGGCCGAGCCAGTCGGGATGCCGGGCAGGCGAGCGCTGGTCGATGCCGGCCGGGAGCGAGCGCATCTCTGCGACCTGTTCCGTCACCTTCTGGCCCATCAGGTGGCCGCCGAGCCCGACCTTGCAGCCCTGGCCGATGAAGAACTCGCAGGCGTCGGCGAGCATCAGGTGGTGCGGGTTGAACCCGTACCGGCTCTGGATGCACTGGTAGTACCACTTGGTCGAGTAGTCGCGCTCCGGCGGGATCATCCCTCCCTCGCCCGAGCACGTCGCCGTGCCGGCCATCGAGGCGCCCTTGGCGAGCGCCATCTTCGCCTCGAGCGAGAGGGCGCCGAAGCTCATGCCGGTGATGTAGACGGGGATGTCGAGCTCGATCGGCTTCTTGGCGAAGCGCGCGCCGAGGATCGTCTTCGTCTCGCACTTCTCGCGGTAGCCCTCGATCACGAACCGCGTCAGCGTGCCGGGCATGAACATCAGCTCGTCCCAGTGCGGGATCGGCTTGAACATCGAGAAGCCGCGCATCCGGTAGCGGCCGAGCTCGGCCTTCATGTGGATGTCGTTCATCACCTCGGGGGTGAAGATGCGGCTCTGCCCGAGGACGGTCTTGCTGTTGGGTGCTGTCTCGTCTGCCATGGGGCTCCTCCTCTTTACAGGACGAGCTTGCGCTCGGAGGGCTCGAGGTTGTCGTAGTTGTAGAGCTTCTTGCCGCAGACGAACTTCTGCAGCTCCGGCGGGGCGCCGAGGTCGTAGATGCGGAACTTCCGCTCGACGAACTCCGTGTCTGCATCGTTCCACTCGCCGGGCACGCAGTCGATCCCGAGCGAGCGCACCTTGCCGCCCACGTAGATCGTGCCGTCGTACATCGAGTCGCCGAGGCCGTGGCCGACGTCGCCACAGATGATCTGGCGGCCGCGCTGCATCATGAAGCCGTTCATCGAGCCGGCCGACCCCATCACGATGATCGTGCCACCCTTCTGGTCGATGCCCGTGCGGGCTCCGACCCGGCCCTTGATGACGAGGTCGCCGCCGCGGAACGCGGCACCCGTGAGCGAGCCTGCGTTGTGGTCGATCACGACGACGCCGGACATCATGTTCTCGCACGACGACCAGCCGACCCGGCCCTTGATGTGCACCTCGGGCCCGTCGATGATGCCGCAGCCGAAGTAGCCGAGGCTGCCGTCGAAGGTGATCTTGCAGCGGGTCAGGATGCCGACGCCGAGCGAGTGCTTCGAGCCGGGGTTGCGGACGGTGACGTCCGTGACGCCCTGCTCGTTGATCAGCCACCGCAGCTCCAGGTTGATCTGGCGTGTGGTCAGGTCGTGGGCGTCGAACTCGGCCCTGGTGCCGTCGATCTCGGAGACCTTCGGCACCGCGGCATCCGGCTCGGCGAGGCCGCGCGCGTCGTAGCTGATGGCGTGCTCGCCTAGCGCTGCCATACCAGCACCTCTCCTTCGTACGGGTCGTAGGTGTCGATCTCGTGGTCGATGATCGCGCGGATCGCGATCTCCTCGGAGGCGAGTGCGACGAGGTCGTCGGCTTCGTAGAGCACGAGCGGCTTCGCGGCCATCTCGTCCTTCGCCACGCCGAGTGCGTCCCTTGTGACGCAGATGTAGGTAAAGACGCCGTCCAGCTCTTCCAGGCTCTCCTTCATCGCGTCCTCGAGCGTTGCGCCCTCGCTCATCTTCTCGGCGAGGTAGACGGCGATGATCTCCGAGTCGCACTCGGACTGGAACCGGTGCCCCGAGCGTTCGAGGCGGCGCTTCCACTGGAAGTAGTTCGTCAGCTGGCCGTTGTGGACGACGGCGACGTCGGAGAAGGGGTACGCCCAGTAGGGATGGGCGCCAGAGATGTCGACGTCGGACTCGGTCGCCATGCGGACGTGGCCGATCGCGTGGGTGCCGTTGAAGTCGTTGAGGTGATAGCCGCCCGCGACCGTCTCGGCGTCGCCGAGATCCTTGACGATCTCGAGCGAGTGGCCCAGCGACAGCACCTCGACGTCGGGCACGTCCTCGACGAAGTCTGCGAGCCGCTTGAGGTCGCCGTCGTAGACGAGGGTGACCCGGAAGGCGTACTCGGTCTCCTCCTCGAGCTTCTTGACGACGGCGCCGAGCGCGGCGAGGCGCCGCTCGACCTCGGCCCCGTGCCGCCGCAGCCGATCCTCGTACTCGAAATCGCGAGGCGTGTTGGCGTCGGCGAGCTTGTAGCGCATGATCACGAGGTTCGACGGCTGCCCGTAGAGCGCGTAGCCGGTCGAATCGGGGCCGCGGTGCTTCATCGACTGGAGCATCCGGGTCATCTCCGTCCCGATCGGATGCTCACCGTCCTTGTAGATGATTCCTGCGATTCCGCACATGTGGTCTCTTCTCCGTTGGGCTCGGTCAGGGAAACGTGGGGCGGCTCAGCCGAGAGGCCGGTGGCTCTCCGGTTGACGCGCCGAGAAGCTCGGCCGGATCACGGCAGGATGTCGAGGTACTCGTTGACGTCCCAGTCGGTGACGGTCGCACAGAAGCGCTCCCACTCGTCGCGCTTGTAGTGCATGAACACGGTGTACATCTCACCCGGCATCGCCTTCTTGACCACCTCGTCCGCCTCGAGTGCATCGAGTGCGTCGCCGAAGGTCATGGGGATCTTCTTGACCTCTTTGCCTGCTTCCATCGCAGCGTAGATGTTCCGCTCCTCCGGCTCGCCCGGGTCGAGCTTGCGCTCGATGCCGTCCCACATCGCCATGATCAGCGCGGCCATCGAGAGGTACGGGTTTACCGCGGAGTCGACGGAGCGGTACTCGAACCGCCCCGGGGCGGAGACGCGGAGTGCGGTGGTGCGATTCTGGAAGCCCCAGTCGGCGAAGACCGGTGCCCAGAAGCCCGTGTCCCAGAGGCGCCGGTACGAGTTCACGGTCGGCGAGGTGATCGCGGTGAGGGCTCCGAGGTGCTCGAGGATGCCGCCGATCGCCCACAGGCCGATCTCGCTCGGCAGCCGCTGATCCTCCGTCTCCGGCAGGAACGCGTTCTCGTCACCGCGCCACAGCGAGATGTTGTGATGGCAGCCGTTTGCCGAGACGCCCATGAACGGCTTCGGCATGAAGCACGGAAAGGCGTTGAGCTCGCGGCCGACCTGACGGCAGACCTGCCGGAACGTGGAGAGGTTGTCGGCGGTGCGCTCGGCGCGGTCGAAGTTGAAGTTGAGCTCGATCTGGCCCGGCGCGTCCTCATGATCGCCCTGGATCATGTCCAGGCCGAGCGCCTGGCCGTACTCGACCACCTTGTGGATGATCGGCTGGAGCTCCGAGAACTGGTCGATGTGGTAGCAGTACGGCTTCGTGACGCCACTGATGTCGGGCGTCCCGTCTTCCTTCAGATTGAGCCACATCATCTCGGGCTCGGTGCCGGCGCGAAGGTGGAGACCCGTCGCCGCCTCGAACTCGGCCTGGATCCGCTTCAGGTTGCCGCGGCAGTCGGAGGTGAGGAACGATGCGGCATCCTCGAGCTCCTCGCGGTTGCGGAAGCAGGTGCACCAGACACGCGCGACCTTGCTGTCCCAGGGGAGGATTTCGAACGTCTCCGGCTCGGGCAGGCCGACGAGCTCGGCGGCCTCGGGGCCGTACCCGATGTAGTTCCCATGCCGGTCGGTGAACAGG
Source organism: uncultured Thermoleophilia bacterium (assembly GCA_963799575.1). Lineage (GTDB taxonomy): Bacteria > Actinomycetota > Thermoleophilia > Gaiellales > Gaiellaceae > Gaiella. Next base: position 164,370 of record CAWCXK010000003.1, read on the forward strand.
TTGGCGGTCGAGCCGTAGACGAGCTGGAATCCCTTCGCGGCCATGCTCTCCCAGTGCGCGGCGGGGACGCCCTTACCCATGATCCGGCCCGTGACCGAGACGAATTGGTAGTAGATGTAGGTCACGCCCTCGGCGTCGATGCGACGCCGGACTTCTGCGATCAGGGCGTCGCGGCCCTCCTCTGCGACAAAGCGGTCGAGATCGGTTGCCACGCGCGCCTCCTCTTTCGGAATCTGCGATCGGGATCGTGGGGTGTCACGATCGGTACCCGATCGTGACACCCCGTGTCTACGCTCGCAGGGGGTGTCGTGTCAAGCCCGAATCGTCCACGGCGGGATGCAATTGCCACCAGCGGAATTGAGCACCGTCAGGGAGCTTCTTCGTGGCGTGGTCCCGCGGTCGCCATAGTTCCCCCGTCCCGGCCCTCGCGGACGGCTCGGCCCGGACCGACCACGACGTTCCGACTAGATTGCCGCCATGCGGATGCTCGTCACCGGTGGAGCCGGATTCATAGGGTCGCACGTGGTCGAGGCACTCGTCGCGCGGGGTGACGAGGTGCATGTCGTCGACGACCTCTCGAACGGCCGGCGGGAGAATGTCCCAGCTGCTGCGACGCTGCATGTCCATGATGTTCGCGACCCGCTCGAGCCTCTCGTTCGCGAGATCGGCGCCCAGGCGATTGTGCATCTAGCGGCGCAGGCGGACGTCCGCGTCTCCGTCGCCGAGCCTGCCCGCGACGCTGCAATCAATGTGTTGGGCACCGTCAACGTGGCGGAGGCGGCGCGCCTCGTTGGTGCACGAGTGGTCTTCGCTTCGACAGGTGGTGCGATCTATGGAGAGTGTGATGTACCTGCGCGTGAGGATGGCCCGTGTCTTCCGCTCTCACCCTATGGCGCCGCGAAGCTGGCAGGTGAGGGCTATCTCGGTGCGTTTGCGCGGCTCTACGGAATGCCCCACGTTGCGCTGCGGTTCGGCAATGTCTACGGGCCACGACAGGATCCGCACGGGGAGGCCGGAGTGGTTGCGATCTTCCTCGGCAGGCTCCTTAGCGGCGAGGCATGCAGGATTTTCGGAGACGGCTTACAGAGCAGGGACTACGTGTACGTCGGCGACGTCGCACGGGCGACGGTTGCGGCAATCGATAGCCCCGTCGGAGGAGTGTTCAACATCGGAACCGGCAGGGCGACGTCGGTGCTCGAGCTGTACGAGGTCTGTCACACGGTCGCCGGCTCGGGCGAGGCGGCTATCCACGAGCCCGCGCGCCCCGGCGAGCTCGGTCGCAGCGTGCTCGACGGCGGACTGGCCGCGAGCGTGCTCGCGTTCACTCCCGAGGTCGCCCTCTCGCACGGGGTCGCGATGACCTGGGAGTCGATCCGCACAGCGCCTTAGGCGGACGATCGGGGCGATAGGCGGATCTCCGGCGTTTTCGCCGGGCGGTTAGCCGGTCCAGCCGAGAGCCGTGGAGATTCGGCCCGCGCACGCAATCATCAGCGGCACTGCCTGCTCTCTCCCCGCACGGTCGAAGCGGCTCGTCGGGCCTTGCAGTGCAACGATCGCTGCGAGCTCGCCGCCGGATCCCCAGACGGGGGCTGCGATCGCGCCAAGGCCGTCCTCGCGCTCCTCCGTCGCCTGCGCCCACCCGCGGGCGCGCACGCGCTCGATCTCGGCGGCCAGCTCGGACGGGTCTGTGATCGTGTGAGGCGTGAAGGCAGCGAGCTTGCCACGTGGAAGCGGCACGGCGCCGAATGCGAGCATCACCTTGCCCGCCGACGAGGCATGGCCGACGCTTGGCCGGCCGAGCCGTGTCACTCCCTGGAGGTAGCGATCGGTCGGCACGAAGTCGACGGTGATGGCGTCGCTGTCACCGGGGATCGAGAGCGTTGCCGTCTCGCCGACCCGGTGCACGAGCTCCTCGATGTGAGGGCGTGCGAGGTCCCGGAGGTTGAGTCGCGCGAGCACCGCGTTCGCGTAGCGCAGCGTCCGCACGCCGAGCCGGTACCGGCCCGTCGCCGCGACGTGCTCGACGAGGCCAACGCGGGTCAGCGTGCCGAGCTGGCGCGATACGGTGCTGGCGCTGATCCCGGTGCGGCGCGAAACGTCGGTCGTGCCGAGCTCGCCGCCCTCGGCGAGGACGTCGAGGATCTCGACGGCGCGTACCGTTGCTTCGACGTCTCGGGTGGAGGGTTGACCGGTTCTCGGCATCGCGCTAGTCTCTTTCCACTGATAGCACGCTATCCCGTCTAGCGCAATATTCCCGAGGTCGGATTCGCTATGTCGATGCTCGTCACCTGTCCCAACTGTGGCCCACGTGAGGTGGCTGAGCTTCGTTGCGCCGGTGAGACGACCAAGCGGCCGGCCTCCACCCCGACGGTGCGCGAGCTGAACGAGTACGTCTACTTCCGCCGCAACGTCTGGGGAACGCAGCGGGAGTGGTGGTTCTGTCGCACGTGCGAGGACTGGTTCCTCGCCGAGCGCCACACCTACACCAACGAGGTCGAGAAGACCTGGCGCCCGGAGCCGGCAGCGTGACACGTCTCGCTCCACAGTCCGGCGAGCGCATCGACCGCGCCAGGCCCATCTCGTTCACCTTCCACGGCAAGTCGGTTCAGGGCTTCGAGGGCGACACGATCGGCTCCGCGCTCTACGCCTCCGGCCAGCGGGTCTTCTCGCGAAGCTTCAAGTACCACCGTCCGCGCGGGCTCGTCTGCTGCTCGGGGCACTGCGCCAACTGCCAGATGACGGTCGACGGGATCCCGAGCGTTCGGGTTTGCACGACGCCGCTCCGTGAGGGCGCTGCGGTCAAAGGCCAGAACTACGTGGGCTCTCTGACCCACGACCTGATGCAGGTCACCGACAAGCTCGGTGGGCCCTTCACGCCGCCCGGTTTCTACTACAAGACCTTCATCCGACCCCGCAAGCTCTGGCCGCTGTACGAGAAGGTGCTCCGCGGCGCGGCCGGCCTCGGCCCGCTCGATCCGAACGGATCCCGGCAGGAGCGCATCGACATCGAGAACCGCCACGTCGACGTCGTCGTGATCGGTGGTGGCCAGGCCGGCCTCGAGGCAGCGATCGCCGCCGCCGAGGGCGGTGAGTCGGTCGTCGTGATCGATGAGGGGTACGACGTCGGCGGAGCGCTGCTCGCCGACCGGGAGGGAATCGGTACGGCCGCGGAGCTACGCGGGCGAGCCCTTGCGGCGGGCGTCGAGCTCCTCGCGCCCGCGATCGCGATCGGACTGTTCGAGCAGGGGCTCGTGCCGGTCGCCTACGGCAACCTGTTGCTCAAGTTCCGTGCGCACCGCGTAATCGTGGCGAGCGGGATCATCGAGCAGCCGCTCGTCTTCCCCGGCAACGACCTCGTCGGTGTGATGCTGCCGGACGCCGCCCGCCGCCTGGTCAACGGCTTCTCGATCAAGCCCGCCGAGCGCGCCGTCGTTCTCACGGTCGACGACCGTGGCCTCGCTGCGGCCGCCGATCTCGAGGCTGCCGGCGTCGAGATCGCGCGGATAGTCGATTTCCGCGAGGCAGGCAGCCCCGCGATCGAGGCGCAGGGCAAGGGCGGCAAGGTGGCGCAGGTCTCGATCGACGGCAATCACGTGAAGGCGGACATGATCGTGATGTCGGGAAGCCCGCAGCCGAACTACAAGCTGCTCGCCCAGGCCGGAGCGCGCGTCGCGTACGACGAGAGCCGGGGCGTCTTCGTCCCCACCGATCTCCCCGCGCACGTCGTGGCCGTCGGCGCCGTCACCGGCGATATCGGTGAGCCGGCGGTACCGCGCCCGATCCTCGATCAACGGGGCGACAAGTGCTTCGTCTGCTTCTGCGAGGACCAGACGACCAAGGATCTGAAGTACGCGATCGCCGAGGGCTTCGACTCGATCGAGCTCTCGAAGCGCTACACGACGGTGACGATGGGGCCGTGCCAGGGCCGGCTCTGCCACACGAACTCGATCCGCGTCTACGCCAAGACGACAGGGATCGACGAGAACACGATCGGCACCACGACGGCCCGGCCGCCGTACACACCGATCTCGATGGGCCTGCTCGCCGGCCCGCCGCAGGAGCCGCGCAAGCGCACCTCGCTGCATCACCGCCACAAGGACATGGGCGGCACGATGATGTGGACGGGCGCGTGGCGGCGGCCGCACTCGTATGGCCCCGATGCAGGCGCCGAGGCGCAGCACGTGCACAAGGCGCTCGGCCTGATCGACGTCTCGACGCTCGGCAAGATCCTCGTCACCGGGCCTGACGCCGGTGCATTCCTCGACCGCGTCTACCCCAATCGCTTCTCCGATCTCAAGGTCGGTCGAACGCGCTACGGCGTCCTCACGGGCGACGCAGGCCGGATCATGGACGACGGCGTCGTTGCCCGGGTAGACGAGGACACGTTCTACGTGTCGGCGACGTCGACCGGCGCGGACGGCGTCTTTCAGTGGTTCACGTGGTGGAACGCGGTGTGGTTCATGGACGTCCAGTTCGCGAACCTGACGGGCGCCCTCTCGGCGATCAACGTCGCCGGGCCGAACGCGCGCGAGGCGATGCAGCGCGTCTCGGACGACGACTTCTCGGCCGACGGTTTCGCCTATCTCGACGCCAAGCAGGTGACCGTCGCCGGTGTGCCGACACTCGCGCTCCGAATCGGGTTCGTCGGTGAGCTCGGCTACGAGCTCCACTTCCCGAGCCCGCTGGCCCAGCACGTCTGGGACGCGATCTTCGAGCAGGCTGCCGACCTCGAGCCGAAGCCGTTCGGTCTCGAGCCGCAGCGAATCCTCCGGCTCGAGAAGGGTCACGTGATCATCGGTCAGGACACGGACTCCGAGTCGAACCTGCACGAGGCCGCGATGCCGTGGCTCGTGAAGAACGACAAGGAGTTCGAGTGGGTCGGAAAGTGGGCCACGCAGCAGGCGGCCGACCGCGGCCTGCGCTCCATGCTCGTCGGCTTCGAGAGCCCGTCCGGCGCAATCCCGGTCGAAGGCGGTCAGGTCGTGGTCGACGGCAAGTCGTCCGGCCGCGTCACGAGCGTGCGTCGCAGCGCCGAGCTCGGCAAGGTGATCGGCCTCGCGATCATCCCCAATGACCTCGCGGTCGACGGTGGCCGCTTCGACGTGCAGGTGAACGGCCGCCCGGTGCCGATGACGGTGCACCTCGGCGCCTTCTACGACCCGGCCGGCGAGAAGGTGAAGTCGTGACCGCCCTTCCTTTCCTCTCCGTGGACGCCGCTGGTGATCGGGGCGCCATCCACCCGGTCGCGGTCTCGGCGATCGAGCGCGCGCAGCGCGATCTCGGCGCCACGTTCGAGGAGCGCAACGGCTGGCTCGTCCCCGTGTCGATCCCCGGTGCGGAGAACCACGCCGCCGTCGGGATCGCCGACGTCTCCCACCAGACGAAGCTCGAGCTTCGCCCTGCGGGTGAGCCGATCGAGGGCGAGGGCATCATCTGGTACGCGATCTCGCCACGACGCGCGCTCGTGCTCTGCCGGCCCGATCGCGCCGACTCCGTGCGTGCGCAGGTCGGCGACCGCTTCTCGCTCGACGTCACGGGCGCCTACTCGGTCATTGCGATCGTCGGGCCCGAGGCCGACACCGTGCTGCGGCGGATGACGCATATCGATCACTTCCCGTCGGGCGGTGAGATCGCCCACGTCCAGGGTCACGTGCTCCGCTGCGAGGGCGGTTACTGGCTGATCTGTGCTCAGGAGCTCGGCCAGTTCGTCTGGGACGTGGCCGTCGACCGCGCCTCCGCGCTCGGCGGCGGTCCGATCGGCGTGGACGCCCTCCCCTCCGGGGCCGGGGCATGAAGGACATCTTCCTCCGGAAGGAGATCCTCAAGCGGCCCGGCCGGCTGAAGAAGCACTACGACGTGATCATCGTCGGTGGTGGCTCGCACGGGCTCGCAACTGCGTACTACCTCGCGATCCACCACGGCATCACGAACGTCGCGATCCTCGAGAAGAGCTATATCGGCTCGGGCGCCGCGGGCCGCAACACGACGATCATCCGTGCGAACTACCGCACCCCGGAGGGGGCGGCGTTCTACAAGGAGAGCGTCAAGCTCTACGAGAAGCTCTCTGCCGACCTCGACTTCAACATGATGTTCTCGCAGCACGGTCACTTCACGCTGGCTCACTCGGATCGCTCACTCGTCGTTCAGAACGAGCGCGCCGAGGTCAACAAGCTGCTCGGGATCGACAGCCGCGTGATCGACCGGGACGAGGTGAAGAAGCTCTGCCCCCAGATCCATGTCGGCGACGACGTCACCTGGCCGATCCAGGGCGCGCTCTACCACCCGCCGGGCGGCATCATCCGCCACGACGCGGTCGTGTGGGGTTACGCCAAGCAGGTCGGGCGGCGCGGCATCGAGATTCACCAGGGCGTCGAGGTGACGGGATTCGACGTCAGCAACGGCCGGATCCAGGGCGTCAAGACGAACAAGGGGGACATCTCGACGAGCGTCGTGCTCAGCGCCACCGCCGGCTGGTCGACGCCCGTCGCAGCGCTCGCCGGCGTGCCGCTGCCGATCACCGGCTCGATCCTGCAGGCGTTCGTGACCGAGCCCGTGAAGCCGTTCCTCGACAAGATCATCGTCTCGGCGCAGATGCACATCTACTGCTCCCAGACCGATCGCGGAGAGTTCCTGATCGGGGCCGAGGTCGAGCCGTATCCGACCTACTCCAACAAGGGCACGTTCTCGTTCATCGAGTACGCGTGCCGGCACATCCTCGAGCTGTTCCCGCAGCTGCACGCGACGAAGATCCTGCGCCACTGGACCGGGCTCTGCGACATGAGCCCGGACTACAGCCCGATCATGGGCCTGACCGAGGTCGAAGGCTTCCTCGTCGACTGCGGCTGGGGCACCTACGGGTTCAAGGCGGCGCCGATCACGGGCGTGACGCTGGCCGAGCTGATCGCGACCGGAAAGACGCCGGACCTGATCGAGCCGTTCAAGCTCGAGCGCTTCTACAACGACAACCTCGTCTCCGAAGTCGCCGCCGCCGCCGTCAGTCACTGACGCAACGAAAGGGTCTCACCATGCTCTCCAGTCTCGAAATTGCTCAGGCGGCGGCGATGCGCCCGATCGCGGAGGTCGCCGCTGAGGTGGGAATCGAGCCGGACGAGCTCGAGCTCTATGGCCGCTACAAGGCGAAGGTCGATCTCTCGATCCTCGAGCGTCTCGCGGGCACGCCGGATGCGAAGCTGGTCAACGTGACGGCGATCACGCCGACGCCGGCGGGTGAGGGGAAGACGACGACGTCGGTGTCGCTGGCGCAGGGGTTCGGGAAGATCGGCCGCCGCGCGATTCTGGCGCTGCGCGAGCCGTCGCTCGGTCCGGTCTTCGGGGTCAAGGGTGGTGCCGCCGGCGGGGGCTATGCGCAGGTCGTGCCGATGGAGGACATCAACCTCCACTTCACGGGCGACATGCACGCGATCACCGCTGCGAACAACCTGCTCTCGGCGCTCGTGGACGCGCATCGGTTCCACCGTCACGAGCCGGAGATCGCAACGGTCACCTGGCGCCGCGCGATCGACGTCACCGATCGGCAGCTGCGGAACATCGTCGGCGGGCTCGGCGGCGGCAAGAACGGTGTGCCGGCGGAGTCCGGCTTCGACATCACGGCCGCGAGCGAGGTGATGGCGATCCTCGCGCTCGCCACGGACCTTTCCGACCTGCGCCGGAAGCTCGGCGCGATCACGGTCGGCTACACGCCCGCCGGCGACCCGGTCACGGCCGAGGAGATCAAGGCGGCCGGCGCGATGGCGGTGCTGCTCAAGGACGCGCTGAAGCCGAACATCGTGCAGACGCTCGAGGGCCAGCTCTGCTTCATGCATGCGGGGCCGTTCGCGAACATCGCCCATGGCAACAACTCGATCATCGCCGACCGCATCGCCCTCAAGCTCGGCGAGTTCGTGATCACCGAGTCGGGCTTCGCCGCCGACCTCGGGATGGAGAAGTTCATGGACATCGTCTGCCGCGTGGGCGGCCTGAGGCCGCATGTCGTCGTGATCGTTGCGACGGTGCGTGCTCTGCGCCATCACGGCGGCGGCGACTGGCGCGAAAAGGCGCCGATGGAGCAGATGGCGGCCGAGGTCGAGACGGGGATGGCGAACCTCGCGAAGCACATCGAGAACGTGCGGGCGTTCGGGATCCAGCCGGTGGTGGCGATCAACACGCGGCCCGACGACGAGCCCGAGCTGCTCGAGCTGATCAAGACGCGATCGCTCGAGGCAGGCGCCTTCGGAGCCGCAATCCACAACGGGTTCGGCCAGGGCGGGGAGGGCACGGTCGAGCTCGCAGAGGTTGTCGCTGCCGCGGCCGAGGCCGAATCCAACTTCACGATGCTCTACACCGACGACGAGCCCATCGCCGCGAAGATCGAGAAGGTCGCGAAGACCGTGTACGGGGCCGACGGCATCGACCTCGCTCCCGCGGCCCGCGAGGCGATCGCGCGCTACGAGAAGCAGGGCCTCGCGCATCTGCCGATCTGCATGGCAAAGACACACCTGTCGCTCTCCCACGACCCGCTCCTGCGGAACCGCCCCACGGGCTTCATCGTCCCGATCCGCGACATCCGCGTCTACTCCGGCGCCGGCATGCTCGTGCCGCTCTGCGGCGACATGCTGCAGATGCCCGGCTTCGGCCCACAGCCAGCCGCCTTCGCGATCGACATCGACGACAACGGCGAAACGATCGGCCTGTTCTAGCCGGCGTTAGCGGTGACTGCGGCGCAGCGTCAGCGTCACGCCGGCGGCACCGGCAGGAACGTGGAGGTGCAGCACGCTCGCCGTGCACGTGTACGCGAGCGATCCGCGCGGTGACCGGTTCGCCAGGTTCGGAAGCCTGACGGGGACGGTGACCCCGCTCGATGTCTTGATCACGGTGCTGATGTACGTGATCTTGAAGCTTCCCGGACCGAGAGCGATCTGGCGCGCGCGCGCCGTGTAGGGCGCGACCGACTGGATATCGAGCTCCTGCTTGATCGACGCACCGCCCTTACGCCCCTTGAGCTTGAGCCCGATTGATCCGAACGTGAACGTGCCTCGGTTGAACGTGGCCGAGAGCGCGCCGCTCGTGATCGTGATTGCGGTCGTCGTAGGGTTGATCGCCGCGACATAGCGCGCCGTCTCGGCGTTGTTCGCCACCCACGAACCGTTGAGGTTGCACGAGGTCGCCGCGGCCGGCGCGGCATGCGTGGGCGAGACGGAGAGGGCGCCGACGACGGCGGCCAGGATCGGAGCCAGGACGATCGGACGCACGGTGAGGTCCTTTCGGTGGGTTGCATTCAACGTATAGACGTTGTCGGCTGCACCGTCCCTCCTCGCCATCCCCCCGGTGGGCGGTTGACGGCTCGGCGGGTGGCGGCGCCGCGATCGTCTACGCTCTGCGCATGAGCGATCTCGAAGGACAGCAACTCACGGCGGCCCAGCGCCAGACGCTCGAGACCGAGCTCGCCGACATGGAAGGCCCGCAGCGGAAGGCGGCGGTCGACGCGATCGCGACGGCCCGCGCGTTCGGCGATCTGTCGGAGAACTTCGAGTACCACGCGGCGAAGAACGAGCAGGGCCTCCTGGAGGCGCGGATCACGAGGCTCCGGCACAAGCTGCAGCACGCAGTCACGGTCGAGCACACCTCCACCGATACGGTCGGCGTCGGCTCGATCGTCGAGATCGAGGACGAGCAGGGCGAGAAGATGGAGATCGAGATCTCGAGCGTGGGCGGCGTCTCGCCGGACTCGCCGCTCGGGAGCGCGCTCATGGGCGCTGCGGTCGGCGACGGTGTCGATGTTCCGGCCCCCCGGGGCGCGTGGCGTGCGACGATCGTCTCGATCCGCATGTCCTGATCCCAGCGCCCCCGGTCACCTCTTCGCAACCCCGTCGCCACGGGATCGACAACCAGAACCGGTCTTCACCCGTCATACTCGGCGAGTCCGGTCGCGTGCGATCGGGCGCCTGACATCGAACCCGAGGAGTGCCCTGTGGCGCAGCGACCAACCCGCCGTCTTGTGCTCGTCGTCACGGTGCTCCTCGCCCTGTTGCTGTTCGCGGGCATCGGTGCAGCGAGCATTCGTGCCTCGAGTGCCGACTCGAAGGTTCTCCGGGTCGGGACGCAGTACTACGTCGACACGCTGAACCCGTTCGTCGGGATCGAGACGAACGACACGATGGCGTACACGATGATCTACCCGCAGCTGATCCAGTACGGCCCGGGGCCGAGGATCGAGGGTGACTGGGCGTCCAGCTGGTCGCACAGCAAGGACGGGCTCACGTGGACGTATCGGTTGCGGAAGGGGAAGTGGTCCGACGGAGTGCCGTTGACGGCGCAGGACGCCGTCTGGACGCTGCGGACGGCGATCAAGTTCAAGAATGGTCCGGGCTCGTATGTGGCCAGTGCGATCGAGGGGATCAAGGGGGCGTCCGCACCGGACCCGCAGACGCTCGTCGTCACGTACTCACGCCCGATCGCGCCGGCGCTTGCCAACCTGGAGCAGTTCTTCATCCTGCCGGAGCACGTCTGGAGCTCGCAGCTCGGCAAGAACGGCGCAGGACTGAAGCACTACAAGCCGCAGGATCATCTTCCCGTCGTCGCCGGCGGTGCGTACACGGTGACGCAGTTCGAGGAGAAGGGCACGACCGCCTTCAAGCCGAACCCGTACTTCTACGGCCCGAAGCCGAAGTCGGCCGGGGTTGCGTTCACGTACTTCACCAACCCGACGTCGATGGCCGTCGAGCTCGAGCACGGGAATCTCGATTTCATCGACTCCCTGCCGTACGGCGCCGCCGACATCGTGAAGAAGAAGAAGGGCGTCGTCGTCGATTTCGGCGCCGGGTCAGAGGTCACGAACCTCGGCTTCAACTCCAACCCGAAGAAGCCGAAGAACCGTGAGCTCCTGAGCCCGCGCCTCAAGCAGGCGTTCGAGTACGCGATTCCGCGCGACCAGATCGTCGACGTCGTCTTCAGCGGTCACGCAAAGCCGTGGGCGAACATCCTCGGGCCGGCGTCGAGGGCGGAGGGGTGGTTGAACCCTGCCGTCAAGCCGCTCTCGCACAGCGCCGCAAAGGCGAACGCGATCCTCGACTCGCTCGGCTATCGACGGGGCGCGAACGGGATCCGCGTCGTGCCGGCAACGAATGGGAAGTACGCGCAGGCTGGGCATCCGATGACCTACAGCGTGATCGTCCCGAAGGACCTGGACTTCAACGGCGACCGCCAGTTCCAGATCCTGGCGAGGGCGTTCGGGCAGATCGGGGTGCAGCTGAAGCTGAAGCCCGGCGGCGACGGCGCCCAGGCCTACGAGCTGATCGCCGGGCCAGACGGCAAGTACCTCAACGCCGACATGTACACGTGGTACTGGCACCCGTACATCGACCCCTCGTTCAACCTCTCGGTCGTCACGAAGGGCGAGTGGTACAACAACAGCGACACGGGGTTCGACGACCCACTCTACGACAGCTGGTGGAAGAAGCAGAGCTCGCTCGTCGACGTCAAGCAGCGGCGGGCGCTCGTCTGGAAGATGGAGGCGTATCTCGCGCAGCAGCGCCCCTACGTCCAGCTCGTCGTCGCGGACGCGATCAGTGCGCACTCGTCGGGCTGGACCGGCTTCGAGCCGACCCTCGGGGGCTCGTGCAAGTGCTACTTCACCTCGCCGCACCCGCTGCCCTGACCTGTGCCGGGCTCGCTCTTCCGTGAGGACGGCGTCTGGCTCCGCTGCCAGCTGCACGCCCATACGACCAACTCGGACGGCGACGCGTCTCCTACCGCACTCTGCGACCACTACGCGGAGGCGGGCTTCGACGTCCTCGCTATCACCGACCACTGGCACGTGACGGAGATCGAGCACGACCGGCTCGTCGTCCTCCCCGCCAGCGAGCTCACGGCGGCGGCTCCCACCGCTCACGCGGAGGCCGAGGTGCTCGCGATCGGCGTCTCGGAGCTGCCGGAGGCGAGGGAGCCGTTTCCGGACATCGAGGCGCTGGCCGCCTGGATCGTGGCGCACGGGGGCGTCCCGTTCCTGTGTCATCCCTACTGGAGCGGCCTCCGAGTCGAGGACATGCTGGCGGCCCCGTCTCTCGCGGGCATCGAGATCTGGAACGGGAGTGCGGAGGTGTTGCAGGGCAACGGCCTCTCCACCGTCCACTGGGACGACCTGCTCCAGCAGAATCGCCTGCTGACGGGGATCGCGACCGACGACTGCCACTCGCCCGGCGAGGACAGCCGCTTCGGCTGGACGTGGGTGCTGGCCGAGGAGCGGTCGGTACCCGCCGTCGTGGATGCGCTCCGCCGCGGCCGCCACTACGGCTCTGCAGGCCCACGGCTGCTCGACATCGTCGTCGCGGACGATCGTGTCGTCGTGCGCTGCTCGGCGGCGAGGTCTGTCCGGCTTCGCTCAGGCCCCTGGGACGGCTGCGGCGTCAACGCCGACCCGGCGATGGGCGACTGGCGCGGCGAGGCCCGCGAGCGCGACGCCGACGGGCTCGTCACCTTGGCGGGCTTCGAGTATCCCGAGTTCTGGCGTTGGGCCAGGGTCGAGGTCGAGGACGAGCGGGGGCGCCTCGCGTGGAGCAACCCGTTTCTCCTGCCTGGCGAGGCCCCGGGCGCAAGCCTTTGATTCTCCGGATGGGGCGGTACAGGTAGTCGTGTTCGACTTCAACGGGACGCTCTCGCCACGACGAACGCTGTTGCTCCGGATCGACCGGCGACTCTTCGCGCTCCACGGCAAGCCTCTGGCCGAGGAGGAGTACGGCGGCCGGCCGGCGGGCCTGTCCGGAGAGGCGATCGCCATCGACAGCTACGAAGACGAGGTCGTCGACAGGATCGACGTGCCCTCATGCACCGCCTCGTGCCGGATCGGCAGCCCTTGCCTGCCGAGCGTCGTAGAGTCGGTGGTGCCAAGCTCCGAGCAGGCCCCTAGCGAAGCAGGGCGCCGTCCTTGCGACGGACCGTGGCCGCCGTTTCGACGTCGATCTCGAACCAGACGCGGAACGTGTCGTTCTGGTGGCTCGACCAGCGGTCGCTCAGCATCTGAACGATGCCGAGGCCCGACGGCGGGCTCATCGTCCGCGGCGTGAGCTCGGGCTTGCCCCTGCCGCCGTCGGACACGTCGACGCGGAAGACGCCTCCGACGAGCGACGATTCCATCGTCAACGGGTCTCCGGCCGGCCGGCCAGAGTGTTGAACCGCGTTGCTGACGATCTCCGAGGTGAGCAGCCGCACATCGTCGAGCAGCGACCGCTCCATGGACCCGGCGTACTGCAACTCCAGCGAGTCACGAACCTGCCGGGGAGCACGGATCGACAGCGCGAGCATCATGCGTCGGTCGGCGCTCGACGCTCCGGTGGGCGCCGCGCGAGCTCGATTGCCTCGCGTAGAGATCCGGTGACCGGGACGGTCTCGTGGAGTCCCGAGATCTCGAGCACGCGGCTCACGATCGGCGCCGTCGCCACATGGAGAACGAGGCGGCGGTCGCGCTCGATCAGCTGCCCGTCGGCGTCGAACAGCGCGTGCACGACGGACGAGTCGAAGAACGTGGTCTCCATCAGCGATACGACGAGCCCGCTGCCCGATGCTGCGACGGCGCCGAGCTCGGCACGGACATCCGCGACGCTCGCAACATCGTGATCGCCGACCAGTGCCACAACGACGACATCGCCGTGGACTTCTGACTTGACGCTGGTACCAGGCGCTTCGATCATCGCGACCTCTCCGATTGCGTCACCGGCCGCGTTGGCCAGGGGAGGTCAGGCAGACGATGGAAGAGCCGTCATTCTACCACGGCGGGCGATGACCACCGGCTGCGGGCGAGCCTTCGGATCGATCAACCGTCGAGCGGAGCGAACAGGCTGACCTCGTTGCCGTCCGGATCGACGACGTATGCGTAGCGTTGGCCCCAGAACGCGTCCCAGGGCTCCGCCTTCGAGGCGAATCCGGCGGTCACGATCGCCGCGTGGGTCGCGTCGACGCCTGACGCAGTGCCGCAGTGGAAGGCGAGCCCGAGCCGTTGTCCGGTCGGCGGCTGCCAGCCGGGGTCGATCTGCCTCATCAACTCGACCGAGTCCCACATCAGCCGGATCCCTGACGGGAGCGTGGCCTCGACATGGTCGTCATCGACGCCCGGTTGGCCGACCGGGACACCGAGCAGGGCGTAGAAGCGGCACGAGGCCGGCATGTCGGCGGTCGTGATCCCGATCGCGTCGAGGGAGGGCTGCATCACGTCGAACCGTACATCGCTGCGACGCGGATCGCGGCCGTCGGCGCGTCGGGCGCTTCACCGTGGCGGAAGTAGGCGAGCGTCTCGGCGCCTGCCGCGGAGAGGGCCGCTAGACGGGAGGCGATCGCGTCCAGCTCCCCGTCCGCGTAGCGGAGCTCGCGGTAGCGGAGGTACGCCCAGCCCGCTGCCCCGGAGTCGTCGTCGACGCGCACCGCACCCGAGGCGGTGAGCCGCTCTTCGACGCCGTCCCAGCTCGGATCGCGGAGGTCGAGGGCATAGCGGATGGCCGGGTCGGCAGAGCCGAGGAGCAGCTCGAGGAAGCCGTCATCGCGCGGCCGCTCGACGACGACCCGCACGCAGCCGAGGCGGTCGCCGAGGCACCGCACCCGCTCCTCGAACGTGGAAAGCCTTCGCTCGAGGCCGTCGGGCGCCTTGACCGCGAACCGGAAGCCGTCCGGAACCTGGTCCGCCCACGAGCGAAACTGCTCCTCCGAGGGCAGCCGGTACTTCGTCGCGTTGAGCTCGACGGTTTGCAGCCGGGCGGCGTAGAACGGGAGGAACTCGCCGCGGTCGAGCCCCGCCGGATAGAAGCCCGGCTGCCAGGACGGATACCCCCACCCGGAGGTGCCGACGAGCACCTGCCTCACGGCACGGCGCGCCGGACGTAGCGGACGAAGGCGAAGGCGGGGCCATCGGTCGAGTCATGCCGCTCCCGCTCGACCTCCTCAAAAGCCGCGCCGTCGATCGGCGGGAACAGCGTGTCGCCGTCGATCTCGGCGTCGATCTCGGTCAGCTGCAGCTCGTCGGCGAACGGAAGGGCAGCCGCGTAGATCTCTCCGCCACCGATCACGAACACCTCCGGGGCATCGCCGGCAAGGTCGAGCGCCTCCTCGAGCGAGCCGACCCGCTCCGCGCCGTCGCCGTACCACTTCCTGTTCCGGGTCACGACGATGTTGCGCCGACCGGGTAGCGGCCGGAAGCGGCCGGGGATGGAGTCCCAGGTCCGCCTGCCCATCACGACGGGATGACCCATCGTGAGCTTCCGGAACCGCGCCACGTCGTCCGGGATCCGCCACGGAATGCTGTTGTCGCGTCCGATCACGCCACCGTGGGCGACCGCTGCGACGAGCGAGATCCTCACACTGCTATCGGCGCGCGGATTGCCGGGTGGTGGGTGTAGTCGGTGACCTCGAAGTCCTCGAACCGGTAGCCGAAGATCGAGCCAGGACGACGGAGCAGGGTGAGCGCCGGGTAGGGATGGGGATCGCGTCCGAGCTGTGTCTCGACCTGTTCCCGGTGGTTGTCGTAGATGTGGCAGTCGCCGCCCGTCCAGATCAGGTCGCCGGGCTCGAGGTCGCACTGCTGCGCCAGCATGTGCGTGAGGAGCGAGTAGCTCGCAATGTTGAACGGCACCCCGAGGAAGACGTCGGCGCTGCGCTGATAGACCTGGCAGCTGAGCCGGTCGCGCATGCCTTCGGGCGAGCTGCCGACGTGGAACTGGAAGAGCGCGTGGCACGGCTGCAGCGCCATGCGGGGCAGGTCGGCCACGTTCCAGGCGCTGACGATGATCCGCCGCGAGTCGGGATCCTCGGTGAGGAGCCGCACGACGTTGGAGATCTGGTCGATGTGGTCGCCCTCCGGCGTCGGCCAGCTGCGCCACTGGACGCCGTAGACGGGGCCGAGGTCACCGTCGTCGTCGGCCCACTCGTCCCAGATCGTGACACCGTGCTCCCGCAAGTAGCGCACGTTGCTGTCGCCACGCAGGAACCACAGCAGCTCGTACGCGATCGCCGGGAAGTGCACCTTCTTCGTCGTCACGAGCGGGAAGCCCTCGGCGAGGTCGAAGCGCATCTGGTAGCCGAAGATGCTCACCGTGCCGGTGCCCGTGCGGTCGCGCTTGGGCGCGCCCGAGATCAACACGTGGCGGGCAAAGTCCTCGTACTGCGTGCGGACGGGGCTGCGCGGAGCGAGATCGGTCACCACACCGACGATACCGCTCACGCCGGAAGGCCGGCGGACCGGCTCAGACGGCGGCGCTTTCGAGCAACGGGATCGTCGTGCCCGTCCGCACGATCACCCAGTTGTCGAACTGCCCGAGCTTGTACGGGGCGTTGAGCGGAACCCTGGTGGTGCCGTCCGCGACGACGAACGAGCCGCACGACGCGGCAAGCCGGCCGCCGTTCGTGAGCCAGAGGGTGTAGCTCTTGCCAGACGGAAGGGCGGGCAGCCCCTCGATCTCGAGCCGCATCGGCCAGTTGCCCGCCTTGTCGGGCGCGAGCAGCGCAATCGAAGCGGACGCGCCCGCATTGCCCCTCATCGCGATCGTCTTCACGGGCTTCTCCGGCCCGTGGCGGCCACCGATCGTGTAGCCGATGCCGACGAGCACCGTCGCCGCCACCGCCACCGCCGCAATCGTCGTGTACCGGCGGCGCGGGAACGTGATCGAGCTGCTCTTCGGCGCGGCAGGGGCACCCAGGAGCGAGGGCGGGAGCTCGGGAGGCGCGCCCGCAGCGACGAGCAGGTCGTGTACCTGCTGCAGCCGCGGCCGGTCGGGATCGTCCGCCGCGACCACGTCGTCGAGCAGAGCGGGCTTCTGGCTCACTGCTCCCCCTCGAGCGCGTCGGCGAGCCTGGCGAGACCGCTGCGCGTTCGCGTCTTCACGGTCCCGAGCGGGACGTCGAGAAACCCGGCGACCTCGCTCTGCGAGAGCCCGGAGAAGTACGCCAGGTCGATCACCGAGCGCTCGTTCTCGGGCAGCGTCTCGAGTGCCCGGTGGACGCGCCACGCGTTCCAGGACGCCTCGGCCTCATCGTCGGGCGTCGGGCCGGTCGCGCGGGGCTCGGGCGGATCTGCGACCGTCGGGAGCGGGCGCCGCCGCAACATGTCCACGATCGCGTTGCGCGCGATCGTGTAGAGCCAGGCGCCACCCGGTCCCCGCGATCGGTCGTAGCTCGCGGCCGAGCGCCAGACGGCTGCGAATACCTCTTGCACCGCGTCCTCTGCCCGGCCCCGGTCGCCTAGACGCCGCAGGGCCAGTCCGAGCACGGGCCGCGCGTACCGCGCGTAGAGCTCCTCGAACGCCTCGCGCTCGCCGACCGCCACGCGTTCGATCAACGCGGCGTCGGTGGTCTCCGGCACGGTCACGGGCCAGATCGTGGCGCCTCGGGACCCCAAGAGCAAGCCGAAGGGAAGGACGGTGTCCACATCCAGGTCATACGCGCTTCGACGCGGAGCGGATTCGAGCGGACGCACTGGCGGAGGGCCGACGTCACGCGTGCCCGGTAACCCAGTCGCCGGGGGCGAGACCAACGGCCCCGCCCCCGGCGCTGTCGCCGCTACTGCGCTGCCTCGAAGCGGGCGCCGACGGCGTTCCAGTCGACGACGTTCCAGATCACCTCGAGGTACTCGGGGCGACGGTTCTGGTACTTGAGGTAGTAGGCGTGCTCCCACACGTCGATCCCGAAGAGAGGGGTCTTCCCCTCGGAGATCGGGGAGTCCTGGTTCGGCGTCGACAGCACGGCGAGGCCCGTGCCGTCCCATACGAGCCACGACCAGCCCGAGCCGAACCGCTTGATGCCTGCATCGATCATCTGCTGCTTCAGCACGTCGAACGCACCAAACGTCGATCCGACGGCCTCACCGAGCGCGCCCGTAGGCTCGCCGCCACCGTTCGGAGCGAGCGTCTCCCAGAACAGCGTGTGATTCGCGTGGCCACCACCGTTGTTTCGGACGGCCGCTTGCTTGTCGGCCGGGAGGATCTCGAGATTCGACAGCACCGCTTCGATCGGACGATCCATCCACTCCGTGCCCTCGAGCGCGGCATTGAGGTTCGTCACGTATGCGGCGTGATGCTTGTCGTGGTGGATCTCCATCGTCTTGGCGTCGATATGCGGCTCGAGTGCATCGAACGCATACGCCAGGTCGGGCAGTTGATACGCCATTCCTTCTCCTTCGTTCGGTTCCACGTTCAAGGATATGCTGCGGAGCGTCTCTTCGAGCCGGAGGTCCCTTCCCGATGCCCACGTATACCGAGATCACGCCGCAAGAACTGAAGCCCGCGCTCCTTCGACTCGACGGCATCTCGCGGGCCTCGATCGAGGCGCACTACCGGTTGTATCAGGGCTACGTCGCCAAGCGGAACGAGATCCTCGGCAAGCTCGAGACCGTCGATCGTACGAGCGCGAACCAGGTCTACTCTGACCTTCGTGCGCTCAAGGTCGACCTCAGCTTCGCGATCGGCGGGATCAAGAATCACGAGATCTACTTCGCCCACCTCGGCGGCGAGGGTGGCAACCCGACCGGTGCGATCGATGGCCTGATCAAGCGCGACTTCGGGTCGGTCGACAAGTGGCGCGACGATCTCAAGGCCACCGGGATGGCGGGTCGTGGCTGGGCGTGGACGGCGTACGACTGGGACGAGCACCGGCTCTTCAACTACATCGGCGATGCCCAGAACACGTTCCCGGTCTGGAATGCGACGCCGCTGATCGCGCTCGACACCTACGAGCACGCCTATTTCCTCGACTTCCAGACCGATCGGGGCTCGTACATCGACGCCTTCTTCGCGAACCTCGACTGGGGCGTCGTGAACGGCTGGGTGGCGAGCTACGACATCCCGTCGGCCTGACGGGTCGTCGGCGCGGTGCTCGAGAATGTTCTGATCGTCGCAGGCGGCTACCTGATCGGGTCGATCCCGTTCGGCGTCGTCGTCGTGAAGCTGCTCCGCGGTGAGGACATCCGCAAGCTGGGAAGCGGCAACATCGGCGCCTCGAACGTGTGGCGCACCTACGGCCGGTGGCTCGGCGTGCCCGTGGCGCTGCTCGACGTGGCCAAGGGGTTCGTGCCGGCGCTCGTAGGGGTCAAGCTCGGCGGCGAGTGGGTCGGGGTGCTCGCCGGAGCTGCCGCGATGCTCGGGCACGCGCGGCCGATCTGGCTCGGGTTCAGCAAGGGCGGCAAGATGGTCGCCACCGCCGGCGGCGTGGTGCTCGCACTGGCACCGCTCGCGGCCGGCATCTGTCTGCTCGTGTGGCTCGTGACCTTCGTGCTCTTCCGGTATGCGTCGCTCGCATCGCTCGTCACGGCTGTTGCGCTGCCGATCCTCTGCCTGCTGCTCGACGAGCCCCTGGCGACCGTGATCTTCGCCGCCGCTGCCGGCCTCGCCGTGATCGTGCTGCATCGCCAGAACATCGGCCGTCTCCTGCACGGGACCGAATCCCGCTTCGCGCGGGGCAGCAGCGCCTCCCCTACGAGTTGAGCCAGTCGGCGAGGGTCGTCTGGCCCTCGGCTTCGGTGCCTGTGATCTCGGAGCGAAGCTCGCCGACCGTGCCCCACCGCTCGGCGAGCACGTCGTGATCGTGGATCGTCTCGAGGTTGACCTGGCGGGAGAAGACGAAGTCGTCGTCCGCGAGTCCCGGCACCTCGTCGAGCAGGCCCTTGAGGGCCACGCGCACCGAGTCCTCCACGAATCGCGGCTGAAGGTGCGCGTGCTCGACGACCCACAGCTCGTCCGGACGCTTGAGGAGCTCGAACACGGGGGCGCTCATCGAGCGTTCGACGAGGTCGACGAGGGTCTCGGCGTCGATGTCGTGCGCGGTGCCGACGAGCAGCGTGCCCCGGCCGCGCTGGTTGTGGGTGGCGATCGGAACGAGCTCGAGGATCTGCTCGATCGACGGTTCGTCGAAGCCGGCGTCGGCGAGCCGCTCGGCGGCGCGGGCGGCGACGAGCCCCTGCGCGCACGGACACGCGTTGATGCCGGTCGCCTCGACGCCGACAACGCGGCGTGCTCCGTGCTCGGTCGCGGCCGCAATGCCCACGAGCGACACCATTTCCTGTGTCGGCAGACCGGTCACCGGCGTCATCCGTCTCATCGGCCAGCGCGCCGTGATGCGAACCTCGGCCCGGACCGCGCGCTGGCGCTCGACGATGTGCCGCGCGATCACCTCGGCGATCTCCTCCACGATCCGTGCCTCGCCGAGGACGACGTCACCGATCGCCTCGTCGAACACCTCGGGAAAGCGCGACATGTGGACTCCCTTCTGTCCGCGTGCGAGATCGACCGTGCACTCGATCTCGGCGGCCATGACCGTCTCGGCCTCGCCGCGGCGAATGCGGATCGCTTTCTGTACGCCGGTCACACCGGCCCGCGAAAGCGCGAGCTCGACCGGCGGCGCAGACGCCTGCATGTCCGACACGAGATGCGGAAGATCCGCCATCGGGGTGAGGCTAGCAGCGTCGCTTCCGGCGTCCGTGGTCCCCTTCGCCGGGATGTGGGGATACTGGATCCGTGATCACGAACTGGCTCCTCGGGCTACCGCCACTCCTCGTCTACGCCGGCCTCTTCGTCGTGGTCGGGGCCGAGTCTTCGGGCGTGCCGGTCCCGGGCGAGACGAGCCTCATCGCGGCGGCGATTCTCGCCTCGCAACACGGCGGCCTGTCGATCGAGATCGTGATCGCCGTCGCCGCTCTGGCGGCGGTCGTCGGCGACAACATCGGCTTCGTCCTCGGACGCAAGGCGGGCCGGCAGCTGCTGACGCGTGAGGGCCGTTTCATGGAGCGGCGACGGCAGTTCCTCGTCAAGGGCGAGGCGTTCTTCGAGAAGCATGGGTCGCGGGCAGTCTTCCTCGCCCGCTGGCTTCCCGGCCTCCGCGTAGTCGGGTCGTGGCTCGCGGGCGCACATCACATGCGCTGGCGCACGTTCCTGCTCTGGAATGCGCTCGGAGGCATCGCGTGGGCGACCTCGATCGGTCTTGCTGCCTATCTGTTCGGGCACGTCGTCGAGACGATCTTTCGCGACTTCGGGCTCGTCGGCCTCGCGCTCGTCATCGTCGCAGCGGCCGCGGCGTTCGGCTGGCACTACGTCCGCTCGCGCCGTCGCGAAGCGCGTGACCGCGCCGAGTCGCCGGCCGACGCAGGCTGAGCCAAATCCTGTCCTGCTCCTGGACAGCCGCTTACCTGCGTAGGGTTACGGTGACCTCCGGCCGAACGCGGCCTTTCCCCCAGAACGGAGATGTTCATGAGCTCGAAGCACCCGGCGCTGACCTGGGGAGCGGTTGTGGTCGGCGTGGCGCTGATCCTCGTCGCTGTTCTCTATTGGATCGAGCCTGCCAGCTCGTTGCCGTCGTTCGTCCCCGGTCATGAGGCGGGCTCCGCCCATCACCACGTCAAGCACGGAATCGCGGCGTTCTTCGTCGGTGTGGCGCTGCTCATCTACGCCTGGTTTCAGACCGGTGGCGACAAGAGCACCAAGTCGGAGCCGTCGGCCCCGTGATCCTTGCCGAGACGGTCATCACCTACGGGCAGGCCATCATCCTCGGCCTCCTGCAGGGGGTCACGGAGCTCTTTCCGATCTCGAGCCTCGGGCACAGCGTCATCCTGCCGAAGCTCTTTGGCTGGGATATCCACCAGAACGACGACTACTTCATTACGTTCCTCGTCGCCACGCACCTGGCAACCGCGATCGTGTTGTTCGTCTTCTTCTGGAAGGACTGGATGCGGATCTTCGCGGGCATGGGGCGCAGCCTGCGCGATCGGGGGATCGCCGAGGACGACACGGATGCCAAGCTCGGCTGGCTGCTCGTCGCCGGCACGATTCCGGCGGGAATCCTGGGCCTCCTGCTCGAGCACTCGCTGCGGAGCGCGTTCGCGTCCGCCCAGTCGGCCGCGTTCTTCCTGATCCTCAACGGGCTACTGCTGTTCGGCGCCGAGGCGCTCCGCCGGCGCGCACCGCAGACGGTCGACGACGACGACACCCGCATCGCGCGCCAGGTTGGGTTTCCGCAGGCGTTCTTCGTCGGCGCAGCGCAGGCGATCGCCCTGATCCCCGGCTTCTCACGGTCGGGCGCAACGATGGCCGGCGGCCTGTTCGTAGGGCTCTCGCACAAGGATGCAGCGCGGTTCGCGTTCCTGCTCGCGACGCCGATCATCGGCGCCGCCGCGTTGCTGAAGCTGCCCGAGCTCTTCGGCTCGCAGGGTGACGGGATCCGCGGCCAGGCGCTCGTCGCTTCGCTCTGCTCGGCGCTCACCGCCTGGCTCGCGGTGAAGTTCCTGATGAAGTACTTCGAGACCCGAACGTTGATCCCGTTCGCCGTCTGGAGCGTCGCGTTCGGGCTCTTCTGCACCATCTACTTCATCGCGACCTAGCCTCTACCGCAGCAGCCGGGACAGGCGGCGGTCCTTGAGCTCCTTGCCGCCGGTCTGGCACGTGGGGCAGTACGTGATCGTGTGCTCCTCGAAGGCGACGCGGCGGAGCGTGTCGTGGCCGAGCGGGCACGGCTCGCCGAAGTGGCCGTGGATCCGGTAGACCGCAGCGTCGCCCTTGCCGGTCTCGCGGAGGACGAGCGCACGCTCGAGATCTTCGTCGATCGCCACCGCGAGCCGCTCGACCTCCTCCAGCGAGAGATCGGCCGAGAGCTTGAAGGGCGAGAGCCTCGCGAGCCAGAGGATCTCGTTGGCGTGCGCACGGCCGATGCCCGCGAGCGCGCGCTGGTCGCGCAGGAGCGGATGAAGCTGGCGGCGCTCGCGGCCGAGGATCTCGCCGAGTCGCTCGGCGCCGAGACCGAGTGCGTCGGGGCCGAGGTGGGCGAGCTCGGCCTCGAGCCCCGCCGGCGTGAACAGCCATACGCCGGCGCGCCGCTTCTTGCCGCCCTCGGTGAGGATGAGCTCGCCACCGTCGGCGAACGTGAGCCGGAACATCGGCGTCTTCGGCGTCTTCGCGCCGGGAGCGTGATAGCGCAGCCGCCCGGCGCTCATCAGGTGCACGCGGAGGATGAGCTCGCCGTCCGCGGTCGGGAAGAGCAGGTTCTTGCCGCGGCGGCGCGACCCCGAGAACGATCTCCCGTGAAGGGTCGAGATCGGAGGATCGAACGTCTTCACCGTGGCGATGTGCGACGGGCCGACACGCTCGATCGGCGATCGGGCGACGAGCGGGTCGAGCTCGCGCACCCACGCTTCGACTTCCGGTAGCTCGGGCATTTGATCCCTAGTGTTCCTGCAATGGCCGATCCGATCCAGGTCGAGGTGACGCGCGGGGGCATCGTCGAAGCAGTGCACACCGTGCACGCGGTTGCGGTGCGCGACGGACGGATCGTGGCCGAGGCGGGTGATCCACGCGGCATTACGTTCCTCCGCTCCGCCGCCAAGCCCCTGCAGGTGCTTCCACTCGTCCGTGCCCGCCCCGAGCTTGGCGACCGCGAGATCGCGATCGCGTGCGCGTCCCACGGGCACCTCCCAGAGCAGCTCGATGCCGTCCGCGCCTTGCTCGCGGCAGCACCGGCGACGGAGGCCGACCTCGAGACGGGGCCGGAGCCGACGCCGCTCGAGCACACGTGCTCGGGGAAGCACGCAGGCTTCCTCGTGCTCTGTCGCGAGCGTGGCTACCCGACGCCCGGCTACCGATCCGCGTCACACCCGGTGCAGCTGGACCTGCTCACCGAAGTGGCCGCGGCGGCCGACGTGGAGCCCTCGTCGGTGCGCGTCGCGCTCGACGGCTGCGGCGTCCCGACGTTCGCGCTGCCTCTCGATCGGTGTGCCAACGCCTTCGCCCGGCTACCCCATCTCGGGGGCGGCTCGCGCGTCGTCGCGGCGATGGGAGCCTGTCCGGAGATGCTTCGCGGACCTGTCTCGGCGGATTTGAGCTTCGCTCGCGCACGTTCCCGGACTGGTGCGGAAAGGGTGGCGCTGAGGGACTCTTCTGCGCCGGTTCGCCCGACGGCCTCGGCATTGCACTCAAGGTCGAGGATGGAGCATTCCGTGGCATTCGTCCTGCACTTGCCGCTTTTTTGGAACAGCTCGGCTTCGCGGCCGGAGCGCTCGGAATCGTCACCGTAGAAAACAGCCACGGCGAGCCGGTCGGGGCGGTCAAGGCCCGGCAAAAAAGTCGTGTCCCAAAACGCTGATCTCGCGTATAGGATTTCCGCGTTGCACGGGGGAAGGGCCGATCCGGGGAGATCGGCAAGCGTTCAAGAGGTCCAGGGCTCGTCTTCGTCAACCCACGAGAAGAAGGGGTTCATGCTCTCCGTCGAGATCGCTTTGCCAGATGTCGAGGAACTGCACAAGCTCATCGAGCAAGGGCAGGAAAAGGGATTCCTCACCTACGACGAGATCGTCAACGCGCTCGAGGACGTCGAGTTGACGAAAGAGCAGCTCGAGGAGTTCACCACATATGCGATCGACCATTCGATCGAGCTCGTCGAGGGGGAGCAGCACAAGCGGCTTCCGCACGAGCCGGCTCCGGTCGACGACGAGAAGGTGGCTCCGAAGCTCGACCTGAGTGTCGAGCCGTCACTCGATTCGCTGCGGCTGTATCTGCGTGAGATTGGCAAGGTGCCGTTGCTCACGGCCCATCAGGAGGTGTCGCTCGCGAAGAGGATCGAGCGGGGCGACATGTCCGCGAAGCAACACATGATCGAGGCGAATCTGAGGCTCGTCGTCTCGATTGCGAAGGGCTACCTGGGGCGTGGCCTGTCGTTCCTCGACCTGATTCAGGAAGGCTCGCTCGGCCTGATCCGGGCGGTTGAGAAGTTCGACTACCGCAAGGGGTACAAATTCTCGACGTACGCGACGTGGTGGATCCGCCAGGCCGTGACCCGGGCGATCGCCGACAAGGCTCGCACGATCCGGATCCCGGTGCACATGGTGGAGAAGCTCAACAAGGTCGTCCACATCGAGCGTCAGCTCGTGCAGCGGCTCGGTCGCGAGCCCAAGCCCGAGGAGATCGCCGAGGAGCTCGAGATCCCGACCGAGGAGGTGCGCGAGATCCTTCGCATGGCGCAGCTGCCGGTCTCGCTCGAGAAGCCGATCGGCGAGGAGGAGGACTCCTCGCTCGGCGACTTCGTGCCGGACGATTCGGCAGAGTCGCCGTTCGACACAGCGTCGCTCTCGCTGCGGCGTGAGGACATCGACCTCGCCCTCGCCTCGCTGCCGGAGCGCGAGCGCAAGGTGATCGAGCTGCGCTTCGGGCTCTGCGGCACCCAGCCGTGCACGCTCGAAGAGGTTGGCCAGGCGTTCGGCGTCACGCGCGAGCGCATCCGCCAGATCGAGAACAACACGCTGAAGAAGCTCGAGGGCCTGCCCGAGGCACAGGCTCTGCGCGACTGCGTGTAGGAGCGCGCTCAACCGGTGTCACGGCTTGCATGACGACACGTGTCGTCATGCAAGCCGTGACAGCGGAGTCTCAGTCAGCGAGAAAGCCGCGGCCGCCGAGTGCCACGAGGCCACGCTCGCGGAGCTCGCTCGAGAGCGAGACGACGTCGGTGTCGATCGCGCCGTAGGTCGCGGCCTCGAGCCACACGGTTCGATCGCTGATCTCGCCCACGAGGACGCGCGCGTTCGCGCTGCTCGTTCCGGGTAGCTCGGCGATCGCCGCCAGGAGCACCGCCCGAGCCTCGGGTATCGGCGCCCCGATCGAGACAGGGAAGCGGCCCGTGATCGCCCGGCGGGGATCCTTGATCGTCCGGTTGATGATCTTGCTGGTCGTCAGCGTCGTATTCGGGATGAAGATCCGCCGGGCGTCGTCGGTCACGAGCGTCGTGTAGATCAGTGCCATCTCCTCGACGAAGCCCGTCTCACCGTCGACCGTGATCCGGTCGCCGAGGCGGAGTGGCTGCGTGAACGCCACCAGAAGCCCCGAGCCGAGGTTGGAGAGCGGTGTGCTGAACGCGAGGCCCGCGAAGAGCGCGAGCACGGCGCTCGAGGCGAGGAGCGCCTTGCCGATCTCGGACGTGATGTCGTAGAGCGAGAGCACGCTCCAGACGGCGACCGCTGCGACGAGGGCAACAAGGACGCGCCGCGTGAACGTGAACGTCGTGCGGCGACGGGCCACCGCCGTCGGATCGCGAAGCCTGAGGCGCTTCTCGTAGCGGCCGTAGGCGAAGTCGAGTGCGAAGCGGACGGCCACGACGGCGGCGATGCCGACAGCGCCCGTGATGAGCGCCTGGGTTGCCCGGTGGGAGATCTCCATGCTTCGCGGATTCGGCGGCGAGGCGTTTGCGCCTGCCTCGCTGCCGCGGTGCTACTCCTGGATCGGCTCGGCGTCGAGCGCGAAGGCGGCGTGCAGCTCGCGTACCGCGTTCGCGATCTCGGTGCGGTTGATCATGCAGGAGATCTTGATCGGCGAGGTCGAGATCATCTGCAGGTTGACGCCGTTGTCGGCGAGGGTGCGGAACATCTTCGCCGCGACGCCCGGATGCGAGCGCATGCCGGCACCGATCAGCGACACCTTGCCGAGGTCGTGGTTCTCCTCGACCTTGAAGTCTCCGAGCTCCGCGCGCGTGCCGTCGAGCGCGGCCTGGGTGGCGGGCACGTCCTCCGCCGGCACCGAGAACGACATCTCGGCGTTGCCGTGGACGACGTTCTGGATGATCGTGTCGACGTTCACCTGCGCTGCGGCGACGACGTCGAAGATCAGTGCCGCCACGCCGGGACGGTCGGGGATGTCGGACAGCGTGAACACCACGTCGTTCTCGCTGTGGGTGACCGCGGACACGATTGGCTGCTCCATCGGATCTCCTTCCTGAACCCAGGTGCCCTGCTCGTCCGAGAACGTCGAGCGGGCGTGAATACGTACGCCGTGATTGCGAGCGAGCTCGACGGAGCGAAGCATCAGAACCTTGGCCCCCGACGCGGACATCTCGAGCATCTCCTCGTAGGAGACCGTCGCCAGCTTCCGTGCATTCGGAACGATGCGGGGATCGGCCGTGAACACGCCGGGAACGTCCGAGTAGATCTCGCAGGCGGCGCCGAGCGCTGCCGCAAGCGCGACCGCCGTCGCGTCGGTGCCGCCACGGCCGAGGGTCGTGATCTCCATCGTGTCGCGCGAGAAGCCCTGGAACCCGGCGACGAGCACGATCCTTTCCTCGTCGAGCGCGTCCCGGACACGGTCGCCGCGGATCTCGCGAATCTTGGCCTTGCCATGCGCCGCGTCGGTGAGGATTCCCGCCTGCGAGCCGGTCAGCGAGACGGCCTCGTGGCCGAGGTCGTGGATCGCCATCGCGACGAGTGCGCACGCGATCCGCTCGCCCGTCGAGAGCAGCATGTCGAACTCGCGCACGTTCGGAGTGGGCGAGACCTGATGGGCGAGGTCGATCAGTCCGTCGGTCGTCTTGCCCATCGCCGAGACGGTGCCGACGACCCGCAGGCCGCGCTGTTTCGCGTCGACGAGTCGTCGCGCGACGTGCCTGATCTTGTCCGGGTCGGCGACCGACGAGCCGCCGAACTTCATCACGACGGTGTCGAAGTCCACGACCGGAGCCTACCGCCCTGACAGCGATGCACGGCGAGCCCTGGAACCTCCGCGGGAAGCGGTGGCTTCCGCCGCCCGGCGTACGATCGCCGGGTGACTGCTGACCCCGACGCGTCCGGCCCGGCGAACGTCGTCCACTGCAGCGTCGATCACGGGCTGCACCTCGAGCGGGCGAAGGTCAAAGCTCTGCTCGAGGCGGACGAGTTCTTCTGGCTCGACATCCACGACCCGAAGACGGCCGACCTCGAGATCCTGCGCGAGGAGTTCGGGTTCCATCCGCTCTCGCTCGAGGACTCATGGCAGTTCAACCAGCGGCCGAAGATCGACGACTACGACGGCTACGTCTTCCTCGTCGTCTTCGGTGCCTCGGGAGCGACCGATGCCGACGGCCTCGTCGAGGTGCATTGCTTCTACTCCGACCGCTTTCTGATCACGCTGCACCGTGACGATGCGCCGTCGCTCGAGGCACTGCGGCTGCGGTATGTCAAGCGCGATGCGCCGGTCGACGACCCGGCGCGACTGCTCCACGGCGTCGTCGACGGCCTGGTGGACAGCTTCTTCCCGCGCCTCTCCGCAATCGACGACCGGATCGACGTGCTCGAGGACGGCATCTTCCTCGATGCCGACGACGAGCAGCTGCAGGAGATCTTCTCGATGAAGCGCGCGCTCGTCAGCATGCGGAAGGTGATCTCGCCGCAGCGAGACCTGTTCTCCTCGATCGTCGCCGGCGTCGAGGACTTCCCCGGGATGACAGACGACGACCAGCGCTACTTCCGCGACGTCTACGACCACCTGATCCGGATCGGCGACATGGTCGATACCTACCGCGACCTGCTCACCGGCGCGATGGACGTCTACCTCTCGACGGTCTCGAACCGGCTCAACGCGGTGATGAAGCAGCTCGCGATCATCGCCACCGTCTTCATGCCCCTCACGTTCCTCACCGGGTTCTTCGGGCAGAACCTCGGCTGGATGGTGGCCCACTCGACAGGGCTCGGGCACTTCCTCATTTTCGGGTTGGGGCTCGAGCTGATGACGCTCGGGATCGTTCTGACCTACTTCTGGCGCAAGGGCTGGCTCACCCGGTGAGCCCGGGGCGCCGGTAGCGCCTCGCGTACTGCGGTACGGGGATCCCGGGCCGGAGATCTGGCGCGGCAACGGGGGCAAGCGCCTTCATCGTCAAGGGGATGTGACCGGCCCACACGTCGAGCTCGGCGTCCGGCGTGCCGCCGTCGTCCGGGGCGCCGTCGCGCACCTTGGCAGACGCCTCGTCGAGCGGCATCGACAGAACGCTCGTCGCCTTCAGCTCCTTGCGGGTGGGCGGCCTGGCGTCGGCCCAGCGGCCAGGGAGCAGCTTCTCGGTGAACGCCTCGAGGACGGCGTTCTTCTCGTCGGGATCGGTCACCGGCGTCGCGGTGCCGAGCACGACCACGGAGCGGTAGTTCATCGAGTGCTCGAACACCGAGCGCGCAAGCACGATGCCGTCGACCAGCGTGACAGTGGCGCAGGCGGGGATGCCCTCGCCCATCGCCCGCAGCGTGCGGCTCGCGGCCGAGCCGTGCACGTAGAGCAGGTCGCCGATCCGCGCGTGCAGCGTCGGAATCACATACGGCTGGCCGTCGTGCTCGAAGCCGAGATGACAAATCAGCGCGGCGTCGAGGATTTCGTCGATCCGCGCGCGGTCGTAGACGGCGCGATCGTGGACGCGCTTGACGCGGGTGCGGGCGGAGGGGGCTGCGGAATGTCGTGCCATGACGGGCAGCCTAACCAGCGGACGCTGCCATACTCGACCCATGCCGTCCCGGATCGGATGTGACCTCGTGGTCGTGGGTGGCGGCAGCAGCGGCGCGGTCGTTGCGGGGAGGCTTGCGGCCGAGACGGACGCGTCGGTCGTGCTCGTCGAGGCCGGGCCCGACTACGGCGCGCGCATGTCGGGGCGCTGGCCCGCCGACCTGCTCGATGGCGGCGCGCTCGTCACCTCACACGACTGGGGCTACGCGAGCGGCGAGTTGCCGGGCCGCGAGCCGATCGCATTTCCGCGGGCGCGCGTGATCGGCGGGTGCTCGTCGCACAACGGCTGCGTCGTCGCTGTCGGCTGCCCCGCCGACTTCGACGGTTGGGCTGCGGCGACCGGCGACAGCCGCTGGAGCGCTGACGCGATCCGGCCCGCGCTCGCCCGGTCGCTCGCGCGGCTCATGGTGCGCACCTACGACGAGGACGAAGTCGGGCCGTTCCACCGGTTCTGTCTCGATGCGGCTGCGGCCCTCGGGTTGCCGCGCGCTGATGACCTCGGCGACCTCGACGGCGGCATCGGGTTCGGCATCGAGCCCGTCAACATCGACGCGGGCGTCAGGGTCAACGCCGCCTTCGCGTACCTCGATCCGGCTCGCACCCGGCCCAATCTGACAATTCTCGCCGATGCGCTCTGCGACCGGATCGTGCCGTTGCCCGGCGGCGGTGGGGAGGTCGTCGCGCATCGGGACGGGGAGGAGGTGCGGATCTCGGCCGCCACCGTCGTCCTCGCGGCGGGCGCCTACGGCTCACCGGCGATCCTGCAGCGCTCGGGTGTCGGCGATCCGGCCGACCTCGGGGCCGCCGGCATCGCCGCCGTGCTCGAGCTCCCCGGCGTCGGCCGGAACCTCCACGACCATCCGCTCGTCGAGCTCGAGTTCGCCGGCTCGGACAGGTTGCGGTCGCTGCTCGCCGCGTCCGCTGGGACGCGATTCACGCCGGAGGAGCAGACGCTCGGGAAGCTCCGCTCGAGCCGCGCGACAGGGCCGTACGACGTCCACCTCTTTCCGATCGCGGCCCACCCACACAGCCTGCTCGAGGGGCGCGTCATGCTCGTCGTCGCCGCCATGGAGCCGCGCTCCCGCGGAGCGCTACGCGTCGTCAAGGCCGATCCGGGCGTCGCCCCCTCGATCGACCACGGCTACCTCTCGGACGTCGAGGGTCACGATCGCGCGGTGCTGGCCGAGGGCAGCGAGCGGGCACGCCAGCTCGCGGCGACCGAGCCGCTGCGCGCGATCATCGGCGACGAGCTCGAATCGACCCTCCATAGCCCGATCGCGCGCTTCCACGCGCACTACTACCACCCGGTCGGAACCTGCGCGATGGGCGCTCCTTCCGACCCGCTCGCGGTCTGTGACGGTGCCGGCCGTGTCTACGGGCTCGATGGTGTCGTGGTCGCCGACTGCTCGCTGATGCCCGTCATCCCTCGCGCCAACACGAATGTTCCGGCCGTGCTCGTCGGCGAGCGAATCGCCGAGACGCTGTTGCAGCTCTAGCTCGACTGCGGCTGCGACCAGTGGGCTGCCGTCGGATCGAGAGCCGTCGCGCTGACCTGAAGGTCGCGCAGCAGGCCGTCGTGGAGGCCGTAGATGACCCCGTGCACGGTGAGCTCCTGGCCGCGAGCCCAGACGTCCTCGACGACGGTCGTCTGGCACACGTTCATCGCCTGCTCGATCACGTTGAGCTCGCAGAGCCGGTCGAGCCGTTGCTCCTCGGGGATCGACTCGAGCTCGGCCGCGTGCTTCTCGCTCACATCCATGACGTGGCGCAGCCAGTTGTCGATCAGCCCGTGTCGCGAGCGCTCGAGTGATGCCTTGACGCCACCGCAGCCGTAGTGGCCGCAGACGATGACGTGCTTCACCTTCAGCACGTCGACTGCGTACTGCAGCACGGAGAGGCAGTTGAGGTCGGTGTGCCCGACGACGTTCGCAACGTTGCGGTGGACGAAGACCTCGCCCGGCGCGAGGCCGACGATCTGGTTGGCCGGCACGCGGCTGTCCGAGCAGCCGATCCACAGGTACTCGGGCGATTGTCGGTCGAGAAGGTCGGCGAAGAAGCCGGGGTTTTCGGCCACCTTCGCTGCTGCCCAGGCACGGTTCCGCGCGAAGAGATCTTCGAGATCACTCATGGATAAGAGGCTATCCGTCGCCGCGGAAGGACAACCCTCCGCCGACGTTGTCCGGTCAGAACGGCATGCCCGAGCCCACGAGCTCTCTCGGCTTCGACGCGTGACGATGAGTGGGCGAGACTTCCTACATCCGGAACCGAGCCCCGCTGTCGCGTGCCCGGCGGGTCGTACGATGCCTCGATGGCTGACAACCGCAGGTGGTCACCGGGCGAGGAGATCGTGCTCGAGGATGTCTATGACGGGCTGCTCTGGGCCGACCGCCCGGTCGTCGTGGTCGAGGACTCCGACGACGTGCTCGCGCTCTGGTGCCCGAAAGGCACCCTGCGCAGGGTGCCGATCACGGCCGGTTCGCTACCCGTTGGCGTGACGAGAGGCGAGTGGCTTGCGGGGGCGCTCGCCCGGCGGGACTGGGTGCTCGAGGACGCGGCGTGGGACGTGTCGTCGCTCATGCTTCACCGGGAAGGGGACTGGCACGCCGTGTGGCTCTCGTTCCTCGAATCGGGCGAGCAGTGGGGCTGGTACGTCAACTTCCAGGAGCCGTACCGCCGCACTGCGCGGGGGATCGAGACGATGGATCTCGCGCTCGACATCATCGTCGAGCCCGACCGCAGTAGCTGGCGATGGAAGGACGAGGACGAGTTCGCGCTGCTCATCGACCACGGCGTGATCAGCCCGGCGGCGGCCGCGCGTGTCCGCGCCGAGGCGGAGGCGGTGATCGGCAGGATCGAGCGCGACGAACCGCCGTTCGACAGTGACTGGCCGAGATGGCTGCCCGACCCCGCCTGGCCGCTGCCACGGCCCATTGCCTAGGTGTAGTTCCTAGGCGCGGTGCAGGGATTTGCGGAGCTTGCGGCGTGCCATCCGCGAGCCAACCTTGACGGCCACGAATCCGACCGCGGCGTAGAAATCTCTCTTCAATCGCATACGTCGGGATACCGCCGATCCGCAAAGCCCAAACGCCGGCGGCGAGCCGACGGCGTCCGGTGAGGCTAGAGCAGGATGTCGAGAGCGGTGCCGAACGGGCAGCCACGGGCGGCAAGGTCCGTGGCACGGTGGAGGTTGACGTCGAGTCGGACGGCCAGCACGGCCGCGGCCTCGTCGCTGTACCCCGCCTTCGAGAGGACAGCGAGCCGCCAGCAGACGACGCGCGCGTCCTCGGAGAGGATCTCGGCCGGCGCCGGGCTTCGGGTTGGGGTGGGTGTCGCGGTGGTCATCTGTCGTTTGCCTCTACCCAATCCAATCGGCGTGGTGGAGCGTCTACGCCACCGCGGATCATCTGACTGTGCGACGGCAAACTACGGCACGCAATCGCAGCTTCCGAGCAGCCGACCTCGGCCGATCCGTACGATCGACCCCATGGACCTCGCGCCCGCCCTTGCCCACCCGTCGCGTGGAGCCATGGCTTGAGCGCGCCGATTGCCGGCGCGGACGCCGGTCCGTACACCGATCGCACAGCCTGGGCGCGGAACCTGCAGACGCCTCTGCGCGAGTTCGTCGAGACCGAGATCGGTGGTGCGGCGGTGCTGCTCGTTGCGGCGGCCGCGGCGCTCGTGTGGATCAACGTCGACGCGCACTCCTACGACTCGCTCTGGAACACGACGCTGTCGGTCGACATCGGGGGCTCCGGGATCGCGCTCGATCTCCGGCAGTGGGTGAACAGCGGCCTGATGACGTTCTTCTTCTTCGTCGTCGGGCTCGAGGCGCGGCGCGAGTTCGACCTCGGTGAGCTCCGCGAGCGGCGGCGGTTCGTGCTGCCGTTGCTTGCCGCGCTGGGTGGGCTGGCGCTTCCGGTCACGATCTACCTGCTCTTCAACGCGGGCCAGTCGACAGCTCACGGGTGGGGAGTCGCGATGTCGACGGACACGGCGTTCGCACTCGGCTTGCTCGCGCTCGTCGGGCCCCGCTTCCCGGCCCGGCTTCGCGCGTTCATGCTGACGATCGCCGTCGTCGACGACATCGTCGCGCTCGTCGTCATCGCGGTTTTCTACTCAGACGAGATCGCGCCGCGGGCGTTGCTCTTCGGCATCGCTCTTTTCGCGGTTCTCCTCGTTGCCCGCGCCGCCGGGATTCGCAACGGGATCCTTTGCCTCGTGGTCGGCGCCTCCGTGTGGGTCGCGGTTTTGAGGTCAGGCGTCGACCCGATCGTCGTCGGCCTCGTCTTCGGGCTCGTCACCTATGCCTACCCGTCGTCCCGCTCGGAGCTCGAACGCGCCACCGAGCGCTTTCGCGCCTTTCGGGAGCAGCCGACGCCGGAGCTGGCGCGGATCGCCCAGCAGGGCCTACGGTCGACGATTTCCCCGAATGAGCGGCTGCAGCAGCTCTTCCACCCGTGGACGAGCTATCTCATCGTGCCGATCTTTGCGCTCGCGAACGCAGGCGTCGTGCTCGACCGCACGTCGATCCGCCACGCGCTGTCCTCCCCGGTGACGCTCGGGATCATCGTCGGCTACGTCGCCGGCAAGCCGGTCGGCATCGCCGGCGTCTCGTGGATCGCGTCCAGGCTGACGGGCGGGCGCCTGAGGCCCCCGGTCGGCTGGGCGGCCGTCGTCGGAGGTGGAGCGATAGCCGGGATCGGCTTCACCGTCTCGCTGCTCGTGGCGTCGCTCGCCTTCGAGGGCGAGACGCTGGCCGACGCCAAGATCGGCATCATCGCTGCGGCACTCGTGGCGACGCTGCTTACGTGGCTCCTCTTCAGCGCCACGGCGCGGCTCCCGCGCCGGCTACGGATCCGCGCCCTCGCCGGCGGCGCCGAGCCCCTCACCGATCTCTACCTCGACGTCGACCCGGAGCGAGACCACACGCGTGGCCCCGACGGTGCGCCGGTCACGATCGTCGAGTACGGCGACTTCGAGTGCCCGTTCTGCGGGCAGGCCGAGCCGGTCATCCGCGAGCTCCTTGCCGGCTACGGCGATCTCCAGTACGTCTGGCGTCACCTGCCGCTGAACGACGTTCACCTCACCGCGCAGCTCGCGGCCGAGGCGAGCGAGGCCGCCGCCGACCAGGGAGCGTTCTGGGAGATGTACGACGTCCTCCTCGGCCACCAGGACGAGCTGCAGCCGAAGGATCTCGTCCGCTACGCCGAGCAACTCGGCCTCGACGTCGAGCGTTTCACCGAAGACCTGCGCGAGCGCGCCGGCGCGGCTCGGGTCGCCGAGGACGTCGACAGTGCCGACCTCAGTGGCGTGTCGGGCACGCCGACCTTCTTCATCAACGGCCGCCGCCACTACGGCGCCTACGACATCGAGACGCTGACATCAGCCGTGCAGGCAGCGAGGGCGAGGGCGTCGCTCGCGGGCGGCAAGGCGCAGCTGCCGCCCGGCTGAATTTCACGCCCGCTCACCGACGAACGGCCTCAGGACATGACCGGCGCCGGACCGCCGGTGCTCGCAGCAGGGCCGACTCGGCTCGCCGGATCGCAGCTCCGGCTTCGGCCCCGCTCCCTCAACGCGAGTGTGGC
This sequence comes from uncultured Thermoleophilia bacterium, assembly GCA_963799575.1. Lineage (GTDB taxonomy): Bacteria > Actinomycetota > Thermoleophilia > Gaiellales > Gaiellaceae > Gaiella. Next base: position 199,180 of record CAWCXK010000003.1, read on the forward strand.
AGGCTGCTCGACCTCGACCTCGACCTCGACCTCGACCCCGACCTCGACCGCAGCGCAGGCGCTCGCGATGTGCACGAGATACCACATCAACCGGGACGTGAAGCAGTGCGTCGCCAGTAGTGTCTCTCGCGACCCGGCGCTCGTTCGATGTCGAGCAGGGCGTTCCACCTCTGACTGGAAGGAGTCGTTCGACGATGAGTGAAGCAGACAACTTGTTCGGTGACGAACACGTGCGGCGCTACCGTGAGACCGACGGGGCGGTCGGCCACATCTGGCGTCGCGGGTCGAAGATCTTGTTGCTCACCACGACGGGGCGAACCAGCGGTGAGCCGCGTACGACGCCGTTGATCTACGAGGAAGCGGGCGATCGGCTCGTGATCGTTGCGTCAAAGGGTGGTTCGCCGGACGATCCGGGCTGGTATCGCAACATCGTCAAAGATCCGCAGGTCGAGCTGCAGGTGAAGGAAGACGTCTTCACGGCGCACGCTCGCACGGCGCACGGTGACGAGCGTGCGCAGCTCTGGGAGCTCGCCGCGCGGCAGTGGCCGGACTATGACGCGTACCAGCGGAAGACCGACCGCGAGATCCCGGTCGTCGTCCTCGAACGCAACTGATCCGCGGCCGGCCGAGACCGTGAGACCTCGACCGGTCGGCAATTCTCGAGTCCGGTGGGTCGTGTGGAGCAACGGCACTCGCGCTCACGACATCACACACCGCGCAATTCCACTTCCCCTCGCCGCGTCTGCGAGCGCCCGGAGTGCCTCGACGTAATGGGCCGGTTCAAGGCGAAAGCGGAGTCCCGAGAGCCTCCGAGCGACACACACGAGATCACCGACTACGCCCGAATCGAGGGAAGACCCACATCGACGATGCTCTGAGAGCGATGTCGAACGTTCCCAGAGCGGCCCGGATTCAACTCTCGTCCGGATACGAATCGAACATTTTCGCCTACCCGCAGCGATGATGCTGGCATGGTCGTGGTTTATGTCTTCGCCGGCGTCGTCAGCCTTATCGGCGTAACCGTCTGGATCGGATTGCTGATCTGGGCCGCGAAGCGCGACGGGGACGAACAGGAGCGACACGAGCGGGACGCGCACGACCGCGACCGGACCGATGGTCGAGGATGAACGAGTTGGCACTCCGAAGCGGCTGACAGATCGGCCGTTCCGTGCCGGCAGGGTCAGGGGCGCGGTTGCCACCCACTCGGGGCGATCAGCGCGCCACCGTTCGACGTGCGTTCCACGGGGCACGACCACCGCGATAGGATCGTTCTTCCCAACAACGGAGGTGTTCGGATGAGCAACGTCGATCTGGTGCAGGGCTTGTACGGAGCGTTTGCGCAGGGCGATGTGCCAACGGTCGTTGGGGGCATGGACGGCGACATTCATTGGCGTGAGGCTGAGGGCAATCCGTACCAGCCGAGCGGTGCCGCCTGGGTCGGGGCGGACGCAATCGTAGAGAACCTGTTCATGAAGCTCGCGACGGAGTGGGACGGCTTCTCGGTCCATCCCGGCCAGTACCACGACGCGGGAGACACGGTTGTTGTCGAGGGCCGCTACACGGGGAAGTACCGGGCGACCGAGACAGCCCTCGACTCCCAGTTCTGCCATATCTTCAAGTTCACGGACGGCAAGGTGACGAGCTTCCAGCAATACACCGACACCGCACAGCACCAGAAGGCGATGGGAGCCTCGTAAGAGGCTGGTTGCGGCGTCTCGCGGCCGGGACGCGGGGCGGACGGCAGGTGGATCGCGGATCCCTCGGGTCGGGTTCCTTCTCGCCATTGGGCGCGTGCGCCGTCTGGCACGGGGCCGAGGCCTGAAACGGCCTAGACAGCGAAGCCCTCTGCCGAACTCGAACGGGCGACTCTCCTTCCCGTCGTGGGTTCCGTGGGAACCGACCTTCAGCGTCTGCAGCGGCAGGCGCAGGTCAGGTAGTCGATCGGGCTTGCCGAGCGTGCGAGGTGGTAGACGAAGTCAACCGACTCGTCTACGTCGATGTGGTGGGTCAGGTCGTGCGAAGGTCACGAGTGACGTCGGCGTCTCGCAATGCGAGCCCGTTCATCGGGCGGCGAGCCCATTCCTTACGGGCTCCTGATCTACGGCATCACACAATCACAACAGACGTCCGCCAGAATGGTGCGGTGAAGCTCTGGCCGATGCTTCTCGTCGCCGCCGCAGTCATGGTTGCCGCCGGCGAGGAGGCCCCGCGAGGCGCCGAGGCGCGGTCGGCAGCCGGAGGGGTCGCGTGGCGCGTTTCGGGCGCGCCGTTTCGGATCGAGCTCCTGTCCGGCAGCCGCACCGTGACCGAGCTCGGAGGCGACCGGTTCCCGTTCGTCTATGAGGACGAGTCCGGAGCGGAGCACAGGCTGACGACGCTCGCGGGCACGCGCAGCACGGGCCAGGAGTCGACCTACACCGTTCGAACGGACGAGCCGGGCCGCGCCGCGACGATCGTGATCCGTCGGCGAAGCGGATCCGTCCGGATCCGGTGGAGCTTTGCAGACCCCGCAGGCGTGAGTGCCGTGCGCGTTGCACTGCGAGCGTCGAGGCGCGCACATTTCCTCGGAACCGGACAGCGGACGCGGTGGGTCGACATGAGGGGGACGGTCGTGCCCCTCAAGGTACGCAACGCCTGTCAGAGCTCCTCCCCGAGCACGTTCTTCGCGTCCACGGCAGGGTTCGGTGCGTGGGCCGGCACCGTGGCGGTCGGTCGGATCGGCTTCCCTGCAGCCGTCGACGACTCGAACTTCGCGTGCGACCTCGGTGCCGCTCCCTGCTCCGTCGGGCCGCCGATCAGCGCGGTTCGACTCTGCCTGAAGACCAACACGATCGCGCTGGACGTTGCCGTCGGCTCGATCGCCGAGATCGTGCGACAAGCGGCAACTGCCCAGGGACGCCCGCGACCGCCGTGGCTGCCGCAGCTGGCTCTGATCAAGTGGCGAGACAGCGTCGAGGGCCCGGGGGAGTTGTTCGACGACATCACGCAAATGCGCTCACGCAAGCTCCCGCTCGGCTGGGTTCTGCTCGACAACCCCTGGGAGCAGGGCGCCGCGGTCAACGCGTGCTACGGAGCGCTCCGATTCGACCCCGTGCGCTATCCGGACCCGCGCGCCATGATCGCCCGTATCCACGACAAGGGGATCAGGTTCATGCTATGGATCTCGCCGCAGATCAACCGTCCCAACTGTGCCGAACCGACGCTGCCCGATGGCTGGCTGACCGGCGACGACAAGACATTCATCCGTGACCTGACCCTCGCGGCCGAGCGCGAGGAGTTCACGACATCTCTGCGGGCGCTCGTACAGCTCGGTGTCGACGGGTTCAAGGGTGACCGCGGTGACGAGGTGAACCTCGAGGGGGCGATGCTCGCCGCCGGGCCGGGCACCGTCTACCAGGAGCTCTACCCACTGCTCTATGCGCAATCAGCGGCGGCGGCCATGCGCCCAACGAGAGGAACGAACTTTGCCTCGCTCTTCCGGTCGTTCGTACCGGGCTCGACGAAGTATCTTCCTGGATTCATCGGTCCGGACAGGCAGCACACGTGGAACGGGCTCTCCGGCGCAATCAAGGCCGCCCAGACAGCCGGAATCGCGGGCGCCGCTGTGTGGGGCTCGGACATCGGCGGCTACAACGGTGGGACGCTCACCGCGGAGCTGTTCACGCGCTGGGCCCAATTCGCCGCCCTCACCCCGATCTTCGAGGTCGGTGGTGCGGGCGCGAACGCCAAATTCTGGGAGCTCGGCCCTGCCGCGGTCGAGCGATTCCGCAAGGCCGCCACCCTCCACTATGAGCTCGTTCCCTACCTCTACAGACTCGCAGTCGAGGCAAGCGCGACGGGCATCCCGATTATCCGTCCGCTCGGTCTGACCTGGCCGGCGGACGAGCGGGCTTGGGCGGCGCCGCTCGAATTCACGGTGGGCGATGGTCTGCTCGCAGCGCCCGTAACCGCGCCGGCGGCCGGAAGAGGCTCGGTGGCCGCCAGTGTGTATCTCCCGGAGGGGAAGTGGACGGATCTCTTCTCGGGCGCACAGGCGAAGGGCCCTAGAACCATCGTCCGCCACTCGACGCCGTCCGACTTCCCGCTCTACGTCCGTCGAGGTGCTGCTTTGCCGTTCAACTTCCGCGAGCCATCTGTCTGGTCCGACCGCTGGCGCGCCGACGACCTGCTGCGACCGAGTCGGCAGGGTTGGCTCGTGGCCCCCGAGCCCGGTCGCGTCTCAATCGCGCACGACCGTACGACGACCTTGACGGCGACCGCGACCCGGGAGGGGCGCATCGACATGACCGTTCGTCGCGCCCGCAAGCAACAACAGCTCCTCGTCCTCCCCGGCAGGCCGATCTGCGGCATCGAGGCCAATGGGAGGCCGCTACGACGGGTCACGACCGCGTCGATCTCGCGCGCGACCAGCGGCTGGGGGATCGAGCCCTCTCGACGAAAGGGAGTCGTCCTGAAGATCGCAGCTTCCCCTGCCCACCTGATGCTGAGACTGTCGCCCTGCTCAGCCGGGCCTTGACCGACACTTGTCGAGAACGGCTGCCGCGAGCCGATCTGCTTGGCACTCGGTCGTCCCACGGGCAACTCTATGCCCACGGCTTGCGGACGGTTCGTCTCCCGAGGGCCGGGTGTCCACATTCTGGTCACATGGAACGGGCAAGAGGCCCCTCTCCCACTCTGACTCGTGGATATGGAGCGTGTTTCCCGGTGTTGCGGTGAAGCCCTCTGCCGGACTCGAACCGGCGACCCCCTCCTTACCATCCGGTCCAAGGGGCGAGTGGGCGCAATTTCTAGCAACAGTTTCGTAGGGTTTGCAGGGTTTTCTTGGTTGGGCGGTTGCGTTGGGTTGCCGCGGGTCGCGCCCGCGCTGCTCCACAAACGCTCCAACGGAATCGGGCGTTATCGTTCACTTTGCGGTGCTTTGAGAGCTGAAGCACGAGCGTCGATTCAGGAGCAGTGCCTCCTCTTTTCGCAAAAGGGGTCAAGGGGCAAGCGACGTCATCGATCCCTGTGCGCCCGGCGAGGCAACCTCGAGCACCTACACCTACTACCCGGCGGGTTTGCTGCGCCCGTACTGCTCACGCCCTGGACGTGCCTCTCCGCTACCTCCGGGGGCGTGAGCAGTTCTTGACGGCGAGTTGCGCTTAGCCTGTCACCTGTCCTGCGTTTGGGCGGTTTTCTCCCGAGTATGCTGGGCTTCCGAGCGTCTGCGGCGCCCCGTCGAGATCTGCCATCGATGGGTCAACCCATACACGGCCAGCACCCGTTCGGAACGATGCTGACGCTCGTACGAACGGATTCCCACGCAGATCTCGCAGTTCGATGTAGTAGCCCTCGAAGCGAGGGGGCGAACCAAAGACTGACTTGACGGTTGCGTTGAATCGACGCATAGCCGCACGGGGATTTATCGCCGTGGCAATGATCGCCGGTGCTTGCCCGATCCCGTTCAAAAGACGCACGTCGGTCGGGACGAGCCCGGCGCTGAGAACGGACGCGCGGAGTGCAACCTGGGCATTGCGGCTCCCGCCGAACACCTGACCCCGGACGATGTTTCCGAGGCCTCCGCTGTTGTCGGCAAGCGTTGTGCCGTTCGGTAGCAGTGCGTCGAACGTCGCTCCTCCGAATTCAGCGTGTACATCTGTCGATGTACCTGACCGTTCCACGACCGCGCCCTCCAGAAGGTCCGCCTCCCACATCGGCTCGACATCGCCTCCGTCGGCCATGTCCGTAACCGCGACGGTTGCATACAGCCAGGGTTGGCCTACGCGCTCGCTGCCTGCCGGCGGCGTGCCGATTCGCGCGGAGACGACGGCGCTGCCTCCGAGCCGCCGCATTGCGTCGCCTAGGGCGAGCACAGCCGGCACTGAACTGGTCGGCGCGATCTGAATAGGTGCGTAGGCGATCGGAATCGGCGGCTGCGGCCCTTGATCCGCCCGCCCGATCGTGGCTGCTAGACCCACAGCAACGGCCACGACCGAGATAGAAACAACGGCGACACGGGATCTCCGCGGCATGTCGATGGCTCCTCTCATCGTTGGATTGTGAAGTTGCTGTTGGTCAGAGGCGAGACGTTCCAGCAGTTGCCGTTGCTGGCCATCGACGTCTCGACGGGCATCCACGAGTTCGCGGAATAGTTGTACCGCGACCAGGTGCCGAAACTTGCGTTCCCGCTCCAACCAGAGCAGGAGGTCGCGTTCGTACGCTCACCCCATTCGGCGATGATCCGGTCGTTCGCGTAGCCCGATTGCCCTTCGTATTGCACACCATCGATGTAGGCGTAGAACGTTCCATCCGCAGCACTGTCAGAAAGAGACATGAGATTGGAAACCCCGGTGGACGAGGCGCCGTGCGGATAGCAGACCGGAACACCCTGAGCGGGGACTCGTTCAACGAAGTGCACGAGGTTGTTGGTGAGACTGCACGTCTGGTCCGCGCCTCCGCTCGTAGTGCCGCATCGGACCTTCCCCACTTGAAGCTGTCGAACATCGAGCCCGTTGGTGACGACTGACGAAAATGCAAGGCAGTGGGGCGGGTCCGGATTGATCGCCGAAACGAGTATGTTCGCCCGTGTGCCGTTGAGCGTCTGTCCCGAGCAGCAATTGTTGTATTGCAAATACCGCTTCCCCCAGTCTTGGGCGTACGCGGCAGAGCACAGAATCAGCGCTAGACCCACTACCGCTGCCAGCGTGATCCTGCGGCTGCGCCGTCGAGACCGGGGAAGTGGATCTGCTTGGTCTTGGCGTTTACACAGCGACATTTGCTCCTCCTCAGCGATAAGAGAGAACCAACCGGACTTTCTGATCTGGTCATGCGCAACGCCCTCCCGACCCGACGGGCGCTATTTGCACGGCACCTCCTCGCTGGTCTTCCGAATGAGACGTTGGTGACGGGGTTACGTTAGGGTTGACAACTGACGCTTATACCAAGCTGCCTAGAGTCGAACATCACCCTGTTGGATGATCCTCCTCTTGGGCGCAGGGAATCCGAGCAGCTGGCCGACTCGGTGCCTTATCTCTCTGACGTTTGGCTCTTCGTGGGCGTCCGTCTGAACTGCCCGTCTTGGGTTTGGTTTTACGCGGGGCTTCCCGGCCTTCCTCGCTTGAGACGCACGAGGTCCTGGAGGTCAGTGTTTAGAAAGCCCACCATTACGGACTATCCAGGCGGGCACAACCGGGCGAAACCCGCATAGTGGGCCGACCCGTTCGTGCAACAGTGCTTCATTTGTGAAGCCGTGCTGTCCCGGTGCTGTCCCTTTAGTTCGCGAACGCGGCTGCCGGACGCCATCAGCTAGCGGCCCGTCGCTCCTGTGAGTGTCTTTACCTCGATCACGCATCCGCTTCGTCATAGACGACGAGGCGAACGGGGTAGGCCGTCCGATTAGCTCGCACGCGGAAGGCATTGTCCCAGAGTGGGACGACCTTTGGCATCTCCGCCGGAAAGCTGACCGACATCGGCTGCGGGATGGGCAACGCCGCGACTGGCCAAGTGTTCGACGATGCATTGAAATCCGGCGAGGAATCCGCCCGGATCAGCGACGGTCTGAAGAAGGCCGGACTCACACTCCAGTCGATCGCCTACGAGACGCCTGGAGCGTTGGCCCCCGTCGTTATTGCTAAGACCAGCGATCCCAAGGCCTTCGCGAAAGACGCGATCGCCAGCAGCACGTACGAGACCATCCTGGGATCGCGGGCAGTATCAAGGTTGGTACCTCGAGGTCAGAGACACGGACGGCAAACCGGTGGTAATCAACGCCGGCGCGAACCGCATGGCATCCGGGCAGATGTGGATAAGCCCAGATCTTGCACCCCAGTCGGCGACTGGAGTCGGCTACCGCTAACACGGTCATGCAGCTCCAGGGGCCTCGCGGAGACAGGAGGTCCCTGGAGCACGGATCGGCTCTTCGCTGAACGCCGAATGATCGCCCGACGGCGCGCTGGTCTACGAGCTGAGCCGCCTCGACACGGCGCGCATCGCCATCGCGGGCGGCCGACGGCCCCACCGGAATCAAGCTGTTCAACATCGGCTGCGATTGATCGGAGGGTCGATGGCCGCGCTGCACGGTCGTTTGGTGCGCGTAGATGACGTGGACGGCAAGACCCGCGACTGCGGGCTACATCCCGTAGCTGTTCTTTTGCGGGTCGCGATGGGGCTGCAACCGAGCCCGCGATCAGTGTGACGGCGAGGATGCAACGCATCTTGCTCATCGAGGTGCGAGGGTAGCTGTCTGCTTCGGTGGCTCCTAGTACCGGTTCGGGGTAGACCGCGGGCGGCTAGGTGTTCGGCCCGGAACGGGAACGTGGCTCGTGAGAGTTCCCCCTTCTGGGTGATAGCCCAGTTGACACCGGGAACGTAGCGTCGGCGTCGCAGCTTCGTTTGTGGCATTTGTTCCTTTGGTGCGGCCCTAGTGGGACACCGTCCCGGTCATGTTTGGCTAGAGCACCGAGGGAGCCCGCTATGTCCGCATCACCGCTGTTCGCCGCTCGTGCAGTTTCGTCTTCGCGTTACTTGCGGTTCCGGCGCTGGTGGCTGCTTGTGCTCGTTCTTGTCGTTGTGGGCGCTGTGCTGGTGGTTGCTGATAGTGGGCATGCGGATCCGCCTGCATCACTATGCGGTGATCTGACGGGCGACACGGCCGGTCCTGGCGGCGGCCCCGCGAACGACGACTTCTCGGATGCTGAGGGGCTTGAAGGCCGCTCTGGCACGGTCGAGGGAACATTGGTCGACGCAACGGTGCAGAACAGCAGCTCGCCGGTCGAGGTGGACAGCGAGGACCCCTCCGCGTTCGAGTCTGGGTATTCGGGTGTGAACGCGACCCGGTCGGTCTGGTATTGCTGGATGGCTCCGGCTGATGGCGTGTATCGATTCGATACGCAGGGAAGCGGTTCGCCATATGACGGCGCCACGCGCGCCGACGCGCCCGCGCTGACGATCGTCGACCTGGCGGGTGAGCCGGATTGGAGCGACGGCGCGGGTACGTTCCTGTGGGGAGGGTTCGGAACGGACGCCGGCGGTGGGGGAGACAGCAGCCCTTATTACAGCTTGCAGGGACCATGGGTCGCCGAGGGCGCGACGCTGATGATCCGCGTCTCGAACGGCCTGAATGGCTGGAACGGCGAGATCCCGGACGAGGGTGATTTCACGCTCAACTGGTCGAACCCTCCGTCGGTCGGCGCTGCGGGGCCGTCGATCGGCACCGATGGCGAACCTGCCGTGTTCGCGGTGGGCGACACGGTCACGGCTGATCCGGGCGAGTGGAATGGCGAGCCCACGATCACGTTCGACTACCAGTGGCAGCGCTGTGACGCAGACGGCAGCAACTGTGATGACCTCAGCGGGGAGACGAGCCTCAGCTACGAGACGGTCAGCGCCGACCTGGAGCACACCCTCATGCTGCGTGTCACTGCCTCGAACGATGGCGGCATCGAGATCGCGGGGACTGATCTCGCTTACGTGCTCGGCCTCACGGGTGCTCCGAGCTTGTTCGAGGACGCTGGTAGTCCGTACATTTGGGGATCTGCCGAGGTCGGCCAGACGATCGGTGTCACGCGTGGCGTTTGGGCCGGCGCCCGACCAGTCACGTATGACGTCCAGTGGCGCCGCTGCGACACGAGCGGTGACTCGTGTTCGGACATTTCCGGCGCCACGGATCAGACGTACGAGCCGGTGAGCGCCGATATCGGTTCGACGTTGCGCGCAGTGGTGACGGCAACGAACGGCTCAGGTTCGGACTCGGCGACATCGGATCCGTCGAGCCCGGTGCCGACGCTGACGCCATACGTCATCTCGCCGCCATGGCTCGACCATTCCGGCGCAGGGATCGGCGTCACCATCGTTGGTTCGGACGGGTACTGGGGTGGTCTGGCGCCGATCACGTTCGCCTACCAGTGGCAGCGGTGCGAGTCCGACGGAAGTGACTGCGTCGACATCAGCGGGGAAACAAGCGCGAGCTATACCACGGTCGAAGCGGACGACGGTCATGCTGTCAAGCTGATAGTGACCGCAACCAACTCTGCAGGAAGTCTCCCCGCCGAAACCGATCTTGTTGCTGTTGCTCTGGAAGCACCGACGGTTACGAGCGATCCATTTATCGAGGGCGGATCGCCGCCTGTCGTAGTCGAGACGGGCGAGACGGTTGTCGCCGATCCGGGCGAGTGGAGCGGCACCTCGATCTCGCACGATTACCAGTGGGACCGCTGCGACATCTACGGCTCCGACTGTACCGACATCTCGGGCGCCACCGGCCTCAGCTACGAAACGGTCTCAGCGGATGCCGCTCAGACGCTCAGGCTCGAGGTGACCGCGACAAACAGCGGCGGCAGCGGTTCTGCATTCACTGGGTTCGCGGTCGTCACGGCCGACGAGGGAGCGCCGGTCTCGTTCTACATCGACGGCGCCCGTCCGCATCTGTCCGGCGTCGCAGAGATCGGCGAGACGCTCACGCTGACCGACGGCATCTGGTCCGGCGCCCAACCGATCACATTCGACCGCCAATGGCTGCGGTGTCCACCCTACGGTGGCGGATGCGAAACGATCCCCGCCTCGGGCAGCTCGTACACGCTGACCTCCGCTGACGAAGGCTGGTACATCTGGGTCGTCGTCGTGGGCACGAACACGAATGGGAATTCGTCCGGCTATTCGAACAACAGCGACGTCGTGGCCGGCACAGGCTCGCCTGTCAACCAGGTGCTTCCCACCGCGGCCGGCGTGTCCGGTGCGCAAGAGGGCGAAACGGTCTACGCCCAGCCGGGCGTGTGGGGCGGCGCCCAACCGATGACCGGATTCGCCTACCAGTGGCGTATCTGCGACGTCAATGGGTCGAGCTGCTCGGAGATCAGCGGAGCTACGGGTGACACATACACGCCGGCGAGCGGCGATGTGAATCACCGTCTGCGCGTCGTAGTTACCGCCACCAACTCGGCCGGAAGCTCAAATGCGACCTCTGAAGCCACAGACACGATCTCGAACACATCCGGCGGCGGAGCTGTGCCCATCGACCTCTACGAACACCCGTCGATCTCCGGCGTTGGCGAGATCGACGAGAATCTCTACGGCAACCCCGGAGCCTGGACCCACTCGCCGACGTCGTACACCTACCAATGGCGACGCTGCGACCTAAGCGGTACAAGCTGTTCAGACATCAGCGGAGCCACAAGCCAGTCGTACACCGTCGTTAGCGCCGACGTCGAGACCACGTTGCGGTTCGCTGTCACCGCCACCAACGCCACCGGCAGCATGACCGCCGCTACAGCGCCGCTGCCGGTCGGGTCCTTCCGCGCAACACCGTCCTGCCCGCGATAACCGGTGACCCCTACGAAGGGATGGAGCTCACGGCAGACGAAGGCACCTGGACGCGCTCGCCGACGTCATATTCCTTCCAATGGCAACGGTGCGACTCAAGCGGTGGCAGCTGCGCCGATATCAGCGGGACGACCAGCTCCACCTACACGCTTACCAGCACGGACGTAGGCAAGACGATACGCGTTGCCGTGACGGCCACAAACAGCGCTGGAAGTGATTCCGCGTCGTCAGACGCCACCAATATGATCTACGGCGAACCGGAAAACACGGCGCCGCCTACCATCACCGGAGCGGCGCATGAGGCCCAGACTCTGACCGCCTCTCATGGCACGTGGACGAATTCGCCAACCTTTACCTACCAGTGGCAGCGATGTAACTCGAGCGGGGCTAGCTGCGCCGACATCAGCGGAGCGACCAGCTCCACCTACACGCTCACAAGCGCCGAGGTCGACAACACCGTACGCGTCGTCGTCACAGCCAGTAACGGTGCCGGCAGCGCCTCGGCGTCATCGACAGTAACCGGGGTGATCGACGGCCTGCCGATCAACACGGTCATTCCCTCCGTCAGCGGCAGCGAAGAATACGGCGAAACCCTCACCGCCTCTCCTGGGACATGGTCAGCGACGGAAATCCCGACATACGCGTACCAATGGCGGCGCTGCAACTCAAGTGGACTCAGCTGTACGAACATCGCTGGCGCCACCGGATCGACCTACGACCTTCAAGCAAACGACGTCAGCAAGCGGATACGGGTCGTCGTCACCGCGTCCACCAGCGCCGGCGACGCATCCGCAACATCCGAGCCCACCGGTGTAATCGACACCTCCGACGGCACGCCCGAGAACCTCATCGCACCAAGCTTGAGCGACGAGCCCGTCGTTGGCTCGACCATCACAGCCGATAGCGGTCTCTGGAACGGCTCCCGACCGCTGAGCTACACCTACCAGTGGCAGCGCTGTTTCCAGGTCGACCTCTACGGAGCCAGTTCGACCTGTTCGAATATCTCCGGTGCCACAACGGAGACCTACGTTCCACGACTTGACCCGAACTACTTCGTCGTCGGCCAGTGGACTTACTGTAACTCCTGGCTGGATAGCGACTACGCAGACGCTGGGAATATCCTGTCCAACCCGTGTGGAGTGAACAGCAGAGGTATCAGGCTGAAAGTAACCGCTACGAACGTCAGCGGGAGCAGCAGCTCCTATTCATCGATTGAAAAGACAAAGATGAAGGCTCTCATGGCGTCCAGCCTCTCTCCCTTCGTCAATGAGGCCGGAATTGGTCACCAATGCGTTGGCCCCATCGTTGATGGAGGATGCTCGGATGCCATTTACTACACGACAACTGGCGGACATACCTTTGGGACACAGCCCATTACCCATACCTATCGCTACGCCACATGCGATCGCTGGGGAAATGGATGTTCGGTGTCGTCTGGTGTCAACACCGTCTTCGGCTCAAGCGGGGGTGTCCATTTCCCCGACGCTCATACCGTCATGCGTGTCTATAACTGCGCCAGCAACGCCTACGGCGGCAGCTGCGGCTGGTCCGCCGGCTACAACCGGGACGGCCAACCCTTTGATCAGCCCCTGGCCGAAACGCCGGACTGGATGAAGATCGGTGACGGGGAGCTCGCACCGAACCCCACCGGCAAAGCCTCTGACCCCGTGAACACCGCGACCGGCGCTTTCACAGCGGACGCAACGGACGCAAGCCTTCCGGCAGATGCCCTGCCCTTCAAATGGACTCGCTCATACAACTCGTCCGACGAGGTGAGTGGAAACATGGACACGGATGGACGAACTCGTACGCCTGGGAGCTCACAGTCGACGGCGATGACGTGGTCGTACGATCAGGGTCAGGGCAACGCATGGCTTTCGAAGGCCCAAGCCCGTACACGGCACCTCGAGGTGCATCAGCCGAACTCGACGCCACCGTGGGCGGTTGGACACTGAAACTCGCCGACGATGACATCTATACGTTCGACCCGGATGGCCGACTCAGCTCGATAACAGACCACAACAACCGCACCGTCACCCTCAGCTACGACGGCAGCGGAAACCTCGACGAGATCACCGACACCGTCGGCCGCACAATCAACGTCGAAACCACCGCCGGCAAGATCACACGAGTCGAGATGCCAGACGACAGGGCCGTCTCCTATAGCTACGACAGCCACGGACGCCTGGCGACCGTCACGGATCTGCGAGGCAAGGTCTGGACCTACGCCTATGAAGGAACGACCTCGCGACTCGTAAGCGCTCTCGACCCAGAAGGCAACTATCCCTACCGAAACACCTACGACTCGACGTCTCATCGTGTCGAATCGCAACTAGACGCTCTTGGAAACGAAACCACGTTCGATTGGAACCCGGATACAGGCATCGCTACCACAACCGACCCGGCTGGAAAGGAATGGAAGGACTACTACTCCGTCGGCGTCCTCATGCAGCGCGTCGACCCTCTCGGACATCGAACAACGTTCCATTACGACCCATTTTTCAACCGGGATGCCGTGACCGATCCTCGCGGAAATACAACGTCCATGACATACGACAGCCGTGGCAACCTGCTCACCAAGAGCAGGCCAGCGTCACTTGGCGAGCAAATCTGGACATACGACAGCGACGACAATATGACCAGCTACACAAGCGCCCGGGGTCAGGAAACCTCGTTTACATACGACACTGACGGCAACCTCATCGGACGTAGCGGGCCCGGCGGAGCGACAACAAGCTACTCCTACGACTCCCTGGGACGCGTCGAAAGCGTCGAAAACGCCCTCGCAAAGACGACGACCTACGCCTACAACTCGCTCGACGAGCTCGAATCGCTGACCGACCCTCTCGACAACAAGTCTACGTTCACCTACGACGACGCAGGAAAACTCGAGTCAACCGTAGGCCCACGCGGCAACGTGACTGGCTGCAGCTGCGCTGAAGACCACACAACCGCCTATAGCTACGACGATGGTGGCAACCTCCTCACCACGACCGATCGTCTCGGCAACGTCGAGACACGCACCTATGACGACGTTGGCAGGCTCGAAACGGTCACCAACGCGCTCGAGCAAACATGGACGTTCACCTACAACGACGCCAACGAACAAATCGAAGTCGAGCTACCCAACGGCAAGACCTTCACGAGCGAGTACGACAACCGCGGCAACCTGGTCGCACGCGAAACCTCACTCGGGAGCCGCACAACACTCGCCTACGACGATGCCAACCGGCTCATCGAGATCGTCGACCCCCGCGGCAACGCCTCGGGCGCAACACCCGCCGATCACACCTGGACAAGAGAGTACGACGCAAACGGCAATCTCACGAGCAGCTCGGATCCGCTCGACCACGAGACCACCTACAGCTACGACGAACTAAACCGCAAGGTCTCGATGACCAACGCACGCGGCAAGGAATGGACATACAGCTACGACGAGAACGGCAACCAAACATCGGTCACCAACCCGCTCTCCGAGACGACCGAATTTGCCTACGACAACCGCGACCGGCTCACCACCCTGACCGATCCACGCAACAAAGAAACCACCTATAGCTACAACGCCGGCGACCAGCTGACCTCCGTCAGCGACCCGCTCGACAACACCGCCAGTTACACCTATGACGACGCCGGCCGGCTGGCAACGAAGATCGATCCCCGCGGCAACCTCAGCGGCTGCAGCTGCGCCGCCAACTACACCACAAGCTACGCCTACGACCCAGCAGGCGCCCTGACCGACATCACCGACCAGCTCGGCAACACAACGACGTTCGCCTACGACCAGATGGGCCGCAAGGTCAGCGCCACCGACCCAGAGGACCGCCAGACCCGCTGGGAATACGACGAGCTCGGCCGTCTAAGCGCCGTGATCGACCCCTCCGACAACGAGACGCACTACAGCTACGACAACGTCGGTCATCTGAGCGAGATCGACGACGCGCTCGACAACGTCACCCGCGCCTACGGCTACGACGACGACGGCCACATGATCAGCATCACCGACCCGCACGACGGCGAGTGGACGTTCGGACACGACCCCAACGGCAACGTCACCGAAATGGTCGACGCAAACGGCAACGCCACCGTCTCACCATCCACCGACGGCAAGACGCTCTACACCTACAACGCCGCAAACCGTCTCACCGCCGTCAACTACTCCGACGCGACCCCCGACCTCACGTTCACCTATGACGCGAACGGCAACCGCACCCAAATGACCGACGACGCCGGCACCGAGACACGCGCCTACGACGACGCCGACCAGCTCAGCACCATCAGCCGCGGCACCGACGTCTTCGAATACGACTACGACGACGCCGGCAACCTCAGCGAACGAACGCTGCCCGACTCCACCATTTTCACCTACGGCTACGACGACGCCAACCAACTCGACAGCGTTGAATCAGGCTCGAACGAAACCACCTATCAGTACGACGCCGACGGAAACCTCACCCAGACCGCGCTCCCAGCGGGCAATGGCTACACAGAGACCCGCGCCTACGATCGCGCCGGGCGGCTCTCATCGTTGACCAGCACAGACGGCACGACGGCGGTCACCGACTACGACATCACGCGCGACGACTCCGGCCTACCGACCCGAATCGACGAACTCGGCGGCGGCGTCGAAACGTACGACTACGACGACACCGGCCGCCTAACCGACGTCTGCTACCAAACATCCTGCACCGGCGGCTCCGACCCGTTCATCCGCTACACCTATGACGAACTCGGCAACCGCACCTCCGAACAACGCCCGACAGGAACCACCGACTACACCTACGAGATCGACCGGCTCACCGAAACAAACGACGGCACCACCACGGTCAACTACGACTACGACCACAACGGCAACCAGACCACGAAAGGCTCGCGCACCTACAGCTACGACCTCGCCGACCGGCTGAGCTCGACGACCCTCGAGAGCACGACGACAACGCATGAGTACGACGGCGACAGCAACATCGTTCAAACCGAAACCGGTGCCAATATCGTCAAGAAGCTCTGGGACAAACAGGCAGCGCTGCCGCAGCTCGCGATCGAGCGCGACGGCAGCGACAACCCCATCCGCAGCTACATCCAAGGCAACGGTCCGATCGGCTACACCACCAGCAGCGGCGACTTCTACTACCACCGCGACCCCTTCGGCAGCATCGCCAAAGTCACCGACGCCGACGGTGACCCGCAATGGACATACAGCTGGGAGCCTTTCGGCACTCCGCGCTCGACGACAAAGAATGACCCGTCCGCCCCCGACAACATGCTCGGCTTCAGCGGCGAAGAGACGAACGAAGACACCGACCTGGTCAACCTGCGTGCCCGCCAGTACGATCCGGCAGACGGACGGTTCCTCAACCCCGACCCGATCACACCCGCCCTCGACACACCGTTCATCGGCAACTACCTCTACGTCAACGACATGCCCACCGCCTACATCGACCCCACCGGAATGAGCGGCTGCGGCATCCTCAGCGGCGTCTGCGACCCACTCACAGACGTCACCGTCGGCGTGCTCGGACCAAGCGGGGCGCTCGGCCAAATCGTGTCCGGGCTCGCGCAAACCGCAACGCACCCATGGCAGATCGGCGACGCGCTCGGCTACGGAGCCTACAGAGCCACAGTGCTCTACGACCAAGGCGGCGTCGGCAACGTCATCGGCGGAGCCGTCAACACCTTCATCGTCGAACCCGTCACAACATGCCTCGGCGGCGCAGGCTCCACACAAGCGACAAGCCGCGCCTGCGCCAAAGCAGCCGTCGCCATTATCCCAATCGGAAAACTCACTCAAATCAGCCGCATCACCGAAGCAGCGAACGTCGCACGCATCGCAGAAGCCGCACGCGTCGCAGAAGAAGGTGCGCCAACCCTCTTCAGCCGCATCACGACGCGACTTGTGGACGAACGAGGTGAGTTCGATCCTGGTGCGATGCTTGGTGCTCGCGGCACGCAAACCACGAGCGCGACGCTGGCGCGGGGACGTGGTTTCCGGATCGACGTCGAGAACCCCGCGCCCGGGGTCCGACCCGGGCAACTTCACTTGCAGGATGCGTCTGGTGGCAAGTACCTCTACGACTTTGACGCAGAAGAGTTCAGTGGGCTTCCTTCATCGCTGGCGAAGCAGATCGCAGACGACCCCGCTGTCGCGCGGGCGATCGCGAAAGGTCGGCGCTACTTGGGGATGGGCGGATGAGCTACGTCTACGACGACCTCGTCCTCACCGGGGCATTGGACCGCTGGGAGCTGATCCTACGTGACGGGCAGAGGGTGACGGTCTGGGCCCACGGCGTGTCCGAGCGTGACGACGACTACGTGTTCGTTGCGCTCATGCGCGGCGAACCGCATTTCGAGCTCGAGCTGTGCCGAGTTCCGATGGCGATTGTCCGCGATCTAACCGGAGGCTGATGAGCGGGTCGGGATCTACGTCTACGTCAACGACATGTCCATGCACTTGGATGCGCCGGGCAACCCTCACCAACGCTACGTCCCGGCGATCCGATCCCCGGGAGCTTGGGACCGGCCGAGGGGGTTGAGCGTCCCCGCTCTGCGCAGATCCGACTTTAGCCTCATTGGGAACTGTCCGGCAGTCCGCGGACATTAATGTTCTGATGCCGTCTGACAGCGATCTGTGGCTTGCGACTCGCTCGGGTGATCCGGAGGCGTTCGGGGCGCTGTTCGATCGCCATTCGCGGGCGATCTACAACTACTGCTCCAACCGTACTGGGGACTCGGCGCTCGCGGAAGATTTGCTCTCCATCGTGTTCCTTGAAGCCTGGCGCCTGCGCGACGTCGAGTTGCGTGAGGGCGCCGTGCTCGCCTGGCTCTACGGTGTCGCTACAAACGTGACCCGAAACCAGACTAGATCCCAACGGCGGTTTCGCTATGCACTAGGGCGGATGCCGCCGCCTGAGGCGACTCCGGATTTCAGTGACGAGACGGACGCACGCCTTGATGACGAGGCAGTGATCGGTGAACTTCTGAGGTTCGTCAGCCAGCTGCGTGTTGAAGAGCAGGACGTGATCTTTCTCTGCGGATGGGCGCAGTTGACGTACGAGCAGGCTTCCATCTCTCTCGGTATCCCCGTCGGAACGGTTCGCTCTCGCTTGGCCCGCGGGCGGGCACACCTACGGGCACTTGGAGCCGACATCGGACATGAAGTAGCAATGAAGGACGAAAAGGAGACGAACGTGCGATGAAGATCTTGACTCCTCCAACCCGTGAGCTTTCGGCGCGGCGCCAGCAGCAACGTAAGGAGCACCTGCTCCGCGAGATCTCAGAGCCTGCGCGCACATGGAAGGAAGTGGGCGGTTTGAGCCTTTCATGGAGGCCACGAATGACGGTCGTTGTCGCGGCGGCTGTCGTCTGCCTGATCGGAGTCGTGTTTCTCTCGACCCGTTGGGGAGCAGAAGAGGCGTCGGCGGCCCAGATGCGTACAAGCATCGTGGATGGCTTGGGCACTCCACGCTCGATTCGCGGCGAGTTCATCGTTGACTCCCGTCCCGCACAACCGGCGCCGAAGGCAACGCGCGGCTGCTCGAACTGCAAACCTCCGCTACCTCTCCCGTCGAGATTTATCCTAGGAAACGACGGCAGCTACAGCTACCTCAGCGAAGCACAGTCTGATCTCTTCCCGGGGAGCGTTGCCTACGACGCGCACTCGGACGTGCTGACCGAGAGCGGTTCTCTTGCCGGCAAATCGACTTACGTCCGCATGACAGGCAACGATCCTCGGGTCGCGATCTACCGTCCGGACGGGGCGCTCGCAACCTGGGTTCTGTACGCGCTTGATTCCGGCGATCCGAAGATCTCAACTACGAAGCTCCAGGGGCGTGACGCCTGGGCTGCAACCTTCAGCTTCTCGCCCGGCGACGACTACTACGACACTTATGGCGCTCGCGTTGACGTAATCGTCGACAAGGAGACGGGGCTTCTGGTGAAACTCACTCAGTACGAGAACGATCCGAACTATTGGACAGCGATCGAGACGATGAAGAACCTCAAAGTTGATGCTCCAACGTCAGCGGCCGACTTCGCTCTTCCGGTTCCCGCTGGTGCGCAGGTAATCAAGCACGACCTTGGCTTCAAGACCGTCTCTGAGCAGCAGGTGAAGAGTATTGTCGGCTACAAACCGTTGCTCCCAACCGATGTGGGTGGGCGGCCGTTGACCCAGCTGGCGGCAGCGAAGGAGTCGAATCTTGCCTTCCTCCCGGAGTTGCAAGCCCCGGTTTTTGCGAACGTGGTCACCGCTCGGTACGGCATGGGTCTCGATTCGATCACTGTTACGACTCGCAGCGGCAGTTCACCGGACAGTGCGCCAGAGCTCACAGCCCATACAATCACTATCGGTCACGGTCTGCTCTCGGGTAGGACCGCCTATCTGAGCGATTCTCCAACCAATCCCGGCTACCTGACCAGTCATTTCGGCGAACTCGTGGTCGAGGTTGGGGCGCCGTCATCGAAGGAGGTACTCGACGCCGCTGAGTCTTTGAGAGAGGGATGACAGGTCGCACGGCGTCCGAGCTCGCCAAGTCGGGCTTAACATAGACAAGTGACAAAAACACTTGTATACCTCAGTCAAATCATGTTATGCTCGCGCCTATGAGAATCGACAAGACAAGGGTTGATGCGGACTCGCTGAGCTGGCTCGTGGAGCAGCTTGATGCCGCGGGAAAGGACGACTGTTCCCTCGTGAGCGCCGCTATCACGGCCAGCGTAGAACGCTCCGTAGATGTGCTTTGGCTCAGGCAGCCGGAACGGGCCGCAGCCTTGCGGGTAATGGGGAACGCCCCCTCTGGCCTGCAAGAACTACGTGCGGCGCTTGAAAAGCCGTCGCCCGTATTGGCATTTCGCGCAACCGCATAAGCGCAGCGCGTCGTCGTAACCAACTCAGTTCGGAAGTCCGGCACCGATTTCTAGGCCGCTTTGGCCAATTCGACTGGAGGTCGAGATAGTGGAAGGCCAACCCGCACAGCGAGTGTCGTCTCGGCGCTCCTTTGTCCGAGCCGCGACGATCGCAACCTTCGCCGCCATTCCCGCACTGAAGTCTCTCGCGTTCCCGTCGTTCGCTAACGCATATATCGCTTGCGAATGCGCGACTCCGGTGTCGAGCGGAAATGAATGCTGTATCACCAATCCCAACTTTCCGGCGCTTCCGTTCGTCACGTGCGGGCATGAGGTTCTCCACGTCGACTGCCATGACTGGGCTGTGATCTGTTACGTGACCTGCGGAACGTAGAGCTGGCGCCTTGTTGATCGACGTCCTGGTACGCCTCGTCGCGCTTCAGTTGGGCGTGCTGCTCGGCGTCGCAGGACTCAGTAAGGTCGCAGTACAGGGGTACTTTCTCGCGCGTTTGAACAACCAGGCTGTACTATCACCGCGGGCCCGGCGCAGCGTGGCCTACGCTTTACCGCGAACAGAACTCGTTCTCGGTCTCTGGCTTCTAAGCGGCTATCAATACCGCCTTGCGGCGAGCGCCGCCGCCCTCTTGCTAAGCACTTTCCTTGTCTATCGCGTTGCGTTGCGCGTAACGGGCAGCACTGAGCCATGCGGCTGCTTGGGCGGGGCTCAGTCGCTGTCGACTTCAGCTCGCGCCGAAGCCGTCGGAGTATTTCTCAATCTCGCAGCTGCAGTCTGTGTCGTTGTGGTCGGAGACTCAGGCGCAAATCTCTATAGTCCCACTCTGTCCATCGGGATTGTCGCCGTCGTCGGGGTCGCTGGGGCGATTCTCATAAGCCGCCAACGGCGGGCCTTCCGGAACGTCGTGGCCTTGGCACAGGCCTCCCCGTCGCAAGGGTAGTGGCCTGGTCGCTGCCCTCAGAACTAAACGTGAGGTAAACCCTGACATTTCCCGAACACGCGCCCACGCCAGACTTCGATATCTCTTCACGACCATGTGTCAGGCTTCTGTAGTGAGGCGTCGTCGTTACCTGAGCAGCTGTGCAATCGCCGCGGCATTCTTCATTGCGGCGGCGTTTGTCCAGAGTGTGTCTGCGGCTCCGAGTCCGTCCGCGCGATACCGCGCGCTACTCGCCAAGCCGTTCCCGGTCGCTGGTCTCCCCAGCGGCTACACCTCGCCGCGGGTATCGCGGGCCACTCCAAGCGACGGGGCGGTCGGCGCGGTCGATGTCAGATTCGCTGGCGGCGGGAAGGGCCTGGTCGTGTACACAATCTTCCGCAGCCACGCGGACGCAACGGCGGCGTGGGACGAATGGGTGGCAACCGGCGAGAGCGAGGCCCGGTTCGGCACGCGGGTGGCTCCGGGACTCGCTAGGCCCAATTACCTGCTAAGTGGCGTGAGCAGGGGAACGCAAAACACCCTCGCAAACGTGACCGGAACGGTGCTCACCGTCACAACAAACTCCGTGCTTCGGTCGGCACCGTCGCACAACCAGGCCGCCACCGTCGCGCTCGCACGCGCTGCGAACACTCACCTGCTCGCTATCGGCTGACGGCGAGGCAGCCATTCGCAGGGCGCGGAAGTGATCGTCTGCTGCGGCGTACTTCTCCTCGAGCAACGCCAAGACCTCCCAACCAAGCTGCGAGTCGACCGGTTTGCTTCGCCGTCTAGCCGGCATCGGTCACCTCTCCGGGTTCCGAAGCGACCGACGCGGCGGTCCTTCGCTCCCGCTGCGGCCCGCCACCGCCGGCACTCTGCTGGCGTCGCCTTCAACAGGCGGCGGCGCACCGGAGGATGACAGTTCATAGTGATGACTATCTACTCATCACTATGACGAGTGATGGAACCTCATCGGACAGCGCGCTCACGGGATCTGCCTCGGCGCTCTGGGTCACGAACGGCAAACCGCTCTCCTCGGCGGACACCGCTTTCGGGCTGTGGCGACTGTCACTCGCCTGATCTGAATGCGCTTTACACTCCCGCGCGGTGAAAGTCGTCATGCTCCTCGGCTCCGCGATCTCGTTGAACGCCGGCATGCCCGGCGTGGCCGACATCACGCGGCGGATTCTCAGCGGCGACGGCGTCTGGTGGGCTGGCTCTCGCTGGCGGGTCCGCGAGCAGCTGCAGCTAAACCACGAGATGCTCCGCCAGGGTCTGCCTGACATTCGCGAGTTCCTGGCGGAGTTGAAGCTGCTCAGCGACGACTACTTCGCGGAGCGCGGCAAAGAGAGGGAACCGAACTACGAAGACATCGCCTACGTCGCGAAGCAGATCGAGGACGGGCTGGGCTCCGAATACGAGAACCCGGCGCTTCCGCCTCTCATTCAGTCGCTAGAGAGGCGGTTCGGCGACGACCTTTACTCGGTAGCGGAAGCTGCGGCCAACTACATCGACGATGTCGTGCGCTCCCTCCTCGAGCGTCCCGCCGGGCCGTTCGATCATCTAACAGCGATCGTCGACGGCGCTCGCGACCCGGCCATCGACTCGCTGACGATCGCCACCTTGAACCACGACACTGTGCTCGAGCGCGCCTTCCAGCTTTCGAACCACCTCTCAGACGGCTTCGCTGATCCGTTCGGACAGATCGCCATCTGGAACGACCACTTCACGATTCCGAGCCGGCGGCTACTGAAACTGCACGGCTCGATCGACTGGTGGCGCTACCGGCCGACGCGTGATGGCTGGGAAGGGCAGTTCTTTGCCAAAACGATCGAAGACTCCGGTCGGCATGATCTGGGGCCGTAACGGCGAACGAGTTGAGCTGATGCTCGACCGGCCATTGATCCTCACAGGACGTCATTGCGCGAGTGGACGGCAGCACGACGGGAGCCGATTCCGATGTGCGCCCTCGTTCAGGTAGCGGAAGCTGCTTGCTGAGCGGCAGCTCGGACCATCGCAATGTAGGCGCTTACCTCGTCAGCTTCGTCGCTGCCTCGGCTGCCGAACAGCTGTCCAAGTCTTCCTCGTACCCGGCCGAACGGCGATCGTGCCGCCATCAGCGACGGGACTTGGTGTTCGTTGGCGATCCATGCTGTCGCTTCCTCTCGCAGAGCGGCATCGCCGCGCGATCCTTCCGAGATATCGAGGTCGGTCAGGCAGATCAAACGTCCAAGGGCGTTCGCCTCAGGCGCTTTGATGAATCCTGTGCCGCGAACCCGCCGCAGGACGTCGGCCTCATTGGATCCGAGAGCCGGATCGTCGATGACGACCTCGCGTAGGCGCTCCTGGAGGAGGTGAACGAGCGAGCCGGCGAGCTCACGTACAGACTGGACGTCGGGTGTGTAGAAGCGCCTGGCTCGCTCGATCTCGTCACGTTGGAAGCCAAGTCTCGGATCCTTGCCAGAGACAATCTGCGGGCCGGTGATGCTTCCTTCCGGCGCTGAGCCTGCATCGGTCCGACTGGCCTTCCAAAGCCGTTCGAGCCTGTCAGTCGCAGCTGCGTGTAAACGCCCGAAGCTTTCGTCGAGCTGCACTCGAGAGACCCGGCCGTAGTTCCACATTTCGGCGATGACGTCGTACCCGAGATCGAGTTCGTTGGCCATTACGACCTCGTCCCACGACGACGCAAAGTCGACCTCAACCGAGAGTGGCGCGACCGTAACCGCGCCATCAGCGCCGGGATCGTTCAACGGCCTTCCGCTGAGCAGAACGACAAGCAGCCGTTCTCCCGGCGAGTCGTCGGAGGCAACGGAGCAGATGGCGCCGAAGTCGAGTCGGGTGTCCTGGCGTACCCGTAGAGGAGCGTTGCGTACTGCCTTCGAATCAGATGGGATGTCGAACTCAGCGATGGTTTCGCCAATTGCCTTGTCCGCACTCGCTGTGAGTGCTGCCGCCCGAGCGCGGCAGCGCGCGCACTCGGCAAGGTGAGCCTCGAGGAAAGCAGAGTCGTCGCACGCTGCGAGCTCTTCAAGCGAAGGGCAGCGGCTCTTTGGGATGTTTGAAGTGTGAATTGTCATTTCGTATCTATAGACAGGATGTCGAACAGACTTTCCAGAACGCGTTCGGCGTCCATATCACCGGCGAGGCGCTTGGCCGCCTCGCCGACTCGGCCGAGTTCATTGTCTACCGTGCCCCGCGCAACTCCAAGAGCCGCAGCAATCTCGTCGAGCGTTTGCTCGGCTCTCTTTCGTCGAAGAACCTCCGCTTGGCGCGCTGTGATTTCCTCGAGCAGCGTGGCCGCGCAAGCCTCGATTTCCTGATCCTCGAGAGTTCTCTCGGCTTCGACGACCGGCGCGTCAGCGTCGACGAACTCGACGGAACCGACCGCTGAACCGGCCCCGAAACGCCGTTCAAAGACGGTGCGGAGGTGAGCGTTCTCGAGCAGGCTGCCGGTCGCCTCGAACAGGGCGCGGAGGAAGCGTTCGAGTTCAGATCGCTCGAGAATCGGGCTGGCCCGTCCGACTGTAGGCCCGTAACGGAGGATTGTGAACTCGCCGCATCCCCAGGCCGCAGCGACAAGATCGTCTGGACTGCTGTTCCAGGTCGGTGGGTCCTCGTCGCCAGTCCGCCACTGTGCGAGGCCCCACCAGGAACGTCCGCCAAACGGCCACTGGTCGAAATCGGCGCTGGAGCGCATCAGGTCGTTCGCTCGCCCCACCAGATTCTGCACTTCTGTTGTCGGCTCAGCGTTCATCAGGTAGTGTCGAAATGAGCGCTCGAGCGAGCTGTAGAACGGGCCGGGCCGTGAGGCGAAATCGAACGCTGACATCAGGTCACGTCGACGCAGCAGACGCGCTTCGATCCATCCCTGAGCTGCGTTAGCTCGCGAGTCCGCGTTCCAGGCCCTGCCCTCGGCAAGAGCACCTGGAAGGCGGCCGGGACGGGTTGCGCGATCAACGACCTCAAGAATGACGTCGACGAGCGGCTCGATCTTCTGCGTCAGCCGGTACTGCTTCTTCAAGGTCGCGTATTGGCTGTCGCTGATCACGGATCGATCACCGTCCAAATGTGAGCGAGGGCGTCGTCGAGCATCTGGCCCGTGAGGTGTCCGAGCGAGCGTGCCTCCACGGCTTCGAAGTAATCGATGGTTGCAATGTGATCCACGATGAACGATGGACTATCGAGGCCGTACGCCGAGCCTGCGGGGAGCTCGAGGCCGCTTCCTTCCAGTTCGGCTTCGCGGCTCAACGGAACGACTTTGATGTTCACCAGGAAGCGCTGATAGCAAAGGCACGGACGGTTCGGGCGACTGCCTCGAAAACACGTTTGAGCGTCGGAAAGTTCGATTACTTCGCCTACAGACTGCTCGGCGAGAAGGCCATGTTCGTAGCGGTGCCGATTGCTGCCCCGCTGCTTCCCTACGCAGCCGCGACGGGAAGGCTGCCCTCGGCGGCCGTCCTGTTGCTGCTCGCCGTCGCGGGCTTCTTCGCCCTTGACCTCTTGCTGCGGACCGAGGTGAAGCGGCGGCGGGAGGCGATCTTCCTCGACCTGCCGGAGGCGATCGCGGTGCTCGCGCTCGCGCTCGGCCGGCAGTCGCTGCGGCAGGCGCTCGAGCTCGCGGCGACTGCCCCGGCCCGCTCGGCGAGGACTCACCCGCGCGCTCTCTCTCGCCCGCCGCGAGCGCTCCCTCGGCGAGCGCGAGGCACTCGTCCGGGTCGCGCGCGAGGCCGGCGAGCCGACCTTCGCCGCTTCTGCGAGCTGCTCGCGGCCAAGGAGAGCCCCTACCTCGAGTTCCTGCGCCAGCAGGCGCGCCCGCGCCGAGCAGAACCGCTACCTGGAGCGCGCCGCCGACCGCGCCTACCTGGCCATGCACGCGCCGTCGCGCCGCTGCTGGCCGTGCTCGTGCTGCTGCTCGCCTACGGCTTCCTTCGCTTCCTCGCCCAGACCGTCTGTAACCAACCAAAGGAGGTAGTGATGTTGAATCTGCTGTTTTCCCGGCTCCTCGAGGCGGCCGAGCGGATCCGCCGCGAGGAGCGCGGCGACGGCCTCGTCAACTGGGTCGTGCTCGCCGTCGGCCTCGCCGCCGCGGCCGCGGCGTCGTGGCGCTGCTCAAGCCGGCGATCCAGACGGCGGCCAGAGCATGGTCGACTTCATCTCCGGCTACCGGACCCATGAACCGCTGCCGGCCAAGCTCGAGCGAGCGGGCGAGGCCCTGATCGAGGGCTGTTCGCGTTCGGGCTCGTTCTCCTCGTCGTGGCGTCGCGGCGCAGGCGCTCGCCTACGCGCACGCCCGCTCGGTCGCGATCGCCGCCGCCCAGGACGGCGCCCGCGCCGCCGCCGCCGACGGCCGCCAGGCCGGGATCGCCCGCGCGAACGCGATCCTGCTGCGGCGGGCGGCACCGGCAGAAGCCTCCGCGCGACCGCCCGCGAACAAGCAAACGAGGTGACGGTCAACGTCGAGGGCGACGCGCCGCGGCTGTTCTCGCTGCCGCTCCTCCTTCCGGCGGTCCGAGCGAGCGCGAGCCTGCCGGTCGAGCGCTACCCGACAGCGGAGGCCGCGCCGTGAGGACACGACTGCGTGTGTGAGAGTGGGCAGGCGCTCATCTCGGGGCTGATCCTCCTGTGGGCGTGCTGCTTCCGCTGCTCTTCCTCGTGCCGCTCTTCGCGCGCGTCGAGCAGGGCCGGCTCGCGGCCGAGCAGGCGGCCCGCGACGCCGTCCGGGCCGCCGTGCAAGCACCGACAGCGGCCGCCGCGCAAGCGGCCGCTCAGGCAGCCGTCGAACGCAGCCAAGCACAGACCGGGGAACAGCTCGAGCTCCGCTTGGAAGGCGAGTTCGGGCGCGGCGCCGTCCTCCGCGCCCACGTCCACGCCAACGTCGCACTCGCGAGCATCCCGCTCTTCGGGGCGATCGGCACCGTCAAGGTCAGCGGCGATGCGGCCGCGCCCGTCGACCGCTACCGAAGCCTGGCGGAAGCCCTCACCATGAGCCACCGGTCGCAGCGGTTCCGGGAAGAGCGCGGCGCGGTTCTCGTCGCCGGCCTGCTGCTCTCGCTCGCGCTCCTCTCGTCATCGGCGCCGCGGTCGACATCGGCCGCGCCTTCATCGTCCGCCGCGAACTCGTCTCGCCGCCGACGACGCCGCCCTCTCCGGCAGCCAGGCACTCGACCTCGACGCCCTCCACCAGGGCAGACTCGTGCTCGACCCAGCTCAAGCCCAAGAGGACGCGCTGCAGGCACTCGCGCTCGAACCCCTGTCGAAGAGACAGACGGACGCGACGACCACCACTGTCAGCGTCCAGCTGGAGCGCACGATCCCAACCCTCCTATTGCGGCTCGTCGGCCTCCGCACCCTCACCGTCTCCGCGCAAGCGAATGCGAGCCCGCGAGCACCATGAAAACACGACATTCCGTTCAGTGGTCATCAGCGGCGCCATCCTCGGCGTTTGAAATGAACGACCGGGAACCTTCCCGCCGCCGTCGGGCGCTCTCCGTCGGACTGCTTGCCTGCTGCGCCATCGTTTTCCTGGTCTTGCTGCGACCGAGGCTGCCGAGCCTGCCACACGCGCTCAGCGACCCGGTCACGGTGGTCGAGATCGAGAGCTTGGCAGGCTTCCTCGCTTGGCTCACGTTCCTCGGTCTCGCCGTCCTCCTCCTGCAACGAGCCATCCGGAGCACACGACGGACCACACCCCCGCTCATCAACACCCGACACCTCAGCTGGAACGCACCCCTCTCGCACGGTGCGTTGGCACCGCGTCAGCTAGAGCGCGACGTGGCTAGGCCCGGACAGGTTGAGCGTCACGAGCAGCCCGTGTTGGTTGTTACCGGTACAAGACTCCCATCTTCACCACCCGAGCTCGCTAGCCCACAGAGCGAGCCTTGGGAACCAGACGCGGTGACACGACACGAATCGAAGGCGACAGGCACCGTGGCGATCTCGGTGCTCGGGCCACTACGGATAGGAATAAGTGGCGCGGGCAGGCCGAAGCTTCGTGCCTCCGCGGGAGAGCTGATCGCCTACCTCGCTCTCCACCCGGAAGGCGCGAGCCGCGATCAACTGCTCGATGCTCTCTGGCCCGACGACAACCCCCGCCGCAGCGAGCAACGCCTCTGGCAGGCAACAAGCCAGGCCCGGAAACTGGTCGGTGACGGTCTCAGCCGCAATCGCGACCACTACCAGCTCGTCCGCACCAGTGTCCGACTCGACCTGGACGAATTCGAAGAGCTCCTCGCCCAAGCCCAACGAACATCTGACGAGTCCGCAGCGCGCGATCTGTTTGAGCGAGCGGCCGCGCTCATCCACGGCGAGCCACTTGCCGGCAGCGACTATCGCTGGGCCGACGGTCACATTCGCCGCATTCGCGCCGCTATTCTCGAACTGCTCGAAAGGGTCGGACGTACGCGGCTCGCAGCAGGAGAAATGCGCGGCGCCCTTCAAGCGGCGGAGCAAGGCCTGGCTATCGACGCCCTCAACGAAAGCCTCTGGCGTCTCGCCCTGCAAACAGAAGCCGCGCTCGGCCACCGCGAATCCGTCGTCGACCGCTACCAGGCGCTCACACGAATCCTCGACGAACGCCTCGGTCTAGAGCCCAACCGTGACACACGCGCCCTCTACCTCACCGCCCTCGCTCAACTCTGAATACCTCAGAGGAGCGTCGTATTGGGTGAATGTCTGGTTCGCCGGAAGTCACTTGCCGCGACAGCATTCTGTCGAATCACGAGCCGGCCCGAAACGGGCTCCGATTGACTACTCAGTCGCCTGTTCAGCAATCAGCAAGATCGTCCCTGTGAGGCGTCCCGTCTTCAGCGCGAGTTTCCAGCACCCTGCATCCGGGACGTTGACGATAGATGGGTAGTAACCAGCGCCAGGAAAAATCTGCTTGAACGAGCCTGGTGCATCGGTCCTCGTGCCCGTGACGGTCAAGTTGCGGCCGCTGCCGCGATTCGGCGTGATCCATAGGATCTTGGTGGACTGCCCGCTCTGTCCGCCTCCGTCGGTGTAGATATGCATCGGTCCCAGGCCACTCGTTCGCCATTGATTGTGGATGTCGTAGTAGAAGAGGTGCGCCGTGATTCCGCTCACGAGTTTGTTGGCCTTCACCCACGGCATTGATTGGAGCGTCTTATCACTCGTCGGGAAGCGGGTGTAGTTAACACGAGAGGCAGAGCAGATTGCACTTCTGGCGGTCGAGCTAGTATCGACCCGTGTCGCGGTGGCGCTTAATGGGACAGCGGCCGCTGCGGCTAAGGCTGCGAGGCTAAGGAGCCAACCTCGAGGTTTCGTCACGGACTCACCTCACTTTGGTCAGGTGTTTCGCTAAGGTCGAACCACTTCGCCGGGCTGGATATCCACTCGGTGCTCATTGACGAGGTGCCTCGCAAATCAAACGCACCCGACCATACCACGGCGTCTGCGCTGATCGCCCATCGCACAGCTTCGACATGCTGGTCGAGCGAGGTGAATTCGAAAACGCTTCTTTCAGTCTTCCAGACTGAGAGGAACAGCACCTCGCCAGTTCTCGTCAAATGAGCAACAGCATCAACGAATCCTGGCACTCGTCGGATAGCAAGCTTTCGCAGCTTGTCGAACTTCCGCTTCGCCCGCCGTGCGTCACGTTGCCTCGGAAAGCTTAAACGCGTCACAATGCACATTGGCTCGAGAGAGGTGGTGTATTCGCGCATCAGTTCACCAGCCCTACAATCAATAGTGTCAGGCTGATCCCGGCCAAGAGGATCCCGGCCGCGCGTCGCGTGGAAGCAGAACGCCGGAGCAGCATATGTGCAGGCTCGAGGGGATTGTCAATCCGGCGCCGGAACAAGAAGAAGCTGATTGTCACGGCGATGCTTAGTCCGATCCCGTAGAAACCGCCGACGATTGTGGCGTGCAAAGGATCGAGCGTCGTTACCACACACACCAAGGTAAGCCAGTAGAGGGATGTTGTTCGGAACGTGCTGAAGCCTAGGCCTAGGTCGAATCCCCACAGCACAAATGCAACGCGACCTCCAAAGCGGTGGAACCACCACGGTTGCGTTTGTCGCCGAATCATCGGCGTTCGGAACGGCGGAACGCCGAGATCCCCAAGTGCAAGCAGGAGCGCGGCAACGCCGATGCTTGCAACCGCTTGGCGTTCCGACAGTGGTTGCTGGAAGGCGTCACCGACAAACCCTAGAGCTAGGCCCACGAGCGCGGCGCTCACCACTGCTGCGAACCCGAAGAGGAGCAAGAGCAGACTTGGTCGTGTTCGTGGTGCCGTCTTCACGAGAGGCAGGATGACCGCGATCATCGATGCTCCTCAGGGACTCGCCGCCTGGGCAGCACCCGCCGCGAAGGCGAGAGCTGCCATAGCGACTAGGAGGGTGAACATGCGGGTTGGCCGAGAGCTCTAGAGGAGTCCGCCGACATAGGCCCACGAGCATCCTGAGCATGACCCGCCGGCGTAGCACTCGCCGCATTCCCAGATCCGGTTCGATCCGTCGACGCAACCCCAGCTCCACTGCGTGCACCCAGGCGGACAACACCCGCGGCATGCGCAGTCGTTGTCGTAGAGGAGATTGCAGCACGCGACGACTCTTGCACTGGCGTCCTTTGCCTTTGCGAGGCCGACCGCAACGGCGCCGATTGCGATAGAAGCCTTGCCGAGAATTCGCAAGAAGCGGCCCCGTGTTACGAGCTCTTCTTCTGCGGCGAGGGCGTGTTGCGTGAGCTTGTCGAGGAGCGACATGATTTCTTCTCTCCTTTCACAGGTTGGCGGACACGACGGGCGTCGCGTTGATTTCGGATGGCGTTTCCTCCTCTCTTGGCACCCAACGCTGAATAAACTTGCGCAGCTGTTCGGGATTTCTGACCACCGCTGCTTCGGTGAGCCGCCCCTCACGAACGAAGAGCGTCAGGGGTCTCATCCGGAGATCGAGTTCTTGGCCCAGGCGCGCCTCGTCGTCGATCACGACGAGTTCCTTGGGCAGATCAGTGTCGGCTAGGAATGATTCGGCGTCCGCGATGCCTCTCGCCTGGACGACGAACCGTACGTCGACGTTGGTTGGCACGTCCTGCATCATGCCGCGGGCGCCTTGTGCCACCAGCTGACAGGTCGTGCAGTCCGTTGTCACAAAGACAGCAAAGATGGAGCGACTCCAAGGGGCGGACAAGAGGCGCTCGGCTAGGCCTCGTGGGACTGGCCCACCAATCTGGGCGCCTAGGCTTTGAACGACTGGCTCGTCGTCGAGCTCCAGGCGGCGGCGGACTTGCGCGAGCTGGTGAATGAGCTCGTAGACCACGAAGGCCTGCGTCACCGACAAGATCGCCACCACGCCTAGTGCGATCGCGATGCTCCACATAGCGGTGCTCAAGTTGTGACCTCCGAGCCTGCGCGATTCAGGGCGTGCGCTTGCAGTGCGCGTTCGATCTGAATCCGATCACGCCTCATTTTTCGGAGCGTCGGCGAGACTGACGCGAGTCGATACGTTCCCACGAGAGCGATTCCGCAGGTCAGCGTTGTCAGCACTCCTCCCGAGACGGTCGTGGCGCCGGGGTGGGCAATCCCCAACAGCAGCGCAACGGTGGCGGTCATGAGCAGCGCACTCGAGTCGACGATCGTGTCTCGACCTAGAAGCCGATCAGACCTTCCGAAACAACTGCACGTGACGCTTGCCGGGTGGAGCAAGAACCAGACGGAAACGAGAACGAGCACACTCGACACGGCGACTGCTCCGACGAAAGCTACGCCGCTGCCTTGCGTCAATAGCAAGCCGAGCCCTGCCACCCCCTCGATGGTGCAAATCCCGATGTATGCAGGGAATCGAGCCCTCGACGGGATGGCCATGCCGGCGAGCATCTCGACAGTCGCCATGCGGTCACGAATCTTCTGAATTGACGCCCAGAGAAGAACAATCCCGACAGCGTCAGCAAGAGCATTGATAACCACAAACACGGCCCAGCTATGCACGTACCCTCCAAGCGGCTGAGGAGTCGGGGCGAGTCAATCGGGCCAAACAATTCCTCTTTCGTTAGTCACTCTGTCGCGCGGCGGGCGGAAAGGTAACGAATCCGTTCGGTCAAGCAGCTGTCCACGGCGT
The DNA here is from genome assembly GCA_963799575.1 of uncultured Thermoleophilia bacterium. GTDB lineage: Bacteria > Actinomycetota > Thermoleophilia > Gaiellales > Gaiellaceae > Gaiella. Next base: position 231,317 of record CAWCXK010000003.1, read on the forward strand.
CGCTGTAACAGCAGCCGTTGCGTAGGGTTAGACACAGCAGCGTGCCTCCCGCTGTGCCGTGATTCGTTCTTGATGTTGCTTCGCCACCTCGCCGCACGGCAGTCTTACTTTGTTGAGTGGCTTGAGGGGCACCGCTAATCGGCCTCCGCCCGGAGTTAGACGTTTAGCCTTAGCATGGAGGGGTCCGGCGCGGGGGACATCAATGGACTCTTCGACGGGCTGTCTTGACAGCACGGTCAGAGTCTGCAATTGATGGCTGTGCCAGTTCAGACCAGTCGGTGTACTCGCTGGCGAGCGGGGTCGGCGTGTGCGCCACGTAGGAAGCGAGCGATTGATGGCCGCCCCCGCCTCAAGGCGACAACTGGACAGCCCTGGAAGCGGGGTTGAACCCGGCGAACGCGATCGCCGTTTCGAGCCACCGGCGCTTGATCTTCGAAATAGCTCCTCCGGAGCTCGCGCAGACGAGGCTTTCCGCGCGCATCATCGCAGGATCTTGTCGTTCCTTCGCGCGCGCACCGACGTGGACGCGGCAGAGGAACTCGCGCAGCAAGTCTTTGCGGATGCCACACGGGCGTTCGAACGTCAGAAGCAGGCGCCGGACGATGTCCTGGCCTGGCTTTACACGGTCGCCTCACGTCGGTTGGCTGATGAGATCCGTCGTCGCGCTCGTTCCGCCCACCGGCTCGCCCAACTTGAGATGGTTGTGCCGCCTCCCGTACACGGCGACCAGTACGGTCGCGAAGTGTCCAGGTCACTTCGCCGAGCGTTGCAGACGCTGCCGGCAGAGGATCGCGCCGTGGTGACTGGGCGCTTGCTGGAAGGGGTGTCATTTGCCGAACTGGCAGAGCGGCTCGAGGTCAGCGTTCCTGCGTGCAAGATGCGGTATTCTCGCGCGCTTCGGCTGGTGCGCGCGTCGATGGAGACTGACGGCCTGCCCTAGTTCTGGAGCATCGTTCCAGGCGCAGCCTTCAGCGTCCTGGTGCTCAACGCCCGCCCCATGCTGTCCCGCAGGGTGAGGGTGATCGGAAGCACGGCGCGAATGTTGCGGAGACCGATCACGAAGAATGACGCATCAATTGGCGACGAAACTCGAGTGAGGCGAAGCTCAACCCGGCGGCCGTCCAATCCCTTCGCCTCCACCGTGGCGGCGTTTGCGTCGAGCGTACTGCCGTAAACGATCCCATTGCCAGCAACACCCGTGAGGGCGAAGCCAGCTTGCAAAAGAATCGCCCGGTTCGGATTGCAACCAAGCGCACGTCCGATCTGGAAGCAGTAGCCGCTTCGGCGCATGGGAGCGACGTAGAGCACGAGGCGACTTCCGTTCGGGAGGGAGACGGTTTGGAGGACACGAGCCTCGTTGGCGACGATCGCGGGATTGTGCGTCGGTGGCGCTTGCCGACGGAGGTCCTGGAACCGTTTCACCACCGCATCCGGGGCAGGGGCCTTGTCGAACCAGGTTGTGACCGAGACAGCCCCAGTAAGGGCAAGGGCCGGCAAGGCAACAAGCAGAACGGCAATAGCCGCGACAGATGCCACCATGATCCGGGTGCGGCGCGCGCCCCGCTTCGACTGTGTCTGCGCGAGAGCGTCAGAAATTGCGAGGAGTTCTGGTTCGTCGGCGAGAAGCTCGACGAGGTCATCCTCGGCGAACGGATTGATGCTACGCCCGCGCTTCACCACCTTCCACGGTAGCCGGTTCGGCAGCCAGAAGTACAGCACGCCGCAGGTGCTGCTATCAAAGCTTTCGAATTCGTGGGGTCAGCGTGGCGGTGGCGGCACCTCGATCACTAGCGTCGTGCCATCGGTCTGGGCGACGAGGAGCCGCCTCGGGAACGACTTGGCTCGAATTTCGAACGCACCGTCATCCAAGGATGCGTCATAGTCACCCGCCCGAGTCATAGCGCTCACCCCGGAGACAGTTGACGAGACGAGGCCCCAGATCACAGTTGGCGCGGGACCCGGGCCGTCCGAATCGACCAAACCCCAGTCGATCCCATCGCTGCTGAGATGGGAGCTGTCGATGCAGCCCCCGGCAGACCGATCGTCGAGAATGCGACAAAGCTGACCCTTGCTCGTTGGCACGAGCCAGATCCCCGACGCGCCAGGGTGTGCGAGGCGACTCTCTTGATAGTTCGCGACACCTGGTGAGCTGCCGGTTGGCGCTTGGGCGAGAACCCCACTCCATTCGGCGGCGAGCTCCGCTGGAAGGGCGTCCTCGGCGGTTCGCTCCCGATGGAATGCCGCAACAAGCTCCGTCGGCGATTGGGTATCGGTGCGGTTAGAGGCGATGGCCACCGCGTTGGTAGCAATGAGGACGCCCGCTGTTGCACTGAGGCCGAGGACAACGACAGGGAGCAGTCTACGGAAGGCCCTGAATCGATTCATCATGTCCACTCCTATGGCGTCGTTGTCTGGCACGTCCAAACCACGCCAGAGCTGTCGTTGTCATTGGCGCAGACCGCATACGCCGATCCACCACTTCCCCCGCCGTACCGGGTCGGATTGGCGTTGTCATAGGTCTGCCCGTAGTTACCACCGTCGTAGTACACCCACCAGTACTTCCCAGCCTGATGCCATACCTGGTTGTAGGACCGCGACGTCTGACCGGTCGTCGGCCATGACTGGCCGGGATGATTCGTCCCCGACGCGTAATCGATCTGACTCGCCCAAGCGATCGCCGTAGGCAGTACGAGCAGGGCCAGGCACCCCAACGCGAGCACCGTCCGCTTTCGGCAGGCGCCCAGTATCCGTCGCGTACGACCCACGCATGACCTCCCTCGCTGGTGTTGTAGAGCGCGAGTTGAGTCGATCGGGACGGCGGAAGGTAACGGCACCTCCGAACGTTGCGATCGTGAATGAACGAGAAGCTTCTGAGGCTGTTCCTTGTGTGCCTGACTAGCGTCCACGGTCTGAGGCGAATGGCAGTGAGCAGGACTGCGGCGCCATCAGCCGACGTAGCGGATGGGGAAGCAAGCACGTCGGGGCTTGCTTCGTCACCCGACCCTCTTTAACTATGGTCGCGCCAGCAGTGAGAGCTGCTACGAGCCTAGAGCATCGCGACCAGACCGAATGAGCTCCGACCGGCGACGAGCTCCGAGTTTTAACTTCAGAGCATCCGTGTGCAGACGCACCGTCCTCACGGCGATGCCAAGCCGTGACGCGATCTCGGGGTTGTCGTAGCCGTCGACGAGGAGGCGCAACACTTCTTCTTGGCGTTTCGTCAGTTGCGTTTGCGTCCCGGGTCGAAGCGACTCACGTGACAAGGAGTGGTCAGAACCACTGCCCACGTACGAAACTTCACCTCCCTGACTACATGTCTACTCGTAATGTCGTAGAAGCGAAACGGAGGTAACGCGGCGGTGCCTAAACCAATTTCACCTTGTCCAGATTGAGCGCGGGCCGAAATCCACGGACACGACCTCAGTTCTCGCCGGAACGAGCATCGGATGAAATCCGAGCAGCAATGCTCCCGTTCTGCTGAAAACGCCGAAAGCAATGGTGCCGGATTGCACTCGACGTTTCGAGAGCCGCTGCCATCCCTCCACCAGGCCAGGCGATCGCGATCGAACCCATTGTCGGAGAACCATCGTGCTCCGTGATCCTCAGACTCGGCGAACAAGATGAGAGACGTCCCCAGGGGGAGTCCGCCGTTAGGTACCGAACGATCAACTGGCATGTGCCACAGCGGCTGTCAACGAAGAGTGCGAGTCCCGCAGTGGCTTGATCGAGCGAAGGGTCGAGTCCGAAGAGACTAGGGGCGGGCGTCGCCGCCATCGTTGAGATGAGGATCCCTGATGCCCAGGAAAAGCATGAGACCGAGGCCAACGATGCCGGCGCCGATGATGATTCCGAACGCGCCGGAGACGCATGGCTCCCACCATCGTGGTTACGAGCGCGGATCAGGTTTTTCATCCTTAGCTCTCAGTAACCGTGGATACAGCACGGGGACGGCGATATCAGCCCTGCGCTAGGCAGCCATGGTGAGCCGACCGCTACCGCCGACGACGGCGTTCGACGCCGCTGAAACACTCGAAATGGCAGATGCAGTCTTGTAGTAGAACACCTTTCCTTGCCAGGATGCTGTGGAGCCCTGAGGCGGAGCAACGACTAGGGCGAGGGTATGTGGTCCTGCGACGAACGCGTATCCGCAGCTTGCGAATGTCTTAGCTTCTGCGGAGCCGATCACGGAGATGTGATCTTCGTAGGCGGTAACGGTGAGACGCTTGTGCTGAATGCGCTGAATCCAGCCACGGCTCTTGTCGGGAAAACCAGAATTCCAACGGTTGATGCAGGTTTTCGTTGTGAGCTTCTCGGGATCCTCCGACGCCGCGTGGATGAATGGCGATAGGCCGACCAAGCCGGGGATAGCTGACGGCACTCTCCCCGAGGACTCGGCGCTCAGCTGATTGATCGTTGGCGGCTCTGCAGCTGCCGCTCCGTCGGTAGACGGGCCACAACCGCAGCAAAGCCCGAGTACAACCAAAAGAAGGATTACTCCTACCCGAATGCGCGGACCTTCGCACTGAGTGACGGTACCCCCAGGTGGGGGCCCGTCACTCAGCGAACACCTTGAAGCAGTGCTTCTAGTCACTGGAGATAAGGTGACATGAAATATCCGCAACTGCCACCCGTCGTGAGATCCCATTCCACGACCGTACCGCTACCGCGGCCGAACAGCTTCGTCCACCAGTTGGCTGTGGCGCCCGATGTTCCGCACGAACCGTGGCCATTGTAGATATTCGAATTCCAGTACGCGGCGGCCTCGGTGATGTCCCAGTGGTTGCCTGCATCCCACGAGGGGATGCCAGCCCAGCAGGTTCCTCCGGAGGTGCTGTTGGCCAGGCCCCACTCGATCCCGTTGTAGTAGGTGGTGTCGTATGCGTTGCAGGAAGAACTCCAGGTTCCGTTCCACGACAGCTGGTCGATGACTCCGACGTTGTACTGGTAGGCGTCGATGGCGTAGAAGCCCTGTGATTCCACATGATCCCAGAGCAGCCGCTTGTGTGCACTCGGGGTCCGGCCGCGCGCGGTCGTGCTCTTGGTGGCGGGCTTTCTTGCAGTCGGGGTGCCAGGGACGATCGGCGCGGAACCGCCCGAGGAAGGGAACTGCATCCTGGCTATGAACTCTGGCGTCGGGGTGCCGTTCATTACTTCGAGTGTGCAGGAGGCTGTATCCCTCCAGACTCCGACCATCTGTGTTCTCGGCACCCCTGCGGGGTATTCGGCTCTCCCCGCGAAGCTACATCCGTCACCCGACGGCGTTCCCTTGATCCAGTCAAAAGAAGGATTCGAGAACGACGAGACAGGAACGATCTCGACCCAGGTCGGCCCCGGTTGATCTCCGTTCGGGGCCGGAAGTTCTGCCGGGCTCGCCCGGTGTTGTGCCGGTCCTGCCTGTGCCAGTGACGCGAAGCACAGGAATGAGAACGCCAAGACAACCAGCGTCATCGGTCGGCTCATCATTGATGACCTCCTCTGTTGAGGAATTGTCCGCAGCGTGATCTAAGATCGCACCCCTGGCTCGTGGCTTCAAGATGTCAAGAGATGACAGGGTGCGCGCATAAACTCGCCGCTCAGCGAAGCTCCGCTACTTCTACGGCGTGCAACAGAGGTACCCGCCTAGTGCTTACACGGGCGGGATCGCCTACCTCAAGGTGACACGTCAGTCCGTGAGCACCCCCAGTCGCATAGTGGTCGCCCTTCACGTGACGCTGCAGCAAGGTTGGCTGCTCTAATCCACGGCGGTAGCGCTCGCGGCATCAAAACACTCGTCGCTCGAGAAACTAAACCTCCAGCGGAGAAACACACTGTTGCCATCAAATCGGGTCCGAGGCTAGACCCCGAGGGTCTTGCGATAAGGGGGTAGTCAGCGGTACGCCTCGGGACGGCGCCGGGCGGATGCCCGAAGGTGGAAGTTACTTCTCAAACGCTCGCGCGACTTATCGATGCCGGGTCATATCGGCTCGGGGTGGCCTACTTGGGGCCAGCACTTAGGCGAACGCTGAGGAGAGGACAATGCGCAGGCTCGTTTTCGCTGTAGCGCTGCTAGTCGCCGCGATAGTCAGCTCGGTCGCGCTGGCCGCGTCGGAGCTTCACCTTCCTGGGCAGTATTACGCAGGGCAGACAGATTCCGGCTCGTCGTATAGTTCGTCGTGGCGTACGGAGATCTCCCACACGACGAGCTCGACCGACCGCTCTGTCACGTTGATCGACAACGTGTCGTATAGCTGGCACGACACCGAGCGTGGCACGGGAGCGGACATCGATGCCCATTGGTCTAGTGCGACCGGCAAGAAGGGCTACTGCATCCTCCATCAGGGCGGCTATGTCGGCTGCTCGGTCTTCGACTTCTAGGGGCGAATAGAATGAACAGATTGCGTGTCATCGTGATCGGCATCGTCGTGGTCGTTGCTGCGATCTTGGGCGCGACGATTGCTTTGGGTCAATCTGCGCCGTTCTCGTTCGGCTCAGAGGATCGTCTCCGTGAGATGAGCTCGACCCTAGGTACCGAGGTAGCATCGTTCCCTGCTCAGTCGGGCACGCCGGACAGAAGCGTATTTGTTGCAAAGCTCAGCGATGGATCGCTGTGCGTGCGAAACGCGAGCGCGGACAAGGCGACGTGGGGCGGGGGATGCAACCCAGCTGAGTCCCCTCTTGGCGGGAAACCATTCATGGCGATGTTCTCCTTCGTGGGTGGCCCCGAGATCAAAACAGTCATCGAGGCGCGACTGTATGGTCTAGTCGATAGCGAGGTATATGCGCTGAAAGCCGAGATGAGCGACGGATCGACGCGCACTCTTGGTTTAAGCGCTCAAACGGTCGCCGCGACGCCTTATCGGGTCTTCGCTGAGAGAGTTGCTCGTGCCGATCTCCACAACGGTATCTCTCCGATTGCAATCGTTGCATACAACGTGTCTGGAACTGAGATCGCGCGTCAGCCAACCGGTATCGGCTAGGAGCATGACGGTGCTTCATGCTCTCTGGCGCTTGCGGAGGACGCGCCAGAGAGCATGAAAGCACACGTCTTGTCGATCTAGCGTCCGTGAGGACCTCCGCGTCGAAGCAAAGATGACGCGGCTGAGACGGATGCCATCTACGGGGCGATTGCTCGAAATCAGCCGCAACCGTTTATGGGATTTGCAGGGGTCTTTTGGTGGAGGAGTTGCTGAACTTTTGTTGTTCGAATGCTCGCGGCTCTCGGAAGCAGGATCCCGCGCGGCTGCTGACGGCCATCGTCGCCGGGATGATCGCGATCTCGATCGTCACGGGCGCGATGGCGTTGACGTCGAATTGCACGAGCCTCGCCACGGCTCAGCGTAGGCGATCGTTAATGTGGCCGCGTTGTCGACAGCTTCAAGACGGAACTGATCAAAGACCGCCTGTGACGAACACAAAGGGCAATGTATCCACTTTTACTCCAGCACTGGCATACCTGTTTCCCATTCGAGATCACGGGAGGGCCGTTTTGCTGGACTTTTTCTATGGGCGGAGAAGAACGCCGCGCAAACCAGGTGACTGTCTTTGCCGCGTCGCTCAGTCTCTTCTGATGTGACGTCCACCGGGACGACATCGGTTGTCGTCACCTTCGGCTGATGGTTCACTCGCGCGGGCGATCAGGGTTCACCCGGTTGGGGCATTTGTAGTGTCGACGACTTCTGTTTGACTGGCGTCAGCCTCGGAAGGTCTGGCTAACGCCGGCAGCCGATGGTGTGGCACCCAGGCGAATTGTCGAGGCGCCCATTACTTGAATTGTTTTCTGCTCAGAAAGCGTAGGCGCATGCTTGTAACGAATCAGACGACGCAAGACTATTGGTTTGGGCCGTTGCATCTCTCGGCCGGTGTTGGTCAGACACTTACCGTCGATGACACGTCGGCGACGTCGCTGTATCTCACCGATGATTCGGTGGCGGACGCGATCAACACGCTCTATGCCTCCGCGAAGATTACGGTGACCGGTGCGGCGCTTCCGTTCCCTCGAGCGACTGGGTGGCCGGAGGTCCTTCACGGGGACGGGTCTCCGGAGGGTCTTCTGTACGCGGCGCAGGGTTCGCTGTATCTCCGCCGCGACAAGATGTTCATGTATCAGAAGTCGTCGGGGCTTCATTTCAACAACGGCTGGCAGCAGCTCGACGACGACGACGATCTCTCCCCGACCGCTTCGGCGTACGAATCGGTGCTGCGTCAGGCCTGTGATGCCAACCTTTCGGTGCTCGCGACGGGAACACTACTGCTTCAAGCCATTTACCTGCCCGCGGGCACGGTCGTCTCAAGCATCACCTGCGTTTCGGGTGCGACCGCTCTCGGCACAGGCACGAATCAGTGGTTCGCACTCTACGACTCCTCGCTGAACAAGCTGGCGGTGACGAGCGACGACACCTCGACCGCGTGGGCTGCCGACACGGCAAAGACGCTCTCATTCTCAACCGCGTTCGTGACGACCTACTCGGGCCTGCACTACATCGGCGTGATGGTGAAGGCGACGACCGTGCCGACTCTCGCGGGCACAGCGACGAGGGCGAGTATCACGGGTCTTGCGCCGAAGCTGTGCGGAACCTCGTCGACCGGACTTACGAACCCGGCCTCGGCTCCCGCCACGGCGGCCGCGATCACCGCCGTCGCCGCCTCGATCTACGCCTACACCGCATAGGACACGACCGATGCTTGTCACCAATCAAACCAGTGCTGACATCTATTTCGGGCCGCTTCACCTCGGTGCCGGGGTTGGCGCCCAACTCACGATTGACGACACCACCGCGACGTCCCTGTACCTGACCAACGATTCGGTCGCGGATGCGGTCAACAACGCCTACAACTCCGGCAAGATCACCGTCTCCAGCCAAGCGCAGCCATTTCCGCGCCCGACCGGGGTGCCGCAGCTGCTGCACGGCGACGGCAACCCGGAGGGTCTCGTCTATGCCCCGCAGGGATCGTTGTTCATGCGCCGCGATGGGTCGCTCTCGAACGGCGGCATCCTCTACCAGAAGACGACTGGGATCACGATCAACACCGGCTGGACCGCGAACGTAGCGAGCCAGGTCGTCGCAACCACCATCACCGGCCTCGGCAGCGGCTTCGCCGGCGCCCAAGGCCTGCTCCGGCTCGGATCGTCCCCGTACCAGTTCCTCGCCATGAGCTACGACGAGACCTACGGCAAATGGGTCAGCCCGGCGCAAGAGATCGCCAAGGGATGGAACGTCGGGGCCGGCAACCCCGGCACATCGTGGTACGACCTCACCAATCCCGTGATCATGAGCTGGGCACCCTACTACGCCGCCGGGCTCAAGCTGCAAGCACGGTTCGTGATCAACGGCCGCGATACCTCCAACGACCAAAACCACACCGAGGCGCGGATCGTCACCGGCCACTTCGCCTCCAACGGCGTCCCACCGGCAAGCACCGCAGCCTACGGCTCCACCAACATCGGCGGCATGAACTACCTCGCTTCGATAACCGGCGAGGTCCCCTGGACCGACTGCACCCCCGCCAACGACACCTACCTCTCGATCGAGTTCCAATCCTCGAACCAAGACAGCAACGACCACAGCTACGTCTTCAGCGGCAGCGGATACATCCGCTGGGCCAGCTGAGCGAACAGACCCGGATGCAAACGTATTACACCTACAAGAAAGACGTCCCCCTCAACCCGGCCAAACCCTCGGCTTCACCACCGGCAAAGGCTACTACGCAGCGGGAACGCCGACCGCTCCCAAGGCTCCAACACCGACTCAGCCCTCGCCGAAACCTGCGGCCCCAGACGAACGGACTCCGCAGCCCACCTCCGCGGCGCGGCCAAGCTCGAATGCTCAGACCCCTCAAGCCCAGAACTCTGCTCCCGCTCACGCCGCTGACTCGCCGATCCGCTACTACACCTACAAGGACGACGTCCCGCTCGGGCCAGGCGACGTGCTCGCCTTCGCCGCCAGACGCGGCTACTACGCCAAGCACTCGACAGCCGGTCCAGCCTCGCTCCACCCGACCCAACCCAGCACTCCTACACCACAGGCGGAGGCACCCCAGCGGATCACGTATCACACCCATAAGAAGGATGTTCGTCTGCAGCCTGGCGAGGTGTTGGCATTTGCGGCTGGTAAGGGCTACTACGCAAAGAACCGATCGGCGAGTCCGGCGATCCTCCACGGGGCCCAGCCAGCACCCGTGGTCACGCCACCGCCCGTCCGACCAGTCAAGTACTACACGCAGAAGATTGACGTTCACCTCAAGGCTGGTGAGACCCTTGCATTCAAGGCTGGTAAAGGTTACTACGCGCGATCCGCGACCGTCCTTGAGCCTGGAAGAGCCCTAGCGGGGTCACGAACTGCCGGAGCCGGAAAGAGCAGTTCACCTCCGCTAAAGGGAGAGTCGGCCAGGGACAAGGATTACGGCACAAAACAATCGAGCAAGCCCTTGGCGCTCGGCGCTTTCCTTGGCGCGAGGGCAAGGAAGGCCAAAACGATTCCACTGATCGACAGATGGACTACCATGGAGGACTTCTTCTTAAGTATCCTGGTGGTCGGCAGACTCCCGACAATCCGTTTGGTCTCGGAATGGGTGTCATGGCCTTTCTCAGCTGGGAAACTCAGTCGGGACGGCTCGATCCGCACGCTGGGTCGGACTGGTGGAAACAGGTAAATGGAATGATGACACTCGACATGCAGACGGCAATGAACGATATAGCAACGGGTAGAAAACCGCAGTCTAAAGCTATTGCTGCGTGGGTATCATATGCGAAAGCAAGTGAAAACGGCACCGCTACACAGGCGATGTTTTGGGAAGCCCATCAGATATCGCTTCACCAAGCACTAGCGTTTGCTCCTGAGATTATGATCAAGAACAAGACCGAAAGGATCTTGGTCGAACAAGCGATGAAACTGGTCGATTTGTCCGCGATCGGAACCAAGGCGTCCGATAATGGCAAGATTGCAAGCATTACCCGGGGCAGCTACCCAGATCATTACCCTGCGCGTCCGGGCGATGTGAAACCGTTGATTGTCGAGAGACGAGCCGCTCAACTGGCAAGTAAATTTCCGGGTGTTACGTCGATGACGTCAAATACGCTTCCTAGCGTGCCCGAGACTTCTATCGGCATAAATTCGCACCGATGGAAGTGGTCGTAGTTCATGACGTGACGGGATAGATAATCGATGCAACTTACGACCGTAAGTCTCGACCGTCTCGGATTTATTATCGCGGCGTCGACAGTCGTCGCAGCGTTGGGATTGAGCGGTTGCACCTCCAGCACTGGGCGTCAGTCGCTAAGACCGTCGCAGACGCCAATCGAGTTATTTAATCGGCTAGCGGATTCCAAGCACGCATCGCTCAAGCTGCCGAATAACTTCGCGATCCAATCGTTCAACGCGAGGAGACTACGCGGGCCGCACTTGCCGCTCGGGGCGATATTCCTTGAATTGAGACACGATCGATCGTGCAAGACACTTGTCTATTACGGGATTTGGGCAAGTCCGGGCGCGGCACGACGTGGATGGATGGCCGCCAACAAGATCACGATGCCGGGTGAGCGCGTCCAGGCTGGGGCGATTCCTGGAAAACCATTCCCACCTCAAGCGACGACGATTGTCGCCGCGACTCCACGCCGTCCAGGAAGCCAGGTTCCGTCAACGCGGCGCGTTGCGGTCGACTTCGCCGACGACACGGCATCGGTCTCAAGCACCACGGTATGCAGCGACCCGGTCACTGAGGCTCGGCAAATTCGAGACACCAGGGAAGTGGGCCTCTACGCACTACGGACGCTTCGCAGCGCTCGCAGACAGTAGGGCGTCCGCTTGTCGTGCGATGAACGTCGCGTGGAGCCCGGTGATGCTCGTCGGGTATGTCGCTGGATTCGCGGCTCCCCAAGTAATCATCGCGTCGCGCGTGAGGCGCGCATCGGCGTGGACGGTGGCCTTAATCCGCGTGCATTGTTGTGTGCGCGTCCGGTCGTGGCGGTAACGACGCGAAAGCACCAAACGCACCGCCGATTACTGCCGCGACCGCCGTCAGCGCAAACGGGCCGCCGGCGAGAGCCGTCGACCACCACGCGATAGACCACGAAACCACTCCAACCGCAACGGAGACCCGCCGAAGCGCTCGGCTTGTCGAATCGGTATGACGCGAGAACACCAGTAGCAGCAGCGCGTGCACTGTGAACGGCAGAAGGGAGACCATCAGGCCGATCACAGAAATCAGAACGGCCAGGGCCAAGTATTCCCCGATCGATGCGCTGGGCTCGAAAATCCCTACGCCGGCAACGATTGCAGCAGCGTTGACAATCGCTAGCCTCGTGAGATTCACGACCAACCACTCTCCGCGGTCGGTTGGTGCGGTCCCGAACGGAACGCGCTGTAGCTTCCCCAACATGCCAGACATGAATTGTCGTCTCAGCGTACGCAAACGAGGGCAGGCCGGGACGACTACCAGGTTCGCGCTCACCCTTTGGATGTCGGCTCGCGACGGGAACTGCGCCCGTGGGCAACTCATGAACGGAAATCATCGTGCCTACCCTGAAATCCGGATTCTCAGCGCGTGTTCCCACTTCGTTGCCACCAGGTCTCTTGAGTTCTCGATCAGAAAACCTTCTGGCCCTTTGCAGGGCTTTTGTATATGGGCCGTGCTGGGATAGCCAGTGACCTTGGGGTTGAAAGTGCCACAGACGCCCGCCGTGTCTGGATGTGAGCCAATATGGGTGCTTCATGGAGCGCCATTTCCCCGTCAAGCTCCATTGCTCCATAGGGTTGCCTGGCCAGCACTACACCCTGACTTCTTGTTGCCAGGATTGGAGCGAGATCAGAGTCCTCGCGATTCTAAAAGCTCCATAAACGGCTCCATACCCACCGCACACCGGGTTATTCGCAACGCGAACCGACCGAGAAATCCCGATTTGCAGGAAGTTTGCGAAGCCCTCTGCCGGACTCGAACCGGCGACCCCCTCCTTACCATGGAGGTGCTCTACCAACTGAGCTAAGAGGGCGAACGCCGAGATCCTAGCCGCTCGTCGGCCGCTGCCCGGCGGTCGTTCTCAGCAGGGATCGGAGTTGAGCGCTGCGATCCGGTCGGAGAGCTCGTACGACTCGTTGGGATGGTCGATCGGGTCGATGGCGATACTGACGTCGATGGCGATCGTCGGGAGGCTTCCGGCGGAACAGGTGTCTGCCGTCGGCCAGATGTTCCCGGACCAGTCGGTGGGTGTCGGGACGGTCGCGGCGTTCGTCGGCCAGCCTGCTGTCGGTTCGGCGATGTAGTCGGTCAGAAACGTCGCGGCCGTGCTTGCGCTACACGCCGCGATCGACGTGGCGTTGAGGCGGTAGAGGCGGAACCGCGTCGTGCTGCCGGGGTAGGGGATGGTGCACCACTCGACGCCGGAGACGCCCGAGGTCGACGGCACGACGCCCGGGCATTGCCCCGGGTTCTCGGGCAGGGTGAGCGTGTAGCCCCCGTACGGGTTTTGCTCCACGGGCAGGCTCGTCGCGTGGGCGCAGTGAATGTCGAGGCGCATTCGGCTGAGAGCACCACGGGCGCTCGACTGAGCTTCCTCACGGCGCGACTGGCTCGCCTGTTGCCTGAGGCTCGATACGAAGCTCGTCGTCAGCGGCGTGAGGACAACGCTGAGGATCGCCATCACGGCGAGCAACTCGACGAGCGACTGGCCGTCATCCCGACGCAGGCGGGCGCAGGCGCGTTGGAAGAGGTCGACGGAATGCATCTCTCAGTACGTTCGGAAGGATTCGGGGCGATGCGGAGAGGTTTCTCGCGTCTGCCATCCCCCGGACCGTGAACCCGCTCCCCATCTGGGGGGCACGGCGCCGGCCCGGCCGCCGATTCTGTTCTCGATGAGACGATCGCCTGCCCTCGAGCTCCTGGCCCGCATCCTCCGGCGCGGGGCGGCACCAATACGCCGTGTGACGGCTCCTCTCCGTGATGAGAGCGGAGTCGCTCTCGTGCTCGTAATCATCGTCGTTGCGGCAATGACGATTTCGACGATCGCGATGGTCCAGCTCGTGACGACGAACCAGAAGGCGTTCGGACGCGACGACCAGGTGGCGCGTGCCACGAACATCGGGCAGTCCGGACTGACCTACGGCGTCTCGTACCTGCAGTCGTATCTCGCGCAGTACGACACGGACAACCAGTTGCCGGTCGGGTCCCTCGTCGGCTCGGCCGCGACACCGAAGTACACAGGCCCTATCGACGGTGGCACGATGAGCTGGTATGCCGCGAAGACGGCCGTCGGAGCATGGACGATCTACGCGAACGCGGTGTCGCCGACCGGGGCCGTGACCCGGCGCCTGTCGCTGACGATTGCGGCGACCACCACCCCGTCGTCGACGACGACGACTGCGTCGCCTCTCTACGGATTCGGCTACGTGATGGCCGACGCGAGCATGGACTGCGCCGCTGCCAATCCGCCGGCCAACGGTGGCAATACGATCGGGAATTCGGCCGCGCTGACGGTTCCCACGTTCATCGCCAGCTCGCTGTGTGTCTCGGCCGGATCGCCGGTGATCGGCGAGCCGCTGATCGAGCCGGTCGGCCAGACGCAATCGGTGACGTTGTACGTCGGTAGGACGTTTCGCACTTCCTCGACGGGCAGCCCGATCGGAACGTCGGCTCGGCCGATCAAGAGTGCGAACATCGTCGCCGGCTGCCAGGCCTACTTCAAGAAGAAGTGGACGAACCAGGTATGTAGCACGCCCGGGAATCCGCTCAACGGCGCGGGCTCGGGGGTCTTCGCGAGTAGCTATCAGGCGCTCCAGCAGACCCTTGCCAAGCCGGCGATCGACACGGGGACCTACACGAGTGCGATGCCGGGACCGTCCCACGATTGCAACGGTGCGTCCGTCAAGGGCCTCTTCAAGCTCGACAACGACACCACCCGGAACACGAGCCTGCAGATCCCCGCCTCGAGCGGCTCCATCAGCCTGCTGCATCTGAAGAACACGAATCAAGGGGACGCCGGCAACAACTTCGACTGCTCCTTCTACGACGGTGCCGGGAAGCTCGTGGGGCAGCTCAAGTGGGTCGACGGGAACCCCGGCGCGCTGACGGTGAACGGGGTGGTCTTCATCGACGGCAATCTCAGGTTCAGCGCCAATGACGTAGCCGTCTACACGGGGACGGGAGTGATCTACGTGGACGGCACCGTCACCGCCACGGCCGGCGCGCGGTTGTGCGCCGGAGCGATGGTGAGCGGAGGCTGTTCGACGACGTGGGATCAGTCGGTCAACAACCTCGAGCTCGTCGCGATCAACCACCAGAATGTCGCCAACGCCGTGAGTTTCTCCGGCGACGCACGCTTGCAGGCCATCGTCTTCGCGAACGGCAACTTCTCGAGCACGAACGGGGCGAGCCTCTACGGCAGCGTGATCGCCGACTCCGGTCAGCTCAGTGGGGACGCTCAGTTCGCATCACCGCCGCAGCCGCCGGCGGGAGCTCCAGGCTCCGCCGTCGGCACGGTCACGACGGTCACGACCTGGAACGTCCCGAAGGGCGGTTGGTCGCAGTACTAGCGGCCGATACCCCTGATGCGAACCACGAGGCTCCGCGGCAGGCTCGGCGACGAAACCGGGACGATGCTGCTCGAGCTGCTCATAGCGATGATGTTCCTCACGGTGGCGGTCGGTGCCCTCATCTCGGTGTACTCGGCCAGCATCGTCTCGCTTCGTCACACGAGCGTCCAGGGGAACGCGCTCACGCTCGTCGATCGCCAGATCGAGCTGTACAACACCCTGCCCTACGACGGCATCACGTTGGATTCCGGCACCATTCCCGGGGAGGGAGATCCCTATGCGACCGCGCATAGCGCAGACCCGGCGATCCCGGCTGCGACGGGCCAGGTGACGGGAGCGACGGTCGTTGCAGGAAGCTGCACCGCGCCGCTCGCGCCCCAGCCGTCGTGTGCGACGCAGCTCCTGACCGGACCCGATCGAAGGACGTATCGGGTCGATACCTACATCGTCTACGTGACGCCGCCGACGGCCGGCAGCCGGCCGGTCAAGCAGGTGACTACCGTCGCGCGGCTCGTCCAGAACGGTTCCACCGGCACGATTCGCGCCAGGATTCAATCCGCCTTCGACCAGTGCAACCCGCCGACCACGGCGACCGGAACCGCCTGCTGACGGGAGGAGAGAGTCGCCCCGGAGCGGGCGGCTACACTACGCAACCGCGCAGGGGTTCCCGAGTGGCCAAAGGGGGCGGGCTGTAAACCCGCTGGCTCAGCCTTCAGAGGTTCGAATCCTCTCCCCTGCATGATGCAGCGCTTCGATGTTCTGGTCGTCGGAGCCGGGCCTGCGGGCTCGGCGACGGCCATCCACCTCGCCCGCGGTGGCAAGAGCGTGTTGCTCGCCGACCGGGCGCGGTTCCCCCGCGACAAGCCGTGTGGCGGCGGTCTCACCGGCCGGGCCCTGAAGCAGGCGCCGGTCGACGTGACGCCGGTCGTCGAGCGCATCGTCGACACGTTCGAGCTCCGGCTCCACTACGAGCGCAGCTTCCAGCGAACGTCGGCCGAGCCGCTGATCCTGATGACGCAGCGCCGGCGGCTCGACGCCTATCTCGCAGAGCAGGCGGCTGCGGCCGGTGCGACCTTCAGGGACGGGTCCCGCGTCGAACAGCTCGAGATTGGCGCCGAAGGGGTCACGGCGAGGGTCGGGGGCACCGACGTCTCCGCCGACACGCTTGTCGGTGCGGACGGAGCGAACGGGGCCGTCGCGAAGACCGTCGGGCTCGAGGACGGGATCGTTCGCGGCGTTGCTCTCGAGGGGAACGTCGGCTGGGAGCACCTCGACCGCGAGCGCTACGCGTCGACCGCTGTGGTCGAGCTCGGTCAGCCCGACGGGGGCTACGGTTGGCTGTTCCCGAAGGGCGATCATGCGAACCTCGGCGTCGGCGGTTGGGACAAGGAAGGGCCACGTCTCCGCGACCACCTGGCCCGGCTCGCGCGCGCCCACGGGATCGACCCCGACGTGCTCACCGAGGTGCGCGGCCACCGGCTGCCGATGCGCCGCGTCGGAGCTACGACTCCTGCGCGCGACAACGTCGTGCTCGTGGGTGATGCGGCGGGACTCGTCGACCCGCTCTCGGGAGACGGGATGTACGAGGCGTTCACCTCTGCGCGACTCGCGGCCGGGGCGATCCTTGCGGGCGACCTGGCGAGCTACCCGGCCGCTCTCGCGGGGCACCTCGACCATCACGCAGGCGCGTCGTGGTCGGCCAAGCGGGCGCTCGACCGCTATCCGGCGGTCTGCTTCTGGGCCGCGCGCTCCCCGGGCGTGTTCGGTGTGGTGAGCGGCCTGCTGCGGGGAGACGTCGGGCATCCGAATGAAGCCCGCGGCCTTGCCCGGCCGCCGTTGCGCCTCGTTGCGCGCGTCGCGCGCCGCATCTGACGTCGACTGCGGGGTGAGGGGTAAAGGAGAGCAGCTTGCGTGCCGATGCTTGCTGGGACGTGATCGATCTCAATGCCCTCCTCCGCACCGCCGTCGAACGTGGCGCCAGCGACATCCACCTGAAGCTCGGCCAGCCGCCGGTCGTGAGGCTCGACGGCGATCTCGAGCAGATGCAGGGCGTGCCGGCGCTCTCGGAGATGGACCTCGACACGGTGCTCGACGCCGTCACGATGATCTCGCCGAGGCGGCGCGACACGTTCGAGGACACGGGCGATCTCGACATCGCCTACTCGAATCCGACCTTGCCCCGATTTCGCGTCAACGGATTCCGCCAGCGTGGCGCCACCTCGTTCGCGTTCCGCGTGATCCCGAGCGAGATCCCGAACTTCGTCAAGCTCGGCCTCCCGGCAGGCGTCACCCGCCTCGCCGAGGAGCGCCGCGGCCTCGTGCTCGTCACGGGGGCCACCGGCTCCGGCAAGACGACGACGCTGGCGTCGATGATCGATCACATCAACCGCACGCGACGACAGCACATCGTCACGATCGAGGATCCGATCGAGATCCTCCATCCCGACCGCGGCTGCATCGTCAACCAGCGCGAGGTCGGCCTGGACACGGCGAGCTTCGAGCAGGCTCTCCGCCGCGTTCTCCGTCAGGACCCCGATGTGATCCTGATCGGCGAGCTGCGCGACACCGAGACCGCCCACACGGCGCTCCAGGCGGCCGAGTCGGGCCACCTCGTCTTCTCGACCATGCACACGATCGACGCCGCGGAGACGATCGGCCGCATGATCGAGTTCTTCCCGGCGGCGAAACAGCCTCAGATTCGGTCGATTCTGGCCGGCACGCTGCGCGGTGTGATCAGCCAGCGCCTCCTTCCGCGCATCGACGGTGGACGCGTCCCGTCGATCGAGGTGATGGTGACGAACTCCCGCATCCAGGACCTGATCCGCGAGGACAGGCCGGATGAGATCACCGACGCCATCGCGGCCGGCGAGTACTTCCAGATGCAGACCTTTGCCCAGTCGCTGATCGACCTCGTGCTCTCCGGCGTCGTGGATCGAGACGTCGCGGCGAACGCCGCAACGAACCGCCACGACTTCATCGTCGATCTCGAGCGGGCCGAGAAGAACGCGGCTCACGGCAAGCGCGAGGCCGAGGGACTGGCCAAGCGGCCGGATCCTGCGCTCGGCGCCGGACTGCGCGTCGAGTCCGTTCCGGCCGGCCCCGCCTAGCTCACCGCCGGCCCCCGACTGCAATCGGACGCCGCGTGCAACCTCGGCGGGCGTAAGCCTCGCTCCCCTGCGGCAGGTGACCCTCGTCCTCGGGTTCCGACGATACGGCCGCCGCTCTCACCCGACCTCTTCGACCTCTTCGCAAGCATCGCCGCAACGCGGACGCATCGGGTCTCGTCGGGGACTGGTGGTGTGCTCTTCGTATCTTCTCCGAGGCATCGTCGGCGTGCTCACCGCGTCGACGGGTCGCCACCCCGCCGTCGCGTCGGGCCGTTGCGAAGGCCGAGCAGTGCGCCGGCGACCATCTCGAGGAGATCCGTCGCAAGGACTCCTCCTCGATCGACCTCATCGGCGGCAACGCGCCGGGCACGGCGCCGACACCGTGCTTCGCCTCTCGCCTGGCGGGTGGTCCATCTCGACCGCGCCTCACGACGAGCACCGCCACCGACGGGCCGCCCTGGACGGGCCACATGGTGACAACTTTCACCCCCGTCCCGACCGGCTCGTGGGCGAGCGTCGTGTGCGTCAGGACTGCGGCAGTATCCAGCTACCTCGCCGTCTCGGATCGCGCTGGGTCCTACGCGAGGATGCCGAGGTACCAGTCGAGGATCGCGTCGCCGAAGAAGAGCGCAACGACGGCGCCGAACCCGAGGAACGGGGCGAATGGGATCGCCATCTTTCGTGCCTTCGAGCCGTGCCGGAGGGCGAGGACGGCTGCAGGCACGACTGCTGCGATGAACCCGATCATGAGGCCGACCGAAACCTCGCGGCCGAGCATCGCGCCGAGCAGAAGCGCCAGCTTGACGTCGCCCATGCCCATACCCTTGGGATACGCAAGCGCCGCGGCCAGCAGGAACGCCGATGCGACGAGCGCGGCGAGAGCCCACTCCGGGCTCGGCTCGAGGATGGTCATCCCGACGAGGCAAATCGCAGCCGCCGGCAGGACAATGCGGTTCGGTACGAGCCGGTAGCGGAGGTCTGCCGCGGACAACGTCACGAGGACGATCACGAAGAACGAGGCGAGAACCGTGTAGGCCGTGGCGCCGAAGGCGAGCACGCAGGCGACGACGAGTGCCGCCGTGAGCGCCTCGACGGCCGGGTAGATCGTCGATATGTGCTCGTGGCAATGACGGCAGCGGCCGCGCAGCAAGAGGTACGAGACGACGGGGATGTTGTCGCGGGCAGCGATCTCCGTGCCGCATCCCGTGCAGGCCGAGCGTGGCTTCGAGATCGATCGGCGCAGCGGCACGCGCGCAGCAACCACGTTGACGAAGCTCCCGAAGGCGAGGGCAGGGGGGAAGACGAGCAACGCGAGCGCGACGTTCACAGGGTCGCTATCGGCAGCGCCGGTCGTTTGGTTGAGGGTCGGCCCATGGAGACGGGTCCGGCTTCAGGTCTCTCTCCCGGATGCCGATACCTCAATAGCGTGAAATTGGCATGAATTTCGAGCCCGCAGGCCCACTTCGCACCTCCACGAATCTCGGCGACCGCGCCGCGACGGCTTCGGACGACCAGGGCGGCGCGGCGCAGTTCGACACGCTTGGCGATCTCGTCGCCGATCTCGTCCTCGCCGCCGAGATCGTCCCCAGGGACCGGTTGGCCGCGGCCCGCGGCCGCGCCGGCGCCGGCTCACTCGCCGATGCGTTGCGCGACGAGGGCTACGCACAGCCGGAGGGCATTGCGCGGTCGCTTGCGCGGCGCCACGACCTCCCGTTCATCGACCTTCAGGCCGAGCGCATCGTCCCGGGTGCCGCCGAGCTCGTGCCACTGCTCACACTCCAGCGCGTCATCGCGATACCGATCTCGAACCACGGCAACCGGCTGCGAGTTGCGATCGCCGACCCGGCGAACATCCACGGGATCGACGAGCTTCGGCTCGCCAGCAAGTACCCGGTCGACATCGGCGTGGCGAGCCGCGACGACATCACGGCCGAGATCGAGAAGATCGCCCGCCGCTCGGAGGTCCTCGAGTCACAGTCGGCCTTCGACGACGTCGACGTCATCGACGAGACCGAGGACGACCTCGAGGTCGACGACGGGGTTTCAGATGCGCCGCTCGTGCGGCTCGTCAACTCGATCATCATGCAGGCCGCAACCGACGGCGCAAGCGACATCCACTTCGAGCCCCAGGAAGACTCGCTTCTCGTGCGTGTGCGCATCGACGGTGTGCTCAACGAGGCCCAGTCGATCCCGAAGCGGATGGCGAACGGCGTTACGACCCGACTGAAGGTGCTCGCAAAGCTCGACATCGCCGAGCGCCGCAAGCCGCAGGACGGACGGATCTCGCTCGCGGCGCGCGCAGTCGGGCGCATGCTCGACATCCGCGTCGCGGTGCTACCGACCGTGGAGGGCGAGCAGGTCGTGATGCGCCTCATCGACAAGTCGCGCACGACCCCGACGCTCGAGTCGCTCGGCCTCTCCGAGGCGATGCGCGAGAAGATCTCCGAGATCATCCGCAGGCCGACGGGCGCGCTCCTCGTCACGGGGCCAACGGGCTCGGGTAAGTCGACGACCCTCTACGCCGCCCTCGCGGAGATCAATCACCCGGAGATCAACATCATCACGGTCGAGGATCCCGTCGAGTATCGGCTCGCCGGCATCAATCAGGTCCAGATCAACGTCAAGGCCGACATGACGTTCGCTGCGGCGCTCCGCTCGATTCTGCGCTCTGACCCCGACACGATCATGGTCGGCGAGATCCGGGACCCCGAGACGGCCAAGATGGCGATCGAGTCTGCCTTGACGGGCCACTTCGTTCTCTCCACGCTGCACACGAACGACGCGCCTGGCGCGCTGACGCGACTCAACGAGATGGGCGTCGAGCCGTTCCTGACCGGCTCCGCCGTCTCCGCCGTGCTCGCCCAACGGCTCGCCCGCAAGCTCTGCGCGAACTGTTGTGAGATGTACACGCCGACAGCGGAGGAGCTGATGGCTGCGCGCATCTCCCCTGACATGGCAGCTGCACGCGAGGGGATGGTCCTGTATCGCAAGGTCGGCTGCCCGCGTTGCAACCGGACGGGCTACAAGGGCCGGGTCGGCGTCTTCCAGCTTCTGATCATGAACGACGAGATCGAGTCACTCGCCGCGCAGAACGCCCATCGAGACGAGATCGAACGTGCAGCCGCTGCCGGTGGGATGCGATCGCTCTGGGATGACGGGATTGCCAAGGCCGCGGCCGGCCTGATCTCGCTCGAGGAGCTCGCCCGCGTCGTCTCGACGTTCTAGATGTCCCGCCTCCACAGGTTGTGGAACGGATGAGGTTTCTACGCGGTCCTGCACGCTTCACGGTGCAGAACCGCCCAAGCGCACTTCTGGTCCACGGCGAGCCTCCAGGGCGGCGAACGTGGAGCAGAACTGTGCTGTGGTCGGGAAGCATCCCGGCGGGTGCTCTCGTAAACGTGCGTGCGGCACCGGGTGAGTTGCGGCCGGGGCTCGAGATCGTTGTGAGACTGCTCGGCCGGACTCAGATGACCGTGCAGTTCAGATACTCGAAAGCGACGATCGCCTCGTCCGCGAAGCGTCGAGCCTGCTCGACCGAGGCGAACGTGAAGGGACGCTTCAGACCCGGCTCGTCGGCCGCCTGCGTGACGGGGAACACCTCGGAATCCACCGTCACTCCCGTCGGCGTCTGGTAGGCGCTCAACGTCGCGACGACGCGGGCCTCCCGCCGCACCTCGTATGCGAACACGGGTGGGGCGGAACCGGCGATCGCCGATCCCGCCCTCTCCGCTTCAGTCTTCGAGCTCAACGACGCGCGCCGGCGTTGTGCGCCGCCTGCGCGATCACGGCGCCATCGACCGGACCGGAGAACCTGGCAACGATCCTGCCCGGGCGACGGACGACCAGCATCGAGGGAGCCGACACCGATCCTGCGAATGAGCTGACGGTTGCGGCCTGCTTGTCGCTGCCGACGTTGATCGCGAGGAAGCCTGCACCGGCAGAACGAGCGCCCGTGCGTACCTGTGCGATGACAGCCCGGTCTCCCGCTGCCTGACCGACGTAGAGCGCGACGACGGCGACCTTGGAGTAGCGAAGCGCGTGGGCTACGGTTGGGGGGAGTCCGGGGAGGAGCACGACCTTGGGTGCCGCCGCGGCGGCAGGCGTTTTCGCCGGTGTCGGCAACGGAGTGGACGGCGCGACCGGTGTCGCCGACGTCGAATCCGACGACCCACCGAGTACACCGATCCGGACGACCATGAGCACGACGAACGCCGCCACGAGCGCCACGACGGCGATCATGACGGGACGCGGGACTCGACTGAATGTAGTGGTGATGGTATTCACCCTGGTCCTATCGGCAGCAGCGGACGAGAGCTTGAGGCTTCGGGTGGCAGGAGCCTAGGGAGCTCGGCGCGCGCGACGATGAGGCGACCACCATCGATGATCGCCGTTCGGCCACGCACGAGGATTCGCACCGGTTTCGACTCGACCCGAATGGGAATTCTGACCGTGGCGGGTCTGCCCGGATCGACGGAGATGACGCGCGAGAATCCAGGAGCGGTGAGTTGGAGGACGGCGCGTGTGAGCCCGAGCCCGGAGGGGACGCTGAGTCGCAACTCCACGGCACCTCCGCGTAGACCGCTGCTTCGCGGCCAGACAGTGATCTGCGTCTTGGGGTCGAGCCACCCGTCGACATAGCGACCCACCGTGAGCATCGCGACGTGCACGTCGCCTCGCGGTTGCCAGAGTGTCGCACTCGCAGTGCTGCGCACCTCGCGGGCGTCGTCGAGGACCAGCGGGGCAAAGGATTGCTCGACGAGCAGTGGCCCACGCACCGGAGCGCCGCCCGCCAGAAGTCGGCCGTCGTCGGCGATCCTCGTCAACGTGTCGCCGAAGACGTCGACCCTGGGTGCGTTCGGCATGCGCAACACGCGTTTGACGTCACGGTTCCAGAACAGATCAACCTCCGCCCCGGTCCGATCGGCGCCGGGAGTCACGAGCACCGAGCCCGATCCGAGAGCCGCATCATCGACCCAGTTCCAACGCCCTCGATCCGAATACGTTGCTTCCATGCGCTCCGCGCTTCGAATGTCGAACGATGTGGCGCCGACCGAGGCGGCCGTGGCAGCCAGGATCGCGCCGACGAGGGCAATCGGGACACCTATCGATGGCCGAAGCGCCGCCAGAAAGGCGACGCCGCCGAGTGCACCGACGGCGAGCGCGACAAGAAGGCCTGCATTGCCGATTCCCATCACTTCCTGTGCCCGCGCAACGGCCGTCAAGAAGGCTGAATCCTGCTTCCCGTCGAGCGCGGCGTAGCCGGATAGCGGCACGAACATCGCGAGGAAGACGAGCACGCAGGCGGCACCCGTCGCAATCCACCTACCGGTCGGCAATGCCCGGGCGCCGGCGCAGAAGGCGACGGGAAGAAGAGGCACGATCGCGATCAGGTAGCGCTCCTGGAAACGTGGCGAGCCGTTGCTCGCATACAACGCAGCTTCCAGCAGCACGAGCGCGATGAAGGTTGTGGCGAGCGAGGCGAAGGCGCGATCAGCGCGAGGCTCGGCCGTGCGAAGGCCGGTGGCGAGACCGGCGAGAGCACCGGGAACGATCGCGACCCCTGCGACGAAGGAGAGCAGCATCACGTCGACGCCACCCCAGTGAGCGAGAGAGCTCGCATCGATGCTGAACGCGGTGATGCCGTGGTAGTACCCGAGAACCTTGGCAGGCCCTGTGAGCAGCACCGCAAGGCAACCGGCGAGGAGAAGCCCGAGAACGACGGCATAGCGGCGTGCGCCGGCGACGGGGTGGCGTCCTTCGAGCATCGCGGCGGCGATCACGAAGGCAACGGGAATGACGATGTACTGGATCCGAGCGAGCGAGGCCAGCCCCGCCAGCGCGACAAACCCGACTTGACCTCCGCGGCTCGGCCGTTCGAGGACGGCGACGCCGACAGCGATAGCGCCGAGCGCCAAGGGGTATGCGGTGGCGTCGGCCGTCATCGCGGAGCTGAGGACGAGCGAAGGGGCCGCCACCGTGAGAGCGGCACAGCACAGCGCCTGCCACGTCGGGGCGCCGATCCGCCGGGCCAGCCAATAGATCGGGATTGCAGCAGCGGACATGGCGGCCACGTGGAGCGCCTGTGTAAGTCGGTATGCCAGCTCGGTGTCGTGCAACAGCCAGATCGGAGCTGTCAGGATCGGCTCGAGCAGCGCCGGGAAGTGTGCCGGCGCCCCACGAACCGTGAGGCCATCGCCCGCGCCGAGTGATCGCGCGACCGCCACGTACAGATACTCGTCCGGGAATACGCGTGGGCTCGTGTGGCGCCAGGTGGCAGCAAGGCGGGCGACGAAGCTACCCGCAACGACCAGGCCGACCCAGAGGGCGGGTCGCGCGAGCGCCGACTCGAGCCTCTCGACGCGAGGGCGCCGGGCGGGAACCGGTGAGAGGATGGCCGTCACTGACGTTCCATCGGCGTGCGCTGAGAATCCTTGAGTCCGAGTCCGCACGCCGTCGCGGCGACCGTGGAACGAGAGAGGGCGCGGTTTCCCGCGCCCTCTCCCAGCGTGTTTAGGTGACGCTAGTCTCTACGTGCAGGCGGTGGTCGTGATGTTGGCTGCCGGGCCGTTCTTGTAGTACGTGTAGCTACCGGACGACGCCTTGATGCAGTACGTTGAGGCAGTGCCCGAGACCACTGCGACCTTGATGCCGGCGTCGATCAGCTGAAGGTTGGCGAGGCTGAACGCGGGCGTGCCACCCGTGGCGTAAGTCCCGTTGTCGGAGTAGAACGCCTCGACAGCCGGGACGGCCGAGCGAACGTTGGCCTGTGCGGCCGTCTTGTTGGCACGATCCTTGAAGCCGAGATACGACGGCACCGCGATCGCGAGCAGGATGCCGATGATCACGAGCACGATGAGGAGCTCGATGAGCGTGAAGCCCGACTCCTCCGAGCGAAGCCGCTTCTGCAGCTTGGCGATGAACGAAGACATGATTCTCCTTGCTAGAGGGTAGAACCGACGTGCCGTGTATCGGCGGGTGCCAGAGAAGCCCTTACACCCGAATGGGTGATCGTCGCGGTGAGTCACTCACCTGAGGCGGGTGATTTCCGGGTGAATGAGCACGGATTGCTCCGCTCGCCTGGCCCCGTCGCGGATCATGCCGACGAGCGTGCGAGCCCGGCCGGGCAGGGCCGCCGCGTCTCGCCGGCCCGACACATCGCCACCGAGGCGGCGCGCCGGGATTGGAGCCAAGGTGCCGGCGGCCGGGCGGCGGTCACGCTTCCCTTCGTCGCCCGTCGACGGCGTTCACGTCCGTGGCGATTGAAGCCCGACGATACCCAACGGAGCAGGTGGCGGGCCGAGTCCCGGCTCCCCCGGCTCGGGTGAGTGATGCCAACTCCGTGGAAAACCCTCAAGACCCGGCGCGACCCT
Organism: uncultured Thermoleophilia bacterium; assembly: GCA_963799575.1. Classification (GTDB taxonomy): domain Bacteria; phylum Actinomycetota; class Thermoleophilia; order Gaiellales; family Gaiellaceae; genus Gaiella. Next base: position 257,294 of record CAWCXK010000003.1, read on the forward strand.
GCCGATAGAGGCACCCGTGGAGCCTTCACAGAACCCATCGGCCGCAACCCTGTCCGTCGACAGTCTGCTCGAACAGGCCGTCGAGCAAGGGGCCTCCGACTTGCACCTCACCGTCGGGATCCCACCTGTGATCCGACGGCGCGGGCATATGGAGGTACTGCGCGAGTACCCGGAGCTCGACCCGGACATGATGCGCCAGCTGATCTACCGCATCACGACCACCGAGCAACAGAAGCATCTGGAGCTCGGCCGGCAGCTCGACTTCGCCTACGGGATCCCTGGTGTCGCCCGGTTCCGCGTCAACGCCTTCTATCAGCGTGGCAGCCTCGCGGCTGCGTTCCGCACGATTCCGACCCTGATCAAGTCGCTCGAGGAGCTCGGGCTGCCGGAGAGCCTGCACGATCTTGCCAAGAACCCTCGCGGTCTCGTTCTCGTCACCGGGCCGACAGGCTCCGGTAAGTCGACGACGCTCGCCGCGATCATCGACGAGATCAACCGCAGCCGCACCGATCACATCATCACGATCGAGGATCCGATCGAGTTCCTCCATGACCACAAGAGCTGCGTCGTCAACCAGCGCGAGATCGGCGAGGACGCGACGGGATTCGCCGATGCGCTCCGTGGAGCCCTCCGTCAGGACCCGGACGTGATCCTCCTCGGCGAGATGAGAGACCTCGAGACGATCTCGACTGCTCTCACGGCCGCGGAGACCGGCCATCTCGTTTTCGGGACGCTGCACACCCAGAGCGCGCCGAGCACGATCGACCGCATCATCGACGTCTTTCCTGCCGAGCAGCAGGCGCAGGTTCGCATGCAGCTCGCCAACACTCTTCAGGGCATCGTCACGCAGACGCTCATGCCCACGCGAGACGGCTCGGGTCGAGTGCCGGCCCTCGAGATCCTCTTCCTGGACGATGCAATCCGCAACCTGATCCGTCAGGGCAAGATCGAGCAGGTCTACTCGTACATGCAGACGGGCAGCCGACGCGGCATGCAGACGATGGAGCAGTCGCTCAGCGACCTCGTCCAGAACCAGATCATCACCGTCGCCGAAGCCGTGGGCCGCTCGAGCCGACCCGAGGCGTTGCTCGCCGCGCTCGAGCGAGCAGGCGTATCGACCTCGACTCTGTCCCTCGAAACCACACCCGTCGCTACGCCGACTCTCGGCACGGCGCTACGGGTGGCCGGGAGCTAGCCGCCAATGACTCTGTGGAATCCACTCAACGTGTTCTCGGGCCGGACGCCGTCGGCCACTGACAATCCTTCTGCGTCCTTCGATCCCTCGCGCACCGGAGACCCTCTCGGGCCCCGCACCACCGACCCGGCTATCGGGATCGGCGGCACCGAGATCGCCGGCCCGGTGAGCACGGGAGACCCGCGCCGTCATCCGATTGGCTTCGCCCCACCGGCCGAGCAGGTCGCCGAGCCGCGGTTCCGCACCGAGATCTCCTTCCGGCGCCACGGCGAGCATCCGCGTGCCAGCGCGACGCCGTCCTCCGCGGGCGACGGTTTGCAGCCGTCGTGGCACAGCCCGGATCGGAGTGGCGCGTTCGGCAACGACGCGAGCGCTGGCGTCGAGCCGTTGCCCGCCGCCGACGAGAGCGTTCCGTTCTTCAAGCGCGAGATCAGCTTCCGCCGGAAGAAGACGGCCGCGTTGGACGCCGTCTCCGTGAACGCCGCCGCCGACGAGCCGGATGACGCGGCCGGCCCCACAAGCGAGGGTGTCGCTGAGCAAGCGCCCGAGATCGAGCGCGACGGCGACACCTCGCACGCGCCCGACGACTGGCAGAGCCCGGTCGCCGAGACCGAGATGACCGAGGTGGCCCCGGCACCGGAGGGGCACGAAGATGACATCGCCGACTCCGCTGTGCCCTTCTACAAGCGGGAGATCAGCTTCCGCCGCAAGAAGCACGCCGGTGACGCCGCGGTCACAGCCGGAGCCATGGATGTCGATGAGGACGATGCGTCGGAGGCCGCGGCCCAGCCGCCCGAGTTCGAGATGGGTGCTGGAGCGCCGGTCGAGATCGCGCCCGACGTCACGGCACCCGAAGTCACGGCGCCCGAGCTCGTTGCCGCCCTCGACGACCCTGTCCGCGAGGACGCCGTCGCCGAGGCGCCCACGTTCGCCGAGGAGCACGCTGACGGCGAGCACGTCGACGAGCAGGTCCCCGCCGGCGCCGACTTCGCGCCGACGGAGACCGCCGTCATGCCGATCGGTTCCGCGAGCGCCGCTGGCGAGCCCGAGGGTGTCGAGGAGGTTGGCGCGGCCGAGGACATCGATGTGGACGAGGCCGCACTGCTGCCGGCCGCCGTTGCTGCCGAGGCGGTTTCCGACGCAGACGCAGTTTCCGGCCCGCCGGACGCCGGGGGCGAGGACGCAGCGGCACCGACGGGTCGATTCGGCTCGCGTAAGCGGAAGTCCGAGAAGGCTCCGAAGCGCCATGGTGGCAAGAGTCGCAAGATCGTCGGACTGAAGATCGGCGCCTCTCAGCTCGCCGCGGCAGTCGTCAGCGAGACCGAGCATGGCCACGAGCTGCTCACGCTCGCCCGTCGCCCACTCGGCTCGGGGATCGTCGTCGACGGTGAGGTTCGCGACGAAGAGGCGCTAGCAAACGCTGTTCGCACGTTCTTCGACGAGGAGAAGCTGCCGAAGAACGACGTGCGCATCGGCCTCTCGAGCAACCGCATCGGCGTCCGAACCCTGGACATCGACGGCGTCGAGGACGAAAGCCGGTTCGACAACGCCGTTCGCTTCAAGGCGCACGAGGTGCTTCCGGTGGCGCTGTCCGAGTCCGTTCTCGACTATCGAGTCCTCGAGGAGCGTGTCGGGGAGGACGGAGCCACGACGCGGCGTGTCCTCCTGGTCGTCGCTCCGCGCGATCAGGTTGAGCCCTACACCCGTGTCTCGAATCTCGCCGGCATCCGACTCGAGGCCATCGACCTCGAGGCGCTCGCCCTGCTCCGCACGTTCGTCGAGCCTGGTACAGGTGCTCCGACCCCGGACGACACGGCCTCGGTCGTCGTGTCGATCGGGCACGAGTCGTCCACACTGCTCGTTGCAGGCGGCGGGGCATGCGAGTTCACCCGGGTGTTCGACTGGGGTGGCGGCGTGCTCGAGGAGGCGATCGCTTCCGCGCTGGACGTCCGGCCGATCGAAGCGGCCACGATTCTCCGGCATCTCTCCCTTTCAGGCCCGGGCCGGCAATACGAGAGCCTCGATGAAGAGACGCGGGCAAAGGCGACCGACGCCGTGCGCCAGCGTCTCACTCCGTTCGCGCGGGAGCTCGTGAACTCACTCCAGTTCTACCAGACCCAGGCCGGATCGCTTGGCATCGGTGGGATCCAGATCACCGGCGGCACGTCGCATCTGGAAGGTATCGACGACGCACTCCATCAGATGATCGGCGTCAATGTCTCGATCGGGGATCCGCTCACCCGAGTGATCCGGGCGGCGGACTTCGACCCGACGCTCGAGGCGGCGGTCGGCTCGCTCGCCGTGCCGATCGGACTGGCGATCGAGGACGACTCGATGCGGACCGTGAACCTCCTCCCGAAGGGTGCGGCCGTCAAGAAGTCCAGGCGCTCGACGCTGATCTCGGTCGGAGCACCCATCGCCGTAGCCGTGCCGCTCGTTGCGCTCGGGTTCCTCTACTTCGGCGCGCACAACAGGGTTGTTGATCAGCAGAACCAGATCGACGCTGCCCGGGCAGAGCTTGCGGCGCTTCCGCAGCCGACGGTGCCGGTGATCGACAATGCCGTTGTCGGAGACGAGGCGGTCCGCGCGACGGCGGTCGCCAACGTGCTCGGCAGCAGGCTGGCCTGGGAGGCGGTCTTCCGCGACATGTCGAAGGTGCTGCCGGAGAACGTGTGGCTCTCGACCATGTCGCTCACGGCTCCCGACGTCGCCAACCTGGCCGACGGAACTGCCGTTGCAGCCCCGGCTGTGCCCGGAGTCGAGCCGGTGCCGTCTGCCGTGTCGATCGACGGCTTCACCTTCACCCAGCCCGACGTTGCCCGACTCCTGGCCCGCCTCGCGACGCTTCCCTCCCTGAAGCGCGTGACGCTGACCTCGAGCCAGGGATCGCTGGTCGGCTCCAAGAAGGTCGTCCACTTCGTCATCGTTGCCGACCTGAACCAGACTGGAGGTGCGTCATGAGCGCCCTGCTTCACTCGCCGAAGGGCAAGATCGGTGCGATCACGGCCGGAGGGTTGCTCCTCCTCCTTGCCATCTGGTTCCTGATCGTCTCGCCGCAGCGCGCGAGGGCGACCGAGCTCAGCGCTGACCTTGCCACGGCCCGTGCGCAGGTCGTCGAGCGGAAGGCGGCCCTCGCTACCCCGTCGGCGAATGTCACCGTGAAGCCGAGCGATCTCTACCGCCTCAGCAAGGCACTGCCGGACAACACGAACATGGCCGGCATCCTGCTGGACGTCAACCGAATCTCGGCCCAGAACAAGCTGACATTCATGTCGATCACACCTGGCCCGCAGGTTTCCGGAACCGGATACGTTCAGCAGCCGCTCGACATCATCGTGCAGGGCCGCTTCAGCAACATCTCGACCTTCCTCGGCGATCTCCGCACGCTCGTGTCGGTCCGCGCCAAGCGCTTGGATACGCGGGGGCGGCTCTACTCGGTGTCGGCAGTCAGCATCACGTCTCCCGACAGCCCCGCGAAGTTCCCGGTCGTCAAGGCGGCGGTGAAGCTGAACGCGTACGCCTTCAGCGCTCCGGTGCCGACGACGACTCCAGATCCGTCCACATCTACCGACACGTCCTCGAGTGGGACGGTCGCGGCAGGAGCGACCCCCTGATGGCCAAGCGAAGCAGTAAAGACACCGCCGCCGCCAAGGCGAAGAAGCAGAAGATCATCCTCATCGTCGGAGGGGTACTTCTCCTCGCCGTCGCCGGAATCCAAGTGCCGAAGCTTCTGAAGGGATCCGGGTCGTCCGGCGCATCGCCGGTTGCTGCCGTGACTGACGGAACGGCCGCGGCCGCGACAGGCACGCCCGCAACGCCGGCGGGATCCCCGACCGGTACTGCCGCCGTCGTCGCAGGCGTGTCCCTGCCTCGAGCCAGGGTCGTCAAGGTCGAAACGAGCCAGCTGGCATCGTTCACGCTCTTCGATGTCAAGGACCCATTCGTCCAGCAGGCGGGTGACGAGCCGGCCGGTTCCGCGACGCAGGCCGGGGCGTCGTCGGCGGCCGGTACACCGAGTTCCGACTCGACGGCAACCGGCGCGTCACCCAGCGCTTCCGGCTCGACTCCCAGCACGACTCCGCCGCCGCCGCCGGCCGCACCCCCTGTGATCTACGCGACGATCGACTTCAATTCGAAGCCGCAGCAGCTGCAGGTCAAGGACAGCTTCCCGACCCCCGAGCCGCTGTTCGTCTTGCGCTCGTTGACGAAGAAGCAGGCCAAGATCGGCGTCGCAGGCGGGTCGTTCGACGGTGGCGCACCCGTGACCCTCAAGCTCGGGAAGAAGGTCACGCTCGTCAACACCGCGACTGGCGCCCGGTATGTGCTGAAGCTCGTCTACGCGGGCGCCCAGCCCGAAGTCATCGAGGGGTTCACGACCGCAGGGAGCGGTGCATCGACAGTCGACGCCGCGAACGCAACAACGACAACGCCATGATCATCCGCGCGCGGATAGGAGACATCTAAATGCCGCAGTTCGCGTACAGCGCGATCGACGCTCACGGGAGCGAGCTCATCGGGGAGATCCACGCGGCTGACCTACCGTCGGCGCGGGACGCCCTCCTCGGCGGTGGGCTGCTGGCCGAGCGCATCGCCGAGATCAAGAGCAATGCCTCGGCGGAGACCAAGAAATCCGGGATGTTCCAGAAGAAGGTGCAGCCGAAGTCGCTCCAGGTCTTCTCGCGCCAGTTCGCGACGATGATCGAAGCCGGGCTCTCGGTTGTGACCGCACTCGTGATTCTCGAGGAGCAGACGGACGACGACGCCCTTGCTGTCGTCATCGCGGACGTTCGCGAGCAGGTCGAGGGCGGAGCACTCCTCTCGGAGGCTATGGCGCTCCACCCGGATGTCTTCAGCCGCCTCTACATCGCCATGGTCGAGGCGGGCGAAGCAGCCGGTGTGCTCGACACGGTCCTCGACCGTGTCGCGATCCAGATCGAGAAGGAGCAGCGGATCAAGCGCCGGGTCAAGGGCGCGATGATCTACCCGACGGTCGTGCTCGTCTTCGCGACGCTCGTGATGACCGGCATGCTGATGTTCCTCGTCCCGGTCTTCGTCAAGATCTTCGATCAGCTGGGTGGCGAGCTGCCCATCCTGACGCAGTACGTGATGCATGCGTCGAACGCACTCCGCAACCCACTCATCCCGGGCCTCCCGATCCCTGGCGTCATCTTCTTCTCCGGCATAGCGTTCGGCACCTTCGTCTGGTTCCGCCGCTGGAAGAAGACCGAACTCGGCCGCGAGAAGTGGGACAAGTTCAAGCTGCGGATCCCGATGCAGATCGGCGGCGTCGTCCGCAAGGTCGCGATGGCCCGCTGGTCGCGAACGCTCTCGACGCTCATCGCGTCGGGCGTCGACATCATGCGCGCCCTCGAGATCACCTCGCAGACGGCAGGCAACTGGGTCGTCGAGAGCGAGACGATCGCTCTGCGTCACCGCGTCGAGGAGGGCTCGTCGATCGCCCAGCCGTTGATCGAGAGCGACGTCTTCCCGCCGATGATCGCCCAGATGGTGAAGATCGGTGAGGAGACCGGTGAGCTCGAGAAGATGCTCTCCAAGGTCGCCGACTTCTACGAGGACGAGGTTGACGCGTCGATCCAGGCGCTGACCTCGATCATCGAGCCGATGATGATGGTCGGCGTCGGAATCATGGTCGGCATCATCATCATCAGCATGTACCTGCCGATGTTCAAGCTGCTGTCGCTCGTCAAGTAGCGCGTGCGTTTTAAGCGTCGACGATTTGTCGGGACAGTCCGCGCAGGTTGAGACGGCTTGGGACAGCGTCCGCGATACCTTGAAGCAGGAGGCCCGAAAGGGCCTTCTGCTTGGTCCTCCGCAGTCCCGACGAACGTAAGAGCAGCGCAACCCGTCGGTGGGACCGAGGTCTGCCGCGTGCCAGATTGCCCGGCGCTCGGTCGACTGGCTGCTAACGCCCTGATCACCTCGCCCGTACTCCCGGTCACCGCAGCCCAGTTGCAGCTGGGCCATGTTCGCCGTTTGGACCGGTGCCGGCTCGCGTGCGCCCGTGTTCGCGAATGGCTCTAGCTGCGTGCTAGCCGGAGGTGACGTTGAGGTCGAGCTCGGTGTTGAGGATTGCGGCCAGGCGTGCGGTCTGCTGTTCGAGGAGGTTGGGATCGGGTGGGTGGGTGGCTTCGAGCCAGGTGACGGTGAGGGTTCTGGCGTTGCGTGTCCAGGTTCCTGCCACAACACCGTTTGCGAGGACGAGGTTGGCGCCGCGGGTCACGGATGCGCGGTGGGCAGGCGGCACGACGTTGGGGTTTGCGGTGCCCGGCCCCATCACCCACGGGTCGGCGGCCGGCAGCAGCCGAATGGTGGGGGAGACCACGGTCGAGGTGAGGTCGGCGATGTCGTCGGCGAACAGGAGGAGCTCCTCGCCCTCGATGTCGACCGTTTCGAGGCGATCCGACAGATCGTCGAGCCAGCCGCGGAGCGCCTTGCGGCCGGCGCTCAATCCTGCACCCAGGTGGTACTGCACCCCGTCGGCGCTCGTGGGGCCGTAGGAGCGGACGTACGCCTCAACGGCCCAACGGCCCGCGTCGTCGATATCCGGCAGCACGACCCGGTTCGTGCCCTGGACGGTTCCGGCACCGTCGCGGGCCGGTCCGAAGCACAGGTCGGCCTGCCACATCAGCGGCTTCAGCAGGGTGTCGGAGCTGCTGTTCAAGCCCGCCGCGGCCGCACGGAACGATCGGCGCCGGGCGACCGCCACAGCCAGCTCCTGACGCGTCAGCGGCCCCTCTGCCACGGCTTCCCGGACCGTTTCCCGGAACGCCGGCCAGTCCCCCGGCGCGAGCCCATACGTCTCCTGCCAGCTGGGCAGCTCCCACTGGCGGCCCGACGCACGGAGGGCCAGGTAGGCGCCGCCCTCCTCGGGCGTCAGCAGATGGGTCGCACCGCGAAAGGCGTAGGTCTTGAAGATCTCGCCGACCTCGAGCGCGTCGGCGACAACGCCGAACCGGGAGCCACTCCGGCGCATACCGGCCGCCAGCTCGGGCGTCGTCTCTGGGTAGGCGGGAACCGCACCGAGCCGACCAACCACATCTCCGACCGAAACCGCGGCGACAGGACCAAGGAGATGCCGGCCGAGCCGCCACGACAAAGCCTGTCCCCAAGTCAACGCCACCAAACCAGGCTAATCGCTCTCCCACACCGCCGAGAGGGGGCTTTGCTGCAGGTTGTCCATGCGACTTGTCCATGCTACGGACCGGCGTCGGGGTAGTGGCTGCATCGGCCCTACGTTCGCCATGTGCCTGGCGACTCAACACGAGAGCGATTCGGTGCGACCGCTTCCGGTCGCCTCCATCTTGAGCTCCGCCGGATACGGCGGCCTCGTCCTGAGACCGGGTCAGCTCCCGGTCCGAACTGTGCCGGCTCCTGGCCGACCGCAGCTGGAACCCTTAGGATGTGGAGGGCATGGGACGCTCTGGGAAGATCGTCGCGCTCGCCGCGTGCTTTTCAGCAGGCATCGCGGCCGCCGGACTTCTCGCCGTCGGCGGCAGGGCGGCCGATACAACGACGGCCGACACCACAACAGCTGTTTCGACCGCGGTGCCCGCGGACACGACGCAGGAAGCGACGACGGTGACGGTCGCAACCACCACGACGGTCGAGCGCGCCACGACCCAGGAGACGGTGGCGACGACGGCCGCCGCGGCGTCCGACGACGGAACGCCGGTATGGGTGTGGGTGCTGCTCGCGATCCTCGCGGTCGCTCTTTCGGCGGCGATCGTGCTGCTGGCACGCCATGGCGGCCACAATTCGCTCTCGCCGGAGGAGCGCGGCCGTCGGCTTGACCACGCGGTGGGTACGTGGGCGGCACAGGGGTGGGCTGTCGAGACCCAGACCCTGGATTCAGCGGTCTTGCAGCGGGCAGGCGAGCGGATGATCGTCGCCGTTGATGCATCCGGTCAGATCACGACGCGTCCCGGCTAGATGTAGACCACCACGGAGGTTGAGCCCGCCGCCTCCCTCCGCAGCACGAGCAACACACCCGCTTGGTCGAGCGTCGGAAGCGGTCGAAGGAGCCTGCGAACGGCGAGGACGCAAAAAGCTCGGGCCTGGCCGAGTTCGTCCGACGGAGCGTCGGTTAGGCACGCTCGGTTCCGGCGACCCTCCCGCCAAGCCGAGTGCAGTCCGCCGACGGTGGCTCTGATCCCGTTGGGCTACCCTGCGTCGGCAGGGGCGACAACCGAAAGGCACGAGATGGGCGGGAGCCGTACGGATGACGTGCGACTGGGGCGTCTTCGCCGATGGAACATCGTCGTCGGCCTGATCCTGGCCGCCCAGGCCGTCGCTATCGCGATTCTCACGAACGGCTTCAGCCTTCCCGTGACGTCGACGTTCATGACCGGCCCCCCCGGTACACCGGCCGAGCTCGACACGCTGTTCGACGTCCCGCTCGGCTGGGGCGTCTTCGCGTTCCTCGCCGTCTCCGCCGCGGCACTGCTCCTCATCGCCTCGCCGGGCGTGTTCGAGTGGTACGCGCGCAACCTTCTCCGGTCCCGCAACTACGCGCGCTGGATCGAGTACGCCGTCAGCTCGTCGATCATGATCGTGCTGATCGCGATGATCACCGGCGTCAGCGACATCGCGGCGCTGCTTGCGATCTTCGGTGTCAACGCCAGCATGATCCTCTTCGGTCTCCTCATGGAGAAGTACGAGACGCCGGGGAACCCCAGCTGGCTCGCGTTCTGGTTCGGGACGTTCGCCGGCATCATCCCCTGGATCATCATCGTGATCTACGTCTGGAGCCCAGGGCTCGACAGCCCCGGTCCTCCCACCTTCGTGTACGCGATCATCGTCAGCCTCTTCGTCTTCTTCAACGTGTTCGCCGTCAACATGTGGCTGCAGTACAAGCAGATCGGCCCCTGGAGGGACTATCTCGTGGGCGAGAAGACCTACATCATCCTCAGCCTGACGGCGAAAGCCCTCCTTGCATGGCAGGTGTTCGCCGCCGTCCTCGCGGGGTCGAGCACGTAGACCCGCCGTGCCGAGGGCCAATCACACCGCCGTCGGCTTCGGGCGGCAGCCGGGCTCGATCCCGAGCAGCCGCTCGATCACGATCGAGGCCGGGCAGAAGCCGACGGTGGCGTACATCAGCTGGCTGATCCCGACGAACGCCGTCAGCAGCAGCCACCACGGAGAGACGAGCGCCGCCAGCGTGGCGGTGCCGAGCGTCATCGTGCCCGCCAGGGCAAACAGCACCCGTTCGAGCGGCCAGCCTCTCACGCGACGTCCCCTACGACTGCGTCGAGGAACCCGCTGACTGCGGTCGGCGGGAGCGCCCCGACGAACTGGTTCACGACGGCGCCGTCCGAGAAGGCTTTCACGCTCGGGATGCCGCTGATCGAATAGCGGCTCGCGAGCTCGGGGAACTCGTCCACGTTGATCTTGACGAGCTCCACCGCTCCCGCGCGGCGGTCGACCTCGTGCTGGAGGACGGGCGCGAGGGCGTGGCAGGGGCCGCACCAGGGGGCCCAGAAGTCGACGAGCACGGGCAGCGTTCGCGAGCGCTCGATCACCGCGGTCTGGAAGGAATCCGTTGAGACGTCCATTGTGAGCTCTCCTTTTTGTGATGCGGTCAGTTGGTGCATGGCGTAGATGCCGGCGGCCGGCTACCGGTGCGCCAGGGTGCCACGCTCGGTCGAGAGCCCGAGCAGCCGGTAGAGGGGGCAGAAGCCGACCACGGCAGTCACGGCCATGACGACGGCGACGACGGCGAGGATCAGCCCTGCGATCGAGCCGATGCCGATGACGAGCGCGACGATCAGGGCGATCGGCGCAACGGCGAGGCCGCGGACGAGTCGGTCGGGGGTGCTCATATTCCGCTTCATGACGATGCTCCTCTGGTGGTGGTGTTCGACGGGATTGCCTCTGTCAGACGGTTTCCGCGACGACGCGCTCGACGACGGAGCCGAGCAGGGCGCGGACCGCTTCAGCGACCGGGGTGAGGTCGGGGTTGTCGACGATCGAGAGCATCCGCTCCGCGTCGACGGCCGACACGTGGGTCGTTCCGCCCCGCTCGTAGACGACGACGTTGCACGGCAGCAACACGCCGAGGTCGGGCTCGGCCTCGAGCGCCTTGTGGGCGAGAGTTGGGTTACACGCGCCCAGGATCACGTAGGGCTCGCCGTCGACGGCGAGCTTCTCCTTCAGCGTTGCCTGCACGTCGATCTCGGTGAGGACGCCGAAGCCCTCGACCTTCAGCTCCTCGCGCACGCGCGCGACGGCAGCGGCGAACGGAAGGGTCGTCTCTCCGGTCAGTGCGTAACGGGTTCCAAGCATCGTTCTGCCTCCTCGAGTTCGCGCTTGCGCGCCTTGACTGCCTTCAGCCGGTGTTCCTCGGCCCCTGCGGGCTCCGGAAAGCGTGCGGCCAGAAAGGCGAGAATCTCGTCCTCTCCGATCACGACGTGACCGTCCTCGCGGACGAGTGCGGGGATCGAGTCGCCGCCGGTCCGACGGCGTAGCTCGGTGCGCTCGGCGTGCTCGACCGGCACCTGGCGTAGCAGGACGGTGACGTCGAGCTCGGTCAGGCGCTGACGCACCCGACGCGAGGCCGGGCACCACTCGGTCTGGAAGAGCTCGAGCGGTCGCGGCGTCGTATTCACGTCGAAGGTCATACCACCAGTATACAACTACATATTTGTGAAGCGTAAGTAGTTGTTACTGATCTGGCCCGCTGCGCGCGGCGAGCCCGTCCACGTTCACGGCACGACGGGGCGTGCCTCACGCATGACGATCGTCTCCGATGGCGGCAATGACCGTCGAGAGCAGCGCAGGCTCGGCCTCGGCCTCCGAGAGCCGGCCCGCCTGGAGCTCGAAGCTCGCCGTGTGGGCGAGGGAGCGAATCACGGCAAGGTGCCACGAAACGGGCAGATCGGCGCGGAAGACGCCCTCCGCCTGTCCGCGCTCGATGAGCGGGGCGAACTCGGCAAGCACGGGAAGATGCCGGCGGTGCAGTTCTGCGGCGGACAGCCGGTTCGTGTTGATCGTGAGCAGAGACTGGAACCGGTCGAGCTTCTGCCAGGTCGCCCGCAGCACCCGCTCGAGTGCGTCCTGCGGCGTGCCGCGCTGCGGCTCGGCCCCGCCCGCCGCCTCGGCAACCTCGGCAACGGCACGCTCCATCACTGCGTCGAGGAGTGACTCGCGGGTGGGGAAGTGGACGTAGATCGTGGCCCGGACGACACCCGCCCGGCGAGCGATCTCGGCCATGCTGGCGTCGGGATCGCCCGCCAGCGCCTCGAGCGCCGCGGCGAGGATCGCCGCAACGCTCCGATCTGCATCGAGGCGCCGACGCCGCGGGGTCGCGGCCTTGGCCGGGGCGGGTGTCGTCTTCTTCGGCATCTCAGTGAACGGGCATCGCTGCGGGATTGAGGCGGAGCTTCGGCACGAAGTCGCGAGCGTGGGGGAGGACCGCGACTGCGACCACGCTTGCGAGACTAGTGAGAACTCCGGCTGCCACGAACGCATGGGAGATGCCGGCCGCGGCGTGCGCGCCGCCGAGTGCCCCGGTGGCTCCGGCGGCGATCGTCGAGAAGACGGCGATCCCGATCGTGCCGCCGATCTCGTGGCCCGTCGAGTTGAGGCCTGAGATCATTCCCGACTCGTCCTCGCGGGCGCCCGTCAGGATCGCGATCGAGACCGAGACGACGGCGACCCCGAGCCCGAGCCCGGCGACGAGCATCCCCGGGAGGACGTCGCGGACGTACGTGCCGTTCGCCGTCACGTGGGCGAGGAGTGTCATGCCGGCTGCTGCGATCACGAAGGCCGAGGCGAGTGGCATCCGGACGCCGTGGCGGCCGACGATATGACCGGCGGCGTGGGCGCCGAGCCCGGCCGCGAGCGCGAGCGGGATGAACGCGAGACCCGTCTTCAGGGGGCTCGTTCCGAGCACGTTCTGGAGATAGAGGGAGCAGAGCAGGAAGAGCCCGAAGATCGAGCCCGCGGCGACGATCATCAGGATCAACCCGCCGCCGACGGCGCGGTCGACGACTCGCTCGACGCGAAGCAGTGGATTCTCGGCCCGGCGCTCCCAGGCGCCGAACGCGCTCAGGCCGAACAGGCCCAGAGCCGCCAGCCCGACCGTCTGCAGCGAGCCCCAGCCGGCGTGATCCGCCTGCGTGATCGCGAACACGACCGCTCCAAGGCTCGCAGTGCCGAGCACTGCTCCCGGCACGTCCAGCCCGCGCCAGCGCGGCTCAGCGGTATCGCGTGGGATCACCCGCAGGGCCGTGATCGCAAGTGCCGCTGCGACCGGGATGTTGACGTAGAAGATCAGCCGCCAGTCCGCAACCTCGGTGAGCACGCCGCCGACCATGACGCCGATCGCCGCTCCTGCACCGCCGACTGCGCCCCAGGCTGCGAGCGCCTTCGCCCGCTGGCTTCCGTGGAAGGCCGTCGTGATGATCGAGAGCGCGGCGGGGGACAGCATTGCGGCCCCGAGGCCCTGGCCGGCCCGCGCCGCAAACAGCGCGCCGGCGGTGCCGGCGAGGGCCGAGGCGACCGACGACACCGTGAAGACGCCGAGACCCGTCAGAAACAGCCGGCGGCGGCCGACGAGGTCGGCGAGACGGCCGCCGAACAGGAGCAGGCTGCCGAAGATGAGCGAGTAGCTCGTGATCGTCCAGCTGACCGTCGAGCCACTGAGCTTCAGATCGGCGGCAATGCTCGGCAGTGCGATGTTCACGGCCGTGATGTCGAGGATCACCATCAGCTGAGCAACGAGCAGGACTGCCAGCAGGGCGATGCGTGAGCGCGAGTGCGCCGGAGCGGCGTGGTCATGGCTCGTGTCGTGCGGGTTGTGCGGGTGTCGCTTGCCGTGCATGTCGATCATCTCCTTAACTCGGACAGTAGTGTCTGAGATAATAAATCAGACAATGATGTCTGAGTCAAGGGCGCGACCGAAAGTGATCGTCACGCACGCCCGACCGCCGCAACCGATATCCGAGCGGGATGCCGCGGTCGTCGTCAGAATGGCGCCAGATGGGAAACCGATCCGTGACGCTATGGGGAGGTTGGCAGGATGAGTGACCTGCTTCCGAGCTGGAAGGAAGGTGCCACCAGGACGGCGATCCTCGAGTTCGTCCGAGCCGTGACCGAGCCCGGCGACGGGTTCGTGCCGGTCGACGAGCGCGTCGCGACCTTCGACAACGATGGCACCCTCTGGTGCGAGAAGCCGCTGCCGATCCAGGCTGATTTCATCCTGCGACGCCTGTACGCGATGGCGGAGGCAGACCCGGATCTGCGCGAACGCCAGCCCTGGAAGGCGGCCTACGAGCGGGACTACGCCTGGCTTGGCAAGGTGCTCGCCGATCACTATGCGGGTGACGACACGAACGTGCGGACGCTGCTCGGAGGGATCCTCGCCGCCTACGAAGGGATGAGCGTCGACGAATTCGAGTCTCTCTCGGATGCCTTCCTTCGCTCAACGCAGCATCCGACCCTCGGCCGGCCGTATCTCGAGTGTGCATACGCGCCGATGGTCGAGCTGCTCGGATACCTGGAGGCGAACGGGTTTGCGAACTACATCGCCTCGGGCGGTGGGCGCGACTTCATGCGCCCGATCAGCCAGGAGGTCTACGGCATCCCGCGTGACCGGGTCATCGGGAGCGCGTCGACGTTCGAGTACACCGCCGACGCGTCGGGTGGGACGATCACCCACAAGGCGGAGGCCGACTACCTCGACGACGGGCCACAGAAGCCAATCCGGATCTGGAGCCGCGTCGGCCGTCGACCGCTCCTCGCCGCCGGTAACTCGAACGGCGATATCGAAATGCTCCAGTTCGCGCGGCACCCGGGCAGGCAGTCGCTCCGCCTTCTCGTTCTTCACGACGATGCCGAGCGGGAGTTCGACTACACGGGTGGAGCCGAGGAGGCACTCGAGCTCGCAGACACCGACGGCTGGACGGTCGTCAGCGTCAAGAACGACTGGGTCGCCGTCTTCTAGCCCAGCAGGCAGACTGTCTCGGTGAGCACCCAGGCTCAAGAAGCAGGTCAGGTGCTGACCATGCCACACGCGCCGCCGGCCTTCCACGTGATGGCGAAGCCCACCGGCGCCACCTGCAACCTCGACTGCGAGTACTGCTTCTTCCTCTCCAAGGAGATGCTCTACCCGAGCAGCAGGTTCCGGATGGCCGAGGACCTGCAAGAGATCTACCTCCGGCAGCTGCTCGAGGCGCATGCGCGCGCGCCCGAGGTCGTCGTCGCCTGGCAGGGCGGCGAGCCGACGATCATGGGCCTCGACTTCTTCCGCCGCTCGATCGAGCTCGTGCACCAGTACGCGCGGCCCGGGCAGCGAATCCTCAACACGATGCAGACGAACGGCACCCTGCTCGACGACGAGTGGGGGGTGTTCCTGAAGGAGAACGACTTCCTCGTCGGCATCTCGATCGACGGGCCGGCCGACATCCACGACACCTACCGGGTCGACAAGGGCGGCAAGCCGACGTTCGACAGGGTGATTCGCGGCCTCGACGTGCTGAAACGCCACGGTGTCGACTGGAACGTGCTCACGACGATCCATCGCGCAAACGGTGCGGAGGGCGCGCGCGTCTACCGGTTCCTCCGCGACGACCTCGGCGCCGAGTTCATCCAGTTCATCCCCATCATCGAGCGCACGAGCGCCGAGATGCTGACGATCGCGAACGAGGGTTGGGGCGACAACGTCAAGGGCCGGCCGCTCTACACCCAGAGCGGCGATCTCGTCACCGACCGGTCGGTCGCGCCGGAGCAGTACGGCCGCTTCATGATCGACGTGTTCGAGGAGTGGGTGCGTCGCGACATCGGCACGGTCTACGTGCAGATGTTCGACACCGCGCTCGCGAACTGGGTCGGCGAGCCGGGAGGGATGTGCATACACGCGGAGACGTGCGGCCTCCAGCTCGCAGTCGAGCACAACGGCGACCTCTACTCCTGTGACCACTTCGTCGAGCCGGGCTACCTGCTCGGCAACATCAAGGAGCAGCACATGCTGACGATGGTCGCCTCGCAGCAACAGCGTCAGTTCGGCGCCGACAAGCGCGACACGCTGACCCGCTTCTGCCTCGACTGCGACATTCGCTTCGCCTGCAACGGCGGCTGTCCGAAGGATCGCTTCGCCGTCTCGCCCTACGGTGAGCCCGGCCAGCACTACCTCTGCCCCGGATACAAGAGCTTCTTCCACCACGTCGACCGGCCCATGCGGCTCATGTCCGAGCTGCTCGCCGAGAACAGAGCGCCCTCCGAGCTCATGGCGACTGTTGCGGCCGAGGACGCGCGGCGCGGCCGCAACGACCCTTGCACCTGTGGCAGCGGCCGTAAGTGGAAGCAGTGCCACGGCGCCTGACCGGCTGTCGTTTACCCGCGGCGGCGAACGGGTATGGGAATAGGATGGGTGACGACGACACGCCGGTCGACCCGGTTTCCTGGTACGCGATCGAGCGAGGCTGGAATGTGAAGACCCTGGACGGAGTGTCCCTGGGCACGGTTGACGAGGTGCAGAGCGATGAGGAGCTCGACATCTTTCACGGGCTCTCGGTGCGGGTCGGGATCGGCCGTCTCCCGCGCGAGGTTCCCTCCGAGCTCGTCTCGACGATCGAGGAGGGATCCGTGACCGTCTCGATCCTGTCGGACGAGATCGGCACGCTGCCGAACAGCAGCTAGAGCACCGAAACGAGCCATACTCGTGGAGTGTCCGAGCCCACGATCCAGCCGACGCTCGCATCGCTGCTCACCACGGCCCGGGCGCGAATCGATCGGAAGTCACCCGTCGAGGCTTTCGCCGCGATGCAGGCAGGTGCGATCCTCGTCGACACCCGTTCGAGCGAGGATCGCGAGCGGGACGGCGTCGTTCCCGGCTCGTTTCACATTCCCCGCACCGTGCTCGAGTGGCGCACCGCCCCGGACAGCGCATGGCGCAATCCGCACATCGGGTCCGAGAGCGTGCTCATCGTCCTTTGCGACCACGGCTACTCGAGCATCTTCGCCGCGGCGACGCTCGTCGACCTCGGATTCGCGGGGGCGGGCGACGTGATCGGCGGCTTCGAGGCCTGGCGCAACGCGGGCCTCCCGGTCGGCGCCGCTCCCGTTCGCCGTCGCGGTGCGGAAGAGCTCGCGGGGTTGGGCGGCCCGGACGCGTAGCCGCGCGCGGCGTTTTTTGACCGGAGACCTTGTGTTTCCCCGGCCAGAGGAATACTGTTGTTCGTTCTGGCCGAGTAGAGGGTCTGCACGTTCGTTTCCCGGCGTGACATTCGGATGCGGAAGGCGTCTGAATATCGTGGGAGCCCCTCCTCGCCAGCGGTGTCGGTGCATCTTCTTCCCATCCTGGATGCGATCGGCCCTCTCCCAGGAACGGAGCGAGCGCTTCCCCCCGTAGCCCGGTGCTCGCTCCGTTCCCCCCTCTTTCGGTGAGAGAGGACGCGCGGCCGACGACCTACGACTCGGGTGGTGCGCCCCCCTCCGAGGTTCGTCGCGCGACGAATTCGTCCAGCTCGGCCGCAATCGCATCGTCGAGCGGTGGCGGCTCGAACTCGGCGAGGATCTGCTTCCAGATCTCGTTCGCACGCTGCGTTGCGTCGCGCGATCCCTCCTCGGTCCACTGGCCGAAGTTGGCCCAGTCCGAGACGAGCGGCTCGTAGAACGCGGTGCGGTAGCGCGCGAGCGTGTGGGCGCCGCCGAAGAAGTGGCCACCGGGCGCGGTCTCCGCGATCGCATCGAGCCCGATCTCGTCGGCGTCGACCACGAGTGGCTGGAACGATTCGGCCAGCATCTGCAACACCTCGATGTCGAGGATGAACTTCTCCTTCGAGGCAGTCAGCCCACCCTCGAGCCAGCCGGCGGAGTGGAGGAGCAGGTTGCAGCCTCCGAGCACTGCCCCGAACAGGCTCATCATGGTCTCGTACATCGCCTGGGCGTCCGGTGCGTTCGAGGCATTCGGCGCAGACGAGCGGTAGGGCAGCCCGACGTGGCGGGCGAGCTGGCCGCTCGCGATCGCGGCCTTGAAATACTCCGGTGTGCCGAACGCGGGAGCTCCCGACTTCATGTCGACGTTGGACGTGAAAGCGCCGTAGACGACCGGCGCCCCGGGACGCACAGCCTGGGTCAGCACGATGCCGGCGAGTGCCTCGGCGTGCTGGAGGGTGAGCGCGCCCGCGAGCGTCACCGGGGCCATGGCTCCGGCCAGCGTGAACGGCGTGATCACCGTCACCTGCCCGGCCGCGGCGAAGTCGATCATGCCCATGCACATCGGGATGTCGAGCTGCCGCGGTGAGTTGCTGTTGATCACCGTGTAACAGCACGGGGTGGAGTTGAATGCCTCCTCGTCGAGCCCGTAGCCGATCCGGAACATCTCGAAGCTGTCCCTCACCTGGCCGCGGCCGCGCGCGTAGAGATACGGCGCCTTGTCGGTCAGCGTGAGGTAGGCGAGGTTCGACTGCAGGTGCCGGAACTGGACGGGCACGTCCTGCGGCTCGACGCACGGGCCGGTGACGTGCATCACGTCGAAGTGCTGCGTCAGCCGGACGAGGTCACGGAAGTCGGCGAGGTTGCCCGAGCGCTTGCCGCCGTCGAGGTCGCTCACCGCAGGCGGGCTCGAGACCGGCACCGTGACGAGGTGGCGTCCGCCGAGCGTCACGGTGCGCTCGGGAGCGCGGCCCACGAGCTCGAACGACGACGGCGCCAGGGCGAGCGACTGCGCGACGAGCTCCGGTGCGAACCGGACGTGCTCGCTCTCCTCGTCGACCTCGGCTCCGGCGCCACGGAAGACCTCGCGCGCCTCGGGGAGCAATACCCGGATGCCGAGCTCCTCGAGCACCGTGAGGGCCGATGCGTGGAGCTGCCCCACCTGGTCGGCGCTGAGGATCTCGGCCGGCGGGAACGGGTTCTCGAGCGAGCGGTAGCGGAGCGATCGCTTCTCTGGTGGCGGGGGTGCAGGCGTATCTGCGCTGCGTGCCCGCCGGCCTCGCCGCTCTCTCGGGATCTCGGTCATCGTTCCTTCCTCTCTAGGTCGAGATGTCGACGAACGGCTCGCCGAGTGGCGTGAGGTCGACGTCGATCCCGAGTCCGGCTCCGGACGGTGGTTTCTGGGCGCCGTCGGCACGGGGTGGCAGTCCGGTGCCGTGGTCGACGGAGACCCAGGTATGGAAGTCGCACGTGTGCACTCTCAGGCGAGCGGGGGTGCCGAGGCCGACGTGGATGACGGCCGCCGTGACGAGGCTCGCACCGCCGGCATCCTCCACCGTCACCTCGACGCCGAGCTCGACAGCGACGTCACGGATCAACGTTGCACGCGTGATCCCGCCGACGCGCTGGAGCTTTACCGTGATGCCGTCGGCGACTCGCTCACGGTGGGCGCGGAGGAGATCGTCCAGCGAAACGATCGACTCGTCGAGCACGAGCGGACGGTCGGTCGCCGGCCGAACCGAGGCGCACTCGGCATACGTGCGACACGGCTGCTCGAGCGTGTACTCCAGGTCTCGTGTGGCACGGAGGAAGCGACGCGCGCCGCCGGCGGTGAAGGCGCCGTTGGCGTCGGCGAACAGCACGATGTCGGGGCCGACGGCGTCGCGCACCGCCGCCAGGCGCTCGGCGTCTGCCTCGGGATCCGGGCCGACCTTGACCTGGATCCGGCGATATCCCTCGGCGACGAGCGCGCGCGCAAGCGTGACTGCCTCGTCGAGCGGGAGCACGGTGACGACGTTGTAGAGCGGGACAGCCTCGCCGAAGCGGGCGCCGAGCGACTCGCACAGCGGTCGTTCGGCGCGCTTCGCCGTCAAGTCCCAGCACGCCATGTCGAGCGGCGACTTCACGTACGGCTGCCCCTTCATCGCCCCATCGAGCACGGCGAGAACGGCCCGCGGCTCGGTCGGATCGAGCCCGAGCAGCATGGGCGCGAGATCGGCGACGCCCGCCCGTGCGCCTGCTGCGAACGAGTCGGCGTAGGCGGCGCTGATCACGGCCATCTCGCCGAAGCCGGTCCGGCCGTCATCGGTGTCGAGCGCGACGATCGTCGAATCGAACTGGGCCGAGCCGACGTGCCCCATGGCGTAGTTCCCCCGCCGGAACGGCTGGAGCTGTCGGAACGCGCGTACGCGGGTGATCTGCACCGGCCCGAGCATACCCCGGTCGCGCCGCTCAGTCGTCGGCGTCGAGCGCGGCCGCGAACGCAGCCGCCCAGGCTGCATAGCCCACGTCGTTCGGATGGAAGAAGTCGGACGCCAGCTTTCCCCGCCAGGGCGGAGTGATCGCGGCCGCGGTCTCGGCCACCCGGAGCCCGAGCGCCGGCGCGCGCCGCCGGATCATCGTGTTGAACGGGAGCACCGTCGCCGGGCGTCCCGGGATCGTTCCCACGACGGCTCCCGCGGGCAGCTCGCCGAGCAACTCCGCAAGTGCCGGCCCGAGCTGCGCGCGGCGGCCCCGTCGGATGTCGTTTGCGCCGACGGCCACGGTGACGAGCTCGGGCTCGATTGCGAGTCGCCGGAGCTCGGGGAGCTGCCTGTCGAGCACGTCGCGTACCCGGCCACCGCTCAGCGACAGGTTGACGATTCGCCAGTGATCCTCGCTCGTCGTGATCAGGTCCCGCAGCTGGCCGACCCAACCACGGTCGAACGACGAGGCGCCAATTCCTTGCGCCGTCGAATCGCCGAGGACGACCCAGAGCGCGCCGCTTCCGGCGAGGGTGGCCTCGTTCGATCTCCGCCACGCCTCGGCATACGGCTCGATCTGCGCCCGGACGCGGCGCACGCCGGGGATCTGGTGCAGTGCCCTGCCCGCGAACGACGGCTGTCGGGGCGTGCCCGCCAGCTCAGTCGACGACGACGACCCGCGTGCCGAGCTCGCGCTCGACCTCGGCAGCGACGTCCGTGCCGAACAGCCGGCCGAAGAAGCCATGATGGTGTGCGGCGAGCACGACCATCCGGGCCTCCCGATCGCGCGCTGTCGCGGCAATCTTGTCCGCGGGGTTGCCGACCGCCCAGATGTAATCGGCGCCGATGTCGGTGGCGTCGATACGCGCCCGCGCCCGAGCAAAGATCGGCTCGAGCTCGGGCGGCTCGACGAGCGGCATCATCGCAGGCGTCTCCCCGAGACTGCCGAAGTTCTGCGGCCCCTCGGGGTCGAAGGGCATCTCGAGGACGGCGACGACAACAAGCGTGTCGCCGGTGGACGTGGCCTCGGCGATCGCGTGATCGAGCGCTCGCTCTGCTCCGGCAGAGTCGTCGAATCCGATCACGATCGTTCCGGCCATGACGAGAGCATCGCAGTTCCGATGCGGTTGCGGTGCCACTGCCACCGCAACCGCATCGGAACGAGAGCGAGTGCTAGCTGAGCGCCTTGGCCTTGAGGGCGTCGAACTCGGCCTGGCTGATCGCACCGCTGTCGAGCAGTGACTTGGCCTGCGCGATCTGGTCGGCGGGCGAGCTGCCGGCGACGGACTTGATGTAGTCGTCCTGCTGCGCCTTGATCTGATTCATCTGCGCCTCGCTGCGGTCGGCCATGCCGTTGTGCTCCGCGATGAGGTAGATGAGCACGCCGAGGTACGGGAGGACGATCACGAAGATGATCCAGATCGCCTTCATGCCGCCGCCGATGTCGCGACGACGGAAGATGTCCGCGAACACCGTGATCAGAAGCCAGATCCAGATGATGAACGCGAAGAAGATGACCATCGACCAGAGAACGTCGAGGAACGGATAGCTTGCTGCAACCACTGTCGACTCCTTGCTCGGGGAAAGCGCAGCGACCGACCTCCGGGATCGGGCACGCTGTGCTCGTGAACGCCCTAACAATCTCATATTTCGAGGGAAAACGCGCGGTTGCCACGCGACATGCCTGAACGCATCGCTCGCTACGTCCCGATCACGCAGTGGCTGCCGCGCTACCGGCGCACGTTCCTCGGTGCCGACCTGCTCGCCGGCCTCGCCGTGTGGGCGGTGCTCGTGCCGCAGGCGGTCGCCTACGCGGCCATCGCCGGGGCCCCGCCCGAGGCAGGTCTCTTTGCGGCCCTTGCCGCCGGCGTCGCGTATGCCGTCTTCGGCACCTGTCGCGAGCTCGATGTCGGCCCGAGCTCCACCATCGCAATCACGGCAGCGGCGACCCTTGCGGCGGTTGCAGCGAAGTTCCCGGCCCGGGATTACGTCACGCTCCTCGCCGCCCTGGCGGTGCTCACCGGCGTCGTGCTCCTCGTGGCCGGCCTCCTTCGGCTGGGGTTCGTCTCCGAGTTCCTCGCGCGACCGGTGCTGATCGGGTTCATCAGCGGCATCGGCGTCGTCATCATCATCGGCCAGATCCCCAAGCTCCTCGGGCTACCGGTCGAGAGTGGGAACGTGCCGGAGACCGTCTGGCGGATCGTCGCCTCGCTCGGCGAAATGGGGTGGGAGACGCCCGTCGTCGGCATCGGCGCGCTCGTCGCTCTGCTCGTGCTGCGCCACCTTGCTCCCCGGATTCCGTGGGCTCTCCTCGTGGCCGCCGTCTCGGTCGGCCTCAGTCGCGCGCTCGATCTCGAGGCGCATGGAGTCGCGGTCATCGCAGACGTTCCGGCGGGACTGCCGACGCCTACGATCCCCTCGGTCGGCCTCGGCGAGATCGGTGCGCTCTCGAGCGGGGCGCTCGCACTCGCACTCGTCACGCTGGCGGAGTCGATCGGCTCGGCGCGATCGCTCGCGTCGCAGCGAGGGTATGAGATCGACCCCAACCAGGAGCTCGTGGCGCTCGGCGCCGCGAACGTCGGTGCAGGTCTCCTCCAGGGCTTCCCCGTCGACGCAAGCCTGTCCCGCAGCGCCGTCGGCGCCGCCGCGGGCGTCCGCACGCGGCTGTCGGGGTTGATCGTCGCCGTCATGCTCGTCGCCACGATGCTCTTCCTGACGCCGCTCTTCGACGGGCTTCCTCAGGCCACCCTCGCGGCGATCATCATCGCAGCCGTCATCGGGCTCATCGACATTCGCGGGTTCCGTTGGCTCTGGCGAATCGACCAGGGCGACGCTCAGCTCGCGATCGTGGGCTTCGCTGCCGTCGCCGTCCTCGGTGTCTTGCCCGGGATCGTGATCGCGGTGGTGGCGTCGCTGCTCGCGCTCGTCCGGCGTGCGTACCGGCCCCGCATTGCCGTGCTCGGGCGCGTCCGACACGAGGCGAGCACGGACGAGAACTTCCGGTTTCGCAGCGTCGACCGGCACCCGGAGTACGAGACGATCCCGGGGCTCGTCCTCTTCCGCTTCGCGAACGAGCTGTTCTTCGCCAACGCCTCGTACTTTCGCGACGAGACCCTGAGGCTCGTCGACGATGCCGATCCCTCCGCGCACACGGTTCTCGTCGATGCGTCCGTGATCAGCTACGCCGACACCACTGCGCTCGCAATGCTCGACGACCTGATCGATCAGCTCGAGCTCCGAGCCGTGACGCTCGAATTCGCACGCGCAAAGTCCGATCTCACGGATCTCCTCGACCGCGCGGGGATCAGCGACCGGATCGGGCGTGACGCGTTTCACCGCTCGGTGCACGCCGGGGTGGAGTCGTTCCTACGCCGGTCGGGGCAGCAGGGCCGCTAGATCGCGGTGTGCTCGCCCGGCTGGAGCACCCGGACCTCGGTCGCCGGCGACCGTTCCCGGATCGCCTGCTCGAACAGCGGCGGCGGCGTCTGCAGGAATCCCGGCGGCCCTCTCAGCCCGAGGTGAGCGGGGTAGTAGGTGCCCCAGTGAATCGGGATCGCAAGCCTGGCGTCGAGGAGTGCAGCTGCCTCGGCTGCTCGGCCCGGGTCCATGTGCCCCGGCCCCATCGTCGGCCCCCAGCCCCAGATCGGCAGGAGCGCCACGTCGATCGGCGCGAGCTCTGCCATTCCGGCGAACACGTCCGTGTCGCCTGCGAAGTAGACGGATCGACCGTCGCCCTCGACCACGTACCCGACCGGCTCTGCGCGTGTGCCGAACGGCATCCGCCCCGTGTCGTGCTCGGCGGGCACGGCGCGTACCGTCACCGCGCCGATCTGGATCTCCTCGCCGGCGCTCATCTCGGTGACGTTCGTCGAGCCTGCCCCGCGCCGGATCAGCGCGCCCGAGCCTCGTGGTGCGACGACGGGCAGCTCGCGGCCGAGACGTTGGAGCGACGGCATGTCGAGATGGTCGTAGTGCAGGTGCGAGATCAGGACGGCATCGACCCCGCGGAGGGTGGTGAATGCGACCTTGGCCGCGCGGCGGAGGTGTGTGACCCGGCTGCGAAGCAGGGGGTCGGTGATCAGCTTGACGCCTGCGAGATCGACGATCACGGTCCCGTGGCCGACGTATCCGATGCTCGGTGGCGGCGGTGCGGATGACACATCCGCGATCCTATGCCGCGGCATCCAGAGCCGTCCGGACCCGTGTGTAGGTTCCGCGCATGTCGGCGGCTGTTCCTGAACCCGCGTCTTCGCCGCCGCAATCGCGCGCGTTGAGCGTGAGCTTCACCGTCCG
Organism: uncultured Thermoleophilia bacterium; assembly: GCA_963799575.1. Lineage (GTDB taxonomy): Bacteria > Actinomycetota > Thermoleophilia > Gaiellales > Gaiellaceae > Gaiella. The sequence goes on from CAWCXK010000003.1 coordinate 281,918, forward strand.
GACGATGCTTCTCGTCACGGCGATCGTGGCGCTTGCGTGGGCGTTCGTCTACATCCGCGAGGCGGTGATGACGCTGTTCCTCGCGCTCTTCGGGGCGCTCGTGCTCGAGCCCGTCCTGCGCCTGATGCAGCGCCACACGAGGCTCGGCCGGGGCGCGTGCGCCACGACCTTGATTCTCGGCCTCGTCGGGCTCTCGGCCGTCTTCGTCCTGCTGCTGCTCTCGCCACTCGCGGGGAGCTTCCGGGATTTCGTCGACGCTCTGCCCGGGATGGTCGAGGACATCACGACCAACTCTTCCGTCGGGTCGTGGCTCGACGCGCACAGCTCGGCACCGGAGACGGCTCAGGCCAACGTGAAGGAGATCGCGCAGGGCATCGCCGGCGCCGCGGGTGGCGTCATCGGAATCATCGTTACGGGCTTCGGCCTCGTTCTCAGTCTCGTCACCGCGATCTTCCTGACGCTGTTCCTGATGATCGACATGCCCCGGCTGATCGGCGCCGTCGACACCCTGCTCGACCCACGCGGATCCGACCGCTGGCACCGGATGTCGGAGCGCATCATCACCGCTGTCTCGCGGACGATGCTCGGCAACATCGCGATCTCGATCATCTGCGGCACCATCTACGGCGTTTCCGCCTGGATCCTCGGCACGCCGTTCCCGGTCGTCATGGGCGTGATCGCAGGGCTGCTCGACCTGATTCCGATGGTCGGGGCCACCATCGCCGGCACGATTCTCGTGCTCGCGACCCTGACCCAGGGCGTCACGGCCGCCGTGATCATGCTGATCATCGTGCTCGTCTACCAGCAGTTCGAGAACTACGTGCTCCAGCCGACGATTCTCGGCAAGGCGGCCGACGTGTCGGGATTCTTCGTGATCGTCAGCGTGATGATCTTCGGGGCTCTGCTCGGGGTGATCGGTGCGATCATCGCCGTCCCGATCATCGCCTCTATCCAGATCGTCGTGAAGGAGCTGACGACCGAGCGGCGGACCCGGATGGCAGCCCTTCGGGTAGCGCCGACCGGCAGTCCGGACGTCGCTGCCGAGACGTTATAGGGTTGGCTCTACCGGACAGTCAGCCGCCGGCCGCCCTAGATCTTGAAGAGAGGAACTCCCCGTGACCGCCACCCCTGCAGTCGACTCGCCCTCCCGGGGCCGCATCATCGGGGCTCGCGTGCTCCTTGTCGTCGGCGTCCTGCTGACCGTCGTGAGCATCCTCTCGACGTACGTCAAACGGGAGGCGCTCGACCCGGGTCAGTTCAAGCAGACCTCGCAGCAGCTGATCGCGGATCCGGCGATCCAGGAAGCGGTGGCGGCCCAGATGACGGATGCCCTCTCGAACGTTGACTTCTCGGGCGGGCTCGAGGCGAGGCTGCCGACGAATCTCCAGGCGCTCGCCGGCCCGATAGCCGGCCTCGCGCAGGGTTTCGTGGGCACTGCGGCTCAGAACCTTCTCGCTCGCCCCCGTGTGCAGGATGCGTTCGTCGAGGCGACCGTGCTCTCGCAGGAGCAGTTCGTCAAGGTCTTGCACGGCGACACGCGGGCACTCGAGACGGCGAACGGAAACGTCGTCCTCGACCTCCGGCCAATCGTCCTGCGACTAGGCGACAGGTTCGGTTTCGTCAGCAATCTCGCGGACCAGATCCCTCAAGACGCGGGGCAGGTGACGATCCTCAAGTCCAATGACCTGAAGACGGCCCAGAAGGTCACGCACTGGCTCGAGCAGGTCGCGAACTTCATCTGGATCTTCGCCGTCGCGTGCTGGGTCGGCGCAATCTGGTTGGCCCGCGGAAGGCGCCGCCAGGAGGTTCGCTCGCTCGGTCTCGGCCTGGTCGCTGTCGGCGTGCTCGTGATTCTCGCGCGGTGGCTCGCCGGGAGGTACTTCGTCAATCACATCGTCGCGAGCGACTCGGTTCGGCCCGCGGCGCACAATGCGTGGCAGATCATCACGCAGTCGCTCGCCGCCGCCGGCTGGGTCGCACTCTCCGTCGGCGTTCTGGTCGCGATCGGTGCGTGGCTCGTCGGGCCCGGCGACCGTGCCACCGCAGCGCGGGTCGCGATCGCCCCTCATCTGCGACGGCCGGAGATCGCGTGGGGCGCGTTCGTCGTCGGAATGCTCGCGATCGTCTGGATCCTCCCGATCCAGGTGTTCCGGACGACGGTCGTGCTCGTCGTCGCGGGAGCGATCGGCTTCTACCTCTTCCGCCGTCAGGTTGCGGCAGAGTCATCCGGCTCCGGCGGCGCTCCCGGCTCCGCCGGCTCCGCCACCTTCCGATCCGAGCTAGCGGCGCAGCACCCTGCCCGCGTCAGCGGGCAGGCCCGCACGCCTCGCAACGGCCGTGGAGCACGACCTCGTGTGCCCGCATCCCGTAGTCGAGTCGTCGCGCGGCTGCCTCGAGTGCCTGCTCGAGCCCGGGGTCCGAGAACGGCGCGACCTTGCCGCACGCGTCGCAGACGAGGTGGTGGTGATGCTCTCCGTCGACGTGTGACGGCTCGAACCGGGCGATCCCGTCGCCGAGCTCGACGCGCTGGACGAGTCGGAGCTCGACGAGCTGGTCGAGTGCCCGGTAGACGCTCGCGATCCCGACTGGACGGCCGTCGGCGCGAATGCCGTCGAAGATCTCCTGGGCCGAGCGGCAGCACGACTGGTCGCCGAGATGCTCGATCACGGCGCGCCTGGCGCCGCCGTTGCGCAGGCCCTTGGCCTGCAGGTTGTCGAGCGCGGCGGCGCTCCAGCCTGCATCGGCGTGGGAGTGCTCGTGGGCGTGCATCGACGCTAATGATATCGATTCTTACTCCATGCTAGGCTCCGAGGATGCTTTCGAGAATCGTTCTCTTTAGCGGAGCGGCAGTTCTTCTCGCCACCGCCGCGCTCGTGTCCGGGTGCGCCGGCGGCAGCTCGCACGCCGACACGAAGAGCGAGATCGTGGCTGCCTTCTATCCGCTCGCGTTCGCCGCCGCGCAGATTTCGGGCGCTGGCACGGACGTCCGGAATCTGACGCCGGCCGGGGCCGAGCCGCACGACCTCGAGCTGACGCCGTCCGACGTGCGTGCGGTGCACGACGCCTTGCTCGTCCTGTACCTCGGTGACGGCTTCATGCCGGGGCTCGAGACGGCGGTGGCGCAGCGGCAGGGTCGTTCGCTCGACGTGCTCGCGAAGCTGCGGCAGCAGGACGGCTTCGCGGGTGGGGCCGTGGGCGATCCGCACGTGTGGCTCGATCCTGTGCGCTACGCCGAGATGGTGCGGCTGATCGGTGCGGCCCTCGGGAAGGAAGCGTCCGCGGCACGGCTCGCAGCCCGCGTCGAGGGGCTGGACGGCGAGTACCGTCGCGGCCTCGCCCACTGCACCCGCCGTCAGATCGTGACGAGTCACGCGGCATTCGGGTATCTCGCGGCGCGCTACGGGCTCGAGCAGGTTCCGCTCGAAGGGCTCACGCCGGAGGCCGAGCCGTCGGCCCGTGACATCGCGCGCCTCGTCGGCGTCGTGCGGAGCTCGGGCGCGACGACGGTCTTCTTCGAGACGCTTCTCTCGCCCAAGCTCGCAGAGACGGTGGCGCGCGAGGCCGACGTGAAGACGGCGGTACTCGATCCGCTCGAGGGAATCAGCGACGGCGACATCGCCAGAGGCGCGGACTACTTCACGGTGATGCGGGCGAACCTCGCGACCTTGCGGGAGGCGCTCGGATGCACGAGCTGAGCCCTCCCGTCGTCGAGCTCGAGAATGTTGCGTTCGGATACCGATCCGGGGTGCGCGTGCTCGAGGACGTCTCGTTCGCGGTCGCTGCGGGAGAATTCGTTGCGATCGCGGGGCCGAACGGGGGTGGCAAGACGACGCTCTTGCGCCTCGTGCTCGGGCTCGAGCACCCGAGCGAGGGGACGGTGCGCGTGTTCGGGGGGCCGCCTGGCAAGGGCGGAGGCGGCGGTCGCATCGGCTACCTCCCGCAGCGGTCACGGTTGCTCGGCGAGGCTCCCGTGACGGTGCGGGAGATCGTCTCCACCGGGCGGCTGGCACCGTCCGGGATCTGGGGCCCGCTGCGCAGGGGCGATCGCGAGGCGGTCGCGAGCGCGATCGAGACGGTGGGGCTCGGAGACAGGGCCGACGCACCGTTGCGAACGCTGTCCGGTGGGATGCAGCAGCGCGCTCTGATCGCCAAGGCGCTCGCCTCGGAGCCGACCCTGCTCGCGCTCGACGAGCCGACAACCGGCGTCGACGCCGCCTCACAGGAATCGCTCGGGCACCTGCTCGAGACGCTCCGTGCAGACCTCGGGGTGACGATCCTCTACGTCTCACACGAGTTCGGCGCGGTCGAGCACGTCGTCGACCGGATCATGCTAATCCGCGGCGGGATCGTGTATGACGGGCCACCGAGCGGGCTCCCCGGCGTGTGGCACGACCCCTCACACCAACACGACCACGGGCACCACCATGCTTGACCTCGAGTTCATGAGGCTCGCCCTCGCGACGGGCGCGGTCGTCGGGCTCCTGGCTCCGGCCGTCGGGTTCTTCCTCGTCGAGCGCAAGGCGTCGCTGATCGGCGACGGCCTCGGGCATGTCGCGTTCGCGGGTGTCGCGTTCGGGTACCTGCTCGGCATCTCGCCCGTGCTGACCGCGCTCGTCGCAGCCGTCGTCGGCGCGCTGACGATCGAGTGGCTGCGCACGCGCGGTGGTGCCGCCGGCGACCAGGCGCTCGCACTGGTCTTCTACACGGGCATCGCCGCGGGAGTCGTTCTCGTCTCGCGGGCGGGCGCGCTCAACGTCAACCTCTTCCAGTTCCTGTTCGGCTCGATCCTCACCGTCACGCGCAACGACCTCTGGACCGTCCTCGTGCTCGGGGTCGGCGCGCTCGCCACGATCGCCGTTCTCTTCCGTGGCCTCGTCGCAACGGTTCTCGACGAGGAGGGCAGCCGCGTCGCCGGCGTTCCGGTGACGCGGCTGAACGTCGTCGTCGCCGTGCTCGCGGCGCTCACCGTCGCCGTCTCGATGCGGATCGTGGGCATCCTCCTGATCGCGGCGTTGATGGTTCTGCCCGTGATCGCAGCGAACCGGATCGCCTGGAGCCTGCGTTCGACGTTCGGGCTGTCGATGGCCTTCGGGCTCGGCTCCGTCATCTCGGGCATCTGCATCGCCTACTACGCCGACACGCCGCCCGGCGGCACCATCGTGCTCGTCGCGGCGGCGGCATTTGCGCTGTGTGCGGTGGGCAGCTCCGTCGCGCGGCGCGGCTGAATCATGGGATGATCGAGCGCGTGTCACATGTCGTCCTCACCGGGTCGGACCTCACGCTCGACGAGGTGCTCGCCGTCGCGCGTGGTGGGGCACAGGTCGAGGTCGCTGCTGCCGCGCTCGACGCGATGGCCGCAGCGCGCGCCGTCGTCGACCGGTCGATCGCCGACGGAGCTCCTGCCTACGGCGTCACCACCGGGGTGGGCAGCCGCAAGGTGTTCGACGTCGACGCTGACGGGCACGACCGGCTCCTCGTCCGCCAGCACCGCATCTCGCAAGGAGCACCTGTCGCCCACGAGGTCGTCCGCGCGGCGGCGCTGCGGCTCGCGAACGCACTCGCGCGCGCCACGACGGTTGCCCGGCCGGAGCTTGCGTCCCATCTCGTCGCTGCGCTGAACGACGATCGGCTGCCACCGATCCGCACGCTCGGCTCGATCGGCCAGAGTGACCTGGCCCAGATGGCCGACCTGGCCGACGGCTTCCTCGGTGACTTCGAGCTCGTGCGGGGCGAGGCGATCGCGCTGCTCAATCAGAGCGCCTTCGCGACGGGCTACGGAGCGCTCGCGTACGCCGACGCGTTGGTCCTGCTCGACGTCTTCGACCATGCCGGCGCACTCGATCTCGAGGCGCTCGGTGCCAACCGGAACTCCATCCACCCCGCGATCGGCGTCGCGCGCCCGTACCCGGGGCTCCAGGCGACGCTCGCCCGGCTCGGCGCCCTGCTCGAGGGCAGCGAGGTGGAGGCGCGGGATCTGCAGGATCCGCTCACGTTCCGGACGATCGCGCAGCAGAACGGTGCCGCTCACGACGCGTTCGGCTTCGTCGGGAGCCAGCTCGGGATCGAGCTCAATGCGGCCCAGTCGAACCCGCTCGTCGTCGTCGACGAGGGCAGGGTGATCTCGGTCGGCAACTTCGAGGTGCAGCCACTTGCGACCGCGCTCGACATCGCCCGGCTCGCGCTCGCCCCGGTCATTTCGACCGCGGCCGAGCGTGCGGTGAAGCTCCTGCAGCGGAACCTGACGGGCCTGACGGAAGGGCTCGGAGCACGGCCCGCGCTCGCGGAGAGCGCACTGAGCGAGTACGGCATCGCGATCCAGGCGATCGCGGTCGAGGCTCGGCTACTCGCCCAGCCCGTCTCGTTCGAGCTCGTCTCGACCACTCAGGCCGAGGGCATCGAGGACCGCATGACGATGGCGCCCCTGGCGGCAAGGCGGCTGGAAGAAATGGTCTCGCTGGGAGCGCGCGTCGCTGCGATCGAGCTGATGCTCGCGGCTCAGGCATGCGATCTTCGTGGGGCGCGGCTCGGGGTCGGCACCACCCGGCTGCGCGACAGGATTCGACGCTTCGTGCCGTTCCTCGAGGAGGGGGCCTCGCTACCGGATCTCGAGCCGCTCGTGCAGGAGATTCGCTCGGGGAGGATCTGCGGCTGACGATGGCAGGCCTGGACGTCCATCAGCACCTCTGGCCCGCGGCGTTCAGCCGGGCGCTCGCACGGCGCACCGAGGCCCCGTTTCTCGACGGTAACGTTCTCACCCTGTCCGAGGGCGCGTGGGACATCGATCTCCGCGATCACGAGCTCGCAACGCGCCTTGCCCTCCTCGACCGGCACGAGATAGACACGGCAATCGTGTCGTTGCAGCCCACGCTTGGGCTCGACGCCCTCGAACCTCCGGAGCGGGAGGAGCTCGTCGCGGCATGGGAGGACGGGGTCCTCGCGCTTGCAGCCGAAGCCTCGGGGCGGATTGTCCCGCTCGCCGTCGATCGTCCGCGACCGGGGTTCGCGGGGGTGTCGATCGGAGCCGATCGGCTCGACCAGCTCGAGGGGCTCGCCCCGACGCTCGATGCGCTGCGCGGTGACGGCATTCTCTTCGTTCACCCGGTGGCCGGTGATCCTCCTCCAGGCGCCCCCGCCTGGTGGCCTGCAGTGGTCGACTACACGAGCCAGATGCAGCGGGCGTACTTCGCCTGGCTCGCCGGGGCACAGGAGCACTGGCCCGACGTCTCGATCGTCTTTGCGATTCTCGCCGGCGGGGCGCCGATCCAGCTCGAACGGCTCTCGTCCCGTGGCGTCGAGGTTCGCTCGTCGCTGCACCCGAACGTCTTCTTCGACACGGCGTCGTACGGGCGTCGGGCGCTCGAGCTGTGCATCGAGACGTTCGGTGTGGAGCAGCTCGTCTTCGGGACGGATGTTCCGGTCGTCGATCCGACTCCAGCGATTCGGGCCGTCGACGCGTTCGGCGAGTCGGTTGCCCGGCTCGTCCGTCAGGACAACCTGATTGGATTGCTTCCGTGACCGACATCGAGACATGGCTTGCTGGACGTCTCGAGGCCGACCGCGACCTCACGCGCCCCGAACTGCTCGCTCTCTCGGCCGCGATCGGAGCCGAGAAATCGTTGTGGGAACGGCAGGTCCGGTATGACGTCGCCGACCGGCACTACGTGCAGATGTACCGCGACCCGAACATCGACATCTGGCTGATCTGCTGGGCCGAGAGCCAGGACACCGGGTACCACGACCACGATCGCTCGCAGGGCGCGGTCTACGTGTGCGACGGCGCGGTGTTCGAGGACTACTTTCACCGGGACGAGGACGGCTGGATTCGCGAGCAGACGAACCGGCACGAGACGGGCGGGCAGTTCGACTTCGACGCCACCTACATCCATGGCGTGCGGCATGCCGAGGGAGCGCCGGCCGTCTCGCTCCATTGCTACTCGCCGGCGCTCTGGCGAATGGGCCACTACGAGCCCGATCCGAACGGCGTCCTCCGGCGCGTCGCCATGACCTACGCGGACGAGCTCCTCGGGATCGTCTAAGGCGGAGGAGCATCCCGCGAACGGCAGCAACACGCGGCCCGCGCCTTATACTGCAACTGTGGTTGTAGATTCGAGCCACAGCGATTGGGCGGGAGGGCGCCGTTCGCGCCGCGAGCGGGCGGATCGCCGGACGGCGCGCGCGAAGCCGACGCCCGTCGCCGGGCCGCCGCCCGAGAACGCGCTCGGCAATGTGGAGCTCCTCGACGAGGATCAGCTCGCGGCCGTGCATGAAGCCTCCCTCGATCTCCTCCAGGAGATCGGCGTCGAGTTCATGGGGGCCTCCGCTCGGGCAGCCTTCGCAGCGGCCGGGGCTCTCGTCAACGAGGAAACCGGCCTCGTCCGGATCCCGCGTGAGGTCGTCGGGCAGGCTCTGAGTTCTGTTCCCGACCGATTCACCGTGACCCCGCGGAATCCGATGCGGTGCCTCGAGCTCGGCGGCGACCGGGTCGCATTCGGCCTCGTCGCCGGCCCGCCGACGGTTCACGATCGCGTTCGCGGTCGCCGCACCGGGAACCTCGACGATTACATCACCCTCGTCAAGCTCGCGCAGTGCTTCGACATCATCCACTTCATCGGCAACCAGCCGACCTCACCGCAGGAACTGCCGGTCAACACGCGTCACCTCGACACGTACCTCGCGAACCTCACCTACACCGACAAGGCGTTCCACTGTCTTGCAATCGGTCGGGAGCGGACACTCGACGGGATTCAGATGACGGCGATCTCCCGTGGCCTCACGCTGGAGGACGTGGTCGATGACCCGTGTGTGCTCACGATCATCTCTGTCAACTCGCCACGCCGCTTCGACGAGGCGATGACCGACGGTCTGATGACGATGGCCGAGCACGGACAGCCGGCGGTGATCACTCCCTTCACCCTGATGGGCGCGATGACACCGGTGACGCTCGCCGCAGCGCTCGTGCAGCAGAACGCCGAGGCACTCGCCGGAATCACGCTCACTCAGCTCGTTCGCCCGGGCGCGCCGGTCGTGTACGGCGCGTTCACGTCGAACGTCGACCTTCGTAGCGGGGCCCCTGCGTTCGGCACACCCGAGAACGCCCGCGCGACTCTGGCCGCGGGGCAGCTGGCCCGGCGGTACCGCATGCCTTATCGGGCAAGCAACGCGAGCGCCAGTAACGCACTCGACGCCCAGGCTGCCTACGAGTCGCAGATGTCGATCTGGTCGGCCGTGCTCGGAGGCGCCCACCTCGTCTACCACGGCGCCGGGTGGATGGAAGGTGGGCTCACGGCGTCGTTCGAGAAGATCGTGCTCGACGTCGAGATGCTTCAGATGATCGCCGTCACGATCGCCCCGGCGGCGATCACCGAGGCGGAGATCCGCGAGGGGCTCGCCGCGATCGCCGATGTGCCAACCGGGGGGCACTTCTTCGGCTCGCCGCACACCCTTGCGCGCTACGAAACGGCGTTCTACGAGCCGCTGGTCTCGAACTGGCAGAACTTCGAGGGCTGGGAGGAGAGCGGCTCCGTCACGGCGGATCAGCGGGCGACGCGCGTCTGGCAGGACGCGCTCGAGCGGTACGAGCAGCCGCCGCTGGCGCCGGAGATCGAGGATCGCCTCGCGGCGTTCGTCGCCCGGCGCAAGCTCGAGCTCCGTCACGTCGACCACTGAGAGCCGAAGGCCCGCTCATCCCTCGATGCGCATCTTGTTCGTCATCACCGAGCACGCCGGCGGCCTCACCGCGGAACGGAACGCCGGCTACGACGCCGTCCGGGCGCGGATCGCATCGCTGACTGCCGCGACGGTCGAGTCGAAGCCGTACTGGGCGATCGAGTCGACGACCGCCGACGCACTGGTGCTCTCCGGCTCGGCCGACCCGTGGGCGCTGCACTCTCCGGGCGCGCTCGAGCGGTTCTACGACGTGCTCCGCGGACACAGGGGGCCGGTGCTCGGGATCTGTGCGGGCATGCAGATGCTCGTGCGGGCCGCGGGCGGCGTCGTCGGCGCGGCGCCGCGGCCGACCAGGGGCTTCGCGAGCGTCGAGGTGCTCGACGGCGCCGGCCTCTTCGCCGGGAGCCCCCGGGTGCTGGACGTCTTCAAGAGTCATGAGGACGAGGTGAGCATTCTGCCGCCTGGCTTTCGGGCTCTTGCGACGAGCCACAGCTGCCGCGTCGAGGCGGTCGCTGCGGACGACCGCCCGTGGTGGGGTACGCAGTTCCATCCCGAGGCCTGGGATCCGGAGCACCCGGACGGTCGAGCCGTCCTCTCACGGTTCCTTCAGCTCGCCGGAGCCGACAGCTAGGGGTTGTCGCACACGTCGGGAATCACGATCGACATGCAAACCGAGTTGCACGCTTGCCGGTCGACCGGAGAGAATGCAACCGTGAACCCGGGTACCGCCGCTCTGATCCGAGGCCTCGAGGTGCTCGACCGGCTCGGTGATCCCGAGGTGGGCCGCGACGGATTGGGTGTCGTGCGCCTCGCGGAGCTCGTCGGCGGCGACAAGAGTCAGCTCTCGCGGACACTCAAAACTCTCGACGAGCGAGGCTACGTCGAACGCGATCCCAACACCCTCGCCTATCGCCTCGGTTGGCGGGTGTTCGGCCTGGCCACAAGCGCAGCAGACGCCAGGCTCCTGGACGCGGCTCGACCGATTCTCCGCGAGCTCGTCGCGGCTTTCGGCGAGAGCGTCCACCTCTCCGTTCGCCAGGGCGGCATGGTGCTCACGATTCTCTCGGAGTCACCCCCCTCCACATTGCACGCGCCGGGTCGGGCCGGTGCTCTGACCCCGATCGGCACGACGTCGGCCGGTCGCGTTCTCGTCGCCGACCTGGCGCCGGACGAGCTCGACCGCCTCGGCCTCTCCGACGCACGGCCGGCAATCGCAGCGGTCGCAGCCCAGGGGTTCGCGATCGTCAGAGAAGAGTTCGAGCCGGGGCTCGTTGCCGCGGCCGCACCGATCCGGGGCGTGTCCGGCGCGATCGTCGCCGCGCTCAACATCTCCGCTCCCCGCTTCCGCTTCGACGATCGGCTCGAGGAGGCGGCGGCGCGCGTCGTGGTGGCTGCAGACGAGCTCTCCGTCGCCATCGGCGGGAGGGCGTGGTCGGAGGGCTGATCGATCGACCGCGGCCGTGGGCGAGCGCGTGCCGAACGGCTACGCCGAGGCACGGCTAGCGCTCGAAGTCGAGCAGTACCTTGCCGAGCTTGCCCGGCTCGGCCAGACGGTCGAAGGCCGCGGCCGCCTCGCCTGCCGGAAAGACCCGGTCGACCAGGGAGGTGATCCGACCGGAGGCAAGGTGCGGGACGACCTCACGCGCGAACGCCCGCATCGCGGTGGCTTTCTCGTCGAGCGGACGCGCGCGCAGCATCGTGCCCATGAGACGTGCCCGGCGGCCCATCAGCTTGCGGAGGTCGAGTGTCGCCTCGGCGCCGGCACCGGTGCCGACGATCACGATGCGTCCCTTCATCGCGAGGGCAAGGAGATCCGCGTCGAGATTCCGTGCGCCCACGAGCTCGAGCACGACGTCGGCGCCACCTTCTGCGCGGGCGTGTGCGACGAGGTCGGACGGGTCGATCACTGTGGCGCCGAGCTCAGCAACCGACTCGCGCAGCTCGGCGGAGCGAACCGTCGCGAGCACGCGGGCGCCGGCGGCAGCCGCGATCTGGATGGCAGCCGTCCCGACGCCGCCGTTGGCACCGTTGACGAGCAGCAGCTCACCGGGGCGCAGCCCGGCCTGGCTCATCACGGCATCGTGCGCGGTGACGAACACCTCGGGCACCGCGGCCGCTGCTAGCTCGTCGAGCCGCTCGGGCACGTGCGTGACGTGGAGCTCGTGCACGAGCACGTGATCGGCGAGCCCGCCCCCGCCGACGAGACCGAAGACGCGGTCGCCGGGCGCGAACCGTTGCGCGGACGGTCCGCACGCGATCACCGTTCCCGCGACCTCGATTCCCGGCACGTCGGCGGGTGATCCGGGTGGAGCGGGATAGTGCCCGTTACGCTGGGCTACATCAGCCGGGTTCAGGCCTGCGTAGCGGACGGCGACGACAACCTCGTCGCCGGATGGCGCCGGCGTCGCCCGCTCCACGAGGGAGATGACCTCGTTTCCGCCTGCACCGGTAAAGACGATCGCACGCATGTCGGGCGGAGCGTATGCGACGTTGCCGTTGCACGGGCGATAGCGTGGGCTTCGTCAGGGCTTCTCGCCGATTCCCGCACCCATCCCGGAGGTTGACGTGCTCGCAGCAGTCTGTGCCCGTATCTCGAGCGAGGAGCCACTCACAGGGCTCGAGTTCCGCGAGATTCCGGAGCCCGTCGCCGCTGACGGCTGGGAGATCGTCGAGGTTCGCGCTGCTGCGCTGAACCAGCACGACATCTGGAGCCTGCGAGGCGTGGGGGTGACGGACGAGAGCCTGCCCGTCGTGCTCGGGACCGACGCGGCAGGCGTGACCGCAGACGGTCGTGAGGTCGTGGTGCACGCCGTGCTCGGGAGCGCCGGGCCTGGTGAGGACGAGACGCTTGCGGCCGACTTCCACCTCTTCTCCGAGCGCGGCGTGCAGGGAACGCTGGCGCAGCGGATTGCCGTGCCGTCACGGAATCTCGTCCCCAAGCCGGCCTTCCTGTCGTTTGCCGAGGCGGCCTGCTTGCCGACTGCATACCTCACCGCCTACCGCATGCTCTTCGGCCGCGCGCGGTTGCAGCCCGGCCAGTCGGTGCTCGTGCAGGGCGCCGGCGGCGGGGTTGCGACAGCGGCCATCCTGCTCGGGCGCGCGGCCGGCATTGCCGTGTACGTGACGAGCAGGAGCGAGGAGAAGCGCGCCAAGGCACTCGAGCTCGGTGCGGTCGGCGCGATCGAGCCCGGCGGCCGCTTGCCCGTCAGGGTCGACGCCGTGCTCGAGACCGTCGGCAAGGCGACGTGGGACCACTCACTGAAGTCGCTGCGTCCCGGTGGCACGGTTGTCGTCTCCGGCGCGACGACCGGGGCCGACCCGTCCGCCGATCTCGCGCGCCTGTTCTGGCGTCAGCTCTCGGTGGTCGGGTCCTCGATGGGGACGCTCGTCGAGCTGCACCGCCTCTGTGCGTTTCTCGAGCAGGGTGACATTCACCCTCTCGTCGATTCCGAGCACGCGCTCGCCGACGCGTCCGAAGCGTTCGCGCGACTCGAGGCGGGCGCCGAGTTCGGGAAGATCGTTGTCGTCCCCTAGTACCGACCGTCGCCTCGGGTTCATCGGGCTCGGCAACCTCGGGCGGCCGCTTGCCGCGAATCTGCTCGCCGCCGGCTTCCCCCTCACAGTGCACGACCGCAACGCAGAGTCGGCGAACGAGCTCCTCGCCGACGGCGCTGCGTGGGGGGGCTCGCCGGCGGAGGTAGCAGCAGCATCCGACACGGTCTTCACGTGCCTGCCGTCTCCGGCGGCGGTCGTCGCGGTCGTGGCGGGCGAGGGCGGCATCCTCGAAGTGCTTGCTCCGGGTGCAACGTGGATCGACTCGAGTACGAACGACCGCCACGAGCTCGAGCGGCTGGCCGGGCTCGCGGCACTTCAGGGGATCGAGACCCTCGAGGCTCCGGTGACGGGCGGCGTCCACCTCGCGTCGTCGGGGCAGATCACCGTCATCGTCGGCGGCGATCAGGCCGTCTTCGCCGCGCACCTGCCGGTGTTCGAGGCGATCGGCGGCCGGGTCTTCCACGTCGGCCCGCTCGGCAGCGCATCGGTGATCAAGGTGATCACGAACATGCTGGCGTTCATCCACCTCGTCGCCGCGGGTGAGGCTCTGATGCTCGCCCGTCGCGGCGGTCTCGACCTGGCGCAGTCGTTCGAGGTGATCAAGGCCAGCTCGGGGACGAGCTTCGTGCACGAGACCGAGAGCCGGGTGATCCTCAACGGGAGCTACGACATCGGCTTCACGCTCGACCTCGCCTGCAAGGATCTCGGCTTCGCCCACGACCTCGGCGAGGAGCTCGGCGTCCCTCTCGAGCTCGCCACACTCGTCGAGCAGACATTCATTCGTGCCCGTGAGGAGTTCGGCGGCGATGCCTGGTCGCCGATGGTCGTCAAGCTGCTCGAGGACGCAGTCGGCGTCGATCTGCGCGCGCCGGGGTTCCCGCCGAAGATCACATAGGGCACGGCTTCAGCCTGGTTCGTTCTCCGCGTCGTACGGGCCGAACACCGGCGTGAGGTGGAGGTCGTCGTCGTCGTAGGGGTGTCGTGCCGCCACTTCGTCGTCGAGCTCGACGCCGAGGCCCGGAGCGGTCGGCGGGATCACATAGCCGTTCTCCCACTGGATCGGCGTCTTCAGGATCTCCGCGTGGAAGCCGCCCCAGTCGAGGATGCCCTCGAGGAGGAGGAAGTTCGGGCTGCAGGCGCTGAGCTGGATGTTCGCGGCGCCGACCACCGGGCCGCAGTAGAGGTGCGGTGCGATCTGAGCGTAGTGCGTCTCGGCCATGGCGGCGATCTTCTTCGCCTCCAGCAGGCCGCCGACGCGGCCGAGGTTCAGCTGCAGGATCGAGGCGGCGCCGGTCTCGAGGACGCGGGCGAACTCGTACTTGGTCGTCAGCCGCTCGCCGGTTGCGATCGGAATCGTCGTCCCCCGCGCGACCCGCGCCATCTCCTCCGGGAGCTCGGGCGGCGTCGGCTCCTCGAACCAGAGCGGATCGAACGGCTCCAGGCGCCGAGCGAGCCGGAGCGCGCCGGAGGCGAGTGAACTGGCCGTGCGTCCCGAAGAGGAGGTCGCAGCTCGAGCCGACCGCCTCTCGGACCGTTCTGATGTACCGCTCGCACCGGTCGAGCTCCTCGAGCCCCGGCTGCCGCGGGTCGAACGTCGTGTAGTGCCCTGCCGGATCGAACTTGAGCGCGGTGAAGCCCTGTTCGAGATACGCGGCGGCGCGCTGACCGGCGAGGTCGGGATCGAGGTACACGTCTGTCACGTCGTCCGGCTCGCGGTAGAGATACGTGTAGCCCCGCAGGCGCTCGTGCACGCGCCCACCGAGGAGCTCGTAGACGGGCTTCTCGACCGCCTTGCCGACGATGTCCCAGCACGCCATCTCGATCCCGCTCAGCACACCGAGCAGCGAGATGTCCGGCCGACCGGAGTAGCCACGGCCGTAGACGTCACGCCAGAGCCGCTCGCTGTGGAACGGATCGGCGCCGATCACGTGTGCTCCGCATACCTCCTCGACCATCCGGGCGACGAGGTGCGGCCCGAACGTCGCGCCGTAGACCTCGCCGAGCCCCGTGATGCCGTCGTCGGTGGTCAGCCGGAGGAAGATGAAGTAGCGGCCGCCGAAGTGCGGTGGTGGGTTTCCGACGACGAACGTCTCGAGCTCGGTGATCTTCATCCCCGCCAGCCTCTCAGAACACGATCACGTTGCGGATCGCGGTACCGTCGCTCGACGCGGCGATTGCCTCGTTGATCTGCGAGAACGGGTAGCGGGCAGAGATCAGCTCATCGAGCTTCAGTCGCCCTTCGAGATACAGCGCCACCAGCTTCGGAATGTCGTGCGCGATCCGGGCAGAGCCCATCTTGCTGCCGAGGATGCGGTGGCCGTCGTTCGCGATCGACCCCGGGTCGATCGACGCCAGCACTCCCGCTGCAGGCATGCCGACGATCACCATCGTGCCCGCCCGGCGCAGCATCCGGGGCCCGAGCTCGACCGCTGCCCTGGCCCCGACCGTGACGATGACGTAGTCGGCACCTCGCCCCCCGGTGAGCGCGGCGACGGCGCCGGCGGCATCCTCGCTGCCGGAATTGACGGTGTGCGTGGCGCCGAATCCGCTCGCTGTCTCGAGCTTTGCGTCCGAGAGATCGATCGCGACGACCGTGGTCGCCCCGGCGAGCGCAGCGCCCTGCACCGCGTTCAGCCCGACGCCGCCCGTGCCGATCACCACTACCGTCGTTCCGGCGTCGATCGCCGCGGTGTTGGCAACGGCGCCGAAGCCGGTGATCACGCCGCAGGCGAGCAAGGCGGCGCTCTCGAGCGGGATCTCGTCCGGAACCACGACGGCCTGCGATGCGTCGACGACGACCTCCTCGGCGAACGCTCCGGTACGGAGGCCCTGGGCGATCGGGCTGCCGTCGGTGGAGGTCAACGGCCCGACGGAGTCGAGTGGGAACGTCGCGTCGCAGAGTGCAGGCTCGCCGTGTGCGCACGGCCGGCACGAGCCGCACGAGCGGATCAGCGTCACGACGACGTGATCGCCCTCGGCAACTCCTACGACCCCGGTACCGACCTCGACGACCACACCCGCTGCCTCGTGCCCGAACACGGCCGGCAGGGAGCCTCCCCAGGAGCCGGACAGGTAGTGGAGGTCGCTCTGACAGATTGCGCAGGCTGCGAGCCTCACTCTGATCTCGCCGCGATTCGGGGCAGCGAGCCGCACCTCCTCGATCACGAGTGGCTCGCCGAACGCCCGGCAGACGGCGGCTCTCACGCCTGCGCCATCGAGTTCGAGCGACCGGGTCGGTCGCCCGCGGAGCACGCAGGGGAACCAAGGGTGGACTGCCGACCGCGCAAGCTGTGCTCTTATGACAGATCCGAGCCGACCCCGTCAAGTGCGCATCTCGATGCCGGAGCGGCGGTGACCGGATCCCTGGATACTGTGCACACCGCAGTCGGCGATCGCGTAGACCTCGGCCCCCGCGGCGCCCGTCTACCCGCTACGTTCACCCGGCGACCGATCCGTCAAGGAGGTGCGAGTCTCATGACCGTCACGATTACCGGAGGCTCACTGACGCTGAGCGAGGTCATCCGCGTTGCCCGAGGTCGCGAGCAGGTCGAGCTCCAGCCGGATGCGGCCGGGCGCATGGCAGTCGGGCGGTCGGTCGTCGAAGACGTCGTCGCGGCGGGGTCGCCGGCGTACGGGCTCACGACCGGAGTTGCCGCACGCAAACGTCATCGGGTGCCTCCCGACGAGCAGGCCGAGCACAACCGCCTGATGATCGAGTCGCTCCTCGTCGGTCAGGGCCCACCGGCGTCCGAGGACGTGGTACGTGCAACCATCCTGCAGCTCGCAAACGGCTTCGCGACGGGGAGGGCAGGCGTTCGCCCGATGCTCGTCGACCGGCTCCTCGCGGCCCTCAACGACGGCACCGTCGTCTCCGTCGGAATCCACGGTTCGCTGGGGATGGCCGATCTCGCCCCGATGGCCGAGCTTGCCCGCGGGATCTTCGGCGACCTCGAGCTGGCAGCGAAGGAAGCCGTCTCACTCGTCGACAACAACGCGTTCTCGACGGCGATCGCCTCCCTTGCGATCCACGACCTCGAGCGCCTGCTCGATGCCTTCGACGCCGCTGCGGCGCTCGACCTGGAAGCCTTCGGCGCCAATCTCAGCATCCTGCACCCGGCCGCCGCCGGGGCGCGTCCCTTCCCGGGCGTTGAGCAGGTCATCGTCCGCCTGCGCACCCTTCTCGAGGGCAGCTCCCTCTGGCTCGAGGGCACCGCGCGGAATCTGCAGGATCCGCTGAGCTTCCGTTGCCTCCCTCAGGTTCACGGGGCCGCCCGCGAGGCGCTCGCATACGGACAGCGACAGCTCGCGATCGAGCTGAACGCGTCGCAGGAGAATCCGCTCGTCGTCCCCGAGGAGCGGAGGATCATCTCGGTCGGAAACTTCGACCCCATTCTTCTCGCCACCGCCCTCGACTTCCTCCGCCTCGCTCTGGCGCCGGTCGTCACGGCCGCGTGTGAGCGGTTGACCAAGCTCATGCAGGCTCCCTCGTCCGGGCTCTCGGAGGGGTTGTCTGACCGACTCGACTTCGCAACGACTGACTTCCCGCAGTTCTCGTACGCCGCCGCTGCGATCGCCGGAGAGGCTCGCTTGCTCGCCGCGCCCGTCTCGTACGAGCTGCCGACGACGAGCATTGCGGAGGGAATCGAAGACAGGGTGACCCTGGCACCGCTCGGGGCCCGTCGGCTTTGCGCCATGGTCGAGCTCGGCGAGCGGGTTGCGGCGATCGAGCTTGCGGTGGCGACGCAGGCGGTTCGGCTGCGTCGGCCGGCCGCTCTGGGCTCCGGAACGGCTGCAGTATTGGCATCCGTCAGCGCGTGTCGCGGGGAGCAGCCGACCGACGTTCGGCCGCTCATCGCCCTCGTGCGCTCCGGCCGCCTGAGCTCGATTTGATACCGCCACCCTAACTGTATCCAGTCGACAGTTCTGGTAGGCTCGCCGCCGTGGAGCGCGGATTCGGCACGAGCGGGCCTCGATGAGCGCGGCGGCAGGACAAGGCCGGGTCAGCGGCGGCGCGGCTGCCGCCGTCGACCCGATCACGCTCGAGGTGATTCGTCACGGCCTCGTCGCCACGGCCGAGCAAATGGCGACATCGATCGAGCGGTCGGCTCACTCGCAGGTCATTCGCGAGATGCTCGACTACTCGACGGCGGTGTTCGACGTCGACGGGGGGATCGTGGCGCAATCGACGAGAATCCCGATGCATCTCAACTCGATGACCCGGGCGCTGCGCACGATGCTGACCCGATTCCCGCTCGATCAGTGGTGCGAGGGTGACGTCTACGCGACGAACGACCCGTACTCCGGCGGTCAGCACCTGCCCGATATCCAGACGTTCGCCGCCGTTCTCGTCGACGGCGAGCCGATTGCGATCACCGGCACGCTCGGTCACCATCTCGACGTCGGCGGTCGTGCGGCGGCGAGCTACGGGGCCGACGCGACCGAGATCTACCAGGAAGGCTTCCGGATCCCCCCGACGCGCATCGTCTCGGGAGGCGTTCCGAACGAGGTGTTCTTCCCGCTGTTCGAGGCCAACATCCGGGTTCCGCACAAGACGATCAGCGACCTCCGAGCCCAGATCGCGGCGCTCTCGATCGGTGGGGGCGAAGTCGTCCGACTCGCGCGACGCTACGGTTCGGCGACGATCAGCGCTGCGACGCGTGAGCTGATCGAAGGCTCGGAGCGGCGTATGCGAGCTGCGATCTCGCTCGTCCCCGCGGGCGTGTACGCGGCCGAAGACGTCGTCGACGGCGACGGGCTCGACGATCATGAGCTTCAGGTTCGTGTCGCCGTCGAGCGCCGCGGAGACACGCTCTACGTCGACTTCGCGGGCACGGCCGCACAGACGCGTGGTCCGATCAACTGTCCCATCGCGTCGACGGAGTCGGCCGTGTACTACGCGGTGACCGCGATCCTCGACCCCGGCATCGCGCCGAATCACGGGAGCTATCTCCCTGTCGAGGTGATAGCGCCGGAGGGCAGCGTCCTCAACCCCCTTTCCCCTGCGCCCGTCGTCGGCCGGAACGTCTTCACCCATCGCGTCGCCACGGTGGTGATGGCTGCGCTCGGCAAGGCTCTGCCTGATCGGGCGATGGCGCCGTACTACGGCAACTCCAACGTCTACATCCTCTCCGCGTACGACGACGAAGGGCGCGCGAACGTCCAGTTCGAGATCGAGGTCGGCGGTTGGGGCGGCCGGCGCGGGCTGGACGGGCCCGATTGCCTGTCCGCCGGGGTGCACAACCTCGCGAACAATCCCATCGAGCTCGTCGAGAACGAGTTCCCGCTCCGCGTCTTGACGTACGCGCTCCGTCCGGATTCCGGCGGGGCCGGTCGGTTCCGTGGCGGGCTCGGCGCCGAGCGCTCGTTCGAGGTGCTGATCGACTGTGAGCTTTCGTGTCAGTTCGACCACGTCAAGTTCCCGCCTCCCGGACTCAGCGGCGGCCAACCCGGCGCGACGGCCAAGCTTCTCGTCGAACGGGACGGAGTCGTGATCGAGCTCCCCGGCAAGGTCGGGGGCCACCGCCTCCAGAAGGGCGACCGACTGACCGTCCTGACGCAGGGCGGCGGCGGGCTCGGGCCTGCCTCCGAGCGCGACCCCGCTGCACTTGCACACGACGTTCTGACGGGCAAGGTGTCGGTCGAAGCAGCGAGGACGGTCTATGCGAGTCCAGCATCGGGCTCGCCGAGATGAGTGCCAGCTGGTATGTCGGCGTCGATATCGGCGGGACGTTCACCGACGTCGTCGCCGTCGATGCAGAGAGCGGCGCCCTGCACCACCTCAAGGTGCCTTCGTCGCGAAGTGATCCCGCAGCCGGATTCATCGCGGGCCTGTCGGCACTTCGGGACGAGGTCGGTGTCGAGCAGTCCGACCTGCGCCTCCTGCTGCATGGGACGACCCTCGCGACCAACGCGATCATCGAGCGTCGACTCGCCTCGACCGCACTCGTGACGACGCGGGGGTTCCGTGACGTCCTCGAGATCGGGCGGCACTGGCGTGACGAGCTGTACGACCCGTTCCTCGAGTATCCCGGCCCCCTCGTCTCACGCGAGCTCCGGTTCGAGGTCGATGAGCGGGTCGACGCTGCCGGTGACGTTGTCGTTGCCGTCGACCGTCCGAGCGTGGACGGGGTCGTCGAACAACTCGAGGCCGCAGGGGTCGAGGCGGTCGCCGTCGTCTTCCTCCACTCCTACCGGAACCCCGACCACGAGCAGGAGGTCACCGCGCTCCTGAGGGAGCGAAACGGCTGGTTCGTATGCGGCTCCGCCGAGCTCTCGCGCGAGCTGCGGGAGTACGAGCGGACGTCGACGACGGTTATGAACGCAGCGTTGATGCCGTTGATCGATACGTATCTGACCCGGCTCGAGACGGCCCTCGCGGCGGCCGGAAGTACTGCCTCGCTGTTCGTGACGCAGTCGAACGGCGGTGCGCTCACTCCCGCCGCGGCTCGGGCCCGTCCTGTCACGCTCGCCCTCTCGGGGCCGGTCGCCGGCGTCGTCGCCTGTGGCCAGATCGGCCGCACGATCGAGCGCGGCGATCTGATCTGCTTCGACATGGGCGGGACGAGCGCCGACGTCTCCATCATCAGCGACTTCGAGCCTCGGATGTCCAGCGAGCTCAAGATCGGCGACCTCCCGATGCGGTTGCCGGCAGTGCACGTTCATTCGATCGGTGCCGGCGGCGGCTCTCTGGCCTCGATCGACGTCGGCGGATCGTTGCGCGTCGGCCCCGAAAGCGCGGGCTCGGAGCCCGGGCCAGCATGCTACGGCCGTGGAGGAACGGCACCGACCGTGACCGACTGTCAGCTCCTCCTCGGGCGCCTCACGGACGCCTTCCCGCTCGCCGGCCGCCTGGCGCTCGACCCGGCGTTGGCCAACGAAGCGATCCACCCTCTCGCCGAGACGCTCGGCCTGGACAACGAGAACGCCGCGGCAGGGGTGATCGAGGTCGTGAACGCTGCCATGGAGGGCGCCGTCAGAGTCGCCCTGCGAAGTCGCGGCGACGACCCGCGCACCTTTGCGCTCGTCGCCTTCGGCGGGGCGGGGCCACTTCACGCTGCCGAGCTGGCGCGTCGACTTGCGATCGACACCGTCGTCGTCCCTCCGCATCCCGGCACGCTCTCGGCTCTCGGCCTCCTGACGGCCGATGTGAGGCTCGACTTCGCGGTCAGCGAGCTTCACTCGAACAACGAGCCGGACGTGGCCGAGTGCCTCCTCGCGGGCTTCCGGTCTCTCGCCGCCCAGGCAAAGGCGGAGGTGGAGAGCGACGCCCAGCTCCGGTCCCGGCAGTACTCGACGACGCACGCGTGCGATGTGCGGTACCGCGGACAAGCCTATGAGGTGAGCGTGCCCGTCGAGCTCGACTCGCTCGTCGACGGCCGGGTCGGCACGTTGTTCGATCGCTTTCACGAGTTGCATCTACGGTCATACGGATTCTCGAGCCCTGCCGACGAATGTGAGGTGGTGACGATGCGTCTCGTTGCGACGGTCCGAATCGACAAGCCCTCGCTGGAGCACGTGCCGGACGATCCAGGTCCGGGTGCCCTGATGACGCGCCCCGTTTTCATGCCTGACGAGGGCGTTGTGGACGCGGCGATCTACGAGCGCAACGACCTGGCCCCCGGAAGCTCGTTCCGAGGCCCCGCAGTGATCCATCAGGCCGACTCGACGACGCTCGTCCCGGCATACGCCGAGGCGACGATCGATGAGTTCTACAACGTCGTGCTCACGATCGACGGGGCGCCCGCATGAGAGTCTCCGTCGATCGCGTCGAGACGATGGTCGTCCGCCTGCCCGAGCGCGCCGATTTCCGTTGGCTGTCGCTCTCGCGACCACTGGGGGAGTTTGTCCTCACCCGCATCTCCGGCGACGGCGTCGAGGGCTGGGGCGAGGTCGTCGGGCTTCGGGACTGGGGCGACGCAGACGGACGACGCCACGGTGAGACGCCGGCGACGATCTGCTCGATCGTGCACGAGTACCTGGCACCGCGCCTCTTCGAGCGACCATTTCTCCTCGGCGAGCTCTCCGGACGGCTGGATCAGGTCGTCGTCGGCAATCCCTACGCGAAGGCGCTCGTCGACATTGCCGTCCACGACCTCGTCGGCCATGCGCTCGGCGTGCCTGCCTATGACCTGCTCGGCGGTCGCGCGCGCGCGTCGGTGCCGGTTGCTCATATGCTCGGGCTGATGTCGGACGACGAAGCGCTCGCCGAGGCGCGAGCCGCGATCGATGACGGGGTTCGTGCCCTGCAGGTGAAGGGTGGCCAGGACGTCGACCGGGACGTCCGGGTGATCGCGGCCCTGCGACAGGACCTCGGCGACAGCGTCGTGCTGCGACTCGACGCCAACGGGGGCTACCAGGGCAGAACGCGGGCCCTGCACGCCCTTGCGGCTCTCGCAGAGGCCGGAGCCGACCTCGTCGAGCAGCCGCTCCTCGGGCTCGCCAATCTCGAGGTTGCTCATTCCCAATCGCCCGTTCCGGTGATCGCAGACGAGGCATGCTGGAGCCCGGCGGACGCGCTCGAGCTCGTAGGCCGGCGAGCCGTTGACGCGCTGTCGGTGTACGTCGGTAAGGCAGGAGGAATGGCGCGCGCCCGCGAGGTCTGCACGATCGCTCGCGCAGCAGGACTGCCACACGACCTCAACGGCGCGCTCGAGCTCGGAATCGGCAACGCCGCGAATCTGCACGTGGCGCTCAGCTCGCCGGCCGAGCTGCTTCCGAGCGTGATCCCGATCAATGCCCCGGCCGGGGCGCTCGTGACAACGACCGCAGGTCGGTACTTCGACGACGACGTCGTAACAGGCCCGTTCGCCTATAGCGACGGCTCGCTGCTCTCGAACGAGCTTCCAGGGCTCGGCATCGAGGTGGATCGCGAGAAGGTCGATCACTATTGCGTCGAGCGCCACGAGAGCGCACGGACGGCGGCATAGGATGGCAAAGGTCGGCATAACGTGCGGAGGCGTGTGGTGGCCGCCCGAGTACTTCCAGGCTGTCGAAGAGCTCGGTTTCGACTCGATCTGGACCGGGGAGCACATCGTGTTCCATCGCCCGATCCTCGACGCCGTCCCGGTACTCGCCGGCATCGCCGCCGTGACCAAACGGATCGCTCTTGGTCCTGCGGCGATCCTCACGCCGCTGCGAAACCCGACCATGCTCGCCAAGGAGCTGGCGACGCTCGACATCATGTCGGAGGGGCGCCTGATCGTCGTCGCCGGCGTCGGGGGCGACTTCGAAAAGGAGTTCGAGGCGGCCGGCGTTCCGATGGCGGGCCGCGGGCGCCGGACGGCAGAGACGATCGAGATCATGCGGAAGTACTGGACCGAGGACACGTTCTCGTACTCCGGCAGCGTCTTCCAGCTCGACGATGTCTGGCTGACGCCGAAGCCGATTCAACCCGGTGGCCCACCGATCTGGCTGGCGGGGCGTAGCGCGCCGGCGATCGAGCGAGCCGCCGTCCTCGGGGACGGCTATATGCCGTACATGTACACCGCCGAGCGCTGCCGCGCCGCGTTCGAGGAGGTGCGGGAGAAGGCCGAGTCGCTCGGGGTGGAGCTCAGTCCGCGGTTCGTCGAGTCTGCGTTCGTCTACGTCAGCATGCACGACTCGCCCGAGCAGGCTCGGGAGCTCGGAATCCGCGATCTGTCGTGGCGCTACGGCAAGGATTTCACGCCCTGGATCGACAAGTACTGCGTCCACGGTACGCCCGACGCGTGTATCGCTCAGCTCCGCGAGTTCATCGACGTGGGCATCGAGCACCTTGCGCTCGGGATGATCCACGAGGAAAGCATTGCGATCGATCCGGCACCTCCGCGGTCAGCGTCTCAGGGAACGCTCGCCACGATCGAGCGGTACGCGCGCGAGCTGCTGCCGGCGTTGCGGAGCCCACTACGAGCATGAAAACGGCGGTGCTGAGCCCCGAGTGGGTCGCCCTCCACGAGCGGCTTCCGGGCGAGGTCACCGCGTTGGACGCCGGGCGCACCTACACCACCGATGAGGTCGCCGACGCCGCGTGGGCGGTCTCCGTGCAGCTCCGCGATGCCGGGGTCGAGCCTGGTGACCGTGTCGTCGTAGCGCTTCCCAGTTCGGTCCGGTTCGTCGTCGTGTACCTCGCGATTCGTTTGTGCGGGGGGGTGCTCGTCAATCTCCCCTGGCAATGGCGTCGCGAGATCCTCCAGGTCGTCGAGGAGACCGAGGCCCGCGCGGTCGTCCTCGACGAGCGGGTCGATGCTGCGGTCGTGCGCGAGCTCGGGAGCATCGTCGTCGTGCCGGCCGACGCGGACGGAGGGAGTCGGTCAGCCTTCCCCGGGCCGGCCTTTGGTCCCGCTCGGCGGCCCGACGACGTCGCGTGGATCGCGTACAGCTCGGGAACGACCGCGCGCCCCAAAGGTGCGGTTCACACCGAGGAGACCCTTGCCCTGATCGCGCACGGGTTTGTGGAGCGATACGGCCTCGATCGCGACGACGTGGTTCTCGTCGCGGCACCGGTGGGCCACGCGGTCGGCTTCGTCTATGGTGTCGAGCTCGCACTGCGGGCTCGGTGCGGGATGGTGCTGATGCACACCTGGGATGGGGCGGCGTGCGCGGATCTGATCGCGCGTCACGGCTGCACGTTCGTTGCCGCCCCGACGCCGTTCCTCCTCGACCTGGTAGACGTCGCCGAGCGGAACGGCCCCCACGAGTTTGCGAGCCTGCGAATTTTCCTCTGTGGCGGTGCATCCGTTCCGACGCCGTTGCTCGAACGCGCTCGAGCGAGTCTCCCGCAGACCGATGTCACGGCGTACTACGGCACCTCCGAGTGCGGCGGGGTCGCCACGTGCCCTCCCGATGCCCCGCTCGAGAAGAAGCTCACGACCGACGGCAAGCCTCTCGCCGGGATGCGCGTCCGCGTCGAGAGGGGTGAATTGCTCGTTTGCGGCGCGCAGATGGCACGACGGTACTGGCGCGGGGGAGAGCCGCACCGCTTCCGCCGCGACGGCTGGTTTGCGACCGGCGACGAGGCAACGCTCGATGCGGAAGGGTACATCCGAATCGGTGGCCGCCTCGACGACAGGATCGTCCGTGGCGGAGTCAACGTCTCACCACTCGAGGTCGAGCTCGTCCTGTCCGAGCTCCCGGGCGTGCGCGAGGTGGCCGTCATCGGCTCGCCCGACCCTCGACTCGGTGAGCGGATCATGGCCGTGGTCGTCGCTGCCGGCGAAGAGCCAGTGACGCTCGAGGCGCTCGTCGATCACTGCCGCGAGGCAGGTCTCGCGAAGGCGAAATGGCCGGAGCTTCTCCGCGCCGTCCCGGAGCTCCCGCGGACACCGAGCGGGAAGCTGTTGCGAGGGATGATCAAGCAGGAGCTCGCAGGCGCATGACCGGGCGGCTCCTCAGTGGACGTACCGTTCTCGTTGCGACGTCGGAAGACGCAGCGTCGGTCTGCGCGCGTCACCTGGAGCGGCTCGGAGCACGGATCGTGGGGGCGGGAACGCACGACGTCGACGTTGTGCTCGCCGACGACACCGCGGGTGCCGGTCACGATGTCGGGGCCGCTGGGAAGTTGACGTGTGTTTTCGAATCGCATCTCCTGCCGCGCGGTGGACTGGTCGGCTCCGAGACGACGGCGCAGGCAGCGTCAGCGCTCACCGACTACATCGCCGGCGCGAACGAGCCCCCTGCCCGAACGGGCTGCGGCATCGCGACGAGCGTCACCGGGTTCTTTGCCACGCAGGCGGTCCTGGCCTGGCTCTACGGCGGTCGGGTCCCCGGTGCCGGGCACGTCGTGCGCGTCTCGACGCTTCGCAGCCTCACGACCTTGAAGACGATCCTGTGGGCTGCCCGCTCGCGCCCGGATTCCTGGAGTGGCACCCACGTGAGATCTCGCGACCGGCTCGTCGATTCGGGGTACCTGACCGCCGATCGCCGGATCACGCTCGACTTCCCCCTCGGGGGCGAGGACGGCTGGCTCGCGTTCGCCGCGGATCTCGGCCTGGACGAGGCGGTGATCGATCGTCTGCAACCGTCGTGGCACGAATCGGTCGGCTGGGGCGACGACGTCGACGCCTGCCGACCGGTCTACGAGGCGCGGCTGGCGGAGCTGACCGCTGCCGACGCGATCGACCTCATCCGCCGCCATGGAGGCTCGTCGGTCGTCTTCCAGTCAGCCGCAGAGTGCCTCGACCACCCGCAGGCAAAAGCCGTCGGGGTTGCCGAAGCTCTCGCCTCGGGCGTTCCCTGGCGGCTCGAGGCGCGGGGTTCGCACCGCGTCGGGTCGCCGCGGGTCGGCGACCCCGAGCGCCCTCTGGCCGGAGTTCGGGTCGTCGACTTCGGGGTAGGCGGCGTCGGCCCGTTCTCGGCGACGCTGCTCGCGTGGCTGGGAGCGGACGTCGTCAAGGTCGAGGCGCCGAACGAGTTCATCCTGGCCGTCCGACCCACCGTCGGCGGACTGAGCTCGACGTACCTGGCTCTCAACCAGGGCAAGAGGTCTGTCTCGCTCGACCTCAAGCAGGAGGAGGACCGTGAGCTTGCGCGTGCCCTCGTCTCGGACGCCGATGTCGTGATCGAGAACTTCCGTCCCGGCGCCCTCGCGCGGATCGGCTTCGGCTACGACGACCTGGCCAAGAGCAATCCCTCGCTCGTCTACTGCTCGGCGACCGGATTCGGTTGGGCAGGGCCGTTGCGCGACGAGCCCTGCACCGATCCGCACATGCAGGCGTTTAGCGGCTTCGCGGCGGGCAACGCCGGATCCGACGGTCGGCCGCGGCGCATCCGCTACTACGCGTTCGTCGATCTCGTGACCTCGGCGATCATCGCCGAGGCGGTGTGTGCCGGCCTTCTTGCGCGGGCCACCGAGGGCGGCCCCGTACGAATCGAAACCTCGATGCTGCACGCAACGATGGAGGCGCAAGCTCTCGCGGGCGGCGCCACGGGCTCCGTGCCCGACGGCGTGTTCGAGACCGCCGATGGATACCTGGCGCTCACCTGTCGCTCCGACGAGGAGTGGCACGATCTCGTCGGCCTGCTTCCCGCGGGGGAGGCGCTCGACAGCGACCGGTTCCGCGAGCGCGCGGGCCGGCAGAGGCATGCCGAGGAGCTCTGCGCCGGCCTCGCCGCGATTCTCGTGCGGGAGCCCTCCGCTGCCTGGGAGCGCGCGATCGCCGGGCAGGGGATTCCGTGCTCGCGCGTCCTCGACGATGACGAGGTCATCGACCGCAAGGGGTATTGGGACATCGGTCTGCTGCGCGACCTTCCCGTGCCCGGGGCTGCCGACCTCGTTGCGGGGGGCGCTCCCTGGGTGCTCGGCAGCCTGATTCCCGGCCCACCTGCCCCGGCGCCCGGCGGCGACACCGACGTCCTCCGTCGATCGGGTCCCACGGCGTTCTGGCGTGCGCGGTAGGCCAACGGTGTTCTGAACACCGGACACTGTATTGTCGAGACATGGAACGACGAGAGTCCGGCGGCATCTCGATCCCGCCGTCCTACCCCGAGCTCGTGCGCCAGATGCTCGAAAAGGAAATCATCGAGGGCGCTCTGGCCGCCGGCGAGCGCGTTTCCGAGGACGAGCTCGCCCGTCGCCTCGGGGTCAGTCGGACGCCGGTGCGCGAGGCCATGCGTGTTCTCGAAGGACATGGGCTCATCGTCCGCCATCGCGGTAAGGGGACCTATGTCGCCCGACTGACGACGAGCGCCGAGGCGGAGACCCTGTATCAGCTGCGTGGGCCGCTCGAAGGCTTTCTGGCCGAGCGGGCCGCCGAGAGCATCACCGCGACCGAGCTCTCAGAGCTGGAGCTGCTTGCAGCCGGGTTTCGCGAGGCCCTGCCGGGCGCCGAGGCGCGGGATCTGACAGGGATCATCGAGGCGGACTCGTTGCTGCACTGGTGCATCTACGCCGCAGCACGATCGGAGCTCGTGTCCATCGTGCACAGCTACTGGGGCCGTCTGATGCGCGAGCTCTACGCGCGGGCCTATGTGACCGAGTCGCCTGCCCAGTTCGCGGTCCAGCACGACGCGATCGTCGCGGCACTCCGCGCGCGGGACGGGCGTGCTGCCCGCAAGGCGATGGAGGAGCACATCGGCAGTGGGTGGGAGGCGGTTCGGTCGAGCTTCGACGGACGGTGATTGTGTACAAAACACTGTGCACACCACGGTAGACTCTCGTCTGTGAGCGCTGAGGCAACGCGGGTACACCAGGCGGCAACGGTCGCGAGGCTGTGCCGCGGGGGCGCGCGCCGCGCCCCCGAGCGGTCCGCGATCGAGACGGAATCGGCACGCGTCACGTTTGCAGCGCTCGATCGCCGCTCCGAGTCTCTTGCGCGGCACCTTCAGTCCGTCGTTGGCCCCGGGCAGCGCGTTGGCATCTACTGCCCGAACCGGATCGAGTGGGTCGAGACCTATATCGCCGCGCACAAGGCCGGCATCTCCGCCGTGCCGATCAACCATCGCTACCGCAGGAGGGAGCTCGAGCACATTCTCGGCGAGGCTGCCCTCGACCTCGTCGTCCACGACGACACGGTTCTCGCCGATGACGAGGTTCGGCGTCTCCTTGCGTCCGTGCCAACCCTCGAGGTGGGCGCTGCGTACGAGCTCGCCGCAACCGGTGACGCGGACATCGTGGAGCCGAGGGCTTGCGACGAGGATCTGATCGTCTACACGTCGGGCACGACGGCACTACCGAAGGGCGTCGTCTATACGCGGCTGACACAGCTGACCTCCGTGTCGGTGCCACAACTCGTCGTCGGATACGACCCCTCCGACCGTTTTCTGCTGTTCACACCCCTTGCGCATCGCGCCGCCCAACCGCTCCTTCTGTGTGCGCTGTTCATGGGCGCGACGACCTATCTGCTGTCCGACTACAGCCCGGGCAGCCTGATCGCGGCCATTCGCGACCGTGGGATCACCGCGCTCGTCGGAGTGCCGACTGCGCTCAAGGACCTGCTGCGGTTGCATGCAAGCGATGGCGTCGAGCCGATGCCGGGCGTGCGCCACGTCTTCATGTCCGGCGAGAGTGTCAGCTCCGATCTGCTCCGCGAGATCATGTCGCTGTTCCCTAACGCCCGTTTTTCGAGCGCCTACGGGAGCACGGAGGCCGGCCTGATCACCTTTCGAGATCACGAGCACATGCTCGACCACCCCCGATCGTGCGGGCGCGTGCTCCAGGGCGTCGACGTGCGCCTCGTTCGTGAGGACGGGAGCGATGCAGCCGGTGCCGAGCCCGGTGAGGTGCTCGTCCGAGCAGGCGAGCCTGGAACGTTTACCGTCGCGGCCGGCTATCTCGGCGCAGCGGGAGTCGTGCCGTTCACGGACGCCGACGGCTGGTTCCACACAGGCGACGTCGCCACCGTCGATGCGGACGGGTTCTACGCCATCGTCGATCGAAAGAAGGACATGATCCTCTCCGGTGGGATGAACATCGCCTCGAAGGAGGTCGAGGAGATCGTCGCCTCGCACGACAGCGTGCTCGAGGTCGCGGTGACCGGTGAGCCCGATCCGCGCTTCGGGGAGCGGGTCGTGGCATGGGTGGTCAGACGCGACGGGAGTGGCGTCACAGAGGCAGAGATCGTTGCCCACGTTGCCTCCCAGGCAGCGTCGTACAAGAAGCCGAGCGTCGTGAGATTCGTCGAGTCTCTCCCACGCTCGCCGACGGGCAAGGTGCAGAAGCGGGCCTTGCGGGTCGATTCGGATCAGGTACCTACGACCCCAGGAGAGGCCGCATGAACGTCGCCGACCTTGTCGCGATCGATATCCACACGCACGCAAAGATCCCTGTCACAGGGCCGGAGGATCCACTCACGAAGGCGCAACGACTCGAAGCGTCGAAAATGTTCAAGACCGACATCGATACGGCGGTGTCGGTCGAGGACGTCGCCGCGTACTACCGGGAGCGGAAGATGGCGGCAGTCGTCTTCGGGGTGGACAGCGAGGCCGGGACGGGCGAGGTGCCCGTCTCCAACGAGGAGATCGCCGAGATCGCCGCCGCGAATCCCGATGTGCTGATTCCGTTCGCCAGCATCGATCCGTGGAAGGGCAAGGCGGGAGCCCGGGCTGCGCGAACGCTGATCGAGCACCACGGGATCAAGGGCTTCAAATTCCACCCGAGCATGCAGGCGTTCTATCCGAATGACCGACACGCCTACGTCCTGTACGAGGCGATCGCCGAGGCCGGACTGCCCGCACTCTTCCATACCGGCCAGAGCGGAATCGGGATGGGTCAGCGGGGAGGCGGCGGGATCCGGCTCAAGTACTCGAACCCCCTCCACGTCGACGACGTTGCGGTCGACTTCCCGGACATGCCGATCGTGCTCGCGCACCCCTCGACGCCGTGGCAGGAAGAGGCGATCGCCGTCGCCATGCACAAGCCGCAGGTGTACATCGACCTCTCGGGCTGGTCTCCGAAGTACTTTCCGCCCGCGCTCGTCCACCACGCGAACACGCTGCTCAAGGAAAAGGTGCTGTTCGGCTCTGATTTTCCGTTCCTCACCCCCGAGCGGTGGATGGCCGACTTCGAGTTGGCAGGGTTTCGCGACGAGGTCAAGCCGCTGATCCTCAAGGAGAACGCCGCCCGGCTCCTCGGGCTGACGGATGGGAGGGGGAAATGACGGCGATGTACTTCGAGGACTTCGAGGTGGGGGCGACATTCTCGACGACCGCAAGGACGGTCACGGAGGCGGACGTGGTCACGTTCGCGGGCGTCTCCGGTGACTTCAATCCACTCCACATCGACCGTGAGTTCTCGAAGAAGGGGCCGTTCGGCGAGCCGATCGCCCACGGGCTGCTCGTGCTCTCGATCGCCTCGGGGCTCGGCGTTCAGACGGGCATCTTCACCGGTACGAACCTTGCCTTCCTCGGGATCGAGGATCTCCGATTCGTCGGGGCCGTGCGGTTCGGAGACACGATCCGGATGGAGTCGACGGTGATCGAGACGCGGAGGACGAGCAAGCGCGATCGGGGAATCGTGAAGATCGCGCAGGAGATCAAGAATCAGGCTGACGAGGTGGTGCAAACGGCCGTGTTCGTGTCACTCATGGCGGCCCGGACGCTCGGCGAAGACAAGGGAGGCGAGTGATGGCAGGAGTCGAGGGAAGATGTGCGGTCGTCACCGGTGCGGGGGGAGGGCTCGGCCGAAGTCACGCGTTGTTCCTGGCAGCGCACGGTGCCTCGGTCGTCGTGAACGACCTCGGAGCGGCTCTCGACGGGTCGGTCGACGATTCGGCGGCCGCGGAATCCGCTGCCGAGGCCGTGGTTGCAGAGATCGTCGCCGCAGGCGGCACTGCCGTTGCGAGCCACGACGACGTGGCCACCGAGGAGGGTGCCGCCGCGCTCGTTTCCCGGGCGATCGACACCTTCGGGACGATCGACATCGTCGTCAACAACGCCGGCATCCTCCGCGACCGCTCGTTCCCGAAGATGAGCTACGACGAATGGAGCGCGGTGCTCCGGGTTCATCTGGACGGCGCCTTCAACGTCACGCACGCCGCCTGGCCGCACTTTCGCGAGCAGGGCCGCGGCCGGGCGATCACGACGACGTCCGTCACGGGCCTCTACGGCAACTTCGGGCAGGCCAACTACGGGACAGCCAAGCTCGGGCTCGTCGGGCTCGTCAACACGCTTGCCCTCGAGGGCAGGAAGCACGACATCCTCGTCAATGCAATCTCGCCCCTTGCAACGACCAGGATGTCCGAGGGTGTCCTCGATCACGAGTTCGACCCCGCGTACGTCTCGGCGCTCGTCGTGCAGCTGTGCAGTGACGAGTGTCGGACGACCGGCGAGGTCATTCACGCTGCGGACGGGAAGTACACGCGCGTTCGCTACGCAGAATCGATCGGGGTGGAGTTCGACCACGTGCCGTCGCAGGCGGAGCTTCGAGACAGCTGGCCGGCGATCACGGATATGGACGGCGCGAGGATCGTGCCGGCTGTCGAGTAGTACGTATACATAATATTGTCGTTTGGACTTTTGATTCGGGGCTGCAATACTGCCGCCCATCGGAACGCGCCTCTACCGAACCCGGTCGGAGCCCGGAGGTGGCTTGACTTCAACTGCGCCGGTCTGACATAAGAGGTATCTCTCAACGGGGAATGCAGTCCACCAATCGGACGTCCGGGGGCGTCCGCTCGTGTCAGGGGTTCGCGAGGATTGCTTCAAACTTTGAGTCTGTGTAGGCGTCCACATGACCATCCAGTCGATATCGAATCGAGAAGGCGAGGAATAGGCGATGGATCGTGAAACGACAAGGCGGATTGAGGACTTTCGCCGGCACGAAGCGGGCCCGCTCGAGAACAACCTGATCGACGAGTTCATCGGCGGCGAGATGGACCGCACCGAGTTTTTGCGCCGGGGCACGATGTTCGGGCTCTCCCTCGGCATGATGGGCAGCCTGCTCGCATTCGCGGGCGAGGCAGTTGCAGCGCCGTCGTCGCGTGCCGCGACTGCCAAGGTGGGCGGCACGATTCGTGTCGGCATCGCAGCATTCGGCGCCTCGCTCGAGCCGTACCTCCTCAACGAGGGCGGGTCGCTTGCGTTCGCCGGCATCCCTGGCGAGTTCTTGACGTTCACGACGCCGAAGGGGGCGGTCGTGCCCTGGCTCGCGACGAGCTGGAAGCCGAACGCGGACGCCACGGTCTGGACGTTCCAGATCCGTAAGGGCGTCAAGTTCCACGACGGATCGACGATGACGGCGAAGGACGTCGTGGCGAGCATGAAGCAGTACGTCGGCGCCAAGGGATCGAACGCCGGCCTGTCGCCGTTCTTCGACGCTGCGGGCGTGTCGGCGACGGGGCCGTACACGGTGAGGTTCAAGCTGAAGTCACCGATCGGCGTCTTCCCGTATCTCCTCAGCCAGACCACCTACCAGGCGATCATCCAGCGGGCAAAGGATGCAGCGAACCCCGGAACGTGGGTCAAGGGCGGGATGATCGGCACGGGTGCGTTCAAGCTCGTGAACTACGTCGACAAGAAGAGCGCGGCACTCGTGCGCCATGCCGCCTACTGGGGTGGTCGGGCGCCGATGGACGGCGTCAAGATCACGTTCTACCAGGGCACGGCGCCGATGGTGCTGGCGCTGCGCGGGAACCAGATCGACCTCGCCTTCCAGCTCTCGGGCCAGGAGGCTCAGGTCTTCAAGAACAACTCGAAGTACACGCACTACAGCCTGCCGACCTCGGCGCATCGCCAGCTTTGCATGCGTACCGACCAGGGCGTGCTGAAGGATCCCCGCGTCCGACGGGCAGTGGCGCTCGCGATCAATCGTCCTCAGCAGTTGCAGAAGATCCTGCTCGGGGACGGACAGGTCGGGAACGACAGCCCGTTCTGGAAGGGCTTTGCGTCGACCGATCGGTCGATCAAGCAGCGGACCCAGAACGTCCAGCTGGCAAAGGCGCTCCTCGCCGCCGCAGGCGCCCAGAACCTGAAGTTCAACATCACGACGTGGAACTTCGCCGACCATGCGGATCATGCGGCGTCCGTGCAGGCGTACGCGAAGGATGCCGGCATCGACATCGGCATCGAGATGATGGACGTCGGCAAGTACTACGACTCCGAGCCCGCCGGTGCGGACTACGCGACGACGACGCCGTGGTTGAACCGCACATGCACTCTGACCGAGTACGGCGCGCGCGGCGTGCCGAACATCTTCCTCACCCGGGCCTACATGTCCACTGGTGACTGGAACGCGTCGCACTACAACAACGCGGAGTTCGACTCGGTGGCGAAGACCTACCTTGCCGCGGCCGAGCTCTCGGCGCAGCGGAAGGCGACGAAGCGGATGGCCGGGCTGCTGCTCCGCGACACGCCTGTCATCACGGACTACTTCATCAACTACGTGACGGCAAGCACCTCGAAGGTCAAGAACTACGTCCCCGACGGCATCTCGCAGGTTCGCCTGTCGAAGGTCTCACTCGCATAGATCGAGCGCTGTCGCTGGCTCCGGCCGGTGCGGAACGCCGCACCGGCCGGAGCTGACCCTGCCTCGGACACGTTGACGCGCTACATCCTCAAACGCATCGGCCTCGCACTGATCACGCTGGTGCTGCTCAGCATGATCGTCTTTGCCGTCTCGACGATTCTGCCCGGGAATGTCGGGCGGGCGGTGTTGGGGCCGTTCGCGGCGCAGGAGTCCGTGGACGAGCTCAACGCGCAGCTCGGCACGAACCGCCCGATCGTCGTGCAGTACAAGGACTGGGTGACGGGCCTCCTTCACGGAGACCTCGGTACCTCGCTGACGAAGCAGGTGCCGGCCTGGGATCTTCTCGGGCCGGCGCTCTCGAACTCCTTCAAGCTCGCCTTTGTCGCCTTCATCATCTGTGTCCCGCTCTCGATCCTCGCCGGGATCGTGGCCGCCCTGCGCTACGGGAAGGCGACGGACAAGAGCATCACGACGGCGGGCCTCTCGTTCTCGGCGATGCCCGAGTTCGTGTCCGGCATCTTCCTCATACTCGTTTTCGCGATCTGGCTCGGGTGGTTACCCGTGACCGCGCAGGCGGAGCCGGGGGCGAGTATCGCCACCCAGTTCGAGTATCTCCTCCTGCCCGCGTTCACCCTCACTCTCGTGCTCCTCGGCTATATCGCCCGAATCACCCGTGCCTCGATGATCGAGGCCCTCGACAGCGACTACGCGCGGACAGCGCACCTCAAGGGCCTCTCCAACCGTGTCGTGATCCGCCGTCACATCCTGCGGAATGCGCTCCTGCCGACGATTGCAGTCGTGGCCGTCCAGGTGGGCTACCTCGTCGGCGGCCTCGTCGTGGTCGAGGTGCTCTTCAACTACCAGGGGGTCGGCAGCCTCATCTACGAGGCGGCACGTCAGAAGGATCTCCCACTGCTTACCGCGGGCGTCCTCGTCGTCGGCATCGTCTACCTCACGGTGACGCTGATCGCTGACCTCCTCTACGCGGTTCTCAACCCGCGGATCAGATTCGGGAGCATGGAGTGAGCTCCACCGACGCGACCACGGCGGGTCCGACACGCTCGGAAGCGCGGATCGCGCGCTCCGAGCGCACGCGGCTCCTGGTTCGCTCTCCGACGGTGATCGTCGGCGCGATCGTTGTCTCCTTCTGGGTCTTCTGCGCGTTGTTTCCTCGGCTCGTCGCGCCGTACGATCCGATCTTCGACAATCAGTTCACGCCCAGCCTCAAGCCGGAGTGGGGCCATCCGTTCGGTACCGACACGAACGGCCGCGACGTGTTCTCACGTGTGCTCGCAGGCTCGCGCAACATCCTTCTCATCGCCCCCGCAGCCACCCTGCTCGGCACCGTGCTCGGCACGATCCTGGGACTGTTCACCGGCTACCTTCGCGGCGTGGTCGATGATGTCGCGAGCCGCTTCATCGACGCGGTGCTGTCGCTGCCGCTGATCGTCACGTCGATCCTGATCGTGACCGCGATCGGGAAGTCGGGCACCTGGGTCGTGATCGTCGTGATCGGGCTGATCTTCGCGCCGGTCGTGTCGAGGACGGTGCGCGCGGCGGTGCTGAGCGAGGCCGAGCTCGACTACGTGCAGGCGGCGCGCCTGCGGGGCGAGCGGGGGACGTACATCATGTATCAGGAGATCCTGCCGAACGTGATGTCGCCGATCGTGGTCGAATTCACGGTGCGGCTCGGATACGCGATCTTCACCGTCGCCTCGCTGACCTTCATCGGCTTCGGCGTGCCGCCGCCCTCCCCGGACTGGGCGGCGCAGATCAACCAGTACTGGACGCTCATCGACCCCTACTGGTGGATGACGTTCTTCCCCGCTCTCGCGATCGCGAGCCTCGTCGTCGCTGTCAACCTCGTCGCCGACGGGGTGCGGGAGGTGTACGAGCGGTGACGGAGCCCACCGCCGGGCCTACCGGGGGCGCCACCCGCGCCCTCGTCGTCGCCGATCTCGAGCTCGCATACACGGTGCGTGGCATCGACAGGCCCGTCCTCCGCGGCGTCTCGTTCGAGATCGATCCCGGTCGCTCGTACGGCCTCGTCGGTGAGTCCGGCTGCGGCAAGTCGACGGCCGCGCTTGGAATCGTGCGCTACCTCCCCCGCAACGGCCGGATGACGGGCGGCAGCATCACGGTTGCGGGGCAGGACGTTCTCGGGTTCGGGGCCAAGGAGCTTCGCGACTACCACGCCCGCACGGTGTCGATGGTCTACCAGAACCCCGGCTCGGCACTGAACCCGGGGATGCGGGTCGGCGCCCAGGTCGCCGAGGCCTTCACCGTGCTCGGATCCTCGCGCAAGGAGGCGAACGAGCAAGCGTATGACGCCCTCGTCAAGGTGCAGATCGCGGATCCCCGGTCGGTCATGAGCCGCTACCCGCACCAGCTCTCCGGCGGCATGCAGCAGCGCGCCGTGATCGCGATGGCGCTCGCCAAGGACCCGGCGCTGCTGATCCTGGACGAGCCCACCACCGGCCTCGACGCAACCGTCGAGGCCGAGGTGCTCGACCTCGTGGCGAACCTCCAGGCCGAGCTGCACACGGCGGTGCTCTTCATCAGCCATAACCTAGGGGTCATCTCGAAGATGTGCGACCGCGTCGGCGTGCTGTATGCCGGGCGCCTTGTCGAAGAAGGGCCTGTCGAGACGGTGCTTCAGGATCCGCGGCACCCGTACACGGTCGGCCTCCTCCGCTGCATCCCGCGGGGAGGCGTCCGCAAGGACCGCGGTCGCCTCGACACGATTCCCGGCTTCCTGCCGAGCCTCGGGGCTGCGATCGGGGGCTGCGTGTTCGCCGATCGCTGTGCGCTCGCGGACGATCGCTGCCGCACCGAGGAGCCGACGCTCGAGAGCGTCGGTGCCGCCCACAGCGCCCGCTGCTTCCACCACGAGCAGGCGCAGAACCTTCCCCGCGAGGTGTCGGCCGACCTCGTCTTGCCGAGCGTGGACCGGAGCGCGAAGCCGTTGCTGCAGTTCGATGACCTCGGCAAGACCTTCAAGCAGCACGGGGCGGAGATCCAGGCGCTCGTTGGCGTCAGCGCCGCGATCTGGCCGGGCGAGACCCTCGGGCTCGTCGGCGAGTCGGGAAGCGGCAAGACGACGCTCGCCCGCACCCTGCTCGGCATCATCGGCCCGACCTCGGGTGCAGTCGAGCTCGACGCGCGCGTCCTCGCACCGCTGTACCAGAAGCGCACGAGGGAAGATCTGCGGTCGATCCAGATCGTGTTCCAAAATCCCGACTCCGCGCTCAACCGGCGTCACTCGGTGCAACGCATCCTGCTTCGCTCGATGAAGAAGCTCGCCGGCATCGGCGGGAAGGCTGCAGACGAAAAGCTGAGTGATCTCGCAAGGCGCGTGCGGATTACCGAGCGCACGCTGACGCAGAAGCCGGTGCAGCTTTCCGGTGGGCTCAAGCAGCGGGTCGCAATCGCCCGTGCCTTCGCCGGCGACCCGAAGCTCGTCGTGTGCGACGAGCCGACCTCGGCGCTCGACGTCTCCGTGCAGGCCGCCATCCTCAACCTGCTCGTCGAGCTCCAGGCCGAGCAGGGGGTCTCGTACCTCTTCATCTCGCACGACCTCGGAGTCGTGCGCTACATCTCGGACCGGATCGCGGTGCTCTACCTCGGCCGGGTGATGGAGCTCGGCCCGGCCGACGTCGTCTTCGACGGGCCGCATCACCCGTACACCGAGGCGCTGCTGTCGGCCGTGCCGACGGTCGACGGGGGTGGGCGCGAGCGCATTCGCCTGGAGGGCGACATCCCGAGTGCGGCCGACCCGCCGAGTGGCTGCGTCTTCCACAACCGCTGCCCGCGGCGGATCGGACCGGTCTGCGACGAGACCGAGCCACCGCTCGTCGAGGTCGAGCAGGATCACCTGATGCGCTGTCACATCCCGATCGACGAGT
The DNA here is from genome assembly GCA_963799575.1 of uncultured Thermoleophilia bacterium. Lineage (GTDB taxonomy): Bacteria > Actinomycetota > Thermoleophilia > Gaiellales > Gaiellaceae > Gaiella. The sequence goes on from CAWCXK010000003.1 coordinate 319,919, forward strand.
TGCGCGCGCTTCAGCGCTCGGCACCGTCGGTCGCGGAGGCATGATTCCCATCTCCGGCGACGCGACGCTGCGCGCGTCGGCCCACCCGAGCACCCAAGGAGCATCGACGTGAAGATCCGAGCCGCGGTCCTCGAGGCAACAGGCGGTCGTCAGCTCGTGCAGGAGCTCGACCTTTCTCACCCGGGGCCTGGCGAGGTGCTCGTGCGGCTCGGGGCGAGTGGCGTCTGCCGCTCGGACTACAACGCGATCGACGGCACGACCGAGTCGCCGTGCCCCGTGGTGCTCGGGCACGAGGGCGCGGGCGTCGTGGAGGCCGTCGGCGCCGGCGTGACGCGCGTCAGGCCCGGCGACCACGTCGCTCTCTCCTGGACGCCGTCGTGCGGCGAGTGCTCGGAGTGCGTCCGCGATCTGCCGCAGCTGTGTGCCACCGTCTGGCCCGTGATGAACGAGGCCGGCCTGATGGACGGGACGAGCCGACTCTCGCGGGACGGCGAGCGCGTCTACCACTACTGCTTCCTGTCGACCTTCGCCGAGGCGTGCGTCGTTCCCGAGCGCTCGTGCGTCCGGATCCCGGACGACGTTCCGTTCGACGTCGCGGCCCTCGTGGGCTGCGCGATCACGACGGGCGTCGGTGCCGTCTGGAAGACGGCCGGCGTTCGGCCGGGTGACCGCGTGGCAGTGATCGGCTGTGGAGGCGTCGGCCTTTCTGCGCTGCTCGCGGCGGTCGCGGTCGGGGCCGAGCCTGTGATCGCGGTCGACATGACTCAGACCAAGGTCGATGCCGCGATCGCGCTCGGAGCGTCCACCGGCGTCGTCTGGGCCGGTAGCGCGGAAGCGACGGCAGACGCGATCCGCGAGGTCAGCGGCGGTGGCGTCGACTACGCAATCGAGGCGACCGGCCACGGCGAGGCCATGCAGGCCGCCGTCCTGTCGACCCGTAACCGCGGAGCCGCCGTCCTGATCGGCATCCCACGGGAGGACACGATGCTGACCGTTCCTGCGCGCACGATCCCGCGGATGGAGCGGCGGATTCTCGGCTCGATCTACGGTTCTGCGCGGCCGGAGCGCGACTTCCTCACGACTCTCGACGTCTACCGCTCGGGCCGGCTTCCGCTCGATCGCCTGATCTCGCACCGGCTTCCGCTCGCGGACGTCAACGAGGCGTTCGATCTCATGCTTTCGGGCGAGGCCCTGCGGGTCGTGCTGGACACCTCAACGGAAGGAGCGTCATGAACCTGGAGGAGCTGGACGGCCGCATCGGTGAGGGCTGGGGTGGCCTGTCGCCGAACGGGTGCCACGTCAACGTTGTGCTCGCCCATCGTGGCAGCGCCACGGCGGCGGCGGCGATCTCGATGTTCACGAACCCGAAGCCGGGTCACTCGCCGGTGCTCTGCTGCGTCGGCGAGGCCCAGACCGAGTACGAGCCCATCTGGCCGCCGACGCTGATGATGAACAAGACGACGGCGACGACGCCCGAGCTCGAGACGATGACCTGGGGGGCAGGTCAGCTCGGCATCGGCAAGGCCGTGCTCGACGCGGTCGCGGCCGGATTGATCGAGGCGTCCGGCGACCTGATCGTGCTCGTCGCGATCTGGCTCGACGGCCGTGCCGACGACGAGACGGCCGTGCTCCATGCGGCGCGCACCGCCGTTGGCAAGGCGATCCGGATGTGCGTCGAAGGACGCGACTCCGAAGCCGCTGCGGCGCTCGTCGCCAACAGGGACTCGGTCACGAACCCGTTCTACGGCGGCACGTAGCTGCCTGCCGAGTCGGCTTCAGCGCCGCTGCCGTTGTCAGCCTGCGCCTCCAGGCCCGGCGAGCGGCGATTGTTCGGGGGTTCCGCGGAAGCAGCCGAACGTGTAGGGGTACTCGAGCGTGGCGTGGTAGTGGTAGGTGCGGACGCGTTTGCCACCGAGCGTGATCCAGCCGGTATGGCCATGGCAGGAGTCGAGGCCGGCGTTCGTCAGGAGCCTGCCGTTCTCGCTGCGTGGGCCGAGGATCGGGAAGCCGTCGAGGGCGTAGCCGACGAGCTGCTCCTGTGATGTGACGGTCGAGCCGGTGAGACACGTCGGTATCGAGTGGTAGTGGTAGATGCCGCGCCGCTGCGGATGCCCGTCGCAGAGGTCCTGGGTCTCATGGGCGACGGCGTCGCGGTGCGAATCGTCGAGCGCGTTGAAGAGCGCGACACCGTTGATCGCAATACCGATCATCCCCATCGGTAAGCAGGAAGGCCGCGTCGCGAGCTTGGGTGATGCCGGGAGTGAGAGCGACACGCTCTGAGCTCGGATCGCGTTCGGGTTCCTGTCGTAGGCGTACGCGTCGTCGGTCGCGGCGATCGGGAACGTTCCCGTGCGGGTAGAGCGGGGCAGCCCGTTCCCGTTGATCTCGAGGGCGGTCGGCGTCCGCGTGAAGGTCACGGCTCCGTTCCAGCGAACGCGCCCGTCGACGACGGCCTTCTCGGTCAGGTCGAAGGTCGAGCCGTGAATCCACGCGCCCGCATGGTCAGCGCCTCCCGGCCGGCCGGGAGCCTGCCGGCACGCCCAGACGAACCCGCGCTTCGCCGAGGTCGAGACGCGGCCGTCGCCGAGGGGAAGGCGCGAAGGATCCGTCGCGGAGGGCCCGGCCGATACCGCAGAGATCGCGAGCGGTGCCAGCCCGAATGCGAGCACGACGACGAGCAGCAGGACCCTGCCCGAGAGCATCCTCGGACGACGAGCGCCTCGGGAGACCTTGATGTGCACGGGCACCTCCATGATCGATCCGGAAAGACCTGACCGGGGTATCGTCGAGTAGTCGTGTTATCCACTCGTTTCTGCCGCGTAAGGCGGTCGTAAGGTCAGGCCGACGGTGAGCAGACCTTCAGGCGAGAGGATGCGGGTACGAGGACAGGGTCAGGCGACGAGCGTGATCGCGTCCACGCCTGCCTCGTGGCAGTCCCGACAGCGGGCCTCGTAGGAGTCGAGCGCCCCGACGACGATCGTCTCGCCCGAGTACGGCGCCGGCCGGCCGTCGAGTAGCCGTTGCGTCGTCGTCGCGGTGCCGCCGCACCGGTGGCAGACCGCCTGCAGCTTGTCCACGAACTCGGCGTGGGCGAGAAGCTCTGGCATCACGCCGAAGGGCAGCCGGCGGAAGTCCTGGTCGAGGCCCGAGACGACGACCCTGATGCCGCTATCGGCGAGCGAGAGTGCGGCTCCGACGATTGCGTCGTCGAAGAACTGCACCTCGTCGATGCCGACTACCTCGTGCCCTGACGAGCGGGCGACGAGCTCCGCGACGCTGTCGACGGCGACTGCACGCATCCGGGCCCCTGCGTGGGAGACGACGTCGGTGACGTCGTAGCGGTCGTCGATGCGCGGCTTGAAGATCACCACCCGCTGGCCCGCGATCTCGGCCCGGCGGAGGCGCCGGATCATCTCCTCGCTCTTGCCGGAGAACATCGGCCCGCAGATCACCTCGAGCCAGCCGCCATGTCGGGGGGGAATGCGAATCACGGTGCCAGAGGCTACACCCCGTATCGGTCAGACAGTCTTCCGGTTAAGGGGCGGTGAAGAGGGTTGCGCGCGACCGGTTCGGGGGAGAAGGATGGTGCCTCCATGAGGATCGCTGTCGTCGCCCAGGCTCCCACCTTCGCCAACGAGGCGCTGGTGCGCGTCGGCTGCCACGGTGCGGAGTGGCTGCTGCTGACCCCGGCCGAGGCGCTCGAGACGCTCGGTCCCGGCGATTGCGCCATCGGCAGAATCGACGTGCTGCCGACGCTCGACGGTGTCGACGACGGCCTCTGGGCCCTCGGCGCGCTCGAGGCGCGGGGCGTGACGGTTCTGAACGGCGCGCCGTCGCTGCTCGCGGCCCATGACAAGCTCCTCACTGCCCGGCTGCTGCGCCGAGCGGGCCTGCCGCATCCTCGCACGAGGCTGATCGCCGGTGCGCGACCGGCTTCACCGTTGCCGCCGCCGGTCGTGATCAAGCCCCGATTCGGTAGCTGGGGCCTTGGGGTCGAGCGCTGCGACGACGACGAGTCGCTCGCCGACCTGCTCGCCGGCCTGCCGAACGAGCCGTGGTACCAGGCGCACGGCGCGCTCGTGCAGGAGCTCGTGCCCACGCTCGGCTTCGATCTGCGGATTCTCGTCGCCGACGATCTGGTGATCGGCGCGATCAGCCGCGTCGCCGCGCCCGGGGAATGGCGCACGAACGTGGCGCTCGGCGCCGAGCGCCGTCAGGCATCTCCCCCGCCCGATGCCTGTGCGCTCGCGCTCGCCGCAGCACGGGCAACCGGTGCCTCTCTCGTCGGCATCGACCTGTTGCCCGACGGCCGTGGCCGGTGGACGGTGGCCGAAATCAACGGTGCCGTCGAATTCACGGGGGACTACGCGCTCGTGCCCGGCGCCGATCCGTTCGCGGAGGCGGCGTTCCGTCTCGGTCGTGCCGCGATCTGCGCCCGCCTCCGTGAGCCCGCACCGGCGGCCCCTGCGCTTCGTGCATAGCGTCCCCGTGACGCCGGCGAACCGTTGGTCGACGCCGTTGCTAGACTGCGACGCTGCTAGACTGCGGGACTGCTCGGCGGCGTAGCTCAGTTGGTTAGAGCAGCGGAATCATAATCCGCGTGTCGTAGGTTCGAGTCCTACCGCCGCTACCTCGCACGCCCTTTCTGTCCCACTCAACGAGAAGAAGCCATGGCAACCGGAGTCAGAGTCGCAATCACGCTCGCCTGCACGGAGTGCAAGCGGCGGAACTATCAGACCGAGAAGTCGAAGCGGAACTCGCCCGACCGGGTCGAGTTCAAGAAGTACTGCCGCTGGTGCGGTTCCCACACGATCCATCGCGAGACCCGCTAGTCGATGTCCGACGAGACCCGCAGGCAGAGGCGCGATGCGCGCCGCGCGGCTGGCGACAAGCCGGCGAGCGAGCCGGCCGGCGTGCCGCAGCCTGCTGCTGCAGGTGGCGGCGGCTCGATCGCACCGCTCGAGCACGAGTCGCGCCGGCGCGGTGGCTTCATCCGCGAGTCGGTGGCCGAGCTCCGCAAGGTCGACTGGCCCAATCGGGCGCAGACGATCCAGGGCACCGTCGTCGTCATCATCGCGGTGCTCATCGTCGGCGCCTATCTCTGGGGTGTCGACCAGCTGATCCGCCCCTTCGTCCGCAACGTCCTTCTGTAGTGAGGTTGGCATGTTTCTCTGGTATGTGATCAACACGTATTCCGGGCACGAGAACAAGGTCAAGACGAATCTCGAGCACCGCATCCTTTCCATGAACCAGTCGCCCCGGTTCCGTCGCGTCGTCGTGCCGACGGAGCAGGTGATCGAGACGAAGGACGGGCAGAAGGTGCAGATCGAGAAGCGCGTGCTGCCCGGCTACGTGCTCGTCAACATGGACCTCAGCGACGAGGCCTGGACGGTCGTCAAGGGCACGCCCGGCGTCACCGGCTTCGTCGGTGCCGGCGCCAAGCCCGTGCCGCTCTCGCAGGCAGAGGTCGACAGGATCCTCCACACCGCTGGTGCGGGTGGCGGCCCGGCGGCCAAGTCGCAGGCCCAGTTCTCGCTCGGCGAGTCCGTCAAGGTGACCTCGGGCCCGCTCTCCGACTTCGACGGCGAGATCGTCGACGTCAACACCGATGCACAGAAGCTGAAGGTCCTGGTCGACATCTTCGAGCGGCAGGTGCCGGTCGAGCTCGGTTTCGACCAGGTGAAAAAGATCGACTGATTCGCTCGTAAACGACAAGACGGGAGGAGGGGCGCGCAGCCCCGACTGCACTCACGCATATGGCAAAAAAGGTACTCACACTCATCAAGCTTCAGATCCCGGGTGGTCAGGCGAACCCGGCCCCGCCGGTTGGTCCGGCACTCGGACAGCACGGCGTCAACATCGTCGAGTTCACGAAGGCCTTCAACGCGCAGACCGCGCACGAGAACGGTCGTATCATCCCGGTCGAGATCACGGTCTATGAGGACCGCTCGTTCACCTTCATCACGAAGACGCCGCCCGCTGCGGTGCTCATCAAGGAGGTGCTCAACCTCGGATCGGGATCGGCAGAGCCGAATCGCGTCAAGGTGGGCAAGCTCACGCAGGATCAGCTTCGTTCGATCGCCGAGGCGAAGATGCCCGACCTGAACGCCAACGACATCGAGCAGGCGATGAAGGTCATCGCCGGCACGGCGCGTTCGATGGGCGTAGAGGTCGAGGCATGAGCGCCCACGGCAAGCGATACGATGCAGCCCGCGCGAAGATCGACCGCGAGAACCTCTACTCACCCGTCGAGGCGATCAAGATCCTCAAGGACATCGAGGGCGCCAAGTTCGACGAGACGGTCGAGGTGCACTTTCGGCTCGGGCTGAACGTGCGCCACGCCGACGAGCAGTTGCGCGGCACGCTGATGCTTCCGCATGGCACCGGCCGCACGATGCGCGTCGCAGTCTTTGCCGAGGGCGACAAGGCACGTGAGGCGGAGGAGGCCGGAGCCGACATCGTCGGCTCGGCCGACCTCGCCGCGAAGATCGAGGGCGGCTTCGTCGACTTCGACGTCGCGATCGCCACTCCCGATCAGATGGGCAACGTCGGCAAGCTCGGACGGGTGCTCGGACCGCGGGGCCTGATGCCGAACCCGAAGACGGGCACGGTCACGTTCGACGTCGGCAAGGCAGTCTCCGACGCCAAGGCCGGCAAGCTCGAGTACCGCACCGACCGTGGCGCGAATGTCCATGTCGCAATCGGGAAGAAGAGCTTCGACGAGCGCTCGCTCGTCGAGAACTATGCCGCGCTCGTCGAGGAGATCGTCCGGGCCAAGCCGGCGTCCTCGAAGGGCCGCTACATCAAGGGCATCACGCTGACCTCGACCATGGGCCCGGGCCTGCACGTCGATCCTTCACGGGTCCGCGGCATCGTCGAGGAGCTCGAGGAGGCCGCAGCGTAGGGAGAGGCACGCCTCTCCCGTCTAGATTTCCAACAACGCCCGTCGCCGAAGACAGCCGGCAGCCTGTGTGCGCCGCGCCGAATCGCCAAAGCAATCTGACACGATTTCGTCAGATGGCGCGGCGAGACGGTGCCGGGAAGCACAGTGCAGAAGCCCGGCCGAGGTGAGCTCTCAGACGGAAACGACGCGCAGGTGCCTCCCATGGAGCCATCGCGCGGGTGTTTCTCCTTCGAGCCCGCCTTCAGGCGGGCTCGATTGCATGAGAGGAGGTGGAAGATGCAGAAAGCAGACAAGGAACGAGTGATCGCGGAGCTGACCGAGCGACTGAGCTCGGCCGACGCCTTGCTCGTGGCCGACTATCGGGGGTTGACGAACAGCCAGCTCGCGAGCCTGCGGGTGGAGCTCTTGAAGCACGGAGCGAAGCTGTCCGTGGTCAAGAACACCCTCACCCGGAGGGCTGCCGAGGCTGCGGGCGCCGATGCGTTGCTCGCAATGCTCGAGGGCCCGACGGCGATCGCGTTCGTCGAGGCCGACGGCAACGCCGTCGCAGTGGCGAAGGCGCTGAGCGACGCGGCCAAGGACACGAAGATCCTCGCGTTGCGCGGTGGCGTGCTCTCCGGCAACGCGATCACGGGTGACGAGATCGAGAGGCTCGCGAAGTTGCCGCCGCTCGAGGTCCTGCAGGCTCAGCTCGTCGGGGTGATCGTCGCCCCGCTGACGCAGCTCGCTGCGGTGCTGAACGCGCCGTTGCAGAACCTGGTAGCACTGATCGACGCCAGGATCACCCAGCTCGAGGAGGGTGGCGATACGTCCGGTGGCGACACGGCGGCTCAGGCGGAGGAACCAGCTCCGGCAGCCAAGGCGGTCGAGGCACCGGTCGACGAGGCCGTGGCCGAGGAGGCTCCGACTGACGAGGCAGCAGCCGAGGACGTTGCGACCGAGGAGGTCGTGGCCGAGGCGGATGCCGACGAGACCGTCGCCGAGGCGACAGAAGACACCCCGGAGGCGTGACCACGGAGGCATCGCCTCCAGCGCCTTTCGAACAACTACACGCGAGAGGAACGAACTAGAGATGGCAACTGATACGGCAAAGGTGCTCGAGACGCTCGGCAAGATGACCGTGCTCGAGCTCGTCGAGCTGAAGAACGCGATCGAGGAGGAGTGGGGCGTCACGGCCGCCGCTCCGGTCGCGGCTGCAGCTGCTGCGCCTGCGGGTGGCGGCGGCGACGGTGGTGCGGCCGAAGAGAAGGACTCGTTCGACGTCATTCTCACGGGAGCCGGAGACAAGAAGATCCAGGTGATCAAGGTCGTGCGCGCGATCACCGGGCTCGGTCTCAAGGAGGCCAAGGACGTCGTCGACGGTGCCCCGGCACCCGTCAAGGAGGGCGTCACGAAGGACGAGGCCGACAAGATCAAGGCCGAGCTCGAAGAGGCCGGCGCAGGCGTCGAAGTCAAGTAGCCCGCCTGTGGGTGAGGTTTCGGCCCACCCGGACGATAGGTCGCGACGTGGGCGGGGTGGGGCTGAAGCCTCACCCCGGCCGCGTTGTTGACGGCATGCGCTATACTCGTCGAGGACGTTTCCGCCGACGCCGCCACAGAGGCGGTTGCGGCGGCGCATGCGCGTCCGCTATTCTATGAGGTTCCGCCCCGAGCTTTCTTGCTCCTCCGACCCTGCACGCCGTTAAGGGAGGCTGTCGCATCTTGAGCAGCACTATTGTTGCGCCGCGCGCGCGCACGAGCTTTTCACGTCTGAAGCATGTCCTTGACCTCCCCAATCTGATCGATATTCAGAAGGCATCGTTCGAGTGGTTCTTGAACGAGGGCCTGCGCGAGACGATCGACGACATCTCGCCGATCGAGGACTACACCGGGACGCTGGCCGTCGAGTTCGGCGATTACGAGTTCGGCGACCCGGCCCACACGATCAACGAGTGCCGCGAGAACGGCATGACGTACCAGGCGCCACTGTCGATGACGGTGCGCTTCGTCAATACCGAGACCGGCGAGATCCGCGAGCAGCGGGTCTTCATGGGCGACTTTCCGATGATGACGGAATGGGGGACGTTCATCATCAACGGCACCGAGCGCGTGATCGTCACGCAGCTCGTCCGGTCGCCGGGTGCGTATCTGATGGAGCCCAAGGACGCGACGAAGCAGGTCTTCATCGCGAACCTGATGCCCTCACGCGGATCGTGGCTCGAGCTCGAGATCGACAAGAAGGGCATCGCGTATGCCCGCATCGACCGAAAGCGCAAGCTCCCGATCACCACGCTGTTGCGCGCGCTGCCGCTCGAGGACCCGACCACCGGGTTCCAGCTCGACACGAGCACGGACGAGAAGATCCTCGCGCTCTTCGACGGCTCGGTCTATATCCAGAACACGCTCGACAAGGACACGACCACGCGCGAGGAAGAGGCGCTGATCGAGGTCTTCAAGAAGCAGCGCCCGGGTGAGCCGCCGACGCTCGACAACGCCCGTAACCTGCTGAAGGCGCTGTTCTTCGATCCCAAGCGCTACGACCTCACGAAGGTCGGCCGCTACAAGCTCAACCAGCGCCTCGGCGTCGACGTTCCGGACGACACGCGGGTTCTCACGACCGAGGACATCCTCGCGCTCGTGCGGCGCCTCATCGCGATGCCGACGAACCTCGGTGTCCCCGAGGACTCGAAGGACTACGCGGCCGATGCCGCGCAGCTGAACCGCGACCCGATCCGGGCCGAGCTCGACGAGTACGAGCACTTCGGCAACCGGCGACTCCGAACGACGGGCGAGCTGATCCAGGAGGCATTCCGGATCGGCCTCTATCGGATGGAGCGGGTTGTCCGCGAGCGGATGACGACGGAGGACGTCGACACGATCACGCCGCAGACGATCATCAACATCCGCCCGGTCGTGGCGGCGCTGAAGGAGTTCTTCGGCTCGTCGCAGCTGTCGCAGTTCATGGATCAGACGAACACGTTGGCCGGCCTCACCCACCGCCGTCGCCTCAGCGCGCTCGGCGCCGGCGGCCTCACGCGTGAGCGGGCGCCGATCGAGGTGCGCGACGTCCATCCGACGCACTACGGCCGCATGTGCCCGATCGAGACGCCGGAAGGCCCGAACATCGGCCTCATCGGCTCGCTCGCGTCGATGGCAACCGTGTCCGAGTTCGGCTTCATCCAGACGCCGTATCGCATCGTCAAGGGCGGCAAGGTGAGCGACGAGATCGTGTATCTCGACGCGTCCGAGGAAGCGCAGTACACGATCGCCCAGGCGTCGGAGCGCGTCGACGAGAAGACCGGCAAGTTCCTGCAGGAGCAGGTGCTGTGCCGCTCGCGGGCCGGCGAGGCCGTCATGGTGTCGCCGAAGGACGTCGAGCTGATGGACGTGTCTGCCTCGCAGATCGTCTCGGTCGCGACGGCCTTGATCCCGTTCCTCGAGCACAACGACGCCAACCGGGCCTTGATGGGTGCGAACATGCAGCGGCAGGCGGTGCCGCTGATGATCCCGCAGGCGCCGCTCGTCGGCACCGGCGTCGAGTATCGCGCCGCGATCGACACCGGCGATGTGGTCATGTCCCGTAGCGACGGTGCCGTGATCGACGTCGACGCAGAGACGATCGTGGTCGAGGGCAAAGGCACCCGCGAGGAGTACAACCTCACGAAGTTCATGCGCTCGAACCAGGGCACGCTGATCCACCAGAAGCCGGTCGTCAAGCTCGGTGACAAGGTGGTCAAGGGCACCGTCCTCGCGGACGGCTCGTCGACGGATGGTGGCGAGCTTGCGCTCGGCGCCAATCTGCTCGTCGCGTTCATGCCGTTCGAGGGCTACAACTTCGAGGACGCGATCGTGCTCTCCGAGCGACTCGTCAAGGACGACGTGCTCAGCTCGATCCACATCCACGAGTACGAGATCGACGCCCGATCGACGAAGCTCGGCGACGAGGAGATCACGCGCGACATCCCGAACCGCTCGGAGGAGTCGCTCGCGAACCTCGACGAGCGTGGAGTCGTGCGCATCGGAGCCGAGGTCGGCTCCGGCGACCTGCTCGTCGGCAAGGTCACGCCCAAGGGCGAGACGGAGCTGACGGCGGAGGAGAAGCTGATCCGCGCCATCTTCAAGGAGAAGGCACGCGAGGTGCGCGACACCTCGCTGAAGGTGCCTCACGGTGAGGGCGGCAAGGTCATCGGCGTCAAGACGTTCTCGCGTGACGCGGGCGACGACCTGAAGCCGGGTGTCAACGAGCTCGTGCGCGTCTTCGTCGCGAAGAAGCGCAAGATCTCGGAGGGCGACAAGCTCGCCGGCCGCCACGGCAACAAGGGCGTCATCTCGAAGATCGTCCCGGAAGAGGACATGCCGTTCCTCGAGGACGGCCGCCCCGTGGACGTGGTGCTCAACCCGCTCGGCGTGCCGAGCCGGATGAACATCGGCCAGATCCTCGAGACGCACCTCGGCTGGGCCGCAGCGCACGGCGTGTTCGCGGAGTCCGACGCCCGCATCGGCGTCAACCCGCGGGCCCCGATCGCAGCCCCGAACCCGCATCCCGTCGCCACGCCGGTCTTCGACGGCGCCACCGAGACGGATGTCGACGAGGCCCTCGTGCGGTGGGCCGAGACGACGGACCTGCCGATCAAGATGAACGTCGACCACTCCCGCCCGGCCGGCCGCAAGGCCTCGGGCAAGGTGCAGCTGTTCAACGGCAAGACCGGTGAGCCCTTCGAGCAGAAGGTCACGGTCGGCTACATGTACATCCTGAAGCTGCTCCACCTGGTGGACGACAAGATCCACGCGCGCTCGACCGGCCCGTACTCGCTCGTCACCCAGCAGCCGCTGGGCGGCAAGGCGCAGTTCGGCGGCCAGCGCTTCGGGGAGATGGAGGTCTGGGCACTCGAGGCCTACGGCGCCGCGTACACGCTGCAGGAGATGCTGACGATCAAGTCCGATGACACGATCGGCCGCGTCAAGGCGTACGAGGCAATCGTCAAGGGCGAGAACATCGCGGAGCCGTCGATCCCCGAGTCGTTCAAGGTGCTCCTCAAGGAGATGCAGTCTCTTGCGCTCGACGTGCATGTCCAGTCGAACGACGGGCGCGAGGTCGAGGTCCGCGAAGAGGACGACGAGCTGCTCCGCGCCGCGGAAGAGCTCGGCATCGACCTGTCCCCCGCAGCCGTTCGCGCAGCAGCCGGCGAGCTCTCGGCCCAGGAGGCCGAGGAGGGTGCCGTCGCCGTCGACGAAGGCGGCGATGTCGCCGTGGCGGCCGACGAGTCGCTCGACAGCGTCGAGGCCGACGCGGATCTCGGGGTCGGCCTGGCCGACATCGAGCTCGACGACTGATTCCGACGACCACTGACTGAGATAACGGAAAGAGGCGAAGCACACACGTGATCGACATCAACGAATTCGACGCGATCCGGATCGGACTGGCGTCGAGCAAGAAGATCCGCGACTGGTCGTCGGGCGAGGTCACAAAGCCGGAGACCATCAATTACCGCACGCTCAAGCCCGAGCGTGACGGTCTGTTCTGCGAGCGCATCTTCGGTCCCACGAAGGACTGGGAGTGCTACTGCGGCAAGTACAAGCGCGTCCGGTACAAGGGCATCATCTGCGAGCGCTGCGGCGTCGAGGTCACGCGCCAGAAGGTGCGTCGCGAGCGGATGGGCCATATCGACCTGGCTGCGCCGGTCTCGCACATCTGGTTCTTCAAGGGCGTGCCGAGCCGCATCGGCTACCTGCTCGACATCGCCCCGCGCGAGCTCGAGAAGGTGCTGTACTTCGCCGCCTCGATCGTCACCGCCGTCGACAACGAGGCGCGCGCGAAGGATCTCGCGGACCTCGAAGACAAGGTGCGCGCCGAGTCGGAGCAGATCTACGTCGACCGCGACGAGCACGTGCTCGCCGTCGAGGAGCGTCTCGCGCGTCGCCGCGAGTACTTCGCGACCGGCAAGGAGAAGAGCTTCGACGAGGACGACGAGTTCTGGACGCGTGGGCTCAACAACTGGGCCGAGGATCAGCTGCTGCCGACCCTCGAGGACACGCGTCAGCTGGCGGGTGGCATCTTCCCGAAGCTCGCGAAGTCGCTGACGACAGAGGACGGCAAGAAGATCCGCGAGCTCGTGCGTCAGACGGCGACGCGCGAGGATCGCAAGCTCGCCCCCCGCGAGATCGAGGCGGTCGCAACCGCCGCCCAGGAGATCCACGAGGCGCTCGACCCGCTCCGCGCGGACCTCGAGACCGCCACGGGATCGAAGAAGGGCGCGATCACGAAGCATCTGCACAAGCTCGTCGAGGCAATGACGAGCGGCGCCGAGCTCTCCGCCGACGACGCCGAGATCACGGCGAACGTCGATGCGAAGAATCTCGACAAGGCCCGCGAGGTCGGCAACGGCCTGCTCGCCGACGTGCTCGCTCAGGAGAACGTGGGCCAGACGGTCGAGGAAGTGCGCGAGCTCGCGTACGACCTCTGCCTGCTCCCCGGCGCCAAGAAGGACGACCTCGACGTCGTCGGCCAGTGGGCGCTGAAGGTGCGGGAGATGGTGCAGGACATGGACTCGCGCCGCGACGACGCCCGCGAGGCGGCCGTCGACGGTGTGCGCCGGCTCGAGGAGACGTGGAAGCTCTTCCGCGAGCTCGAGCCCAAGCTCGTCGTCAACGACGAGCAGCTGTTCCGTGAGCTCAAGGACCGGTTCGGTTCCCCGTACGGCTTCGGTCAGTACTTCCGGGGCGGCATGGGTGCCGAGGCGATCCGCGACCTGCTCCGCGATCTCGACCTCGGTGAGGAGTCCATCACCCTCCGCGAGGTCATCAAGACCTCCAAGGGCCAGAAGCAGCAGCGTGCGATCAAGCGGCTCAAGGTCGTCGAGGCATTCATCAAGTCCGAGAACAAGCCGGAGTGGATGGTCCTCGAGGCCGTGCCCGTGATCCCGCCGGAGCTGCGCCCGATGGTTCAGCTCGACGGTGGCCGCTTCGCCACCTCCGACCTGAACGACCTCTACCGCCGGGTGATCAACCGCAACAACCGCCTCAAGCGGCTGCTCGACCTCGGCGCGCCGGAGATCATCGTCAACAACGAGAAGCGCATGCTGCAGGAGGCCGTCGACGCACTGTTCGACAACGGCCGCCGCGGCCGTGCGGTGACGGGCCCGGGCAACCGGCCCCTGAAGTCGCTCTCCGACATGCTCAAGGGCAAGCAGGGGCGGTTCCGCCAGAACCTGCTCGGCAAGCGCGTCGATTACTCGGGCCGCTCCGTGATCGTGGCCGGTCCGAACCTGAAGCTGCACCAGTGCGGCTTGCCGAAGATCATGGCCCTCGAGCTCTTCAAGCCGTTCATCATGAGCCGGCTCGTCGAGCGGAAGGCCGTGCAGAACATCAAGGCGGCCAAGAAGCACGTCGAGTCGATGTCACTGGACGTCTGGGACGTCCTCGAAGAGGTGATCGCCGAGCACCCGGTGCTGTTGAACCGCGCGCCGACGCTCCACCGCCTCGGGATCCAGGCCTTCGAGCCGATTCTCGTCGAGGGCAAGGCAATCCAGGTGCACCCGCTCGTCTGTCACGCGTTCAACGCCGACTTCGACGGTGACCAGATGGCTGTCCACCTGCCGCTGTCGGCCGAGGCCCAGGCGGAAGCCCGGATCCTGATGCTGTCGGCGAACAACATCCTCTCGCCGGCTCACGGGCGTCCGCTTGCGACGCCGACGCAGGACATGGTGCTCGGTGCCTACTACCTCACCTACTGCGACCACGAGCTGCCCGAGACGACGGCGGAGGACATCGCCAAGGTGCTCGGCAAGCCCGGGTTGAAGCGGTTCCGGACCGAGGAAGAGGTCGAGTTCGCCGTCGAGTCCGGCTTCGTCCACCTCCAGGAGCCGGTGCAGTACCACTGGCACGGCGAGATCGTGTTGACGACGCCCGGCCGCGTGATCTTCAACGTCGAGATCGAGCGTGCGCTCGAGATCGCGGTGCACACGGCCGACAACGTCGCCCACACCTTCATCAACCGCCCGCTCTCGAAGCGCGAGATCGACATCTTCATTGCCGAGCTCGTCGACCTCTACGGGGCCCATGCCGTCGCAACCGTGCTCGACACGATCAAGGCGCTCGCGTTCCGCTACGCCACCCAGGCCGGCATCACCGTGTCGAAGAACGACATCGTGATTCCGCCGTCGAAGGAAGAGATCCTCGTCGGCTACGAGGCCCAGGTGCGGAAGCTCGAGGGTGAGTATCAGCGTGGCCTGATGACCGAAGAGGAGCGGCACGAGCGCATCGTGGCGGTCTGGACCGAGGCGACGGAGGAAGTCGCCCAGGCGATGAAGGACAACCTTCACAAGACGAACTCCATCTTCATGATGGCCAACTCCGGCGCCCGCGGATCGTTCAACCAGATCCGCCAGCTCGCCGGCATGCGCGGGCTGATGGCAAATCCGAAGGGCGAGATCATCGAGCGCCCGATCAAGGCCAACTTCATGGAAGGCCTGTCGGTGCTCGAGTACTTCATCTCGACGCACGGTGCCCGCAAGGGTCTCGCCGACACGGCGCTCCGCACGGCCGACTCGGGCTACCTGACGCGGCGTCTCGTCGACGTCTCGCAGGACGTGATCATCCGCGATCTCGACTGCGGCACGACCGACTACGTCGAGCTGCCGGCGGTGCTCGACGACAAGCTCAACTCGAGCGTTGCCGGCAGGGCGCTCGCAGTCGACGTGTTCAAGCCGCTCAAGGACGGTAAGCCGGGCAAGACCCTCCTCGCCGAGGCGGGCGCCGAGCTCACGTTGCCGCTCCTGAAGGAGCTGCTCGACGGGCTCGAGGAGCATGCCGACGGCTACCTGGTCCCGGTTCGCTCCGTGCTCAAGTGCAAGAGCGAGCACGGCGTGTGCCGCACCTGTTATGGCACGTTCCTCGCAACGGGCTACATCTGCGAGGTCGGCGACGCGGTCGGCATCATTGCCGCGCAGTCGATCGGTGAGCCGGGCACGCAGCTGACGATGCGCACGTTCCACACGGGCGGCGTCGCCGGTGCCGACATCACCCACGGTCTGCCGCGTGTCGTCGAGATCTTCGAGGCGCGGAACCCGAAGGGTGCGGCCACGGTCGCCGAGGTCGGTGGCAAGATCGAGGTAGAGGACGCCGATCGCACGATCAAGGTGACGGTCGTCCCGTCGTCACTCGACGACAACGGCGAGCCGATTCCGGCCAAGGAGTACAGCTTCCCCCGTCGGACGCGGTTCCTCGTCTCGAACGGCGATGTCGTGGAGGCGGGAGATCCGCTCAACGAGGGTTCGATTGCCCCCGCGGAGCTGCTCGCGCTCAAGGGCTCGACCGCGACCGAGCTGTACCTCGTCGGTGAGGTGCAGAAGGTCTACAAGTCGCAGGGTGTCGATATCCACGACAAGCACATCGAGCTGATCGTGCGTCAGATGCTGAAGAAGGTGCGGATCGAGAGCGCCGGCGATACGCCGCTGCTCCCCGGCCAGCTCGTCGACAAGGCGGTGCTCAGCCGTTCGAACGACGCAGCCCGGAAGGCCAAGAAGGAACAGGCGACGTTCGAGCCGCTGATCCTCGGGATCACGAAGGCATCGCTCGCGACCGAATCCTTCCTCTCCGCCGCATCGTTCCAGGAGACCACCAAGGTGCTCACCGATGCCGCGATCGAGGGCAAGATCGACCGGCTGCTCGGGCTCAAGGAGAACGTGATCATCGGCAAGCTGATTCCGGCCGCAACCGGCCTGAAGAAGTACCGCGGGATCACGATCGAGCCGGCCGAGCCGCTGCCGTCTTCGATGTTCGCCGCGGAGGCGCAGGAGCTCCTGGCGGCGCTCGAGGAGATCGGCGAGGGCGACATCGACCTCACCGCACTCGGCCTCGGCTTTGATGAGGAGCTACCGGTCGAGGATGCTCCGCCCGAGGCCCCGGAAGAGGCGTAGAAACCTCCCGCTCGACGGCCCCGGTTGGCTCCCGCTGGATAGGAGCCGACCGGGGCGTCGTCGTTCTACGCCGCCGTGCCCTTCCCGGCCTGCTTCGCTCGCTGCAACGCCCGCTCCGAGCGCTCGAACAGCGAGACCCCATCGTCGTCCGGCTTCAGCTCGGCGATGCCGGCAGAGAGACTGACGGCTCCGGTGGGGGGTACGGATTGGCGCCGCATCGTTGCCTGCACACGCGCGTACAGCGCCTCGCCTTCGATCCGGCCGCCGTGCGGCAGGATCGCGGCGAACTCGTCCCCGCCACAGCGGAAGGCGAGGTCGGCGGGACGGAGTGCCTCGCGCAGAACCTCTGCGACCGCGACCAGGACTGCGTCACCCTCGAGGTTCCCGATTCGGGCGTTCGTTCGCCTGAAGTCGTCGACGTCGAAGCTGCAGACCGCAAGCCTCTGGCCGTGCCGCTTCGCACGGGCGACCTCGAGCGCGAGCGTCTCGTGGAGCGCCTCGCGGCTGCCGAGGCCGGTCAGCGGGTCGACGCCGAGCGTCGGAGCGGCGGCCCGGCGCTGCCGAGCTACCTCGATCGCGGCGCCGGTGTGGCTTGCGATCGCCTCCAGCACCTGAAAGTCGCTTCCTGCGACCGGAGGGTCCTCGCTGTGCCCGAACACCGTCAGGAAGCCGAGCGCGGCCGTGATCGTTCGCGAGCGGCACGGCGATCGCCGACCGGATCGCCGACTCGCTGCCACCGTCGGCGGGGTAGTGGTAGGAGAGCCCGACGGCTCTGACCCGGCTCCCATCCGGAGGGCCGTTGACGTCTCCTGGGGCGTGCCGCCCGGCCTCGCCGATCACGAGGCCCGAGGCGGCCGTGAGCCGCTCGCCGTCTACCGTCACCGTGACGGTGGACGAGGCAACGCCGTGAAGGGCGGCAGCGGCGTCGGCGCACCGGGCGAGAACCTCCTCGAGGTCGAGCGCCTGCCCGAGCGACTCGACGAGCCGCGTGCGCACGGCGTCCTCGCGCATGCGGTCGACCGTCGCCGCGACCTCGCGGGCCAACGTGTCCATCCGCTCGCCGATCGCGAGCAATCCCTCGTCGAGCATCCGCTCGGAGAGGCGGCGAGAACGGACGACCATCGTGGCGATCACGGTTGCGAAGATGACTGCCGCAATCGCGGCGACGAGTGCGAGGGCGGCGGTGCTCATCGGCGTTGCCGAAGCCTACTCGGGCGGCATGAGAGCGTCGTCGTCCGCGACGAGCTGATTCTTACCGTTCTCCTTGGCGATCTTCTGCGCCGTTCCGGCCCGACGCTTGAGTGAATCCGGATCGTCGCTCGGACGAAGCTCCGCGAGCCCACTCGAAAGCGTCACGCGAGGATCGAGCCCCGCGAGCGGTGGTGTCGAGATCTCGAACTCGAGCCGGGCGTAGAGCAGCTTCGCCTCCTCGCGCGTCGTCTCGGGCAGGATCAGGAAGAACTCATCTGCGCCGCCCGAGTTGCGGAAGGCGGTGTCGCTGCCACGGATCAGCTTCCGGACTCGATCGCCGAACTCCGTCAACGCCGCGTTCCCGTCATCGAGCGAGCCATGCGCGCGCTTGTTGATCGCGCCGAAGTCGTCGAGGTCGATCTGGATCAGGCAGAGCGGACGGCCGTGCCGCCGGGCGGCGCTGAGCTCGCGCGGCAGCGCCTCCTCGAACGCGCTTGCGCTCCCGAGCCCGGTGCGTGAGTCGGTCGCCGCCAGGTACTGGGCCTCGAGGTAGCGGAACGCGTTCTGGACGGCCGGCTCGGCGCGGCGGCCGATCGCGGACAGCAGTTCGACGGCCTCCTCGTCGAAGGCGTTCGCGAGGCGGGAGTAGACGGCGAGCGACCCTTCGGCGAGCGGCACGACGAGGCCCGACCGGAGCGCATCGGTGTCGGAGCTCTCCCAGGAGGCCATGCCGTAGATGAACGGCGTCCCGTCCGGCGGGCCTTCGATGCCGTCCTGGCGGCCGGAGCCCACAACGAGGCCTGACGTCTCCGATGTGATCGTCCCGTCGGCGCCGCGCACCTGCACCCGGCCACCGTCGACGTGCCTGATCGCGTGGGTTGCGGCGAGCGTGCGGTGCAGCACCTCGGGAAGCTCAAGCGTTGCGTTGATCGTGCGCCCGAGTTCCTCGCCCGCCGGCGGGCGCACGGCGGCCGTGATCCGCCCGTCGATCGCAGCGAGTCGGGTGTCGACATCCCTCAGCAGCTCCTCGAGGCGTGGACCGTTCTGCCGCTGGAGGGCAAGCCAGAGCGCGACGAGCACGCCGGCAACACAAAGAGCACCGAAAGCCGCAACGACTATCGCAGTCGAAATACCCCTCTCCTTCCCCTGCGCCGCACTCTATGCGGGGAAGGGGGTCTTGTATACGGGGCCGGGCGAAATTGGCGGTGCGGCTCCGGCCGGCCTCGATGCGTCCTCGAGCAAGGACTTGGCGAAGGTACTCGGCGTCAGCTACACTCCACGTCCGCAGGTGGCGGGGATTTGCTCCCTGCCGCCCTCTGTTTGCCACAACTATTCGACCGGAGTGTTAGGAGCAGCGTGCCCACCGTCAATCAGCTCGTCCGCAAAGGCCGCAAGGCCCCCGTGGCCAAGACGAAGACCCCAGCTCTGCGGAACGCACCGCAGAAGCGCGGCGTCTGCACGCGCGTCTACACCACCACCCCGAAGAAGCCGAACTCGGCGCTGCGCAAGGTTGCGCGCGTCCGGCTGACGAACGGGATGGAGGTCGGCGTGTACATCCCGGGCGAGGGTCACAACCTGCAGGAGCACTCGGTCGTCCTCATTCGCGGTGGCCGCGTCAAGGACCTCCCGGGCTTCCGCTACAAGGTGATCCGCGGGGGCCTCGACACTTCGGGTGTCGCCGACCGTCGCCAGGCGCGCTCGAAGTACGGCGCCAAGAAGGGCTCGAGCTAGTGCCTCGGCGAGCAGAGATTCAGCCGCGCCAGCTCGAGGCCGACTCCGTCTACGGGTCGGTGCTCGTCACGCAGGTCATCAACTGCGTGATGCTGGACGGCAAGAAGTCGACCGCCGAGCGGATCGTCTACGACGCGCTCGCACTCGCCTCCGAGAAGACGGGCAAGCCCGCACTCGAGATCCTCGAGGGGGCGGTCAAGACCGTGACCCCCGTGCTCGAGGTGCGCTCGCGCCGCGTCGGTGGCGCCAACTACCAGGTTCCGATCGAGGTTCCCCAGCGGCGGGCCCGCACGCTTGCGATCCGCTGGATCGTCCAGTTCGCCCGTGACCGGCGCGAGAAGCACATGGGTGACAAGCTGGCGGGCGAGCTGATGGACGCGCTCAACTCACAGGGTGGGGCGTACAAGAAGAAGGACGACATCTACCGGATGGCGCAGGCCAACAAGGCCTTCGCCCACTATCGCTGGTAGGACGGAAAGGGACATGAGCACTACTGCATCACGCATCGGGCTGGACCGCGTCCGCAATATCGGGATCATGGCGCACATCGACGCCGGCAAGACGACGACGACGGAGCGCATTCTCTACTACACCGGGCGCACGCACAAGCTCGGTGAGGTGCACGAGGGCGCCGCGACGATGGACTGGATGGCGCAGGAGCAGGAGCGCGGCATCACGATCACGTCGGCGGCGACGACAGCCGAGTGGCGCGACCACCGGATCAACATTATCGATACGCCCGGGCACGTGGACTTTACGGTCGAGGTCGAGCGCTCCCTGCGCGTCCTCGACGGCGCGGTTGCCGTCTTCGACTCCGTCGCAGGCGTCCAGCCGCAGTCCGAGACCGTGTGGCGCCAGGCCGACCGCTACGGTGTTCCGCGCATCTCGTTCATCAACAAGATGGACCGCACCGGCGCCGACTTCTTCAATGCCGTCCAGACGATGCGCGACCGCCTCGGCGCAAACGCCGTCGTCGTCCAGATCCCGGTCGGCGAGGAAGAGCACCATCGCGGCATCGTCGATCTCGTCGAGATGAACGCGATCACCTACGACGACGATCTCGGCGAGAACTTCACGGTCGGCGAGATTCCGGCCGACTTGCTCGAGCTCGCGAAGGAGCACCATCACGCGCTGATCGATGCAGTCGCCGAGTTCGACGACGAGCTGATGGAGAGCTACCTCGAGGACGAGAACTCGATCACGCCGGAGATGCTCCGCCGCGCCCTCCGCGCCGGCACCCTGGCGAGCGCATTCACGCCCGTCCTCCTCGGCTCCGCCTTCAAGAACAAGGGTGTGCAGCCGCTGCTCGATGCGGTCATCGACTACCTCCCGAGCCCGCTCGACGTTCCGGCCGTGCAGGGCATCGACCCGAAGACCGAGGACGAGATCACGCGACCTGCCTCGCTCGACGCACCGTTCTCGGCGCTCGTCTTCAAGGTCATGTCCGACCCGTTCGTCGGCAAGCTCACGTACTTCCGCGTCTACTCGGGCCAGATCAAGTCCGGCGATCGAGTGCTCAACACGACGAACGGCAAGACGGAGCGCGTCAGCCGGATCCTTCAGATGCACGCGAACCACCGTGAGGAGCGCGACGAGATCACGGCGGGCGAGATCGCTGCAGCCGTCGGCCTCAAGCAGTCGACGACGGGCGACACGCTCGCGAGCGACCGCGACCCGATCGTGCTCGAGCGGATGACGTTCCCTGATCCGGTGATCTCGGTTGCCATCGAGCCGAAGACGAAGGGCGACCAGGACAAGCTCTCGCAGGGTCTGCAGCGCCTCGCCGAGGAGGATCCGACGTTCCGCGTCACCTCCGACGAGGAGACCGGGCAGACGCTGATCGCCGGCATGGGCGAGCTGCACCTCGAGATCATCGTCGACCGCCTCATGCGCGAGTTCAAGGTCGACGCGAACGTGGGCCGGCCGCAGGTCGCCTACCGCGAGACCGCCGGCCAGGCCGCGGAGAAGATCCAGGGCAAGTTCGTGCGGCAGACCGGTGGTTCCGGCCAGTACGGCGACGTCACGATCAACCTGCTGCCGCAGGAGCCCGGTGCGGGCTACGAGTTCGTCGACAAGATCGTCGGCGGCAAGATTCCGAAGGAGTACATCAAGCCGGTCGACGAGGGTATCCGGGAAGCGATGAACGCCGGAGTCCTCGCCGGGTACCCGGTGGTCGACGTCAAGATCGAGCTCATCGAGGGCTCGTACCACGACGTCGACTCCAGCGAGCGAGCCTTCAAGATCGCGGGCTCGATGGCATTCAAGGAGGCGTTGAAGCGCTCCAAGCCGAAGTTGCTCGAGCCGATCATGGCCGTCGAGGTCGTCACCCCCGACGATTACCTCGGCGACGTGATGGGCAACCTGAACGGCCGCCGTGGACGGGTCGAATCGCTCGAGCCGCTCGGCAACTCACAGTCGATCAAGGCCAGCGTGCCCCTGTCCGAGATGTTCGGGTACGCGACCGACCTGCGCTCTATGTCGCAGGGCCGGGCGACCTTCACCATGCAGTTCGACCGGTACGACGCAGTACCCCAGTCCATCGCGAGCGACATCGTCGACTCGCAGTCAGGCTCGTAAGAAGGAGATCGTAGGAAATGGCGAAGCAGAAATTTGAGCGGTCGAAGCCGCATGTCAACGTCGGCACCATCGGCCACATCGACCACGGCAAGACGACGCTGACAGCAGCGATCACGAAGGTGCTCTCCGAGTCCGGCACGGGCACCGCCGCGCGCGACTTCACCTCGATCGACGCGGCTCCCGAGGAGCGGCAGCGCGGCATCACGATCAACACCGCGCACGTCGAGTACGAGACCGAGAACCGGCACTACGCGCACGTCGACTGCCCGGGTCACGCCGACTACATCAAGAACATGATCACGGGTGCAGCCCAGATGGACGGCGCGATTCTCGTCGTCTCGGCCGCCGACGGCCCGATGCCGCAGACGCGAGAGCACATCCTGCTCGCCCGTCAGGTCGAGGTGCCGTTCATGGTCGTCGCGCTGAACAAGGCCGACATGGTGGACGATCCCGAGCTGCTCGAGCTCGTCGAGCTCGAGGTTCGCGAGCTGCTCTCGAAGTACGACTTCCCGGGCGACGACATCCCGGTGATCCAGGTCTCGGCGCTCAAGGCGCTCGAGGGCGATCCGGAGTGGACGCCCAAGATTCTCGAGCTGATGGCCGCTGTCGACTCCTACATCCCGGAGCCGACGCGCGACACCGACAAGCCGTTCCTGATGCCGATCGAGGACGTGTTCACGATCACGGGTCGCGGCACGGTCGTCACGGGCCGCATCGAGCAGGGCAAGATCGAGGTCGGCCAGGAGATCGAGATCGTCGGCATCCACGACAAGGTGGAGAAGACGACGGTCACCGGGCTCGAGATGTTCCAGAAGGTGCTCGACTTCGCGCAGGCCGGCGACAATGCCGGAGCACTGCTCCGCGGCGTCAAGCGTGAGGAGGTCGAGCGCGGCCAGGTGCTTGCGAAGCCGGGCTCGATCACCCCGCACACGCACTTCAAGGCCGAGGTGTACGTGCTCTCGAAGGACGAAGGCGGCCGCCATACCCCGTTCTTCAACGGCTACCGGCCGCAGTTCTACTTCCGCACGACGGACGTGACCGGCTCGATCAAGCTCCCGGACGGCCAGGAGATGGTCATGCCCGGTGACAACACGCAGATGGAGATCGAGATGGGTCAGCCGATCGCGATGGACGCCGGCCTCCGGTTCGCCGTTCGCGAGGGTGGCCGCACCGTCGGCGCCGGCGTCGTCACGGAGATCATCAAGTAGGAGCGCGGCAATGCCTCGCCCCTACCGTCGTAGGGGCGAGGCCTGCCTCGCCCGCTTGGGAGAGAAACCACACACATGGCGCAACAGAAAATCCGCATCCGGCTCAAGGGGTACGACCACCAGCAGCTCGACCGCTCGGCGTCGCAGATCGTCGAGACGGCGCAGCGCACCGGTGCGACGATCACCGGCCCCGTGCCGCTGCCCACCGAGAAGAACGTGTACTGCGTGATCCGCAGCCCTTTCAAGGACAAGGACTCGCGCGAGCATTTCGAGGTGCGCACGCACAAGCGGTTGATCGACATCCATAGCCCGACGCCGAAGACGGTTGATTCGCTGATGCGCCTCGATCTTCCCGCCGGCATCGACATCGAGATCAAGCTCTAGGTCTGTGGCGATGAAAGGCATCCTCGGCAGAAAGCTCGGCATGACCCAGATCTTCGATCCGGAGACGGGTAGCGTCACCGCTGTCACCGTGATCGAGGCCGGTCCGTGCCCCGTCACCCATGTTCGTAGCGACGCCGCCGACGGCTACGCCGCCGTGCAGCTCGCCTACGAGCCTGTGGTCGACCGCAAGATCACGAAGGGCGAGCTCGGCCATCTGAAGAAGGCCGGCGCGACCGCCCACCGTCACCTCGCCGAGTTCCGCGGCGACACCGAGCTGAGCGTCGGCGACACGGTCACCGTCGAGGCCTTCGAGCCCGGCGACGAGATCAAGGTCGCCGGCACGTCGGTGGGCAAGGGCTTCGCCGGCACGATCAAGCGGCACAACTTCAAGCGCGGCCCCGTCAGCCACGGCTCGCACAACGTGCGCGCGCCCGGTTCGATCGGCGCCTCGGCCACTCCGTCCCGCGTGTTCCGCGGACAGAAGATGTCGGGTCGCATGGGTGGCGTGCGCGTCACCCAGCTCGGGCTCGTCGTCCATCAGGTCGACGTCGAGCGCAACCTGCTGCTCGTCAAGGGTGCCGTTCCCGGCCCGAAGAGCGGCATTGTCGAGATCAGGAGCACCGACTGATGGCTGCGTTGAAGGCAGGAGCTTTGAAGGTGCAGAGCCTCGGTGGCTCTGCCGACAAGGACGTAGCGCTCGAGTCCGCCGTCTTCGGCGCCGAGCTCAAGAGGCACATCGTGCACGAGGTCGTGCGCGCGGAGTTGAATGCGCATCGCGCGGGCACCCGTGGCGCGAAGACCCGCGGCATGGTCTCCGGCGGTCGCGCCAAGCCGTGGCGCCAGAAGGGCACCGGCCGGGCACGTCAGGGCACGATTCGCGCCCCGCACTTCACGGGCGGCGGCGTCGCGTTCGCGCCGGGCATGCGCAGCTTCGACGTGAAGGTGAACCGGAAGGTCCGTCGCGCTGCACTCGCGGGTGCGCTCTCGAATCACGTCGGCAACGAGACGCTTGCGCTCGTCGACGGCACGGCCTTCGAGACGCCGTCGACCAAGCAGGCCAAGGCGCTCGTCGAGAAGTGGGGCAAGGACACGCCGCTCGTCGTCGTCGCGCGTGAAGACGAGATCGGCCTGATCAAGTCCTTCCGCAACCTCGACCGCGTGCTCGTCACGGTTCCGTCCGAGCTCGAGGTGGCGCCGATCGTCTGGGCGCGGTCCGTGCTCGTCAGCGAGGCCGCATTGTCGCTCGTCGAAGGGAAGGCATCGTGAACGCCGCCGACGTCCTGATCGCTCCGGTCGTGTCGGAGAAGAGCTACGCCGGCCTCGCCGACCGTTGCTACACGTTCAAGGTCCACAAGGACGCACACAAGACGCAGGTGCGTCAGGCGGTGGAGGAGCTCTTCGGCGTCAAGGTCGACAGCGTTCGCATGATCAAGGTGCCCGCCAAGCCGAAGCGCCGCGGCGTTTTCGCCGGCGTGCGCCCGAGCTGGAAGAAGGCCGTCGTGCAGCTGCACGAGGGGCAGACGATCGAGATCTTCGAGGGGGCTCAGGTCTAAGTCATGGCAGTCAAGAAGTACAAGCCCACGAGCCCAGGACGACGCTTCATGGCCGTCTCGTCGTTCGAGGACATCACCAAGAAAGCGCCTGAGAAGTCACTCGTCGAGCCGCTCAAGAAGACGGGTGGTCGCAACAACAACGGCCGCATCACGACGCGGCACCAGGGTGGCGGCCACAAGCGCCAGTACCGCATCATCGACTTCAAGCGCGTCAAGGACGGCGTGCCGGCCAAGGTGGCCGCGATCGAGTACGACCCGAACCGGTCGGCCCGGATCGCGCTGCTCCACTACGCCGACGGCGCCAAGGCATACATCATCGCGCCGCAGGGCCTTCGCGTCGGTGCCTCGGTCGAGTCCGGCCCGACCGCCGACATCAAGGCGGGCAACGCGCTGCCGCTCGACAACATCCCGACGGGCACGCTCGTTCACAACGTCGAGCTCAAGCCGGGCCAGGGCGCGAAGATGGCCCGCTCGGCCGGTGCAGGCGTCCAGCTCGTCGCCAAGGACCAGGGTTACGGCGTCCTCCGCCTCCCGTCCGGCGAGATGCGCCGTGTCCTCCTGACGTGCCGCGCCACCGTCGGCCAGGTCGGGAACTCCGATCACGCCAACGAGCAGTCCGGCAAGGCCGGCCGCAGCCGCTGGCTCGGCAAGCGCCCTGCAGTCCGCGGGTCGGCCATGAACCCGGTCGACCACCCGCACGGCGGTGGTGAGGGCAAGTCCAAGGGCGGCCGTCACCCGGTCACTCCGTGGGGCGTGCCGACGCTCGGCAAGCGCACCCGCCGCAAGCACAAGGAATCCGACAAGCTGATCGTCCGCGGCCGTCGCCGTGGCAAGGAAAGGCGCTAACCACTCATGTCTAGATCATCGAAGAAGGGGCCTTTCATCGACGACCGGCTGCTCGGCCGGATCGAGGCGATGAACGCCGCCAACGAGAAGCGGATGATCCGCACGTGGTCGCGCAGCTCCACCGTGTTCCCCGACATGGTCGGGCACACGATCGCGGTTCACGACGGTCGCAAGCACGTGCCGGTGTTCGTCAGCGAGCAGATGGTGGGCCACAAGCTCGGCGAGTTCGCTCCCACCCGCACGTTCCGCGGCCATGCCGGTGACAACAAGACCCAGGTGAAGAAGCGCTAGATGGCTGCTGCAAAGACACCCACCGTGAATCAGGCTCGCGCCGAGGCGAAGTACGTGCGCCTCTCGGCCCGCAAGGCCCGGCTCGTGCTCGACCACATCCGTGGCCGCAGCGTGCCGGAGGCACGCACGATCCTCGCGTTCACCTCGCGCGCAGCCGCGGTCGACATCGAGAAGGTGCTGCGCTCGGCCGTTGCGAACGCCGAGTCGGCCCATGGTCTCGACGGTGACGAGCTCATCGTCCTCGCCGCCTATGCGGACGAAGGCCCTACGCTCAAGCGTTGGCGCGCTCGTGCGCGTGGTCGCGTCAACCGCATCCGCAAGCGCACGTGTCACATCACCCTGATCGTCAGCGAGAACCCGAAGGCCCAGGCGCGACCGAAGCGAGCGGCCGAGAAGCCCGCCGCCGAGACCGCCCCGAGCTCCGAGGCGCCCGCGAGCGACGAAACGCCGAAGCCGAGCCCGAAGAAGCGTGCGCCGGCGAAGAAGAAGGAGGCTGTTGCCTGATGGGCCAGAAGATCCATCCTGGCGGCCTGCGCGTCGGTGTCATCCACGACTGGAAGTCGAACTGGTACACCGGCAAGAAGGAGTTCGCCGATTACATTCTCGAGGATGTCCGCATCCGCGAGCACATCACCGGCAAGCTGTCGCACGCCGGCCTGTCCGACATCCTGATCCGCAAGGACAAGCAGCGGATCACGGTCGACATCTACACGGCTCGCCCGGGCATCGTGATCGGCAAGTCGGGGGTCGAGGTCGACGCGCTCCGGAAGGAGCTGCACTCGATCACCGGTAAGTCGGTGCATATCAACATCAACGAGATCAAGCGGCCCGGAGCTCGACGCACAGCTCGTGGCGCAGTCGATCGCCGAGCAGCTGCAGAACCGCGTCTCGTTCCGGCGAGCGATGAAGCGCGCGCTCGCCTCTGCAATGCGGTCGGGTGCGCAGGGCATCAAGATCCAGTGTGGTGGACGGCTCGGCGGCGGCGAGATGAGCCGCTCGGAGCGCTACACCGAGGGTCGCGTGCCGTTGCACACGATCCGCGCCGATATCGACTACGGCTTCGCCGAGGCGAAGACGACCTACGGTCGCATCGGCGTCAAGGTCTGGGTCAACAAGGGCGAGATCATGCCCGAGGGCTACGAAGGCACGTCGACCGGCAAGGAGACGCGTCTCGGCGACCAGGATCAGGCCCGTCGTAAGCGTGGTGGCGCCGCCGAAGGTCTCGGCGCTTCGCGCGAGAGCGGTCGCGGTCGCAGCCAGGATCGCGAGGGTCTCGGCCTCGTCAAGAAGGGCCGGCGTGGCCCAGGTGGCGGAGCTGCGGGCGGTGCCGGCGGCGGCGGCCGACCCGGTGGTCGTCCCGGTGGCGGGCGTCCGCGCCCCGCCGGTGGCCAGGGTGGCCGGCCGGCCGGAGGGTCGGGCCCACGGCCGGACGGCGGAGGACGCTCGCAGCGGCCGCCGCGGCAGGCGGAGCCGAAGGCTCCCGAGTCGACGGATACGCCGATGCCCGACGTGACACCCGAGATCACGCCTGAGGCAAAGCCCGAAGGGGCTGACAGCTGATGTTGCTCCCGAAGAGGACGAAGCATCGCAAGCACCATCGCGGCCGCCGTGACGGCTTCGCGAAGGGGCAGACGACCGTGCAGTTCGGCGACTACGGGATCAAGGCGCTCGAGGACGGCTGGATCACCAACCGTCAGATCGAGGCTGCCCGGATCGCGATGACGCGCAAGATCAAGCGCGGCGGCAAGGTCTGGATCAACCTGTTCCCGGACAAGCCGTTCACGAAGAAGCCGGCCGAGACGCGGATGGGCTCCGGCAAGGGCTCGCCCGAGGGCTGGGTCGCCGTCGTCAAGCCTGGTCGCGTGCTCTTCGAGCTCGCAGGGGTCGACGAGGCACTCGCCCGCGAGGCCCTTCGGCTCGCCGGCCAGAAGCTACCAATCAAGGTGAAGTTCGTACGGCGGGAGGCTGATCTCTTTGAAAGCTAGGCAGCTACGAGACCTCACGAACGAGGAGCTCGAGGAGAAGATGGGCGAGACCCGCAAAGAGCTGTTCAACCTCCGTTTCCAGTCGGCCACCGGCGCGCTCGAGAACAGCGCCCGGCTGCGGTCGGCGAAACGCGAGATCGCCCGCATCCTGACCGTGAAGACCGAGCGTGAACGACTGGGGAAGATCTGAGATGGCAGAAAAGAAGAAGAAGACAACCGAGTCCGACCCCGTCGTGGCGGCAGAGGTCGATGACGCCGTGACCGAGGCTGTCGCAGAGGACATCGCTGAGATCGCGGCCGAGGTCGAGGTCGCCGAGGAGGCGATCGAGGAAGCGGTGGCCGAGGACGTCGCCGAAGTCGTGGCCGAGGTCGAGGTCGCCGAGGAGGCGATCGAGGAAGCAGCGGCGGACGCCGTCGCAGCCGACCTCGAGGCGGGCGCCGAGGCTGAGGAAGCTGTCGCCGAGGCCGTCGCCGCAGGAGAGCTCAGCGCCGACGAAGGCGCCGGGGCCGACGAGGTGATCGAGGAGGTCGTCGCGGAGGACATCGCGGAGATCGTGGCCGAGGTCGAGGTCGCCGAGGAGGCGATCGAGGAGGCTGCCGCCGAGGTGGTGGCCGAGGAGATCGTCGAGGCCGTCGTCGCCGAGGAGGCGATCGAGGAGGCTGCCGTCGAGGCTGTCGCCGAGGAGATCGAGGTTGCGGCGGAGGTCGAGGCAGCCGTTGCTGCCGAGCCCGCCGCGCCTGCCCCGCAGTCCGGCCCGAAGATCAAGAAGAAGCGACTGCCCCGCTCGCTTCGGCCCAAGAAGACCCGGCCGACCCGCGAGAAGGCAACGGAGCGCAAGCCGATCGTGCGGCTCGAGAAGCCCGAGCACGAGCGGGGTCGCAGCCAGGAGCGCCTCGGCACCGTCGTCTCGGACGCGATGGACAAGACCATCGTCGTCAAGGTCGACGTGATCAAGTCGCACCGGAAGTACAAGAAGGTCGTGCGCCGCTCGGTCAAGTTCCATGCCCATGACGAGGCCAACAGCGCCAAGGTCGGCGACACCGTCCGCATCGTCGAGACGCGCCCGCTGTCGGCAACGAAGCGCTGGCGCCTGACCGAGATCGTCGAGGTCGCGAAGTGATTCAGCAGGAGAGCCGCCTCAAGGTCGCCGATAACACCGGCGCCCGCGAGATCCTCTGCATCCGCGTGATGGGAGGATCGCATCGTCGCTATGCCCGCGTCGGCGACATCATCGTTGCTACCGTGAAGGCCGCGACGCCGCAGGGCACGGTCAAGAAGGGCGAGGTGGTGAAAGCCGTCGTCGTCCGGACGAAAAAGCCCTACGGTCGCAACGACGGCACGCTGATCGGCTTCGACGAGAACGCCGCCGTCATCATCGACAACCAGCTCAACCCACGTGGTACACGCATCTTCGGGCCGGTCGCCCGTGAGCTGCGCGAGAAGAATTTCATGAAAATCGTCAGCCTGGCACCCGAGGTTCTCTAGAGATGGCAACAACGATGAAGATCAAGAAGGGCGACACCGTGCAGGTGCTCGCCGGCAAGGATCGCGGCAAGCAGGGCCGTGTGATCGAGGCACGCCCGAGCGAGGGTCGCGTCATCGTCGAGAACCTGAATCTCGTCAAGCGCCATCGCAAGCCCGAGCCGATCCGCGACCAGTCGCGCATGGGTGGCGCGCAGATGACGCCCGGCGGCATCTTCGAGAAGCCGTCGCCGATCCAGATCTCGAACGTGATGCTCGTATGCCCGACCTGTAAGCAGGCAACGCGCGTCGGCGTGCACGTCAAGGAGATCAAGGGCGAGACCGTGCGCGTTCGCTTCTGCAAGCGCTGCAACGAGGAGGTCGAGCGCTGATGGCTGCCGCGACCGAGACCTATTTCCCGCGCCTGAAGCAGCGCTATGACGAGGAGATCCGCCCCGCCCTCAAGGACGAGCTCGAGCTCGACTCGATCATGCGCGTCCCCAAGGTGACGAAGATCACGCTCAACATGGGCGTCGGCGACGCAAAGACGGATGCCAAGGCGATGGATGCCGCGATCGAGGAGCTCTCCACGATCACGGGCCAGCACGCTCAGATTCGTCGTGCCCGCAAGTCGATCGCGAGCTTCAAGCTCCGTGAGGGGATGGCCGTCGGAGCCCGCGTGACGTTGCGTGGAGCAAGGATGTACGAGTTCCTCGACCGGCTCGTCTCGATCTCGCTGCCGCGCATCCGCGACTTCCGGGGCCTCAACCCGGACTCGTTCGACGGCCGGGGCAACTACTCGCTCGGCATCAAGGAGCAGATCATCTTCCCGGAGATCGACTACGACAGCGTGCAGACGATCCGGGGCCTCGACATCGCAATCACGACGACGGCTGAAACGGACGAGCAGGCGCGAGCGCTTCTGCGCCATCTCGGCCTGCCGTTCGCAACCGAAGCCAGAAGGGACTAGGGCATGGCCAAGACCTCCCTCCGCGTCAAGCAGAAGCGGGCGCCGAAGTACAAGACCCAGGCGTACACGCGGTGCAACCGGTGCGGCCGGCCGCGGTCCGTCTACAAGAAGTTCAAGCTGTGCCGGATCTGCCTGCGCGAGCTGGCGCATCAGGGCGCGATCCCGGGAATGACCAAGTCCTCCTGGTAGGGCAAGAGACGCTCACATGACTTTCACGACTCCACGAATCAAACGGCTCGCGCGCTCGGACGGACATGCCGCCGCGCGCTCGAGCTGGTCCAGGGAAGGGATTCGGCGCGGAACGGTGCCGACAATCGTCCCGAACACTCGAGGAAAGAGCTTTCGTATGTTGGACGTAGCGCAGAGGTTTTCGTAATGCTGACCGACCCAGTCGCAGACATGCTGACCCGGATTCGCAACGCCAACAAGGCGATGCACGACAGCGCCCAGATGCCGACCTCGCGGATGAAGGAGGAGATCGCACGCCTCCTCAAGGACGAGGGCTACATCAAGGACTTTCGGGTCGTCGAAGGCGCCCCGTTCTCCACGCTCGTCGTCGAGCTCAAGTTCGGCCGCAACCGCGAGCGCGTCATCACCGACCTGAAGCGCATCTCGAAGCCGGGTCGGCGCGTGTACGCCCGCAAGGACAGGCTTCCCCGCGTGCTCGGTGGTCTCGGCACGGCAATCCTGTCAACCTCGACCGGCGTGATCACCAGCCGTCAGGCCGCAGAGCGCGGCGTTGGCGGCGAAGTGCTCGCGTTCGTCTGGTAGCGCCATGAGCCGGATCGGACGAAAGCCCATCGAGGTCCCGAGCGGGGTCACCGTCGAGGTGTCGCAGGGCAACCAGGTGAACGTCAAGGGGCCGCTCGGCGCGCTCGAGCAGCAGGTTCCCGTGCGCATGCAGATCGTGCAGGAGGACGGCGTGCTCAACGTGACGCGCCCGACCGACCGTGGTGACGATCGCGCGCTGCACGGCCTCACCCGCACGCTCGTGGCGAACATGGTCGAGGGCGTCACGAAGGGCTTCGAGAAGCATCTCGAGATCCAGGGCGTCGGCTACAGGGCTGCCCTCAAGGGCACCGACCTGGAGCTGGCCGTCGGCTACTCGCACACCGTGACGATCACTCCGCGGACAGGCGTCTCGTTCGAGGTGCCGATCCCGACGCAGATCATCGTCAAGGGCACGGACAAGCAGGTCGTCGGACAGACGGCCGCAGAGATTCGCAAGGTGCGTCCGCCGGAGCCGTACAAGGGCAAGGGCATTCGCTATCGCGACGAGCAGGTTCGGAGAAAGGTAGGCAAGCGCGCATGAGCACTCTGTCGACGCGCGAAGCGCGGCTTCGCCGGCACCGCCGCATTCGCGGCAAGGTGGCCGGAACCTCGGAGCGCCCTCGCCTCGCTGTTTTCCGTTCCAATCGGGGCATCTTCGCCCAGCTGATCGACGACCGGAACGCCCGCACGCTGGCAGCTGCGAGCTGGCTGCAGCTGAAGGGTTTTTCGGGCGACAAGACCGAACAGGCAACCGAGGTAGGGAAGAAGTTGGCCGAGGCAGCGAAGGCGGCAGGCGTTACGACCTGCGTGTTCGATCGCGGCGGCTACCTCTACCACGGACGCGTGAAAGCGCTCGCCGATGGCGCGCGCGAAGGAGGGCTTGAGTTTTGAGCACGTTTGAGGTAGCTGAGTCACGCGAGCTGAAGGAGCGCGTGATCGAGATCAACCGCGTCGCCAAGGTGGTCAAGGGCGGCCGGCGCTTCTCGTTCACGGCGCTCGTGGTCGTCGGTGACGAGACCGACCGGGTCGGCGTCGGCTACGGGAAGGCACGCGAGGTTCCGCTCGCCATCTCGAAGGCCGTCGACGACGCGAAGAAGAACCTGTTCACCGTGCCGAAGCACGGCACCACGATCACCCACGAGATTCTCGGCCAGTTCGGTGCCGCCCGCGTGTTCCTGCGGCCGGCCAGCGAAGGTACCGGCGTCATCGCCGGGGGCGGCGTGCGCGCAGTGCTCGAGCTCGCCGGCATTCGCGATGTGCTCGCCAAGAGCCTCGGTACGACGAACCCGATCAACATGGCGAAGGCCACGGTCGACGGGCTGAAGAACCTGCGCCGCCCGGAGGACGTTGCCCGGCAGCGCGGCAAGACCATCAAAGAGGTGCTCCCGCTACCGCGCGGCTACGACGCCGCCAAGGTCGCAGCCGCCGCCGCTGCAGCAGCCGAGGCGGAGCCGCCGCCGGCGGATCTCGCAGAGGTTCCGGCATGAGCACGGTGAAGATCACCCAGGTGCGGAGCACGATCGGCCAGAGCAAGAAGCACGAGGGCACGATCCGTGCACTCGGGCTCGGCAAGATCGGTCGCACCGCGGAGCACAAGGAGTCCCCGGAGCTCGCGGGCCAGCTCCGGCACGTTGCACATCTCGTCAAGGTCGAAGGGAAGGACGCCTAGTCATGGCAGAGGAGCTCAATCTTCACAGCCTCAAGCCCGCGCAGCCGCGGAAGGACCGCAAGCGCATCGGCCGCGGCATGGGCTCCGGCAAGGGTCGCTACTCCGGCCGCGGCATCAAGGGTCAGAAGTCGCGCTCCGGCTCGCACGCCATGCCCGCCGGCTTCGAGGGCGGCCAGATGCCGATCGACATGCGCCTGCCCAAGCTGCGCGGTAACACCTCCGCCGACGCAATGCCGATCGGCCCGTTCCGCACGGCGACGCAGCCCGTCAACCTCCGTGACCTCGAGGCACGATTCGAGGCGGGCGCCGAGGTGACGCCAGACGCGCTCGTCACGGCGCGCCTGATCAAGAACACGAAGATCGACATCAAGATTCTCGGGTCCGGTGAGCTGACGAAGAAGCTCTCCGTCAGCGCGCACGGCTTCTCGAAGTCCGCCAAGGAGAAGATCGAGGCAGCGGGCGGCACCGTCAGCTGGCTGCGCGGTGAGCCCGTCGAGAAGAGGCCGAAGCGGTCGAAGGCCAAGGCACCGGTCGCGCGCGACGAGACCGACGTCGAGGCTGAGATCGTCGAGGAGGCAACGCCGGCTGCCGCCGACGAGGCCGCCGCCCTCGAGGGCGACGCGTCATCCTCGAAGAGCGACGCGCCGGCTGAGTAATGCTGAGTTGGCTCGGCAACGCCTGGCGCGTCCCGGAGCTACGGCGGCGCGTTCTCTTCACGGCCCTCGTGCTCGCCATTTACCGGCTGGGCTCGTGGATGCCGGCGCCCGGCGTCGACTCGGCAGCGATTCAGAGCTACTTCAACGGTAACGGCGGCTCGATCCTCGGGCTGCTGAGCCTGTTCTCGGGCGGCGCGCTCTCGCGGTTCTCGCTCTTCGCGCTCGGGATCATGCCGTACGTCACGGCATCGATCATCGTCCAGCTCCTGACCGTCGTGATCCCGCGGCTCGCCGAGCTCCAGAAGGAGGGCGAGGCCGGTTACGCCAAGATCAACCAGTACACGCGCTACTTGACCGTCGTCCTCGCCGCGCTGCAGGCATTCGGCTACGCCGTCCTCTTCCAGCGCCAGGACGCGCTGCAGGCGAACGCCGGCCGGATGACCCTGATCGTCGTCACGCTGACAACCGGCACGGTGCTGCTGATGTGGCTCGGTGAGCAGATCACGAAGCGCGGCATCGGCAACGGCATCTCGATTCTCATCTTCGCGTCGATCCTGACGAGCCTGCCGCTCGGCATCAGCGCCTGGTGGAACGGCGGCCCGATGGAGCGCATCTTCTTCCCGCTCATCGCGGTTGGTATCGTCGCCTCGGTCGTCTTCGTGCAGGAAGGCCAGCGCCGGATCCCGATCCAGTACGCAAAGCGGATGGTGGGCCGGCGCATGACGACGGGTGGCGCGACCTACTTGCCGCTGCGCGTCAACATGGCCGGGGTGATCCCGGTGATCTTCGCCGCCGCGTTGCTCGCGTTCCCGGCCACTGTTGCCCAGTACTTCCCGAGCACGCAGCAGTTCGTCAACGACCACTTCCAGCCCGGCAACTGGACGTACCTCCTCACCGAGGCTTCGTTGATCATTCTCTTCACGTACTTCTACACCGCGGTGCAGTTCAACCCGGTCGAGCAGGCGGACAACCTGCGCAAGTACGGCGGCTACATCCCCGGCATCCGCCCGGGCCCGCCGACGGCGCAGTACCTCGACCGGGTCCTGACCCGGCTGACGTTGCCTGGCTCGTTGTTCCTCGCCACGGTGGCCATCGCACCGAGCATCTTCATCAAGTACGGCGGCTTCTCGCAGGCGAACGCCCGAGCGCTCGGCGGTACGTCGGTGCTGATCGCAGTCGGTGTCGCGCTCGACACGATGCGTCAGATGGAGAGCCAGATGATGATGCGGAACTACGAAGGCTTCCTCAAATAGCGACGGTCAACGTCCTCGTTCTCGGGCCACAGGGATCCGGGAAGGGCACGCAGGCAAAGCGGATCTCCGCGGCCCACGGCGTGCCCCATGTCTCGACGGGGGACATGTTTCGCGCTGCCGTTGCCGACGGAACCGAGCTCGGCCTCCAGGTTGCGCCGATCCTCGCCTCGGGCGAGCTCGTGCCCGACGAGCTGACGATCGCGCTGATCCGCGATCGGCTCTCGCAGGACGATGCGGCTGTCGGCTTCATCCTCGACGGCTTTCCCCGGAACATCGCCCAGGCCAAGGCGCTCGACGAGATGCTGCATGCGATCGGGCGCCCACTCGACTCGGTCCTGTTCTTCGACCTCGACGACGGCAGGGCAACGGAGCGGATGATCGGGCGGGCGCAGGACGAGGCACGTGGCGACGACACGCCGGACGTGATGGCGCGTCGGCTCGCCATCTATCATGAGCAGACGGAGCCGGTCGTCGAGCGCTACCGGGCTGCCGGAACGCTCCGCACGATCGACGCGGGAGCAAGCGTCGACGACGTCTTCGCCCAGATCCAGGAGGCAATCCGCCCGTGATCATCCGCAAAGGCCCCGAGGAGATCGAGCGCATCGCCCGCGCCGGCGTGCTCGTTGCCGCTACGATCGCGCACGTCGGTGAGCACATCGAGCCGGGCATCACCACCGGTGAACTCGACGACATCGCCGGAGCGTTCATCGCCGAGCACGGCGGTACGTCGGCCTCGAAGGGGTACCACGGCACCTACCCGGCCGAGATCTGCATCTCGCCGAACGCGATGGTCGTCCACGGCATCCCCGGCCCCTATCGCGTCGCCGACGGCGACCTGATCACGATCGACGTCGGCGTCGTGCTCGACACGGCGATCGCCGACAGCGCCTACACCTTCGGCGTCGGCTCGGTCGACAGCGAGGCGCAGCGACTGCTCGACGTGTGCCAGGATGCGCTTGCAGCCGGCATCGCTCAGGCGCAGCTCGGGAACCGGATTGGCGACATCTCACACGCCGTGCAGACGATCGTCGAGGGCGCAGGGTTCTCGGTTGTCCGTAGCCTCGTCGGCCACGGCGTCGGGCGCTACTACCACGAGGCGCCGCACGTGCCGAACTTCGGCCGTCCGGACAGGGGCGAGAAGCTCTCGGAGGGAATGACGATCGCGATCGAGCCGATGATCACGGTTGGTTCGCCCGAGGTATACGTGCACGACGACGGTTGGTCGATCTCGACCGAGGACGGCTCGCTGGCCGCGCATTTCGAGCACACGGTCGCGATAACGGCCGCAGGCCCGCGGATTCTGACGCCCCGCGTCGGAATCGCCGTCGAGAGAGCGAGTTTGCTACAGTAAGCGGCCCGCAGCGCGGCCGTTTTTGCTGCGCAATGGGAATTCGTCAGGTCTTTCGGGGCCTTCCACACAAAGAGGCGTTCGCGCGAGGG
Source organism: uncultured Thermoleophilia bacterium (assembly GCA_963799575.1). Taxonomy (GTDB): domain Bacteria; phylum Actinomycetota; class Thermoleophilia; order Gaiellales; family Gaiellaceae; genus Gaiella. Next base: position 356,706 of record CAWCXK010000003.1, read on the forward strand.
AAGGGTGGCTGTCAAGGAAGAGAAGATCGAGGTCGAAGGCGAGGTCGTCGAGGCGCTCCCGAGCACGATGTTCAGGGTGCAGCTCGACGAAGGTCACACGGTTCTCGCCGCGATCTCAGGGAAGATGCGCAAGCACTACATCCGCATCCTCCCGGGCGACCGGGTCAAGGTCGAGCTCTCTCCGTACGACCTCACGCGCGGCCGCATCACGTTCCGCCACCGCTGACACGTACGCACTGAACCACGAACAAGGATCACGATGAAAGTTCGCCCGTCCGTCAAGCCAATGTGTGAGCGCTGCCGCGTCATCAAGCGGCATGGGCGCACCATGGTGATCTGCACCAATCCCCGGCACAAGCAAAGGCAGGGTTAGTACTTTGGCTCGCATCGCAGGCGTCAACCTCCCGAACCAGAAGCGTCTCGAGATCGGGCTCACGTACATCTACGGGATCGGCCAGTCCACCGCGCAGAAGATCTGCAAGGACCTCGAGCTCGACCCGGATCAGAAGATCAAAGACCTCACCGACGACGAGGTCACGAAGCTTCGTACGTACATCGACGCGAACGTCGAGGTCGAGGGCGACCTACGGCGTGAGCGCTCCCAGGCGATCAAGCGCCTGTCGGAGATCGGCTGCTACCGCGGCGTCCGGCACCGGCGCGGCCTGCCCGCCCGCGGGCAGCGCACCAAGACCAACGCGCGTACCCGCAAGGGCCCGAAGAAGACTGTCGGACGCGGGAAGAAGGGGAAGTAAATGGCACCTCCTCGCAAAGCAGCGGCTGCTCGCGGTCGCACGCGCCGCCGCGTCAAGAAGAACATCGCGATCGGCCAGGCGCACATCAAGACCTCGTTCAACAACACGATCGTGTCGTTGACCGACAAGGATGGCAACGTGATCGCGTGGGAGTCGGCCGGCTCGGCCGGGTTCAAGGGGTCGCGCAAATCGACGCCGTTCGCAGCGCAGGTCACCGCAGACAACTGCGCGCGCAAGGGGATGGAGCACGGGCTCCAGAAGGTCGAGGTGTTCGTCAAGGGCCCGGGGTCCGGTCGTGAGACCGCGATCCGCTCGCTTCAGGCGGCCGGCCTCGAGATCCTCGGCGTCAAGGACGTCTCACCGCAGGCCCACAACGGCGTGCGCCAGAAGAAGCGGAGGCGCGTCTAATGGCTCGCGACCTCGGCCCCAAGTGCCGGATGTGCCGGCGTGAGGGCATCAAGCTCTTCCTCAAGGGCGAGCGCTGCCTGACCGAGAAGTGCGCGATCGAGCGCCGCTCGTATCCGCCGGGCGAGCACGGCCGCGGCCGGATCAAGCAGAGCGAGTACCTGCTGCAGCTGCGTGAGAAGCAGAAGGCACGCCGTTACTACGGCCTTCTCGAGAAGCAGTTCCGCAATACCTACGAGAAGGCGACGCGTGGCACGGGCGCTCCTGGCGAGAACCTGCTCCGCATGCTCGAGACGCGACTCGACAACGTCGTGTACCGGCTCGGCTTCGCGGGCTCTCGCGCCCAGGCACGTCAGCTCGTGCGCCACGGTCACTTCCAGGTCAACGGCCGCAGGGTCAACATCCCGAGCTTCGCCGTCCGTCCGAACGACGTGATCACGTTGAAGTCGGGCAGCGCCGCGGCACCGCTCGTGCGCGACGCGACCGATCTGACGGCGTCCGTCTCGCCCTGGTTGCAGGCCGACCACGAGGGCCTTGCCGGCAAGGTGCTGCGCTGGCCCGAGCGCGCGGAGATCGACACTCCCGTGCAGGAGTCGCTCATCGTCGAGCTGTACTCGAAATAGATGACGGGGAGGCTTGCCTCCCTCCAGAAACGTACGGGCGAGGCGTGCCTCGCCCGGTGTGAAGAAGACGAAAGGATCGCTTTGGCAACCCGCTCAACCCTGATGGACTTCCAGATTCCCCGCATCGTCTCCGAAGAGGGCGACGATCATCGGGGCGTGTTCGCGATCGAGCCGCTCGACCGCGGCTTCGGCTATACGTTCGGCAACTCGCTCCGCCGCGTTCTCCTCTCGTCCCTCGAGGGAGCAGCCGTGACGGCCGTCAAGATCGAGGGCGTCGCCCACGAGTTCACGACGCTGCCGGGCGTGCGCGAGGACGTCACCGACGTCATCCTCAACCTCAAGAGCCTCATCTGCCGGCTGCACGGCGAGTCCCCCGAGGTCGAGGTGCACATCTCGAAGAAAGGCCCCGGCATCGTCACCGCCGCCGATATCGAGGCTCCTGCCGACCTCGAGATCCTCAATCCGGAGCTCGAGATCGCTCAGCTCGCCGCCAAGGGCAAGCTCGAGATGACGCTCACGATCGGCCGTGGCCGCGGCTACATGCCGGCCGAGCTGAACCGTGGCTCGGAGACGACGATCGGTGTCATTCCGATCGACTCGATCTTCTCGCCGGTGCGTCGGGTCTCGTACGAGGTGGAGGCCGCCCGTGTCGGTCAGCGCACGGACTACGACAAGCTCGTCCTCGACGTCACGACGGACGGCTCGATCGAGCCACGTGACGCGATCGGTCAGGCCGCCGAGATCCTGATCCGGCAGCTCGCCATCTTCACCGACCTCGACAGCATCGAGGGCTTCAGCGAGGCCGCCATCGAGGCCGCTGCCGAGGCGACCACCTCGCACGGGATGGAGAACTTCCCGATCGAGGAGCTCGAGCTCGGTGTCCGCTCGTACAACTGCCTCAAGCGCGTCGGCATCGAGACGATCGGTGACCTCACCTCGAAGTCCGAGGCCGAGCTCGCCGCGATCCCGAACTTCGGTCGCAAGTCGGTCGAAGAGGTTCGCGAGACGCTCGCCGCCCACGGGCTGACGCTCAAGGGCGAGGAGCTCGTCTAAGTCATGCGTCACGCACGTGCAGGCAAGAAGCTCGGCCGGGACTCCGCCCATCGCAAGGCGCTGTACTCGAACCTCGCAGGCGCGCTGATCCAGCACGGCCGGATCCAGACGACCGAGGCCAAGGCGAAGGCGGTCAAGCCGTACGCGGAGAAAATGATCACGCTCGGGAAGCGTGGCGACCTCCACTCGCGGCGCCTCGCACTCGCGGAGCTTCGCTCGAACGACGTCGTGCACCAGCTGTTCCTCAACGTCGCGCCACGGTTCGCCGAGCGCAACGGCGGCTACACGCGCATCGTCAAGCTCGGCCCACGGCAGGGTGACAACGCGCCGATGGTCCTGCTCGAGCTCGTCGATTACGACCCCGCCGCCGTCGCCTGACGCGACTGCAGCGTCAGTCAGCAGCTCTGCCGAGAGGCGCCTCCGGGCGCCTCTCGGCGTTTCCGGCCACGATTACTCTTTGCCCATGCTGACGATCCTCGCGCTCGTGGTCGCGCTCCTGTTCCTCTCCTGGCCCTGGAACGTGATCATCGTGGTCGTCGCAGCGGCGATCGACATCGCCGAGACGGGGGTGTTCCTCTGGTGGTCGCGCCGACGCCGCCGGCTCACACCCGTCGCGGTCGGAGCCGAGACGATCGTCGGCCGCGTCGGCGTTGCACTCGGCCGGCTCGATCCGGACGCAGCGCGCCCGACCGCCCAGGTCAGGGTGGAGGGTGAGATCTGGCGCGCGCGCTCCGCGGAGCCGATCGATCCTGGCGCAGCAGTCGTCGTAAGCGCCGTCGATGGCCTCCTTCTCGACGTGAGACCTGCGCCCGGGCCGTGAGCGCGTGGTAGAACCCGCGGCCGTGGCACTCCTGAAGCTGACACTCGAGTATGACGGCGGCGCGTTCCACGGCTGGGCGCGGCAGCCGGGCCAGCGCACCGTTGAAGGCGCGCTCGGCGCTGCGCTCGACGCGATCTACCCCCGTGGCTGGGACGGACTCGCCGTCGCGGGCCGAACCGACACGGGGGTGCACGCGACCGGGCAGGTGGCGAGCGTCGAGGTGACCGGCGGCGCGCCGTCCGCGAAAGCGGCCCAGGCGCTCAACACCGCGCTGCCGCCCGATGTCTCGGTGCTCCACGCCGAGGATGCCCCGGCAGGCTTCAACGCCCGGTTCTCCGCCACCGAACGCTCGTACCGCTACCTCATCCTCAACCGCGTCGCCCGCTCGGCGCTCGAGGCGAAGCGCTCGCTCTGGTGGCCGCGACCCGTCGACCTCGAGCGGCTCGAGGCCTCTGCCGCAGTCCTCCCCGGTGAGCACGAGTTCACCGCGTTCACGCCGGCCGAGAGCCAACACGAGGTGTTCGTGCGGGTCATCAGAAAGGCGGCCTGGGAGCGTCACGGCGACCATCTTCATTTCACCGTCACCGCCGATTCGTTCCTCCGGCACATGGTGCGCACGCTCGTCGGGACGATGCTCCAGGTCGGCCCAGAGCGCATCGAGTATCTGCTCCAGGGGAGGCCCCGCTTCGAAGGCGGGGCGACAGCGCCCCCCTGGGGCCTGTATCTCGAGCGCGTCGAGTACTCGACAGAGCCGACTGCGCCGGGCTGACCGGCTGCACTAAGGCACCTCGCGCGCCCCAGATACGCTTGCATCATGCGCTACCGCGTCATCCTCTTCGACCTCGACGGCACCCTGATCGACTCCGGGCCGATCATCGTCGCGTCGATGCGCCACGCCTCCGTGACCGTCCTCGGCCGTGAGCCCGACGAGGAGCGCGTCAAGGCGGCAATCGGCGGGCAGGGCCTGATCGCCCAGATGCGGGACCTCGACCCCGATCGGATCGACGAGCTCGTCGAGGTGTATCGCGCCCACAACGAGCCACTCCACGCGACGCTCGAGGCGTTCGACGGGATTCCGGAGCTGATGCTCGAGCTTCGTAGCCGTGGCCACCAGCTCGGAATCGTGACGGCAAAGCGCGTTGCGACCGTCGAGCTCGCCTTCGCGCGGCTGCCGTTCCTCCGCGAGCTCACCGACGTGCTGGTCGGCGCCGAGGACACCGAGCGGCACAAGCCCGATCCCGATCCCGTGCTCGAGGCGCTGCGCCGGCTCGGCGCAACCCCCGACGAAGCGGTCTACGTGGGCGACTCTCCATTCGACATCCAGGCGGGCAATGCGGCGGGAGCCACGACGATCGCGGTCGGGTGGGGTGGGATCCACCCGGACGAGCGTCTCCTCGGAGCGGAGCCCGACGCCCTCGTCCAGCATCCGGAGGAAATCCTTGAGCTCGTCTGAGCGGGCCGCAGAGCTGCGCGGGATCCTGGCCTACCACTCCCACCGCTACCACGTCCTCGACGACCCGGAGATCCTCGACGCGGCCTACGACGTCCTCTACGACGAGCTCGTCGCCCTCGAGCAGGCACACCCGGAGCTCATCACCCCCGACTCGCCCACGCAACGCGTCGGGGCGCCTCCTTCAGCAGGCTTCCAGAAGGTCGCCCACGCCCAGCCGATGGGCTCGCTCGAGAAGGTGACGAGCGCGGAGGCGCTCGAGAAGTGGGCCGACGATGTTCGCAAACGGCTCGGTGCCGACGAGCCCGTTGCCTACGTGATCGAGCCTAAGATCGACGGCCTCGCGATCAATCTCACCTACGAGGACGGCCTACTCGTCCGCGGGGCGACGCGGGGCGACGGGATCCAGGGCGAGGACGTCACCGTCAACCTCCGCACGATCGGATCGGTGCCGTTGCGCATGATCGGTGACCGCCTCCCGCACCTGCTCGAGGTTCGAGGCGAGGTCTACCTCCCGATCTCGGGCTTCCGGGAGCTCAACGAGCGCCTTCAGGGAACGGGGCAGAGGCTGGCACCGAACCCCCGGAACGCGGCTGCCGGCTCGCTGAGACAGAAGAACCCGGCCGTCACCGCCGATCGGCCGCTCGCGGTCTGGGTGTACGGCGTCGGGGCGCGGGTCGGCCTCGAGCTCGGCTCGCAGACGGAGATGCTCGCGTGGCTGCGGGAGCACGGCTTCCGCACGAACCCGCATACCGAGAGGCTCGAGACGATCGCGGAGGTCGCCGCTGCGTGTCAGCAGTGGGAGACCCGTCGGGCCGAGCTCGACTACGAGATCGACGGGATCGTCATCAAGCTCGACTCGTTCTCCCAGCAGGAGCGGCTCGGATCGTTGCACGAGCGCCCGCGCTGGGCGCGCGCCTTCAAGTGGGCGCCGTCGACGGCGGTCACGACGCTGAACAAGATTCACATCCGCGTGGGCAGGACGGGCGCTCTCAACCCCTGGGCCGAGCTCGAGCCCGTTCAGGTGGGCGGCGTCACCGTCTCGAACGCGACGCTGCACAACGAGGAGGACATCAACCGCAAGGGGATCCGCGAGGCCGACCTCGTGATCGTGCAGCGGGCCGGCGACGTGATTCCGCAGGTCGTCGGGCCGGCAGGCCCGCACCGGCCCGGCACTGTCGACTGGAAGATGCCGACGCATTGCCCGCTGTGCGGCTTCGAAGTCGTCAAGCCCGAGGGCGAGGTCAAGCATCGCTGTCCGAACCGCGCCTGCCCATCGCGGGGCCTCGAGACGCTCATCCACTGGGTCACGGCGGCGATGGACATCGACGGGGTCGGTGAGCAGTTCGTACGCAAGCTCTGGGACGAGGGGCTGCTGCGCTCGATGCCCGACCTCTACCGGCTGACTGCAGAGCAGCTGCTCGAGGTCGAGGGGTACGGGGAGATCTCCGCACACCGCGCCGTCGAGTCGATCGAGCGCTCCAAGCAGCAGCCCTTCTCGCGCGTCCTCTTCGGTCTCAACATGCCGAAGGTCGGCTGGGTGCTGGCGCGCAGCCTCGCCCGGCACTTCGTCACGATCGACGCGCTGATGGCGGCGACGCAGGAGGCGCTCGAGGAGGCGGAGGGCATCGGCCCCGATCGGGCCGAGCTGATCGCAGAGTGGTTCTCGGACGACGAGAACCGCGCCCTCGTCGACGACCTCCGCCGGCTCGGGCTGCAGTTCGAGCTGGGGCAGGCCGATCGACCGATCGAGGGACGGCTCACCGGGAGCCAGTACGTCATCACCGGGACGCTCGAAGGCTACAGCCGTGACCAGGCGAAGTCTGCCCTCGAGGCGCTCGGCGCCAAGGTCTCCGACTCGGTCTCCAAGAAGACGACCGGCGTCATCGTCGGCGAGAATCCGGGCTCGAAGGCCGCCAAGGCCGAGAAGGCCGGCGTGCCGATCCTCGCCGAGGCCGACCTTCGAGCGATGCTCTCCGACGCGCCCTAGAGGCAGCGTCCCGTCAGGCGGCCGGCGCGGCCGATGCCAGGATCGTGACGAACCGATCCTGGGCCGACCGTGCCGCGAACGACGAGACCGGACTTCCGTTCTCGAGAACGGCGAACACGACGGAGTTGCGGATGAGGCCGGAGAGCGTGCACGCGAGGTCGGTCGTGCCCGTCTTGCCCTTCACCTGACCCCGCAGTGCCGGCAGCCGCCTGCTGAGCGTGCCGCTCACTCCGGCGACGGCCAGCGAGCGCACGAACGCTGCCTTGATCGTCGGATCCGTGGAGCCGGCCCGGATGACCCCGACGAGCGCGGCAGCCGTGAGGCGGTCGAGGCTCGAGAGGCCCGAACCGTCGACCATGCGCAGGCCCTCGACCGGAATCCCGGCATCGCGCATCATTGCGATCACGAGCTGCCCGCCGCCCACCGACGTTCCGACCTTGCCTGCAGCCGCGGGGAGCTGCTTGAGCAGCATCTCGGCGTAGAAGTTGTCGCTCTCATGGTTCATGTGGCGGACGATCACCGCGAGGGGGTCGGAGACGTCCGAGGCGAGCGTCACCGCGGACGTCGGCGCCACGCCAAGACCGGGCCGGCCGACGACGGTGACGCCACGGCGGCTGAGTGCGTCGCGGAACGTCCGGGCGGCGAGAAGGGGCGGCGAGAGTGCCGGCCAGCCGTGCGCGCGATCGACGACGAGGGCTGACAACGGAGGCGTCTCACCGCCGGTGAAGTAGCGCTTCCACCCGGCTGCCCCGCGCTTCGTGTCGTAGAACGACTCGTCGCCCAGAATGCGCCCGCTGATCGTGCGGATCCCCCGTCCCGAGATCGTTGCCGCGAGGCGCTCGAGGTCGGCCGTCGAGAGCGTGGGGTCTCCAAAGCCCTTCAGAATCAGGTCGCCGTCCCACGTCGGGCCCGACCGGGCGCCGTCACCGTAAACCTCCGTGTGGAAGCGATAGCCCGAGCCGAGGCTCGTCAGGGCCGCCCACGAGACGGGGACCTTCTCGTTCGACGCGGGTGCGATCGGGAGCGACGGGTTGTGGGCGTAGAGGATCGTCCCGGTCGACGCGTCGACCGCAAGCGCAGAGGTGCGGCCGAGCGAGAGTGAAGGCGACGCGAGCGCTTTCGTCAGCTTTGGCTCTATCGTTGCCGGCACGGCCGCGGTCGCCGCCGTGGCCAGGGCACAGGCGATCGAGGCGGTGGCCAGCAGCAGAGCCCGACGGATCACGGGGTCAACCGTAGACGGTGATCGTGACGGTGCGCCGGCCCCAGGCCTGCGCCTCGGCAGTGGTCGGCATCCAGAGATCGATGATGTTCCCCCTGATCGCCGTGCCGGTGTCGGCAGCCACTGCCGGGCCGTAGCCGGGAACGAGGACGCGGGTACCGAGAGGGATCACGGTCGGATCGACGGCCATCACTCCGACGCCGACCGGCAGGCCGCTCGCGGTATTGCCCGGCAGGTGGTAGGCGACGGCGTCGACGACCAGCGTGTGGGTGCCCGTCACCGGGGCGGCGGGCGTAGCGGCGGCAGATGGTGTCGCCGCGGTCTCTGCGGGCGCCGAGGCCGTCGCGGGCACGTCGGTGCTGGCGCCGTCGACCGCGGCCGCAGTGATGATTGCCGATCGCAGCTCGGCGGCGTGGGCCTCTGCCTGCAAAGCGGCAAGACGCTGCTGCGTCAGTGCTGCCTGGCGCCGAATCGTCGTGACCGTCGCGCGTCGACCTGCGACGGCCGAAGCGAGCCGTGCCGTGCCGGCACGTGCCGCATTGCGGGCGCTGTCGAGTCTCTCGCGCCGGGTAGCGAGGTCGGCGCGCAGTTGCGTGAGCCTACGGCCCTTCCTGGCAGCCTCCTGCGCCAGTCGCTCGTTCTGCGCAGTCGCACGCGAGAGACCCTCGATCCCGGTCATGACCTCGTCGAGTGAGGTTGCGCCCAGGATCACAGCGATCGGATCAGGGGCGCCATGGATATAGAGCTCACGCAGCAGCGCCGCGACCCGGCGTTGCGAGACATCGAGCGAGCGCCTCACGACCTCCGTACGCAGCGTTGCGTCGGCCTCCGCCCGGGCGAGCTCGCTCGACCGCGCATCGAGGCGCGACTGCGCCTTCTGCGCGCGCGCAAGGGATGCCTCGGCGGCGTAGAGCTCGAGGAGCGCCGACGACTCGGATGCTTGAAGCGTCGACGCCCGTCTGGCCAGGGCAGGCCCGGTCTCAGCCGCCCCAACCGTTGGTGTCGATCCGGTGAAGACGAGACCGCTCAGAACGGCCGCGCCGAGCAGCGGCAACGTCGAGGTTGGCGATCTCACAAGGCGGAGACAGTAGCAAAAACGACCCCGCCAACGACGTCGAAAAGAGTCATTTGCAGGGATTTTAAGCGGTTGTCGGTTGCACCCATCTGCTGTCCCTGCTACCATCCTGCCTTCGCAGGGGTACCGCCGTACCGCGGTTGTGCCTTTCGACGATCGAACCAGCTCTTATGAACAGTTCGAGAACGCGACAGGCTCCGGCCCTCCTCCTCGCCTCACTGGCCCTGCTGGGCGTAGTGGCCCTTCTGACGAGCGTCAGTGCCGCGACGGCGAATCCGATCCAGTCGAAGCGCGAGCAGGCTCAGGCCGTGCTGGCGCAGATCCACGAGTCGGACATCCAGCTCGAGAAGGCGATCGAGTCGTACAACTACGCGAACGTCCAACTCGGTCAGATCGACGCCGATCTCAACTCGAACGCCCGGCACCTCGTCGTTGCGCAGAAGAGCCTCAACACCGCCCAGGCGCACATCGCGGAGCGGCTGCGGGCGCTGTACGTCAACGGCGACCAGGGTGGCGCGGTCGAGATCCTGCTCGGGGCTGCGAACCTCGACGACCTCCTCAGCAGGCTCGACATGGTGCAGCGCGTCGGTGACCAGGATGCCGCGGTGCTCAGCGACGTCAAGTCCTTCAAGAGAGACGTCAAGCAGCACCACGAGCAGCTGACGGCGGCGCGAGCCAAGCAGGCGCAACTCGTGTCCGAGCGTGCGGCAACAAAGCGGTCGATCGAGAGCCAGCTCGCCCAGCGCCAGCAGCTTCTCTCCGGAATCCAGAGCGAGATCAGACAGCTCCAGGCCGAGGAAGCCCAGCGGCAGGCACAGCTTCGCGCGCAGGCAGAGGCCAGGCTCGCCGCGCAGCAGCGAGCCGCCTCGACGGCCCGCGCGGCGGCGGCGGAGATCACCGCCGGCAGCTTCACTGCCTCGCTCGACACGCCTCCGTCCGACTCCCTGATTCCCGCCCCGCCCCCGGCGCAGTACGGCGGCGTCGTCGGCCTCGCAATGGCGGAGCTCGGCAAGCCGTACGTCTGGGGTGCCGCCGGTCCGAGCTCCTTCGATTGCTCGGGCCTCGTCATGTACGTCTACGCGAAGGTCGGTGTCTCTCTGCCGCACAACGCGGCCGCCATGTTCAGCTACGGCTCACCGGTGGCATACGGCGACCTGCAGCCCGGCGACCTCGTCTTCTTCAGTGGTCTCGGACACATGGGCATCTACATCGGCGGCGGCCAGTTCATCCACGCGCCGCACACGGGCGACGTCGTCAAGATCTCGAACATGGCAGACCATGGCGGCTATGTCGGCGCCCGCCGCATCTAACGGCTGACCCGTACTCGCCACGGGCGAGGCCGCTCTCCGTCTCCGAGCGGGACACCGGACGACGGGCACGCGAGCGTGTACAGCCCTATGAAGGCGGCGGCGTGGCGTAGAGGCCGTCGACGGTCTCGGCGAAGTTCTTCATGATCGCCCGGCGCTTCAGCTTCAGGGTCGGCGTCACCTCGTCCTGCTCCATCGTGAAGTCGCGCGGCAGGATCACGAACTTCTTGATCTGCTCGTACCGTGACCGGTCTCGGTTGACATCGTCCACGATGCCCTCGACGAGGGCGACCACCTTCGGGTCGGTGGCAAGAGCGGCGGTGTCGCCGTCGACCCCTTGGCCTGCGGCCCACTTCCCGACCTCGATCTCGTCGAGCGTGATCAGCGCTGCCGGGAACGGCCGCCGGTCGCCGACGACGATCGCCTGCGAGATGTACTTCGAAGCCTTGAGGTCGTTCTCGAGATTCTGCGGCGCGATGTTCTTGCCCCCCGCCGTGACGATGATGTCCTTCTTGCGGTCGGTGATCTTGACGAACCCATCGGCGTCGATCTCGGCGATGTCACCGGTATGGAGCCAGCCGTCCGCGTCGAGCACCTCAGCGGTCGCGGCGGAATCCTTGTAGTAGCCGCCGAACACCGTGTCGCTGCGGAGCACCAGCTCACCGTCCTCGGCGATCCGGAGCTCGAATCCCGGCAGCGCGGGGCCGACCGTCCCGAAGCGCCAGCGCTCGGGCGTGTTGGTCGTCGCGGCCGTCGTGCACTCACTGAGACCGTAGCCCTCGAGGATCCTGACGCCGATCGCGTCGAAGAACTCCGCCACCTCCTGGCCGAGCGGCGCGCCACCCGAGATCGGCGTCCGCAGGCGGCCGCCGAGGCGGCCCCGAATCTTCGCGAAGACGAGGCGGTCGGCAATTCCGGCCCTGAGCTTCAGCAGCCCACCCACCGGCTGCCCGGCCTCCTCCAACCTGCCGACCTCACGTCCGACCGCAAGCGACCAGTAGGCGAGGCGGCGCTTGATGCCGGGTGTCTCGTCCATCGCTGCAATGACGGCGGTGTGGATCTTTTCGTACACCCGGGGGACGCTCGGCAGCACCGTCGGCCGCACCGTCAAGAGTGCGTCTGCGGTCTGTAGCGGATCGGGGAGGAAGGCGATCGTGTACCCGACGTAGGGACCGGTCAGGTGCATCAGCCGCCCGAAGTTGTGGGCGAGCGGGAGGTAGAGCAGCATCAGGTCGTCGTCGCGCACGTAGCGCGGCAGATGGTCGATCACCGAGACCATCGCGTAGTAGTTGCGGTGGTACACCATGCAGCCCTTCGGCGGCCCCGTCGTGCCCGAGGTGTACTGGAGCGTGAACAGATCGTCCTCGTCGACAGCGGCGATCGCCTCGGCGAGCGCCTCGGGGTGCTCGGCGCCAAAGCGCGCTCCCTCTGCCTCGAGCTCTGCCAGGTCGTCCGTCGTCAGGACGTAGCGGAGTCGCGTGAGTGCGTCTCGTTGTCCCTCGATCGGCGCGGCCTGCTGTGCGTCGCCACACAACACCCCGACGGACTCCGAGTGATCGAGGATGTACGCCGTGTCGTGGGGCGAGCTGTTCGGGTAGATGGGTGTGACGACCGCGCCGACCTGGGCGAGTGCGAAGTCGAACAGAGACCACTCCATCGTCGTTCGGGCGAAGATCGCGAACGACTCTCCCTTCCGAACACCGCGCGCCAGCAGGCCGTTCGAAAGGTTCTCGACGCGCTCCGCCGCCTCCGCCCACCCGACGTCATGCCAGTGGTCGCCATGCTGGACGAGGTAGGCAGCGCCGTCCCGCTTCTGGGCGACGGCGTCCTGCCAGAGCCGGGCAATCGTTCGTTCCTGTCCCATGGACGGGAATCTACTTGTCCACCTGAGGGCACCGGGTGCAGGAACGGGGAAACCCGGGCAGAATGAGTCGTTCCCGAATCGACCGAGGAGCTCATGCGCACGACCTGGAACGGATCGCTGACCTTCGGGCTCGTCAGCATTCCCGTCGGCCTCGCGCCGGCCACGAAGCCCGCCGCGCGCCAGTCGGACGTGTCGTTCAGGCTGCTCCATCGCGAGTGCCTGACGCCGATCAAGCAGAAGCGCTGGTGCCCCAAGCACGATCGTGAGCTCGCGCCGGACGAGATCGTGAAGGGCTGGGAGGCGTCGAAGGGCCAGTTCGTGATCGTCGAGGATGCCGAGCTCGAGACGCTCGAGGCGCGTGACGATTCGCGATCGATCGAGATCTCCCGCTTCGTTCCCGTTGACGAGATCGATTCGATCTGGCGCGATCGCAGCTACTTCCTCGTCCCGGGCGCCACGGCCGCGCAGCGCCGTCCCTACCGGCTGCTGCTCGAGGCGATGCGCGAGACCGGCACCGGTGCCCTCGGGCGCTTCGTGCGCTCTGGCCGCGAGTCGCTCTGCCTGGTGCGCGCGCGTGGAGACTCGCTCGTGCTCGAGACCCTCTATCTCGCCGAGGACGTCTACTCCGATGCCGAGATCACCGAGGCGGTCGGCACGGCAGAGGTCAAGCCGCCGGAGCTCGCGCTCGCACACCAGATCATCGACAGCCTCGAAGGCCCCTTCGATCCCGACTCGCTCGCGAGCACGTATCGGCGCGACCTCCGCGCGCTTCTCGAGGCCAAGCTCGACGGCGCCGAGCTGCCGCCCCCGGACGAGGCCGAGGCTCCGGCTGCTCCGGCCGTCGACCTGCTCGAGGCGCTCAGGGCAAGCGTGGAGGCGGCCAAGACCGGTGGAGCGAAGCCCGGCCGTGCGAAGCCCGCGGCCTCAGCGAAGAAGCCTGCTGCGAAGACCGCTGCAAAATCACGGTCGCGCGCTTCCAAGTAGCCGCACGCCTGCTACGACAGGGTGTCTCCGGGACGGAGCGTGGAGACACCCTGGTTCGACGCTCCGGTGGTTGGATCAGGCGGGCTGCGCGACGGGGAGCCCGCTTGCCTCGAGCTGAACCTGGAAGAGGTGCTTGTCGATCTTCCCGTGGTAGATCGGGACGCCCTCCTCGATGCAGAGCTTGATGATCGCATCGCGGTCGATGCCGAGCTCGTTCGAGAGCTCCTCAGGCGTCAGGTGATTCGCCATGCGTCGCCTCCTCTGAGCATGAAAAAAGCCCACCGGCGCAAGTTGCACGGACGGGCTGATTCGACACTCGGTTGTCGTTGACGGGGTTCAACGGGCCCGCCTCCCGGTATGCACCATGATGCAGTCAGGATACTCCTGGCACAGGACGACCGCAACGGCACCGGCGGTTTTCTTCCCGTGTCCGTAACAGTGGGCGCCCGCTAGGTGCTAGACCGGATTCTCGACCTCGTGGTAGCGCCACTCGATCGCGAACGTGTCTGCGAGATGCGCTGCGACCGCCTGCACACCGAACCGCTCGGTCGCATGGTGGCCGGCGGCAATCAGGTGGATGCCGAGCTCCTGCGCGGTCGCGTAGTTCGGCTCCTCGGGCTCGCCGGTGAGCAGCGCGTCGAAGCCCTCGTGGGCGGCGCGGATCAGGTCGTAGCCCGCCGCTCCGGTCGAGATTGCGAGACGGCCGATCCGCGCGGGGCCGCGTCCGAACACGAGCGGCACGCGCCCGACTCCGTCGGCCACGAGGGACGACAGCTCATCGACGGTGAGCGCGTCGACCGCACAGGCCAGACCGAAGCTGCCGAACGGGCCTTCCGGCGTCGCTCCGATCCGCGCGGCGAGTTGCGCGGCGTTGCCGAGCGTCTCGTGCGCGTCGAGCGCGAGGTGGTACGCGACGAGCGATGCGTTCGCCCGGAACAGGGCCTCGAGACGGCCGCGCTGCCGCCGATCGACGACGAGCGGCTCGTTGCGCCAGAAGATCCCGTGGTGGACGAGCACCATGTCGGCTCCGACATCGGCAGCATGCTCGAAGAGAGCGAGCGAGCTCGAAACCCCGCAGAGCAAGAGCGTCACCTCGTCCGCCCCGACCACCTGTAACCCCGGCGTTGCGAACTCCGGCCAGCGCTCGACCTCGAGCAGGGCATTCGCATACGTGATGATCTCGTCCCTCCCGGCCACGCGCACAGCTTAGAGCCTCGCCGCTCCCGAACATTCCGTGCCGCCGAGCGGGTACCCTGTGGGCGCTCGGGGTGTGGCGCAGCCTGGTAGCGCGCTCCGTTCGGGTCGGAGAGGTCCCCAGTTCGAATCTGGGCACCCCGATAGCTCGCAGGCCGGTGATCCCGGGTGGGATCACCGGCAGCGACACCTCCGGCGCGTTGAGCGGCGCATGCTTATGCTCGGCACCGATGCTGCGGGCCGTTCTGTTCGATGTCGACTTCACCCTCTCGCGGCCCGGGCCCGAGCTCGGGCCTGACGCGTACCGCCGTGTGGGTGACGCCTACGGTCTCATCCTCGATCCCGGCCGGTACGAGGAGGCGAGGATCGCTGCGTTCGCCGACCTGCGCGTCCATCCCGAGCTCGTGCACGACGAGGAGGTCTGGATCGCGTTCACCGAGGACATCGTGCGGGGGATGGGCGGCGTGGGGGAGGGCGCGCGTGCCTGCGCCGCCGAGATCGTCAGCCGCTGGGAGAACCACGCCAACTTCGACCTCTACGACGACGTGGTCCCCGTACTCGAGGTGCTCCGGTCACACGGGCTCCGCGTCGGACTGATCTCGAATGGACAACGCGACCTGGAGGCGTTTGCCCGCCATCACGACCTCGATGTCGATGTCGCCGTCGGCTCGAAGAGTCACGGCCGAACGAAGCCGCACGCGTCGATCTTCGAGACGGCCCTCGCGTCACTCGGGGCCGTAGCCGCCGAGACGGTGATGATCGGCGACTCGTACGCGGACGACATCGAGGGCGCGCGTGCCCTCGGAATGCGCGCGATCCTGCTCGACCGCGACGGGCACTATCCCGACGAGCCCGATCGCATCACCGAGCTTGGTTCGCTGCCCACAGCGCTCGGGCTCAGCTAGTCGCTGGCCCGAGCTCGGCTCGCCAGGCGGCGGTGTGGGCGCCTAGCTCCGCATCGCAGCCGTCGGAGGTGAGGCGGCCGAACTCGATTGCGGCCTCGGCCCGTGTCGCAACGGGGCCGGCGCAGACGTCCTCACCGTCGAACAACGCCATCCACTCGGCGAGCGACCGATGAGAGAACACCGCTTCGAGCTCGCTTGCGAGGTCGTCCTGCGCCTCGTCGTACTGGTGCGAAGCGAGCTCGGGTCGGCCGATCAGCTCGCACACGCGCGTGAAGAACCGCGGCTCCAGGGCACCGAGCGTCAGGTGGCGTCCATCGGCCGTCGGGTAGACGCGATAGCAGGCGAGCGCGCCCGTCAGGATGCGTGAGCCCGGCTCCTCGCCGAGCCGATGGCGGATCAGCTGGTGGCTTCGATGCGTCATCGACACGCTCAATCGCGCGCCTTCCCCCGTGCGGGCGCAGCGGACGAGTGCGGCGAGCACGTCGGCGACGGCGGCAAGGCCACCTGCAGCAAGGTCGGCGATCGGGAGCGGCGGCCACGTCGGCGTGTCCTCGAGCACGCCGGCCCAGCCGAGATAGTTGAGGTCGTGGCCCGCCCGCTGAGCGTGGCGGCCCTCGGGCCCGAAGCCGGTCACCGAGCAGTGTACGATCGACGCCGGCAGATCGTCGGCGCCGATTCCGAGGCGCGCGGCCACGCCGGGCCGGAGCCCTTCGAGAACGACGTCGGCACGGGTGCAGAGCTCCCGTGCGAACGTCACGTCGGTCTTCAGGTCGCACACGACCGACTCCTTGCCGGCGCGAAGCGCTCGGTCCCAGGCGGGGGCCGTCGTGCGGAGTGGCTCGCCGCCCGGCGGCTCGACCCGAACGACACGGGCGCCGAGCCGCGCGAGCTCGCTGCCGGCGAACGCGATTGGCAGGTACCAGGCGAGCTCCACGACCAGGATGCCCTCGAGTGTTTGCGCGTCGGCCTGCACGACACCTATTCTGATCGAGTCTTGACCGACCGTTCAATCGCGCGCGAGCGCTCCGGCCGTGATCGTCAGGCTGGGAGCGAGGAGAAGCGCCGCCTCATCCTCGACGCCGCCGTGCGCGTGTTCGCGCGCGACGGCTACCACACGTCCCGCGTCGGCGACATCGCCGAGGAGGCAGGCGTCGCCCACGGCCTCCTCTATCACTACTTCACGTCCAAGGAAGAGGTGCTCGCGACGGTCTTCCGCGAGAACTGGGGTGAGCTGCTCGGGCGCTTCGAGCGCGTGGCGCAATCCGACGAGTCGGCGGACGAGCAGCTGCGCGGTATCGCCAAGATCCTGCTTCGGACCTGGCGGAACGATCCCGACCTCGTGCGGGTGATGGTGCGCGAGGTCGCCCGCAGCTCCCACCTGCAGGAGCAGGTGGAGGACATCGGAGTGGGCTTCGCAACGATCCAGCGCGTGATCGAACGCGGTCAGGCCCAGGGCGTGTTCCGGCCCGACCTCGATCCCCGGCTCGCGAGCTGGATCTTCTACGGCGGGCTCGAGGAGATCCTCACGGGCTGGGTCCTCGGCACGCTTCCCGACGGTGATGAGGAGGTCGCCCGTGCAGAGCGGACGATCATCGATGTCGTCTGCGGCGGACTCTCCGTCCGCGACGACGTCGGTCGCTGAGCTCGGTTCGAGCGTCGCGACCATCGTCAAGCTGGGCGTCGGTGCGCTCGGGCTCGCATGGTCTCTGACGACCACGGCCGCTTACCTCCCGCCGGTGCTCGGAGAGTACACGGAGTCGACCTCGCTGATCGGCGCGGTGCTTGCAGCCGAGGGGATCTTCGCCCTCACGCTGCCGCTCGTGATCGGCCCGTGGAGCGACACGTTCCACACGCCGATGGGACGGCGACGCCCGTTCATGCTCGTCGCGATCGGGCCGATCGGCTTCTGCCTCGCCCTGATGACGTTCATGCCGAACCTCTGGACGACGGCTCTGCTCGTTTTTGCGTTCTTCTTCGCGTACTACGTCTACGAGCCGCCCTACCGCGGCCTCTACCCGGACCTCCTGCCCGAGCAGGTGTACGGCCGTGCGCAGGGCGTCCAGCATCTCTTCCGTGGCATCGCCCTGGGCGGTGCGCTGATCGGCGGCGGCATTCTGTACCACCTCTGGGAGCCGGCGCCGTTCCTCGCTGCCGCGGCGATCGTCACCGCCGCGTGCCTTGTGCCCGTGCTCTTCCTCCGCGAGGACGGCGGCCACGGGAGCGTGTTCGAGGGCGTGGGGACGTACCTGAGGCACTCCTGGCGCGTCCTGCGCCGCAACCCCGACGTGGGGCGGTTCCTGCTTGCGAACGCGGCGTGGGAGGGCACGTTCGCAGGGGCGAGGACCTTCGTGATCCTCTACATCACCGTCGGCCTGGGCGAGCCCCTATCGACATCGACCCTGGTGCTCGCCGCCGTGGCGGCCGGTTACGTGCTCGCGGCGCTGATCGCAGGCGCAATCGGCGACCGCTTCGGACTCGCGCGCGTGATCACCTGGTGCTCGCTCGTCTACGGGCTCGCGCTGCTCGGCGGAGGCCTTGCGACGCAATGGCACGCGTGGTACCTCGCGATCGTCTTCGTCGTCGCGATCTTCGCCGGCACCGTGATGACGCTCGCGTGGGGATTGCTGTTCAAGCTGATGCCACCCGATGAGCGAGGCGCCATCTCGGGGCTCGCGACGACCACGAAGGGCATCGGACTCATCTTCGGGACGTTGCTCGCCGGGGTGTTGATCGACGTCCTGCGCCCACGCCTCCCGGCCACCGACGGCTATCAGGTGCTGTGGCCCATCCTGGCCGTGCCGATCCTGCTCGCCGTGCCGCTCGTGTTCTCGTTGATCGGGGCCGAGGAGTCCTCGGGCTCGGCAGCATTCACAGCTGACTCTTAACTCGGGCTGCTGTACTGCGCGTGGAACTTCTGACTGGAGGAGATGGGCACGTGACAACCCGGATGAAGCAGGCTCTGACGATCGGTGCGCTGGTCGCCGTTCTCGTGATCGGTGTCGGCGTAGCCACCGCCGACTCGATCGGCAACAACCAGGACGCATTTCTGAACAATGTTGCGAAGCGGCTCAACGTGACACCGGCGGCCCTCAAAGCCGCGCTGAAGGGCGCGAAGGACGACCAGATCGACGCGGCCGTCGCGGCTGGCAAGATCACCAAGGCGCAGGGCGATGCGATGAAGGCGCGTTCCGCCGCGGGCGGGATGCCGATGTTCGGCGGTGGCCGGCCGCATGGCGGCGGCTTCGGTCACGGCGGGCCTGGTCGCGGCGCCTCCCTCGACGTCGCGGCCACGTACCTTGGCATTACCGCGGCAGAGCTTCACACCCAGCTCGAATCGGGCAAGACCCTGGCCGACATCGCGAAGGCGAAGGGCAAGACCGTCGACGGCCTGAAGAAGGCTCTCACGGACGCGACCAAGACGAAGCTCGACGCAGCAGTCAAGGACGGCAAGCTCACGCAGGCGCAGGCGGATAGCCTGTTGAAGGGTGTGACGGATCATCTCGATGACCTCGTCAACGGCAAGATCGGGCTTCGCCGCGGTGGCGACGGCGACGGCGACCACCACGGCTTTGGTGGCCCGCCGATGGGCATTCCCGGCGCGGGCGGGCAGCCCGGCTCCGGGAACTTCACGCCGGTGCCCGCCGGCGCGGCCGCGTAGCCCCGAGGCTCCACCGGGGCCGGGCGTGAGCCCGGTCCCGGTTGGGGGTGGATCAGTCGCCTCTGAGTGAGCCGCGTAGCCGCTCGAGCGCGCGTTCCCGGTGCGCGTCCTGGAGTGCGACAGCACGGGTGGCATCGCCGTCGGCGACCGCGGCGATGATCGCTCGGTGCGCGCCGTCGGCCTCGGCCGCGGCGCCGGGCAACACGTAGTAGAGCGCGCGGTAGGCCTCGGTCGAGTCCCAGAGCAGGTCGAGCAGCCGCGCCTCCGGCCGGCTGCGTGCGAGCTGGTGGAGCCGGTCGTGGAAGCGCCTGTTCGCCGTGAGCTGGCCGGCGACGTCGCCCACGCCCGCCGCCTCCGCGCAGTCGTCCGCCGCGGCCTCGAGTGCGTCGAGATCGGCCGGCGTCGCCTGCGCGACGCCGAGCAGCAGCGCATCGGTCTCGAGCAGGCGCCTGAGGCGGTACACCTCCTCGAGCTCGGCGAGATCGAGCTCTGTCACTGCATAGCCGCGCCGCGGCCGGTAGGTGACGAGCCCTTCGCCGGCGAGCGCGCGGAGTGCCTCCCGCACGGGGATGAGGCTGACCTGCGCGCGCTCTGCCCAGGCTTCCTGGTTCACGCGCTGCCCGGGCCGGAGCTCCCCGTCGAGGATCGCCGTCCGCAGCGTCGCCGCGGCGCGATCCTGGGCGGTCGGGGTTCGGACGGCCGGTGCGACCGACATCGGCGCTACCGGAACGCCGGCGTGCCGGTCAGCGCACCACCGACGACGAGCGTGTGCACCTCGTGGGTGCCCTCGTAGGTGAGGACCGACTCCAGGTTGTTCATGTGCCGGATGACGGGGTACTCGAGCGTGATCCCGTTGCCGCCCAGGATCGTGCGGGCGCTGCGGCAGACCTCGATTGCCCCACGGACGTTGCCCATCTTGCCGAGGCTGACGTGCTCCGACCGCAGCGTGCCCGCGTCCTTCATCCGGCCGACATGGAGCGCCACGAGTGAGGCGCGGTTGATCTCGAGCGCCATCTCGGCGAGCTTCTGCTGGGTGAGCTGATAGGCCGAGATCGGCTTCTCGAAGACGATGCGCGACTTCGAGTACGAGAGCGCCTCCTCGAAGCAGGCTCGCGCAGCGCCGACGGCGCCGAAGACGATGCCGAAGCGTGCCTCGTTGAGGCAGGAGAGCGGGCCCTTGAGCGACTTCGCGCCCGGGAGCATGCTGTCGGCGGGAACTCGCACGTCGTCGAGCACGAGCTCCGAGGTGACCGACGCGCGAAGCGACATCTTCTTGTGGATCTCGGGGGCCGAGAAGCCGGGCGTTCCCTTCTCGACGATGAAGCCGCGGATCTCACCGTCTTCGGTGCGCGCCCAGACGATCGCGATGTCGGCGATGGTGCCGTTCGTGATCCACATCTTGGCGCCGTTGAGGATCCAGTCGGATCCGTCGCGTCGCGCGTGGGTCCGCATCGTGCCCGGGTCGGACCCCGCATCGGGCTCGGTCAGCCCGAAGCAGCCGATCACCTCGCCCGTGTGCATGCGCGGTAGCCACTGCTCCTTCTGCTCCTCGGAGCCCCAGCGCCAGATCGCGAACATCGCCAGCGAGCCCTGCACCGAGACGACGCTGCGGATCCCCGAATCGCCGGCCTCGAGCTCGAGGCACGTGAGGCCGTACGCGACGGCGCTCGCGCCCGGCAACCCGTACCCGTCCAGGTGCATGCCGAAGAGCCCGAGCTTCGCGAGCTCCTGCATCACCTCGCGCGGCAGGATGCCCTGCTCGAACCAGTCGCCCACCTCCGGCACGATCTGCTCGCGGACGAACTGGCGCACCGTGTCGCGGATCGCCTTCTCCTCGTCGTCGAGCAGGGCGTCGATGGCGAGGAAGTCGAGCGGGTCGAGGGCGGGAAGCGCATCCGTCGTGACGGCCATGGTCGGGGACCTCCGGGTGAGGGCGGGTGGAAAGGAGTGAAAGAATTTTATAGAATATCTGCGGCGAGGCGAGGCCGGCTCGCTACTCTGGCACCATCGACCGTGCACGCTCAGCCGGTCGCCTCTGCGCGATCCTCCTGGCGGGCGCGCTGCTGCTCGTCGCAGCCGTCACCGCGTCGGCCCGGACAGCCGGGTCGGACACCACGTCCGACATCGTCGTCCCTGCGCCGAGCCTCGGAGGCGAGCTCCGGGCCGCGGTCGTGCTGCCGCCGGGCTACGAGACCTCGGGCAAGCGCTACCCGGTCGTCTACTTCTTGCACGGGCTGCCGGCGGCGCCGTTCTCGTACCGGGGCGTCGGCTTCCTCCGCAGGGCTCTCCTCGCGATCGGGGGCGACGCGATCCTCGTGGCGCCGCAGGGCGCGCGGGACGGCGACGGCGACGGCGAGTACCTCGACTGGGGCCCGAGGCGGAACTGGGAGACGGCGATCGCGCGCGATCTCCCGCGCTACGTGGACGCGCACTACCGGACGATCCGGGAGCGGCGCGGCCGCGCGCTCGTGGGGCTCTCGGCGGGAGGCTACGGCGCGGTGCTCCTCGCCCTGCACCATCTCGGAGGCTTCGGCGTCGTCGAGTCGTGGAGCGGCTACTTCCACCCGACCGACCCGTCGGGAACCCACTCGCTCGATCTCGGCTCGCCCTCCGCGGACGCGCGGGCCAGCGCGCACGCGCTGATCGCCTCGCTGCGCGCGGACGAACGGCACCGGCCGACCTTCCTCGCGTTCTACGTCGGCAGTGGTGACGTGCGCTTCAGGAAGGAGAACGAGCAGTTCGACACCGAGCTGAAGGCGGCAGGGGTCCCACACCTGTTCCGCGTCTACCCCGGCGGGCACGAGAGCGCAGTCTGGTCGGCGCATGCCGGGGACTGGCTGCGGCTCGCGCTGCGGCATCTCCGCTCGCCGGCCTGAGCGTCAGGTCCGAAGCGCCCAGACGAGACCGGCAGAGAGCTGGAGGCCGTACTGGTGAGCGTGGTCGGTCTCGAGCAGGAGGGTGTGCGGCACGTCGAGGCGTTGCAGCTCTCGGGCGAAGTCGATGCTCTCCTGCTCCTTGAACCAGTGGCTGTGGCTCGGTCCGCTGCCCACGAAGATGCGCGTCCCGAGGGCGCGGAGGGTCGGCGCCTGCTCGGCGGCGAGGAGGGCGGGATCGTTCGCGGCCAGGCCTGCGGGCGAGGCGTGCTTGAACGGCCCGTCGTGGAGCGGGTGGAAGTAGCCGCTCCAGGATTCGATCGTGCCGAACATCCGCGGCGCCCTGAGGCCGATGTCCGCCGCGCCGTAGCCGCCGGCCGAGAGGCCGGCGATCGTCCGTCCGGTGCCGGTCGCGATCGTCGGGAGGTGGGCGTCGATCCACGGCACCACGTCGTCGACGAGGTAGCGCTCCCACGGTCCGGCCCATTCACCGTTGTAGTGCACGGTAGGCCCGGCTGCGGGCATCACGGCGATGAACGGCCGGGTGCGGCCGCTCGCGATCAGACCGTCCGCGACGGCCACGATGTCGAGCGGCGCCACGTACTCCCGCGGGTCGCCGGGCATGCCGTGCAGGAGGTAGACGACCGGATAGCGCGACGCGGGGGAGAAGCCGGGAGGCAGGTAGACGAAGCCGGGCCGCAGCGGCCGCGGTGCCGTCCGGGACGGGAACGTTCCCTGGAACAGGGTCCCGCCCGACGGGCCGGTGCCCGCCACGGTGAAGCCGATCGGCGCCGGGGTGGCGCTCGCGGCTGCTCCGACGGAGCTGGCGACGACGATCGTTGCGACCGCGACGGCGAAGCCACGCATTGGTTCGAGTCTAGGCACGGGCACCGTCGCACCCGGACGGAAATCCAAGGCTTAACGATGGTCAACGGTCAATTAACCATCGCCCGGCGCATACTCCGCTCGTGAGCAGCGCGGTTGAGGCGGCACTCCGACCCAGGCGACGATTCGCCCTCTCAGCAGTCGCGGGAGCGGCGGCGCTCGGGCTCGGCCTCGCCGGCCTCGTCGGTGCATACCGCTACCTCGACAACTTCTGGCTCTACCGTGGCTTCGCGCCACCCAGTGACCCGGCCTTCGTGACGGCAAAGGGCATCACGCAGCGCATCTACGTCGGCAGCGCCGCGCTGGGGGGGCGCAGACAGCCCGTCGACGTCTACCTCCCGCCCGGCTATGCGCAGCATCCGTCGAAGCGCTACCCGGTCTTCTACCTCCTGCACGGCGTGCCAGGCAGGCCCGGTGCGTTCCTCCAGACCGTGCGAATGGGTGTGGTGGAGGACATCCTGCTCGCCCGGCACTCGATTCGCCCGATGATCCTGGTGATGCCCTTCGGCTCCACCGGCTCGTTCACGGACAAGGAGTGGGCCAACGGCATCCGGCCGCACGAGGGCTGGGAGACGTTCCTCTCGCGGGACGTCGTCCGCGCGATCGACAGCCGCTACCGCACGATCCGGGCGGGCCGCGGGCGGGCCCTCGGTGGGCTCTCGGAAGGCGGCTACGGGGCGCTCAACATCGGGCTTCACCACCCGACGCGGTTCCGGGTGCTCGAGAGCTGGTCTGGATACCAGCGGGCCGACGACGTGCGCTCGATCTTCGGGCACCGCCCGTCACTGCTGCGCTGGAACAGCCCGGCGGCGACGGCGAGCCGCGAGGCTCGCACTTTCCGGGCGCACCACGGGTTCATCTGGTTCTACAGCGGCACCGGCGACGCGATGCTCGCCCAGAACCGGGCCTTCTCGTCCCAGCTGAGCCGGCTCGGGATCGGGCATCGCTTCCAGGTCCATCGTGGCGGCCACGATTGGGCGCTCTGGCGGGCGCAGGCGGCGAACGCGCTCCTCGCCGCCTCGAAGCACCTTGGAGGGCCGCGGCGTGTCTAGCCGCGCCGGCACTGCCGGGCCGGCGGCGCTCGTCCCGGCCGCCTTCGCGATGTGCCTCGTGGCAGTCGGCTGGATGTACCTGATCGGCCAGGTGCGCGGGATCCCCGGCCCTCGCGTCGGCGATGCGCTCCCGCTCGACGAGCTCTCCCATCACGCGGCAGCTCCCCTCGTCCTCTTCGTCCTCGTCTGGGCCGCGGCCGGCGGCGTCCTCGGCATCGCCGCCCGCTTCCTGCGGATCGACCGCCTCGCCGCGGGGCTCCTCTTCGGCCTGGTCGTCGGGGTCGTGGTCTACGTCGACACCGCTGTCTCGATCGCGACCGTTCGCCAGATTCCCGCCCAGCTCGCCTTCGACCACGCGGCGGGGCTGCCGGCTGTGTACCTCGCCGCCGCGTTGGCAGGGCTCGGCGGGGCGCTCCTCGGGCACTCACGCCCGAGTGGCCGGCGGGCCGCGACCGTGCTCGCGGTGGCCGTCGCCGCGGCGGGGGTGCTCGACGTCGTGCGGGCACTGCTTCCCGGATCGCACGAGATCGTCGTCGGGCTGGCGCCGGACGTCGTCCAGTCGGCGGCAGCGGCGTTCGGCGTCCCCGTGGGCGTCGCGCTCCTCCTCTCGGCGCGCGGGATCGCCCGTGGCAAGAGGATCGCGTGGCTGACCGCGGTCGTGTTGCTCGCGCTCTCGGTCGGGCTGCACGTGCTCCACGGGTTCAACGACGGCGGCATCCTCGCCGCGGTCGTGCTGGTGTGCCTCGTCGCCATGCGCGGCGACTTCGGCGCCGGATCAGACCCGGCAGCACCACGCCGGGCGCTGGCGCGTCTCGCGATCACCCTCGCGGTCGTGCCGCTGTTCGGCGTCGCCGCGATCTGGATCAACCGCACGGCCGCCGACCGCCCCTTCGGCCTCGGATTCGCTCTGCGCGAGACGCTGGTCAGCTCGCTCGGTGTCGGCTCGGGGCACCTCGAGGCGCCCTTCGGCGGCTGGTTCCCGCTGTCCGTCCTCATCCTCGCCGCGGCGGGGATCGCCTGGACGCTCTCGGCCGTCGTGGCGCCGTGGGGGTACGAGCTGCGGCAGGTGCGCTCGGAGTGGGAGCTCGCGCGATCGCTCGTCGCCAGCTGGGGCTCCGACACCCTGTCGCCGTTCGCGCTGCGCGCCGACAAGTCCTACTTCTTCGCCGAGCAGGAGCAGGCGTTCCTCGCCTATCGCGTCGTCGGCGGGGTCGCGATCGTCTCCGGCGACCCGATCGGCGAGCCCGACGCGCTCGAGCCGCTGCTCGCGCGCTTCCTCACGTTCTCCCGCAGCCGCGGGTGGCGCGTGGCCGTGCTCGGCGCCTCCGAAGCAGCGCTGCCGCTCTACCGAGGGCTCGACCTGCGGGCGGTGTATCACGGAGACGAGGCAGTTCTCGACGTCGGCACGTTCTCGCTCGAGGGCCGCGCGATCCGGAAGGTGCGTCAGTCGGTGCAGCGTCTCGATCGCGCTGGCTACACCGTGCGGATTTTGCGCCCGGCGGAGGTCGCGCCGCCGCTTCGGGCAGAGCTCGAGCAGATCGCCGAGACGTGGCGCGACGGGGAACCTCAGAAGGGATTCGTGATGGCGCTCGATACTCTCTTCGGACGTGACGACGACGGCGATGTGTTCGTGATCGGCTGCGGCCCTGACGGGCGACCGGAGGGGTTCATCCACTTCGCAACCTCGCCAGCCTGCGGAGCGCTGTCCCTGTCCTCGATGCCGCGGCTGCGGACGACGCCGAACGGCTTCAACGAGTGGCTGGTCTGCGAGACGGTCGCGTGGGCCCTCGAGCACCACTACGGCAGGATCTCACTCAACTTCGCACCGTTCGCCGCACTGTTCGCGGCAGATGCGGAGCTCGAGCCCCTGCAGCGTGTCGAGCGGCGCGCGTTGAGGTCGCTGAAGGGGCAGTTCCAGCTCGACAACCTGCTCCACTTCAACGAGAAGTTCGGGCCCGGCTGGAGCAGGAGGTACGTCGTCGTCGAGCGCAGGCGAGACCTGCCGCGCGTGAGCGTGGCCGCGTTGGCAGCGGAGTCGTACCTTCCCTTCGCCGCGAGATCCACCGGGTGAGCCTCGCCCTCGCCTTCGGGCTCGTGCTCGCGCTCGGCTCGTCGGCGGCGATCAACTGGGGCTACCTGGCCCAGCACGGAGCGGCGTCGTCGCTGCCGCCGCTGACGCTCCGCCACCCGGTTCGCTCGCTCGTCTCCCTCTTCTCGAATGTCCGCTGGCTGGCCGGGTTCCTGGCCGGGATCGGCGGCTGGGTGCTCTACGTCGCCGCGCTCGCGCTCGCTCCCCTGTCGCTCGTGCAGGCGGCCGCGGCTGGAGGCATCGGCCTGCTCGCCCTGCTAGTGCACCGTGGCCCGGGCCGTGGCCTGCTGCGGCGCGAGTGGCGCGCCGTCTGGGTGTCGATCGTCGGCTTGCTGCTGCTCGCGGTCTCCCTCGCCGGCGGCAGCACGGCCGGCCGGGTCACCTCGATGACGGAGGTGGGCGTCTGGATCGTCGGCTCGCTCCTCGTCGCCGGCCTCGCCGCAGGGCCGGGGTCGGCGCTGCTCGCGAGCGGCGCCGGGCTCGGGATCGCTGCCGGCGTGCTCTACGCGGCCGGCGACGTGGGGACGAAGGCCGCAGTGCAGGGCCACGGTTTCCTCCTCTTTGTCCCTGCGGTGCTCGCCTGCCACGGGCTCGCATTCGTCGCGCTCCAGCTCGGCTTCCAGCGCGGCGCCGCCCTCGCCACCGCCGGCGTCGCGACGCTACTCACGAATGCCCTGCCGATCGGAGCCGGCATCGTGCTCTTCCACGAGGCGCTGCCCGGCGGCGCCTTTGGCGTCATCCGGATCGCGGCGTTCGCCTGCGTCGTCGCCGGAGCGGCCATGCTCGCCCATCCCGATGCCGGCGCGGGGAGTGGGCCTCAGGTAGCCGAGGCCGAGAACCTGCCGCCCGTGCGGGTGACCGTGAGCGAGATCCCGAAGCAGGCGCTCATCGGCTCGTCGGCGAGCGTCTCGCCGACCGGGCCGCACGACACCGCCTGACCGCCCCGCAGGAGGAGCGCATGGGAGATCGAGGCGGGGAGCTCCTCGAGATGATGCGTCGTGATCACGATCGCGAGCGTGGGTTGGTCGGCGGCGAGCCGGTCGAGCGAGGCGATCAGTAGCTCACGCCCGAGGAGATCGAGCCCGGCGCCCGGCTCGTCGAGAAGGAGGAGTCGCGGTCGGGCGACGAGCGCGCGCGCGATCAGCGCCCGTTTGCGCTCGCCCTGGGAGCAGTCGCCGAAGCGACGCTCGCCGAGCGGGCCGAGCCCGAACGTGCCGAGCAGGCCGTCCGCGCGGTCGAGATCGAGCTCCGAGAGACGCTCCTCGAAGTAGCCGATCGTGGCCGTCGCTCCCGTGCGGATCACCTGGCGTACGGTGAGGAGCGGCGCGAACTGAGCGCCGAGGCGGGCGTCGACGAATCCGATCGACTCGCGCAGCCGGGCGACGTCCGTGCGACCCATCGTCTCGCCGAGGATCTCGACGGTGCCGCGGCTCGGAAAATCGACGGCGCCGGCGAGGGTAAGCAGGGTCGTCTTGCCGGCGCCGTTCGGGCCGAGGAGGGCCCAGCGCTCGCCGAACCCGACCTCCCAGCCGATCCCGTCGAGGAGCGCCTTGCGGCTGCCGCTCGCGGCATGCCAGCGCCAGACCTCGACGTCGCGAAGCCGCAGCGCAACGGCTTGACCGGGCGAACCGGGGGCCGCTACACTCATTGACTGACTAGTCAATCGAATTTCCCAGGGAGCGTTCCGAATGACCACAGTCGATACAGGTGTCGCCGGCGGAGTCTCGTTCGCACTGACCGATGAGCAGAAGGAGCTGCGTGCACTCGCGCGCTCGTTCGCGGAGAACGAGATCCGGCCGCGGGCCGCGGAGTGTGACGAGCATCAGACGCATGCAACCGACATCATCGCCAAGGCGCACGAGATCGGCCTGATGAACCTGCACCTGCCGGAGTGGCTCGGCGGCCCGGAGCTGCCGTGCTTCGACGGCATGCTGGTCGGCGAGGAGCTCAACTGGGGCTGCTCGGGCATCGGCACCTCGATCGGCGCCAACGGCCTCGGCGCGGGGCCGATCCTGATCGCCGGCACAGACGAGCAGAAGAAGCAGTGGCTCGGTCCGCTCGTCGAGGAGCCGGTTCTCGGCTGCTTCGGGCTCACCGAGCCGGGCGCCGGCTCCGACGTGTCGGGCATCCAGACGACGGCGGTCGCTCGCGGCGGCGCCCACGGGTCTGGGGCGTCGGAGTACGTGATCAACGGATCGAAGATGTTCATCACGAACGCCGGCCACGCCTCCTGGATGGTGTGCTTCGCATCGACCGATCGCAGCAAGGGCGCCAAAGGGCTCTCGGCATTCGTCATCCCGATGGACACGCCCGGTGTCACGATCGAGAAGCACCTCGACAAGATGGGCCAGCGCGCGACCGACACGTCGGCCGTCGCATTCCAGGACGTCGTCGTCCCGGCCGCGAACAGGCTGGGTGGGGAGGGCGAGGGCTTCAAGATCGCGATGCAGACGCTCGACTTCACCCGCCCGGGCACGGCCGTCGGGGCGGTCGGCGTTGCCCAGGCCGCGTTCGAGCTCTCCGTCGACTACACCAAGGAGCGCTCGCAGTTCGGCATGCCGATCGCGATGAACCAGGGTGTCAGCTTCCTCGTCGCCGACATGGCGACCGAGATCGAGGCGGCCCGTCTGCTCACGTGGCAGGCGGCCTGGATGATCGACGCCGGCTGGGGGCGCAAGGCGACGAAGTTCTCGTCGTTCGCCAAGCTCTTCGCCGCTGACACCGCGATGAAGGTGACGACCGACGCCGTCCAGGTGTTCGGCGGGTACGGCTACATGAAGGAGTACCCGGTCGAGAAGCTGATGCGTGATGCCAAGCTATTCCAGATCTACGAGGGCACGTCGCAGATTCAGCGGCTCGTGATCGCCAAGGAGATCTACCTGGGGTAGAGCATGGACGAGGTTCCGTCGGGGCCACTCCGTTTGGTGAGTGGCCCAGGGCCTCGCCTCGGGTCGCCGCGGTGGCGCGGTCCCTCTGTTCCATTGGCTCGGTCACGCCCCCTGCGGCCCCTCCGCTAAAGTTTTCGGTTCGGTGCGTAGCGATACGACGATCTATCGCCCGCGCGTGCGCCAATCCTCTCGGCGGATTGCCCTACGCCGGGCCGTCCTCCTCGGGGTGGTGCTCGGGCTCGTTCTGGTGCTCGTCGGGCTCGCGTTCGCCGGGTCTGCGACAGAGCTCGCGTCCGGCACCACCATCGCGGGCGTCGATGTCGGAGGCACGTCCGAGACCCAGGCGGTCCGTCTGCTCTCAGCCCGTGCGGCAGCGCTGAAGAGCACGCCCGTCACGTTCACGGCCGACGGAGAGCCTTTCGCGCTCACTGCCTCGCAACTCGGGGTCCAGCCGGACTGGCATGCGGCCGTGGCGGCCGCTGCCAGAGAGGCCGGCGGCTTCGGCCCGCTCCGGGGCTACAAGCGGCTGCGGGCGCGGATCTTCGGCGTCGACGTTTCCCCTCCGGTCAAGGCATACGATGCCGCCGTCCGGTACAAGCTCGCCCAGATCGCGAGCACCGTCGACCGCAACGGCGTCAACGCGAAGATCGTGCGCCAGGGCCTCAACATTCGCGTCGTCGAGGCCATGTCGGGCCGTCAGCTCGACCGCACCGCGGCCGCCGCCACCGTCGTCGCTGCGCTCGCGACGTTCGAGCGCAGCGCGCCCGTAATCCTTCCGCTCGAGACGACGGAGCCCAAGGTCAAGAGCGACGACCTTGCCGACGCCGCCACGCGGGCACGCACGGCGCTCTCGGCGCCGATCAGGCTCTCCTACGGCGAGACCCGCTGGCGGGTGCCGCGCTGGCGGATCGCGCCGTTGCTCGCATTGCCCTCGGGAGGGACGACTGCCGTCACGATCTCGGGCGGTGATGCAGAGACGTATCTCGAGCGGCTCTCGGCCACGGTCTCGCGCAAGCCGGAGGACGCGCACTTCCAGGTCACCGCGACCGGGAAGATCGTGATCCGGCCGTCGGCTCCCGGTCTTCGGCTCGACATTGCCGCCACCGCGAAGGCGATCGCGGCCGCGGCCTTCTCGACGGACAAGAGGACAGCCACGCTCGTCGTGGAGGTCGCGAGTCCGCAGCGGACGACCGCGATCGCGAAGACGATGGGCGTCAGCAGCGTCGTCTCGTCCTACACGACGACCTACGGCGGCACTCCAGGACGGCTGAACAACGTGCAGCTCGTGGCGAAGCTGATCGACGGCACGCTGATCGCCCCCGGCGGCACGTTCTCGTTCAACGGCACGACCGGTGAGCGGACGGCGGACAAGGGATTCCAGGAGGCGCCGGTGATCATCAACGGCGAGCTCCAGAATGGGCTTGGCGGCGGCATCTGCCAGGTCTCGACGACGGTGTTCAACGCCGCATTCGAGGGCGGCCTCCCGATCACGGCACGCACGAATCACGCGCTCTACATCTCCCACTATCCGCTCGGCCGCGACGCGACGGTCAACTACCCCGACCTCGACCTGAAGTTCGTCAACGACACGGAGCACTGGCTGCTGCTACGGACGTTCGTCGGCACAGGCTCGCTCACCGTGAACCTGTACGGCACACCCGTGAACCGCCGCGTCGAGAGCACGACGGCCCCCCTCGTCGAGACGGGGCCGGTGCCCGTGAAGGAGACCGACGATCCGACGCTCGCGAAGGGCAAGCGGGTCACGGACCAATTCGGCTCCCCTCCTCGCGAGACGAGCGTCCATCGCCTCGTCTACGACGCGAGCGGCAAGCTGCTCTACGACAACACGTGGAGCTCGTCCTATGTGGGCGAGCCGTCGCTCGTGCGGGTTGGCACCAAGGCGCCGGCGAAGAAGCCCGTCAAGCCGAAGAAGCCTGCCGCGGGCGCGACGACAACGCCGGCGGAATCCACCCCGACCACCACGGATCCGACGGTTACGACTCCCTCTCAGCCGTAGCGATCGCCTCCACGAACCACGGCGGCACCCGCGTCGGCGCCCGCGTGGTGGCATCGACGGTGGCATGGAGGGTCTCGGCGGTCGCCACCAGCTCCCCATCGCGCTCGATGCGGTACTCGTAGCGGAAGCGGGCGCCGCGAATGTCGACGCAGCGCAGGTGGATCGTGAGGACGTCGTCGAACGCCGCCGGAGCGCGGTAGTCCACGGTGACGCCGGTGGTCAGCGCCTCGAGTCCCTGCGCCTGGATCGACCGGTACCCGCCCGCGTGGTCGGCGAGGTACGCCACGCGCGCCACCTCGAGCCACACGACGTACGACGCATGGTGGGCGATTCCCTGCGCATCGGTCTCGGCGAAGCGCACGCGGATGTCGTAGGCGCTCCTGAAACCGTCGGGCACGCGGCAACAATACGCGCGGAAAGGTTCCTCCAACGCCGCCGCGGTGGTATGACTAGCTCATGTCACAAGCAACCGAAACCCCAAAGGACGACCGGGACGTGATCGCGCGGCTCGCCGACCGAGGTGAGCAGACCCTCGCGCGGCTCGCCGAGCTGCCGGGTGGAGCGAAGGCTCTCGGTGCCATGAACGACCTCCGCGCTCGCGTCGACGAGCTCGGGAAGAAGGTGCGCGGGATCGACGAGCTCGAGCAGCGCGTCGCCAAGCTCGAGAAGGAGCTCGCGGCCGTGAAGCGGGCACAGAAGCCAAAGGTACCGCCCGCCGCCTGACGCCACGCTGAAGCGCGGCGTCAGGGTGCCGCGCCGGGCGTCACGCGGCCGGCACGCGCAGCTGCAGGGCGCCGGGCAGGATCTCGAATCGCGCCGGGGTCGTTCCCGGCTGCTCGCCGTCGAGCTCGACCGGCACCGCCTCATCGGTCTCGACCGTGACGACCCGGCCGCGGAGCGCCTCCGCCTTCGGGTGCGGCAGGTGCGTGCCGCGATAGATCTTCGGCATCGTCAGGACGAGATCGCGCTTGGTGACGTCGCCGATCGTGACCACGTCGAGCAGGCCGTCGTCGGGGAGTGCGTCGGGGCACATCTTCATGCCGCCGCCGAAGAAGCGGCCGTTGGCGACGACGACGTCGAACATCCGCCCGCTGCGAGCCTCGCCGTCGACCGTCAGGCGTGTCTCGACCGCTGACCACCCGGCGAAGACGGCGAACGTGGCCCAGAGGTATGACGCCTTCGCGCCGAGGGCCTTCGACGTGTCGTTGGCCCGTTGCGCGATCGCGCCGCTCATGCCCGCGCTCGCGACGTTCGCGAAGAGCTCCGAACCGTCGCTGCCGTCCCAACCGCGATAGCTGACCCGTCCGAGGTCGATTGATTGCGTGTCCCCTGCGAGCGCCACTCGGGCCGCCGCCGCAACGTCGTCCGGAATGCCGAACGTGCGGACGAAGTCGCCACCCGTGCCGCGGGGGATGAGCGCGAGCGCCGGCGGGTTCTCGACGCCCGCGAGGCCGTTGACCACCTCGTTGATCGAGCCGTCGCCGCCGACGACGACGAGCAGGCGCGCGCCGGAGAGCGCCGCTTCGCGGGCGAGCTCCCCGAGGTGCCCGCGGCGCTCGCTCAGGAGCGCATCGCCCTCGAGCCCGACGGCCGCAGCCTGATGGGCGATCTCGGGCCAGCGCCGGCCGGTCGACCCGTTGGCCGCAGCCGGGTTGACGAGGAAGACGGTCTCTCTGGCCGGGGTCGGGACGGGCACGCCCGTCCCCTACGACGCGGTCACGGTGTGCAGCGCGAGCTCGGTCATCTCGTCGACGGCCTTCTTCATGTCCTCGTCGCTGATGCGCAGGAACTCGCCCTCGACGATCACGTCGCTGACGATCAGCATGCAGCCGGCCTGGAACTTCCGTAGCGCTCCGAGGGTGAACAGCACCGCGGCCTCCATCTCGACGGCGAGGATCCCACGGTCGGACCAGCGAGCGGCGATCGACGGGTCCGGCTGGTAGAAGATGTCGCTCGTCACGACCTGGCCGACGCGGACAGGCTTGCCGAGGTGCTTCGCGAGATGCACCGCCTCGTGCACGAGGCCGAAGTCGGCAGTCGGCGAGTGGGCCTCGCCGAGCACGTAGTGCGACGCGGTCGAGTCGGCTGCAGTAGCGGCCATGGCAACGATGAGATCGCCCATCGTCATGTCGGGCTGGAGGCCACCACAGGTGCCGACGCGCATGATCTTCTTGACGCCGAGCTGGACGAGCTCCTCGATCGCGATCGCGGCCGACGGGCAGCCCATGCCGCTCGACTGCACGGAGACGGGCTTGCCGTTGAACGTTCCGGAGTAGCCCAGCATCCCGCGCTCGCCGTTGCGTTGAACGACGTCGTCGAAGAACGTCTCGGCGATGTACTTCGCCCGCAGTGGGTCGCCGGGGAGGAGGCAGGCTTCGGCGTAGTCGCCGGGGTTGGCTCGAATGTGAATTGGCATGTGCCCAAGCCTACGCGACCCACCCGTGACGACACCTGCATAGTGTTCTCCCGTGCGCCCCCGCCTGATAGAGCCGTCGTTCGATCAGATCCTTCGTTACTGCGCGCAGGCGCCGATCGAGCGCGTCTTCCTCGAAGACGTTGCCCGGCGCGGACAAGGACGCT
Source organism: uncultured Thermoleophilia bacterium (assembly GCA_963799575.1). GTDB lineage: Bacteria > Actinomycetota > Thermoleophilia > Gaiellales > Gaiellaceae > Gaiella. The sequence goes on from CAWCXK010000003.1 coordinate 390,389, forward strand.
TCGCGGCCCTCGCCGACGGCGACGGCGAGCTGACGGCGCTCTGCCACCTGGGCAGCAATGTCGTGCCGTCAGGCGTCGGGTGCGGGGCCTTCGCCGATCTCGCAGGCAGGTCAGGCGCGCGGATGCTGATCGGCGAGGAAGGCGCAGTCTCCGATCTCTGGGATGCCGCCCGCAAGAAGCTGCCGCGCCCACGGCTCGACCGGCCTGGCCAGCCCGTGTACGCGATCGCCGATCCGCCGCCCACGGGCGAGACCGGCATGCGCGCGGCGACAACGGCGGACCTGGAGCTCCTCATCCCCTCGTGCTCGGCGGCCCACTTCGAGGAGCTCGGCGTCGACCCACTGCGGCGGGATCCCGAAGGTTTCCGCTGGCGAACGCGGACGCAAATCGAGGAAGGGCGATCGTGGCTGTGGGCCGAGAGTGGGGTGATCCGGTTCAAGGCGGAGGCGTCCGCATGGACGCCTCAGGCGGTGCAGCTGCAGCAGGTGTGGACCGATCCGCCCGCGCGGCGTCAGGGCTTCGCCGGCCGGGCGCTGCGCGACCTGATCCGGCTGCTCCTCGAGCGGACGCCCACGGTCTGCCTGTTCGTGCGGGCAGAGAACGCTCCGGCGATCCGGCTCTACGAGTCGGTTGGAATGCACCACGTCCTCGACTACCGCTCGGTGTTGCTGTGACGCCCTCGTGCTAGAGGTGCTGATCCTCGCGCGCCACGCGCACGCCGAGTCCAATGCCGGAGACACGGTCAACGGTGTCCCACCCGGAGCGGGCCTCTCGCCGCAGGGCGCCGAGGAGGCAGTCTTGCTCGGCGCGCAGCTCGTGGCGGACGCGATCGAGCTCGGGATCAGCTCGCGCTTCCGGCGCGCGTCAGAAACCTTGACGCTCGCGATGGCCGGCCGCGCCGTGCCGCTCGTCGTCGAACCGGGTCTCGACGAGATCGGATTCGGCGCGTTCGAGGGTGGCTCGTTGGCCGCGTATCGCGCGTGGGCGTGGAAGCACGACCCCGAGGCGGCCTGCCCGGGTAGTGGCGAGACGCGCGCCACTGCGGCACGTCGGATCGCCGGAGAGCTCGTCGCGCTCCTCGAGCGACCCGAACGAGTCATCCTGGCCGTGAGCCACGGCCTGCCGCTGCGCTACGTGATCGACGCCGCGGCCGGCTCCGTACCGGGGCAGCGTCTCGCGTCCGTCCCGCACGCGGTTCCGTTCAGGTTCGGGCGCGCGCAGGTCGAAGCGGCTGCTGCAACCCTCGAGGAATGGGCAGCGGCGCCACGGTTCACCGATACCCCATTTGGCGGATGACGACGTGACCGACTGCGGCCGATGCATACTGCAAGCATGATCGTGCGCCGTTCCCATGCCCTGCTCGCGGCTCTCGCCGCTCTGATTGCCGTTGTCTCCGCCGGCTGCGGCGGCTCGGCGAGCGCGATCCCGAAGCTCTCGAGCTTCACGAGCGCAGCGCAGGCGAGCGCAGCGGCCGACTCGGCGCGGTTCTCGGTCGAGGCCGGCTTGACGGTGCCGGGGGTGAAGAAGCAGCTTGCGTTCAGCGCCGAGGGTGGGTTCGACACGCCCGCCAAGCGGTCGCAGATGAAGGTCGACCTCTCCGCCGTCTCCGAGCTGATGAAGAGCTTCGGCTCGAGCATGGGTGGGACCGTGACGGGCGACCTCGGCAGCCCGGACGACTGGAAGATCGAGGTCATCCAGGACGGGGACGTGGCCTACATCCACTTCCCGCTGCTCGCGAAGCAGCTGCCCACAGGGAAGACGTGGGTCAAGGGTGATGCCAAGACGCTCTCGAGCGCCGACGCCGGGCAGCTGGATCAGATGAAGCAGTTCGGCTCGCTCGCAGGTACCGACCCACGTGACATCTTCGGGCTGTTGAAGGCCGTCTCCGGCTCGATCGAGTCCGTCGGAACGGAGGAGGTCCGCGGCGTCGAGACGAGCCACTACAAGGCAACGATCGACACATCGAAGCTGGAGAAGCTCGTTCCGGCCTCGCAGCGCGAGAGCCTTGGCGGCATCGACAAGACCGCGCAGCAGGCGGGGCTCACCGAGATCCCGGTCGAGATCTGGATCGACGGCGACCAGCAGGTCCGCAAGCTCTCGATCGACGTCGACGCCAAGCAACCCGGCCTGTCGGCATCGGTCAAGGCATCGCTCGTCGTCGAGGTCTACGACTACGGCAAGGCGCTCGATCTCGAGCTCCCCCCGGCCGATCAGGTCGCCGATGCGGCGACACTGAAGCCCACGCAGTAGCACCACCGGCGGTTCCGTCACACTAGGAGCGTGTCGGCCGACCTGATCGCGCGCATCGAGGCGTCCATCCGCCTGCACGACCTGATCGCGCCGGGCGGCAGCGTGACGTGCCTCGTCTCGGGCGGCGCCGATTCGACGTGCCTCTGGCACGGGCTGCGAGCGCTCGGGTACGACGTCTCGGCCGTGCACGTCCATCACGGGGTGCGGGGGGCAGCCGCCGACGCGGACGCGGAGCACTGCCGCGTTGCCCTCGGCGCCGAAATCGTCCACGTCGAGGCGGCCCCGACCGAGGCGGCGATGCGCGACCTCCGGTACGCGGCAACCGCGCGCTTCGGCCTCCGTGCCACGGGGCACACCGCCTCCGATCAGATCGAGACCGTGCTGTATCGCATCGCGTCGAGTGGCTCCACCCGCGGCATCAGGGTGCGCCGCGAGGACGGGGTCGTGCGCCCGCTGCTCGACGTCACGCGTGAGGAGACGGGTGCCTACTGTGCCGCTCATGGTCTCGAGGTGAGGATCGACGCGACGAACCCCGAGACCACGCGCGGGCTGATCAGGGACGAGATCCTGCCGCTGCTGCGGCAGCTGCACCCCGGGGCCGACGCCAACCTGCGGGCGCTCGGCGACGAGCGGCCGCGGCTCCCACGCGCGCTCGAGGCATCGCTCGTCGACCTCCTCGCATCGCGCGCGGGCACGAAGTCCGCAGACCTCGGCGACGGCGTTCGCGCCGTGCGCGAGTACGGGACGCTGCGCCTCGAGGGACGGCTCACGTGGGGCCCGTGGGTGCTCGAGAGCGAGCGCTCCGATCTGGAGGTTCGGGCCCGCCGGCCGGGGGATCATCTGGCGGGCCGCCGCAAGAAGGTGCAGGATCTGTTCGTGGACGCGAAAGTACCGAGGGAAGACCGCGACGCGTGGCCGGTCGTGGTCCATGCCGGTGAGGTCGTCGCCGTGCCCGGCGTCGCCGATGCTCCCGGCTGGGTCGGCGTCGTCACCGCGCGGAAGGTGGCGCTATGACCGAGATCGATCGCGGGGTCGGCGAGATCCTGATCGAGGAGCAGGCGGTCAAGGAGCGTGTCCAGGCGCTCGGCGTCGAGATCTCGGCCGACTACGCCGGTCGTGACCTCCTCCTCGTCGGCGTCCTCAAGGGTGCCGTGTTCTTCATGGCCGACCTCATGCGCGAGCTCTCGGTTCCGTGCGAGATCGACTTCATGGCCATCTCGAGCTACGGCGCAGCGACCGATTCGTCCGGGGTCGTGCGCATCCTCAAGGATCTCGACATCAACATCGCGGGCCGGGACGTTCTCGTGGTCGAGGACATCATCGACTCCGGGCTGACGCTCTCCTACCTGATGCGCAACCTGCAGGCCCGCAAGCCCGCGTCGCTCGAGATCTGCGCGCTCCTGACGAAGCCCGGGCGCCGCGAGATCGACGTTCCGGTGCGGTATGTCGGCTTCGAGATCCCGAACAAGTTCGTGATCGGGTACGGGCTCGATTTTGCCGAGCGATACCGGAATCTGCCGTACGTCGGCGTACTTCACCCCGATCTGATTCCCGGCGCGCACTGACACGAGGGGCGGCGCGACACGGCGTGGCCCGGGAGTACGCTGCTACCCTCCCCGGTACCTGTGAATCGCTTTTTCCGTAGCGCGCTGTTCCCCCTCGTCGTGATCGTGCTGCTCGTCTATCTGGCGAGCCAGACGCTCATTCCGAAGCACGGCAACACGGTCAAGCTGACCTATTCCGAGCTGATCCAGGAAGCGAAGGCCGGGAACGTCAACGAGGTCAAGTTCAACCCGAACCGGCAGTCGATCAGCGCGACGCTTGCCTCCGGCAAGACGGTGAAGGTCAACTACCCGACTCCGCAGTCGCAGATCCAGTTCCAGAACGTCCTCACGGCCGAGAACGTCAAGTTCGATTCCAAGGGCACCGGCACGTCGACGTGGGTCTCGCTCCTCACCGGCCTGTTGCCGATCCTCCTGCTCGTCGGGTTCTGGATCTTCCTGATGAACCAGATGCAGGGCGGTGGCTCGAAGGTGATGAGCTTCGGCAAGAGCCGTGCCAAGCGGATGTCGCCGGACTCGCCCAAGGTCACCTACAAGGACGTCGCCGGCGCGGACGAGGCGGTCGAGGAGCTGCACGAGATCAAGGAGTTCCTCGAGAACCCGAAGAAATTCCAGGCGCTCGGCGCGCGGATCCCGAAGGGCGTACTGCTCTACGGGCCTCCCGGTACCGGTAAGACGCTGCTCGCGCGGGCGACCGCAGGCGAGGCCGGCGTGCCGTTTTTCTCGATCTCCGGCTCGGACTTCGTCGAGATGTTCGTCGGCGTCGGCGCCTCGCGCGTGCGCGACCTGTTCGAGCAGGCGAAGCAGGCAAGCCCCTGCATCATCTTCATCGACGAGATCGACGCCGTCGGCCGTCACCGCGGCGCCGGCATGGGTGGCGGTCACGACGAGCGCGAGCAGACGCTCAACCAGCTGCTCGTCGAGATGGACGGTTTCGAGCAGAAGGACAACGTGATCCTGATCGCGGCGACGAACCGCCCCGACATCCTCGATCCCGCACTCCTGCGCCCGGGGCGCTTCGACCGCCAGATCGTCGTCGACCGCCCCGACCGCAAGGGCCGCCGCGACATCCTCGAGGTGCACTCGAAGGGCAAGCCACTCGGCAAGGAGCTCGACCTCGACGTTCTCGCCGCCCAGACGCCCGGCTTCACGGGCGCGGATCTCGCGAACGTGATCAACGAGTCGGCCCTGCTCGCGGCGCGCCGCGGCGAGAAGACGATCGGCCAGAACGAGCTCGAGGAAGGGATCATGCGCGTGATCGCCGGCCCCGAGAAGAAGTCGCGCCTGTTCTCGGAGAAGGAGCGGAAGATCACCGCGTACCACGAGATGGGCCACGCGCTCGTCGGCTACTACCTCGAGGGCACCGACGACGTCCACAAGATCTCGATCGTCAGCCGTGGCCAGGCGCTCGGGTACACGATCTCGCTCCCGAGCGAGGATCGCTACCTGACGACCAAGGGCACCCTGATGGATCAGATGGCGATGACGCTCGGTGGCCGCGCCGCCGAGGAGCTCGTGTTCCACGAGGTCACGACGGGCGCCGCGAACGATCTCGAGAAGGTCACCCACACGGCGAAGCAGATGATCATGCGCTTCGGCATGAGCGAGAAGCTCGGCCCACGTGTGCTCGGCCGCGACCACGACATGCCGTTCCTCGGTCGCGACATGGGCTCTGCTCCCGACTACTCCGAAGAGATCGCCCGCGAGATCGACGACGAGATCCGCCGCGTGATCGAGGAGGCGCACGACACCGCGACGCGCGTGCTGCGCGAGCATATGGACGAGCTCCACAACCTCTCGCTGATCCTGATCGAGCGCGAGACGGTCGACAAGGATCAGTTCGAGCGCCTCCTCGCCGGCGAGGACGTCTCGACCGTCTGGCCCGATGTGGTCGAGCCTGTCGTGCCGCCCGTCGTCGAGGCACCGGAGAAGAAGCCGGCCCTGCGGCCGTCGCCGCGCACGATCCCCGGCGCCGCGATGCAGCCGCCGCCGCCCGAGGGCGCTGCGGGCTGATGTGTCCGCAGAGTTGGTGACCCGCAGGCGCGGGTCGCTTGCTCGCGAGAATCCCTGAAGGTGGGGCCGACGGTCCCCGGGTGCTCCTGCCTCTCTTCGAGCGCCCGAGGGAGCCTGTCAGCTCGCGCTTGAACGCGCACCGTGCGCTGCAAGCACGAGCAGGCCGACCGCCATCGCCGCCGCGGCTACGCCGAATACCTCGACCACGATCCCGCCCGTGCGGAAGACGTCGACGACGACGAGCACCGTAGCCCCGGCGGCGAGAGCAAGGAGCGCAACGGTCATCACCCACGCGATGCGCCGTGGCAGCGTTCCCGCCTCGTCGGTCACCGCAGTTCGCGCATCGAGCGAGAGATAGCCGAGCTCTCCGACCGCGAGCATCAGCGCGCCGACGATCGCCGAGCGGCCGTCGAGTGGAGGGTCGTCGATTGCGAGGATCGCGCCGTACGCGACGCCGAGGAGCACGAGGGCCGCCACGAGCGGCTCCGGCCGACCGATGAGCACGGCGCTGCCGACGGCGATGACCGCGACGACGCCGATCCCGCCGACGGGGAGAGCCGCATCGGGCCCGGCCACGAGCGTGAGCCAGCCGCCGAGCCCTGCCGCGACTGCCGCCGAGCCGGTACCGAGGGCGAGGGCACGGACGCGACCGGGGCTCGGTCGGTGACGCCAGTCCCTCAGTGTTGCGACAGTCGTGCGCGCCGTCTGAATGCCCTCACCCCCTCGAGGCCCGCATCGAGAGGCAGGTCGTCGCTCCAGCGCGCCACTGCAACGCCCGAGCGCTCAAACCGCGCCCGAAGGGCAGCGCGGCGTAGGAGCCAGAGCCGATACGCAAGGGCGTCGAGCCCCTCTCCCGGCGTCACGAGCTCCTCGGGCGAGACCTCGACGATCGCCAGGTCGTGGCCCCGCGCGCGGAGGTCGTGCAGCGCTGCGATCGAGCGCTCGTCGAGGAGCGGTGTCACCGCGATCACGAGTGCCTTCGGTGGCAGCGTCCGTGCGGGGATGATGTTGACGTCCTTCCAGGCATAGCTGAACTCGACCCCCGTCTCGAGCAAGGCGTCGATCAGCCGGTAGCGCTGTACCAGGCCGCCGCCCGGCTCGAGCCAGCGGAGAATGCCGCCGAAGGTGACGAGACCCACCCGGTCACGGCGCTCCAGGTAACGGCCGGCCAGCGTGGCGGCTGCCCGCACCGCCAGCTCGAGCGTTCCGTCCTCGTCGTCGTGGCCGCGAGCCTCGGCGAAGCTGTCGAGGAAGAGCACGACGTCCGCGTTGCGATCCGGATGCCGCTCGTTGACTATGAGCTCGCCGCGGCGGGCGCTCGCACGCCAGTTGACGGAGCGGAGGCGGTCACCGGGGACGAACTGGCGGGTGTCGGCGAACTCGAGGCCGTCGGCGCGCACCCGCGCCACGAGGTCGCCGGTCGCGATCTGCGTGTCGAGCGGCGCCACGAGGCTCTGGAGCAGCTCGGGCCGTGGGATAGACCTGGATCCGGTGCGCGCGCCGCACCCTGCCCTCCCACGAGAGCATCCCGATCCGACCACGCGCCCGTACGAAGATGTTGCCGATCTCGACCGTGCCCCAGCTGTCACATCGGAGTCTGAGCGAGATCGTGCGCTCTTCGGAGGCCGCAAGACGAATGCCGCACGGGTTGTCGCCGTCGACGACCGTGAGCCCGTGGGGGATGACGAGGTGGATCTCCAGCCGCTCGACCGCCCCGGTCGCGTTGATCTCGATCTCGGCGACGACCTCGTCTCCCTCGAGCGCCCGCTCCCGCCTGACCGTCAGCCAGGCCTTCACATCGGGGCGGCCCTCGAAGAACAGTCCCGCCGCCACGATCAGCGCGAACGGTGCCGCGACGACGACGAGCTCCGGCCGACGCAGCGCGAGCGCTGCGATCAGACCGAGCGCCGCAAGGCCGAGATACGGCACGAGCCGACGCGAGGCGAACGGGGTCACGCCGCGGAGGAGCCGACGTCCTCGGCCGGCGGCGTCGGCACCTGCTCGAGCGTCTCGCGCACGACGTCCTCGCCCGAGCGCCGCTGCACCCAGAGCTCCGGCTTCAGGAGCAGGCGATGTGCGAGTGCCGGAATCGCAATTGCCTTCACGTCGTCCGGGGTGACGAAGTCGCGGCCGGCGAGTGCGGCCCTGCAGCGCGAGAGCTTGAGCAATGCGAGGCTGCCGCGCGGGCTTGCCCCGACGGCGAGGCTCGTGCTCTCCCGGGTCGCTGCCACGAGGGAGACGATGTAGCGCCCGACCGACGGGTCGACGTGCACGAGCTCGACTGCGGCCTGCATCTCGAGCAGCGTCTGACGGTCGATCACCTGATTGAGCGTCAGATCGTCCTCCCGGCGGTCGATCCGCCGCACCAGCATCTCCCACTCCGAGTCCATGCTCGGGTAGCCGAACCCCGTTCGTAACAGGAAGCGGTCGAGCTGCGCCTCGGGCAGCGGATATGTCCCCTCGTACTCGATCGGGTTCTGGGTTGCGAGAACGAGGAACGGACGCTCCAAGGGCCGCGTCACCCCATCGGTCGTCACCTGCCGCTCCTGCATCGCCTCGAGCAGCGCGGCCTGCGTCTTCGGCGGGGCGCGATTGATCTCGTCGGCGAGCAGCAGGTGCGTGAAGATCGGCCCGGACCGGAACTCGAAGTCGCCGTCGCGCTGGTTCCAGATCGACGACCCGGTGACGTCGGCAGGGAGCAGGTCGGGCGTGAACTGGACGCGGCTGAAGCCGAGCCCGCTGGCCTCTGCGAATGACCGTGCCGTCAGCGTTTTCGCGAGCCCCGGCACGTCCTCGAGCAGGACGTGGCCGTCGGCGAGCATGCCGAGCAGGATGAGCTCGAGCTGTTCCCGCTTGCCGACGACAGCGCGCTCGACCTCGTCGACAAGGCGGGAGCCGAGCTCTGCGAGATCGCCGAGCTCCATCAGATGCTCTCCAATGCCGTTACGACCGTGTCGAGCTCGGCCGCGCCGATGCCGGAGCCGTGCCGCTCATCGGGCTGTGGCCGGTCCGGCCTCACGATCTCCCACAGGTCGTTGCCGAGCGCCGCGCGTGCCCGTACCGGATCGCTCTCGAGGTCGATGCCACGGCGGGAGGAGAGAAGCTCGCCGGCGAGATCCGTCAGCACCGGTCGGAGCCGAAAATGCACGTCGAAGGCGGCGGAGCCTGCCATCGACACCTCGCGCTCGAGCCGGCTGAGCGAGCCGGGGCGTTCGGTCGAGCGTCGGTGCCGCCGAAGGCTCGCGTCGAACGGCGATGTGACACGGGGATAGACCATCTGCATGAGCCGCATGAACGCGAGGAAGGCGAGGCCGAGGACGACCAGAAGCCAGACGTGGATCTCGAGCGTAGCCCTCTGCGGCGCGATGAGCAGCGCGACGAGCAGGGCCACGGATGGCAGCAGCAGCACCTGGATGACCCGCCACGCGCGTCGCATCAGGCGCGCACCGCCCGTTCGCGCCGTTCGGCGGCCGCGGCGGCACGCTCGTGCTCGGCGAGAATCTCCGCCGCACGCAACTCCTCGCGCACCGCTTCGAGCGCCTCGATTGCCTCCTGCTTCATCTCCGGCGCCACATCGTGTCCCGAGAACTTGGCCCAAGAGTAGAGCGCCGTCAAGCGGGAGGTCGACCGGCGGCTGACGTCGAGGTCGGCGAAGATCCGCTGGAGGTACTCGTCGGGTGCCTCGGACGGGTTGCGCGGGAGCCCGTAGGCGCCGAGGGCGCGCTCCATGCGCGCGTACGCGGCGATCACCGCCCGTCGCGGGTCATGCTCGGCCCGGAGGTCGTCGAGCGTCTCCTCGAGCACGTCGGCGAGCGCCGGCAGAAGCGCGTCAGGCGGCGACTCGAGGTTCCGCTTCCGTGCCCGGTGCGAGAGGTACAGCGTCACGACCGCGATCAGGACGAGTGCGACGACGAGCAGGACGGGCCCCCACGCGAACTGGGGCTCGTAGCGGCCGCTGGCGCCGTTGGGTGGCGCGGTCGCCGATGCGGAAGACGTGCTCCGGTGGAGCCGGGCGGCCACCCGCTGGCGGAGGCCCGCGTCCGTCGAGAGCCAGCGCACGAACAGCGCGAGCAGCGAGAAGCCGACGGCGAGGACGATCGTCGAGACCCAGGGGCTGCGCCGTGTCCGGTTGGCGAGTGCATCGGCGACCGCGTCCTTGCGGACGAGCAAGAGGTACACCCAGAGCCCGAGGCCGACGACCATCAACAGCAGGTAGAGCGTGATCACCACATCGACGATTCGATCGGCGGGCCGCCTCGCTCCGCCCGTGCCGGCGGGAACTGATCCGGTCGATGCGATCCCGACGGCGATCAGGAGGAGGAGCAGGGCCGCAAGGCCGATCAGCGCGCGACGACGCGAGCTCATGCCCGGCTCGGCGACCAACCGTCTACCCTCCATCGTCTTGTGAGACGTCCCCCGCTCGCAGAGTGTTGGCCGCGCCCATCGGTGATGGGCGTCGTCAACGTCACCCCCGACAGCTTCTCGGACGGCGGCGACAACCTCGATCCGGCAGTCGCGCTCGTGACCGCGCGCCGTCTGCATGCGGAGGGCGCCGCCCTGGTCGACATCGGCGGCGAATCGACACGCCCGGGCGCGACCGCTATCTCGGTCGACGAGGAGCTCCGGCGGGTGTTGCCGATCGTCGAGCAGCTCGCCGGCATCCCGGTCTCGATCGACACGTCCAAGGGCGAGGTCGCGCGCCAGGTGCTCGCAGCGGGGGCGGTGCTCGTCAACGACGTCACCGCGCTGCGCGGCGATCCCGCGCTCGCGGGTGCGATCGCCGACGCCGGCGCGTACGTTTGCCTCATGCACATGCAGGGAGAGCCTCGCACGATGCAGGCCGCGCCGCGTTACGACGACGTTGTCGAGGAGGTCGCTCGGTTTCTCGAGGACAGGCTCTCGTTTGCCGTCGCGGCGGGAATTCCGGAGGACCACGTCTGCCTCGACCCGGGCATCGGGTTCGGTAAGACCCCGACCAGAACCTCGCGCTCATCCGAGGGCTCCACCGGCTCTGCCGGATCGGCCGTCCCGTGCTCGTCGGCCTGTCCCGCAAGAGCACGCTGGCGCGGGTCGTCGGCGACCCGTCCGGGCGGGTTGGCTCGGACGCGGCCTCGGTCGGCGCAGCGGTCGCGGCATTCGATCGCGGTGCCTCCATCTTTCGCGCTCACGACGTCGCCAAGCACGTCGAGGCGCTTGCAGCGGCGGCAGCAGTCGAGCGGGGGAGCGTCTCTTGAGGATCGAGCTCTACGGGATCGTCCTGCACGGCTTTCACGGTGTCCTCGACCACGAGCGCCGAGACGGCCAAAGGTTCCTCGTCGATGTCGAGCTCGATCTCGAGCACGAGCGGGCCGCCCACACGGATCGCATCGACGACGCGCTCGACTATCGCGAGGTCGTCGCCCGCGTCGAGGCGATTTCCGACGCCCGCGCCTACCACCTGCTCGAGGCCTTCTCGGCCGCGATCGCCGATGGGCTCGTGGCGGAGTTTCCGGTCACGGCCGTGCGCGTTCGCGTGCGTAAGCCCGATGTCCTCCTCGAGCCGCCGGTCGAGTTCGCCGCCGTCGCGGTCGAGCGCCGCCGGCTCTAGGTCACGTGGCACGCGCGTACGTCGGGCTCGGAGCGAACCTTGGTGACCGGGTTGCCACCCTCACCCGCGCGATCGAGCTTCTCGGAGAGCGGCCGGCCGTGGAGGTCGTCGCCGTGTCGTCGTTCCGGGAAACGGATCCCGTCGGCTACCTCGATCAGCCCCGGTTCCTCAACGCAGCCGTTGCGGTGGACACGCCTCTCGCGCCGCAGGCCCTCCTCGCGACGCTGCTCGAGGTCGAGCGGGAGCTCGGCCGGGTGCGCGACGGGCCACGATACGGCCCGCGCACGGTCGACCTCGACCTGCTGCTGATGGACGGCCTCGAGCTCGACGAGCCGGGGCTCGAGCTGCCCCATCCACGCCTGCACGAGCGTGCCTTCGCGCTCGAGCCGCTCGCCGAGCTCGATCCTGAGCTCGACGTTCCCGGTCACGGCTCGGTGCGGCAACTGCTCCTCGCACTGGAGGCTGATCGAGACCGAGCCTCTACAATCCTCCCCATGAGTCATCTCGACGAGCTCGATGAATTCGAGGCCAAGCTCGAGCTCGAGCTGAAGACGCGAGTACACGGCGGTCTTCGGTCTCTTCCGCTACTGCATCCTGACCCAGGACGCGACGTACCTGTGCAACCGGCTCGATCTCAAGGTGGCGCCGCAGGCGAGCTACCCGTTCTTCCATCTCCAGATGGAGGACGTGTGGGTCTGGGACAAGAACCGGCCGACCCGGATGATTCCGCGGGCCGAGGTCTACACGTCGGGAGACCTCACCGTCGAGGAGCTTCGCGGCGAGGGCGACGAGCCCAAGCTGACTGCGCAGGCGCTCGCCGATCGGATCGGCGAGCCGCTGCCGGACGACGGCGACATGCTGCCATAGGGATCGCGACGGGCGAGGCACGCCTCGCGCCTACAATCCCGGGATGCTGCTCGCTGTCGACGTCGGCAACACCCAGACCGTGCTCGGTCTCTACGAAGGCGTGGAGCTGACGGAGGATTGGCGCGTCGCCACGGAGCGCACGCGCACGGGTGACGAGCTCGGCGTGCTGCTCGGCGGCATGCTCGATCTCGACGCGGTCGACGGCATCTGCCTCTCCTCGACCGTTCCGATGCTGATTCGCGAGTGGGAGCGCCTGGCGGAGCGCTGGGCGGAGGCTCCGATCCTCGTCGTCGGCCCCGGCGTCAAGACCGGCATTCCGATTCGCTACGACGACCCCCGTGAGGTCGGCCCCGACCGGATCGTCAACTCGGTCGCCGCCAAGGAGCGGTACGGCGCCCCCGTGATCGTCGTCGACTTCGGCACCTCGACCAACTTCGACGTCGTCTCCCCCGCGGGCGACTACGTCGGCGGCGTGCTCGCTCCTGGCATCGAGACGTCGATGGAGGCACTGTTCGCCCGCGCCGCTCGGCTCGTCAAGATCGACTATGTCGAGCCGCCGAGCGTCATCGGCAAGACGACGGTCGGCGGCCTGCAGTCGGGTGTCGTCTACGGCTTCGCCGGGCAGGTCGACGGGATCGTCACGGCGATTCGGGGCGAGCTCGGGGTGGAGGCGAAGGTCGTTGCCACCGGCGGGCTGTCCGAGCTCGTCGCGCCGCACTCGAGGACGATCTCCGTCGTCGACCCGAACTTGACGCTCGACGGCCTCCGCCTCGTCTGGGACTTCAACGCGTGATCGTCGAGCCCCAGACGCTTGCGGTATTCGCGCTGGCCGCCCTCGCGATCCTGGCGGTGCCGGGACCGGCCGTCGTCTACATCGTCACGCGCAGCATCCATCAGGGCCGCGCAGCGGGACTCGCCTCGGTCATCGGGATCCACGTCGGCACGCTGGTTCATCTGACGTTTGCGGTCGTAGGCCTGTCGGCGATCCTCGTCTCGTCCGCAACCGCTTTCACGGTGGTGAAGGTTCTCGGCGCCGTGTACCTGATCGTGATCGGAATCAGGACGCTGCTCGGCCGCGCCGACCCGGAGGACACCGACCCGCAGCGCCCACCAAGGAGCCGTCGTCGCGACTTCGCCGAGGGGGTCGTCGTCAACGTTCTCAACCCCAAGACGGCGCTCTTCTTCCTCGCGTTCCTGCCGCAGTTCGTCCATCCGGACCTCGGCCAGCCGTCGCTTCAGATTCTCGTGCTCGGGCTCACGTTCATGGTGCTCGGGCTGATCACCGACTCGATGTGGGCACTCGCGGCCGGATCGGCGGGGGAGACGTTGCGCAAGAGCCGTCGCTGGGCCGGCGCACAGCGGTACGTGTCGGGATCGGTCTTCGTCGGGCTCGGCGTCATCACCGCGCTCACGGGATCTCACCGAGCATCGACCTAACGGCGCCTCGTCCTATGCCGTCTCGAGCCGGAGCGTCAGCTTCGGCGGCAGCACGATTGCCGTTGCATCGCGCGTGCGCTTGGCGTCGTAGAGCGCGCTGTCGGCGCGCCCGAACGCCGCGCCCGGCGCAACTGAGCCGTCGAGCAGCGTGCCACCGACGGAGACCGTCACCGGCAGCGCCGTCGTCGACGTTGCGACGGGAAGCTCACCGATCAGCGTCCGGATGCGCTCGGCGAACTGCTCGAGCTGGCGCCTTCCCCTGACGCCCGGCGCGAGCACGGCGATCTCCTCGCCGCCCCAGCGGGCAACCACGTCCGATGGGCGGAGGCCCTCGTTCAACCGGTGGACGACCTCGATCAGGACCTCGTCGCCGATCACGTGCCCGAAGCGGTCGTTGATCGACTTGAAGCGGTCGAGGTCGACCACGAACAGGCCCGCCGGCACCGCTCCCCGGACGACGCGAGCGTGCTCGGCGGTCATCGCCTCTTCGAAGGCACGCCTGTTGGCCGCGCCGGTGAGCTGATCGCGGCGTGCGTTCACCTGCTCGGCGGCAAGCTCCGCTGCGGTCGACGCACGGCTGCGCTGAGCGATCAGCAGCGCCGTCAGGAGTGAGAACACCGTGATCACGACGAGGAAGGGGCTCGTTCCGTCGGCCACAAGCAGCACCGAGAGGACGGGAACGACCAGCACTGCCTCGAGCACGTCGATGCGCAGGCCGAGGGGCCACAGCTCGCGCAGGAGCGCTGGGTGGCGCTCGAGCATGATCAGGAACCGGCCCAGGCCGTTGACGAGGATCGCGACCGCCATCCCGACGGCTGCAGCCCTGATCGTGTCGGCGCTGCTGCCGGGGAGGAGTGCAAGCCCGACGACCCCGGCGGCGAACCCCTGGAGTGACGCCACTCCGCCCTCGGCGGCCCGACGGCGCCAGACGGACTCGGAGCGGGCGATCTGGGTCGACGCCCCGGCCGCGACGCCGAGGAGCGGCCCGCCGATCAGAGCCGCGAGAACGATGATCGGCGTCGATGCCGTGTACCAGCTACGCGGGCCGAGCTGGACGACGACACGCTCGGCGGCGGCGGCTGCCAGAACGAGCGCGATCGCCATGGGAGCCGATGTCTCGAGCGAGGCCCCGGCGAGGACGACCCAGACCGAGGTCGCGAGAATCGCGACGGAAGGGATTCCGATCGCGACGCGGGTTCCTCGTGACGGGTCGGCAACCCCTGGAACCGGGCGTCGGCGGACGCCCCGACCCCGTCCCCGCCGTGCCGCAGCTGGACTCGTCACCGCAACTCATCAAACGCGAACGGGCCTGGGGCCGATATCCCCCGTTCAGGGGATGATGGATCGCAAAACCCTGTTCGAGGCCGGTCAGCCGCCGCCGAAGGCCGAGATCGGGAGTGCCAGCGTGACCTCGTCGCCGCTCGGAAGCTCTGCCTCGAGTCGCTCGATCAGCTCGAGGGCGCCGGGAGCCGCCGCGATCAGGCGCCGCTCGACCTCCTCGGTCGAGTCGAGGACGACGAGCTCCTGCTTGAACGGGCGCGGAAACCGCCCGCGGCCGAGATACCAGGCGTAGAACTTCTTCAGGAAGCCCGAGGCGCGGCGCTCCCCGAGCTCGCGCACGGTTTCGCGGATGAACAGCACGAGCTCCGCGACGACCTCCTCGCGGCTCGGCTCGGCAGCGTCGCCGTCGACGATCTCGCGAAGCGCCCACGGGTTGCCCTGGGCGCCGCGACCCACCATCACTGCCGCCGCCCCGGTCGTTGCGAGCACGGCCTGCGCGCGCGCCCGGGAGGTGATGTCCCCGGACGCGATCACCGGCACGTCGACGAGGTCCACGAGCTCTGCCGTGAGGCCGTGATCGGCGGTGCCGGTGTACATCTGCTGCGCCGAGCGGGGATGCAGCGTCAGGACAGACGCACCGGCGCCGACGAGGCGTGGGCCGACGGCGAGGCAGTCGCGTGAGCCGTTGCGCAGGCCGCGGCGCATCTTTACGGAGACGGGCACCGAGACGGCACCGGCGACGGACGAGACGATGCGGCAGGCGAGCTCGGGATCGTCGAGCAGGGTCGCCCCGGCCCCCGTCTTCGTCACCTTCCGGACCGGGCAGCCGAAGTTGATGTCGACGAGGTCGGCACCGGCAGCCTCGACCATGCGGGCGGCCTCCGCCATCGTGTCCGGGTTCGACCCGAAGATCTGGATTGCGAGCGGGTGCTCGTCGGAGGCCACTCGCAGGTACCCGAGCGTCTTCTCGTTGCGGTGCTCGATGCCGGCGCAGGAGACCATCTCCGAGCACACGAGACCCGCCCCGAAGCGGCGACCCTGGCGGCGAAATGCCTGCACGCTGACGCCCGCCATCGGCGCGAGCACGAGCCGCGTCGGCACCTCGACGGTGTCGATGAACCAGCTTTTCCTGAGGTCGATCTGCACGGCGTGCATGGTAGATGCAGGCCGTTTGCGCGAGCGCCGCCGCGGCAGCTACCCTTCACGACCGTCCTGACGCCCTACAGCGGGTCCCGGCCCGTTCTGCAGCACCATGGAGGCCAGTTTTGAAGGAAGTGCTCCTCACCCCTGAGGGCTTTGAGAAGTTGACGCAGGAGCTCGAGATCCTGCGAACCGACAAGCGTCGGGAGGTCGCCGACCGCATCCGGATCGCGCGTGAGTTCGGCGAGATCGCGGAGAACGCGGAATACGACGACGCCAAGAACGAGCAGGCGATGCTCGAGCACAAGATCGCCCAGCTCGAGGAGCGCCTGCTCAACGCGCGGGTGATCGACACGAGCGACGTGGACACGAGCGTCGTCTCGGTCGGCTCGGTCGTGCGTCTGCGTGACGTCGACGCCAAGGAGACCGTCGAGTACCACATCGTCGGCTCGGCGGAGGCAAACCCGGCCGAGCACAAGCTCTCGAACGAGTCGCCCGTCGGCCGCGCCATTCTCGGCCACAAGAAGGGTGAGACGGTCGAGGTGCTGACGCCCCGCGGCAGCAAGATCAAGTTCAAGATCATGGAGATCAAGGCGGCCTGACGCCCGCTGGGGCCGGCGACCGGCTTCGGCCGGTCGTCCGGGTTCACGCCCCAATGTCCACGCCACCGGTATCCGCGAAGCGCTTCCCCGACCGGGACGAGATCGCCGCGGTCCGGGACGAGTGCGAGCCGCTCGAAGCCGGGCAGTCGGCCGAGACGACGCGTCGGATTGCCGGCCGCGCGATGGCGCGACGCGACATGGGCAAGCTCGTCTTCCTCGACGTCGTCGATCGGACGGGCCGGATCCAGGTGATCTGCGAGACGGCGAAGACGGGAGAGATCGACGTCCTGCTCGGCGACGTCGTCGGAGTCAGCGGTCATCCCGGCCGCGCCCGTCGCGGTGAGCCGTCGCTGCTCGCAGAGTCGCTCGAGATGCTCTCGCGGAACACCCAGCCGCTTCCTGACACGTTCCACGGCCTCACCGACGTCGAGCTCCGCTATCGCAAGCGCTACCTCGACCTGCTCGTCAACGAGGAGACGCGCGACACGTTCGTGCTTCGCGCCCGGATCGTCAGTGCCGTCCGCGCCTACCTGGACGGCGAGGGCTTCGTGGAGGTCGAGACTCCCGTGCTTCAACCGCGCTACGGCGGCGCGTTCGCGCGCCCGTTCGTGACGCACCACAACGAGCTCGAGCGCGACCTCTATCTGCGCATCGCGACCGAGCTCTATCTCAAGCGCCTCATCGTGGGCGGGCTCGAGCGCGTCTACGAGCTCGGCAAGGACTTCCGCAACGAGGGCGTCTCGTTCAAGCACAACCCCGAGTTCACGATGCTCGAGTGGTACGAGGCCTACGCTGACTACCACGACACGATGGCGCGGATCGAGACGCTCGTCGAGACCGTCGCCCGGTCTGTGCTCGGCACGACAGAGGTCCACTTCCGCGGCCACGACCTCGAGCTGAAGGCGCCGTGGGCGCGTGTGCGTTTCACGGAGGCGCTCGAGGCGAAGGAGCTCTGGACCCGCGACGAGGTCGAGCTGCGCGCCTGGCTCGAGAGGCGTGAAGTGGACACGGAGAAGGACGCCGACTGGGCCCAGCTCGTCGACAAGGCCTTCAGCCACTTCGTCGAGCCGGAGCTGATCCAGCCCACCATCGTCTACGACTACCCGATCGAGCTTTCGCCGTTCGCCCGCGCGACCGACGCTGACCCGCTTCTGACCGAGCGCTTCGAGTACTTCGCCGGCGGCATGGAGCTCGGCAACGCGTTCTCCGAGATCAACGATGCAGCAACCCAGCAGGAGCGCTTCGTCATGCAGGCCGGACAGGCGGAAGGGGAGCAGGGCGATCCCGACTACGTCGAGGCGCTCTCGTACGGGATGCCGCCGACGGGTGGGCTCGGCTTCGGGATCGACCGCTTCGTGATGTTGCTGACCGGGCGCGAGACCATTCGCGATGTCGTGCTTTTCCCCGCACTGCGCTGAATTCGCGTCGGCACGCAGAGGGGCAGAGTGGGGGTGGGCGTTGACGACACCCCTGTCCGGTACGATGGTTAGACCTTCGACCCGAGACTTGCGGGCGTCGTAAGCCTCGGATCACATGCCGAAAGGGGGGTCGAGGGTTGTTCGAGCGATTCACCGAACGGGCTCGTCAAGTCGTGGTTCTCGCGCAGGACGAGGCGCGGGCACTGAAGCACAACTACATCGGGACGGAGCACATCCTGCTCGGGCTGCTGCGCGAGGAGGAAGGGCTTGCCGCACGCGTGCTCGAGTCGCTCGACATCACGGTCGAGGAGGTACGGGCGCAGGTCGCCCGCATCGTCGGCCAGGGTGACGAGGTCACGACCGGGCAGATCCCGTTCACGCCGCGCGCGAAGAAGGTGCTCGAGCTCGCGCTGCGCGAGGCGCTGTCGCTCGGCCACAACTACATCGGCACCGAGCACATCCTGCTCGGGCTCGTGCGCGAGAACGAGGGCGTGGCTGCGCGCATCCTGCTCGACTTCGACGCCGACGCCGAGAAGATCCGCAACGAGATCATCCGCATGCTCTCCGGCCCCGGCCGCCGGCAGGCGGGAGCCGGCGCTGCTCCCGGCAGCGAAAAGGCGAAGAACTCGAAGCTGCTCGACCAGTTCGGGCGCAACCTGACCAAGATGGCGACCGAGGGCAAGCTCGACCCCGTCGTCGGGCGTCAGACCGAGATCGAGCGCGTGATGCAGATCCTCTCGCGCCGTCAGAAGAACAACCCCGTCCTGATCGGCGAGCCCGGTGTCGGCAAGACCGCCGTCGTCGAGGGCCTCGCCTCGCGGATCGCGGCGAACCAGGTACCGGAGCTGCTCAAGAACAAGCAGATCTACACGCTCGACCTGGCCGCGCTCGTGGCCGGATCGAAGTACCGCGGTGAGTTCGAGGAGCGCCTCAAGAAGGTGATGAAGGAGATCACCCAGCGGGGCGACATCATTCTCTTCATCGACGAGCTGCACAACCTCGTCGGCGCGGGCGCCGCCGAGGGTGCGATCGACGCGGCCTCCATTCTCAAGCCCGCCCTCGCGCGTGGCGAGATGCAGACGATCGGCGCGACGACGCTCGACGAGTACCGCAAGTATCTCGAGCGAGACGCTGCGCTCGAGCGGCGCTTCCAGCAGGTGCGGGTCGAGGAGCCGTCGATCGACGACACGGTCCAGATCCTCCGTGGCCTGCGCGACCGCTACGAGGCCCATCACCGCTGCAAGATCTCCGATGAAGCGCTCCGTGCGGCGGCGGTGCTCGCCGACCGCTACATCCAGGACCGTCACCTGCCGGACAAGGCAATCGACCTCATCGACGAGGCCGGCTCGCGCTTGCGGATCCGCACGATGTCCGCTCCGCCCCGCTACCGGGAGCTGGAGGAGGAGATCGAGAAGGTGCGCGCCGACAAGGAGAACGCGATCGAGGCGCAGGAGTTCGAGAAGGCGGCAGCGCTGCGCGACAAGGAGCGCAAGCTGACGCAGAAGAAGAAGGAGCTCGAGGAGAGCTGGCGCAACGAGGCCGACGAGGAGCAGCCGGAGGTGGGCGAGGACGAGATCGCCGACATCGTCTCGATGTGGACGGGAATCCCGGTCTTCAAGCTCACCGAGGCCGAGTCGCAGAAGCTGATCCGGATGGAGGAAGAGCTGCACAAGCGCGTGATCGGCCAGGAGCCGGCGATCGTCGCCGTCTCGAAGGCGATCCGCCGCGCGCGGGCGGGGATCAAGGATCCCAAGCGCCCGACAGGCTCGTTCATCTTCCTCGGCCCCTCCGGCGTCGGCAAGACGGAGCTCGCCCGCACCCTCGCGGAGTTCCTCTTCGGCGACGAGGAAGCGATGATCCAGATCGACATGTCGGAGTACATGGAGAAGCACTCCGTGTCGCGGCTCGTCGGCTCGCCTCCCGGCTACGTCGGGTACGACGAGGGCGGTCAGCTCACCGAGGCCGTGCGCCGTAAGCCGTACTCGGTGCTCCTCCTCGACGAGATCGAGAAGGCCCACCCGGACGTCTTCAACATCCTGCTCCAGATCCTCGAGGACGGGAAGCTGACGGACGCCCAGGGCCGCAAGGTCGACTTCCGCAACACGATCGTGATCATGACGTCGAACATCGGCGCAGCCCAGATCTCGAAGAACCAGTCGCTCGGCTTCACGCTCGGCGACGAGACGGGGCTCACCTACGACGACATGAAGGGCCGAGTGATGGGCGAGCTGAAGAAGGTCTTCCGCCCGGAGTTGCTCAACCGCATCGACGAGATCATCGTCTTCCACAAGCTGGAGAAGAGCGAGATCCTGCAGATCGTCGATCTCATGATGAAGCGGCTGCGCGACCAGATGGTGATTCACGGCGCCACGATCGAGCTCACAGACGACGCCCGAGAGCTGCTCGTCGAGCAGGGCTACGACCCGGCCATGGGCGCCCGCCCGCTGCGCCGGTCGATCCAGCGCCTGATCGAGGATCCGCTCGCGGACTTCGTGCTCGGCAGGGAGCTCAACGAGGGCACGACGATCCTGATCGACCGCCGGCACGATCTGACGGGCCTCGAGGGCGAGTCGCTCGTCGAGATCACGGTGATCGAGGGCGAGATCAAGCCGGAGCCGGTCACGGTTCCGCCCGACGCTGCGCCCGAGCTCGTCCAAGACCAGCCTGCAGAGCCCGAGCTGAACTAGCGCCCGGGGGCCGGCGGCAGGCTGAAGCCTGCCGCCGGCCCACCGAGCGCCCCCGCGCCGGGGGCGACGACCGGCTTCAGCCGTTCATCCAGGTATAGGCTCCCTTCGTGCCCACGCAGATCCGCCACGCGAACCCATCCGACTACGGACGGGTGATCCAGCACGTCAACGCCTGGTGGGGCGGACGCGACATGGCGCCAATGCTGCCGAAGCTCTTCTTCCTTCACTTCGAGGGGACGAGCTTCGTCGCCGAGAACGAGGACGGTACCCTCGCGGCGTTCCTGATCGGGTTCCTCTCGCAGACCGACCCCGAGGAGGCATATATCCACTTCGTCGGCGTGGCTCCCGACCATCGTGGGTCAGGGATCGGCCGGGAGCTCTACGAGCGCTTCTTCGCGGTCGTCGCGGCGCAGGGCAGGACGCGTGTCCGGTGCGTCACCTCGCCGGTCAACGAGGGGTCGATCGCGTTCCACGAGTCGCTCGGCTTCATCGCGGAGAGCGTCACGACGGACTACGACGGGCCTGGTGAGGATCGCGTGCTGTTCGTCAAGCAGCTCGGCTGACCGACCTCACACGGGCCTTACGGACCCTCGGCTAGGTTCAGCCAGGTGTCGTCTGATCTCTCCCTTTCGTCGCGGCGGCGTCCACCGAGGCGGAGCCGTCCGCGGTTTGTCGTCGGCGTGCTCGCCGGGATTGTCGTGCTCGTCGTTGCCGCTCTCGCGGGCGTGGCCGTGTCCGAGCGGAAGACGATTCCAGCGGGGACGACGATCGCCGGTGTCGACGTCGGTGGGATGACGCGCGATGACGCCGCGGCCGCGGTGCGGCCCGTTGCGACGAGCCGGGTGTCCCGTTCCATTCGGCTGATCGGCCCGCGCGGCGAGGAGCGCGTGACAGGCCGTCAGCTCGGTGCGCGGCCGCTCATCGAGCCTGCACTCGACGTGGCGCTCGACGCCGGCCCTCGCGAGCGGCTGCTGCGACGCTTCGGCCTCGGCGCGGCCGAGCGCATCACGGTCGTCTACCGGATCGGCCCTGTGCGGGCGGCTGAGCTCGCAAACCGTCTCGACAAGAGGTTCGGGGAGAAGCCACGGAACGCTGACCTCGTGATCGCCGGGGGCAGCGTTTCCGTGTCCAAGCCGGTGCCGGGGGCGCTCGTCGACCGGGCGGCGTTACGGCGAGGACTGCGGACGCTCCCGGCCGAGCTCGGCGTGCCGACGCACCGCGCATCTCCGACGGTCGGGGTCGAGGCGGCGCGCACGGCGCAGCGCACGGTGGAACGTCTCCTCGCGGTGCCGCGTGAGGTGCGGTTTCAGGATTCGACGGCGGCGCTGCCGGCGGCAACGCTCGCGAGCCTCGTCACCACCGCGCCCGTCGGCGATAGGCTCCGCGTCGGTCTCGACGTCGACCGCCTGCGCATGGAGCTCTTGCCGCGGCTCGGCCGCTTCGAGCGAGAGCCGGTCGACGCGCACTTCGTCGCCGAAGGGAGCAGCGTTCGGCTCGTTCCGGCGGCGACAGGCAGGAAGCTCGACGCCGATCGGACCGCCCTGTCGCTCGTCACGAACCTTCGTGCGCTGGCTCACCGGGCCCGGTTCCTCGTCGCTCAGCCGAAGCTGACGACGGAGAAGGCACAGAAGCTCAAGATCACGGAGCTCGTCTCCGAGTTCACGACGAATTACCCCTGTTGTGCGCCTCGCGTGACGAACATCAAGCGGGCGGCCGCGCTCCTCGACGGGACGGTCATCCTCCCGGGCAAGAGCTTCTCGCTCAACGATGCGCTCGGAAAGCGCACCGAGGCGAACGGCTTCGTCTCGGCCCCGCAGATCTATAACGGTCGCTTCGAGGACGCGGTCGGCGGTGGCATCAGCCAGGTCGCGACGACGCTCTTCAACGCGGCCTTCTTCTCCGGCATCAAGCTCGTCGCCCATCGGGCGCACCAGTTCTACATCTCCCGCTACCCGATGGGACGCGAGGCGACGGTCTCGTGGGGCGGACCCGAGCTGATCTTCCGCAACGACTGGCCCGCAGCGATCCTGATGAAGCTCGACGCCACCGACAGCGGCGTCACCGTGCGCTTCTACTCGACGAAGCTCGGGCGCCGGGTGACGACGACGACCGGCAAGGCGTACGACCTCACGACTCCGAAGTCCGTCGTCGTGACGAACTCCGAGCTACCAGCCGGGACGCGGCAGGTCGTGCAGGAGGCAGGCGACGGCGGCTTCACGATCGACTACACCCGGCAGGTCTACCGCGACGCCAAGCGGATTCGCGACGAGCGCTACACGGTCGTGTACGACGCCGAGGACGAGATCGTGGAGGTGGGACCGGGTTAGCAAGGCTCGTCGTACAGTGGCTCGAGTGCCGGCCGCCTCGCATGGTCGTAGACGACGCGAGACTCGACGTGGCCCACCTCCGGGCGCACGGTGAGTCTGTCGAGCACGAAGTCGCGCAGGGCGTCGGTATCGGCGACGCCGATGTGGAGCAGGAAGTCGTCGGCACCGGTGACGTGGAAGAGCTCGATCACCTCCGGCATGGCCAGAGCCGCCTCGCGGAACGAATCGACGTACGCCCGCGAATGTGGGCGGATCCGCACCGCCACGATCGCCTCGAGCCCACGGCCGAGCGCGTTGCGATCGACATCGGCGTGGAAGCCGCGCAGAACGCCTCGGGTGCGGAGGGCGCGAACGCGCTCGAGGCACGTCGACGCGGCGAGGCCGACCCGCTCGGCCAGGTCCTTGTTCGAGATCCGCGCATTCTCCTGCAGGGCGGCAACGAGAGCGCGATCGGTTCGGTCGAGACGCTCGTTCGGCATTTGTTCCGAAGATTATACGTTCATGATTGCGGGTTGACGAAGCTTCATCAACGATTAGGTCATGCAGTTGGAGACGACAGCCGTTCACGCCGGACGCCAGGACTTTGTCGGGCTTGGGGTGCACGCCCCTCCGATCGACCTTTCGAGCACGTATCCGCTCCCTGATCTCGACGAGGCCGTCGCGGCATTCGATGAGCTGGCAGCCGGAGAGGCTCGAGCGGGGAGCCCCGTCTACGCGCGTCTCTTCAACCCGACCGTGCGCCGTCTGGAGCTCGGCCTGGCCGAGCTCGAGAGGACGGAGGACTGTGTCTCGTTCGGATCGGGGATGGCTGCGTTGACGGCCTGCCTGCTGGCCGCGTGTGGCGAGCGGCGCCATGTCGTCGCCCTGAGGCCCCTCTACGGCGGTACCGATCACCTGCTCGCGTGCGGGCCGCTAGGGATCGACGTCACCTGGGCGGATGCGGGCGGCGTCGCCGCGGCGATCCGGCCCGAGACGGGGCTCGTGCTCCTCGAGACGCCCCAGAATCCGACGCTTGGCCTGGTCGATATCGAGGAGGTCGTCGAGGCCGCCAACGGCGTTCCCGTTCTCGTCGACAACACGTTCGCGACGCCGATCCTGCAAAACCCGTCCCGGCACGGCGCTGCCCTGACGATGCACAGCGCCACCAAGTTCCTCGGTGGTCACGGTGACGTCGTCGCGGGTGCCGTGGCGTGCGATGCCGCCTGGGCCGCACGGCTCCGGCAGGTGCGAATCCTGACGGGCGCCCTGCTCCACCCGATGGCCGCCTACCTCCTGCATCGCAGCCTGCCGACGCTCCCCTTCCGGGTTCGCGAGGCGCAAGAGCGCGCCGGGGTGCTGGCGTCGTCTCTCCGCGACCACCCCGCCATCGAGCGCGTGCTCTATCCCCGGGCTGACGGCGTCCAGCTCAGAGGGCCCGGCGCGGTTCTGGCGTTCGAGGTCGTGGGCGGCCGCGAGGGGGCGGCAACCGTGATGAAGTCCGTCCGGCTCATCACTCCGGCGGTCAGCCTTGGATCGACCGACTCGTTGATTCAGTACCCGGCCGGCCTCACGCACCGGCTCGTCGATCCGGCGGCACGAGAAGCGATGGGCGTGACCGACGGCCTGCTGCGCCTGAGCGTCGGCCTCGAGGGCGTGCAGGACCTCTGGGACGATCTCTCCGGCGCGCTCGACCGGGTCGTTGCGCCGGTCCTCGCCGTCGCGCGCTGAAAATCACGAGCCGCGTTGTTGTTGTCCAGTCGGACGACATGACATCCGGTGCCTCGTCTACCATCGTCGTATGGCAAAGGTGATCGTTCAGCATGTCTGCTCCGAGTGCGGCACGACGACGGGCCGCTGGCTCGGCAAGTGCCCCGGCTGCGGAGCGTTCGGCTCGCTCGTGGAGGAGCTTTCGGGGCAGGCCACCCCGGCGCAGAAGCGCGGTGGCGTCGCGCGGACGCCGGCGAGGCTCGCCGACGTCCGATCCGAGGAGGCATCGCGAATCTCCTCCGGCGTCCCCGAGCTCGACCGCGTTCTCGGCGGCGGCATCGTCCCTGCCTCGCTCGTGCTCGTCGGGGGCGAGCCGGGCGTCGGCAAGTCGACGCTGCTGCTCGCTGCGCTCGGCAACGTCTCGCGCGCGGGGCGGCGCGCGCTGCTCGTCACCGGGGAGGAGTCCGTTGCGCAGGTCAAGCTTCGCGCCGACCGGCTCGGCGGAGCGGAGAAGGTCGAGATCCTTGCCGAGACGGAGCTCGAGTCCGTGTGCGCGACGCTCGAGCAAGAGCGCCCCGCGGTCTGTGTGATCGACTCGGTGCAGACGCTGTACTCCTCAGAGCTCGGCTCGGCGCCGGGATCGGTGGCCCAGGTGCGGGAGGCGGCGGGGAGGCTGCTCCGTGTCTCCAAGGAGCAGGGGGTCGCCACGATTCTCGTCGGCCATGTGACGAAGGACGGCTCGGTCGCGGGGCCGCGGGTGCTGGAGCACCTCGTCGACTGCGTGCTCCAGTTCGAGGGCGATCGGTACCACGCCCACCGCATCCTGCGAGCGGTCAAGAATCGCTTCGGTTCGACGAACGAGCTCGGCGTGTTCGAGATGACAGGTGGCGGCCTCGTCGGCGTGCCCGACCCTTCGGAGCTCTTCGGCCGTACGCACAGCGGCGAGGTGGGGGCTGCCGTCGCCTGCGCGCTGGAAGGCACCCGGCCGATCCTGCTCGAGATCCAGGCGCTCGTCTCGCGAACAGATCTCGCGATGCCGCGGCGGGTTGCGACGGGCGTCGATCCGAAGCGTCTCGCGATGATCGTGGCCGTCCTCTCCCGCCACGCGGGTATCGCGCTCGGTGCGGCGGACGTGTTCGTCAACGTCGCGGGCGGCGTGCGCATCGACGAGCCGGGGGCCGACCTGGCGGTTGCGCTCGCCATCGCGTCGGCAGCGCGCGGCGTCCCGGCGCGGGATGGCATCGCCGTCTTCGGAGAGATCGGGCTCACCGGCCGGCTGCGGCCGGCGGCACAGGCAGAGCGGCGGCTCGAGGAGTGCGCCAAGCTCGGTCTCACGCAGGTGATCGCGCCCGACGGGACAACGAGCCGGGGTGGGCCGAGAGTGACGCGGGCCGAGACTCTCCGACAGGCGATCGCGGTGGGTCTCGACGCGGCTGTGGCCGCGGAGGTGGCCTAGACGAAGCGCCGTCGGGCACCCTGTCGACCTGTTCCTCGAGGCTGTTCGTGCCGCGGCACGGGCGTGGTCGTCCGCTGCGCCACGACGCCGGCCCGTATCGGCTCGGCGGTGCCGATCCGATCGTCGTCCGTTGTCGACACGGCGAAATTCGGCTCGATCGGACCGCAAATCTCAGCTAGAATGATGTTCCCTCGCCGGCAGCCTCTCAGCGCCGGCGGTTTTCGTGAAATGGGCGGATAACGGGAGGGCTAGCTTGTTCGACGTCGGCGACAATGTGGTGTATCCACACCACGGGGCAGGCACGGTCGTGAGCAAGGAATCGCGCATTGTCCTCGGGCAGGAGCGCGAGTACCTGACCATCAAGATCCTGCACAACGACATGACCGTCAATGTTCCAACGGAGAATGCCGAGAAGGTCGGTCTTCGCTGGGTGATCGGTCTCGATGCGGTGGAGGTCGTCGTCAAGGCGCTCTCCGGCGAGTCGACCGAGATGCCGAAGAACTGGAACCGCCGGTTCAAGCACAACCGCGACAAGATGAAGACCGGTGACATTCTCGAGCTCGCCGAGGTCGTACGGAACCTCGCGCTTCGTGATCACGAGAAGGGGCTCTCGACGGGCGAGAAGCAGATGTACGTGAAGGCGAAGAAGATCCTTGCCTCCGAGTTCATGTACGCCAAGGACATGGATGAGGACGAGGCCGCAGCCTGGCTCGACGAGGTTCTTGCGAACCCGGCGGGCGGCAAGCGCAAGGTAAAGCCGAAGGCCAAGGTCGCCACCGCCAGCGCGTAACGCTGGAGCTCCTCGGCACGACGTGCGGGCGCCCTCATACCTCGGGGGAGGCGCACGGCGTGCCGGGTAACGGCGGCAATGGTTCGACGTGGGCAATCCTGGTCGCAGCAGGTTCCGGTGGGCGCCTCGGCGCCGACCGGCCAAAGGCCTTCGTGGCGCTCGGTGAGCGCGTGCTGCTGGCGGAGAGTCTCGAGCGGCTCGATGGCAGCGCGTGGATCGATGCCGTCGTCGTCGCCGTGCCCGCCGACTGGGAAGAGGCGGCGATCGTGCTGGCCGAGGAGCTCGTGGCATCGAAGGTCGCGGCGGTCGTCACGGGCGGGGCCACGCGCGCCGAATCCGTACGCGCAGCGCTCGAGGAAATTCCCGACGACGCGCTCGTCGTCATCGTGCACGACGCCGCACGCCCACTCGTCGACGAGGCCGTGATCGAGCGGGTGCTGGCGCCGCTCGCCGAGGGCTATGACGGTGTCGTGCCGGGGCTGCCGCTTGCCGACACGGTCAAGCGGGTCGAGAGTGGGGTTGTTGCCGAGACCGTCGACCGCGCCGCGCTCGTGACCGTTCAGACGCCACAGGCGTTCGCGGCGAGCTCGCTCAGAGCCGCCTATAGCGGCGGCGAGCCGGTCGACGCGACCGACTGCGCATCGCTCGTCGAGGCACGGGGAGGCCGGATCCGGGTCGTCGAGGGCGATCTTCGGCTGTTGAAGGTGACGACGGCGGCCGACCTCGCGCTCGTCGAATCGTGGCTCTGAGGGCCGTCTTCTTCGACGTCGGCGAGACCCTCGTCGACGAGGAGCGTTGGTGGCGCGTGCTTGCCGAGCGCTCGGGCCTGCAGCCGCATGTCGTCTGGGCGGCTCTCGGCGTCACGATCGAGCGTGGGGAGGACCACA
This sequence comes from uncultured Thermoleophilia bacterium, assembly GCA_963799575.1. GTDB lineage: Bacteria > Actinomycetota > Thermoleophilia > Gaiellales > Gaiellaceae > Gaiella. The sequence continues at coordinate 418,379 of CAWCXK010000003.1, forward strand.
ATGAGCTGTGGCGCCATCTCGGCGTCGAGAGGCCGACCTCGTGGGCGAGCGACCTCTCGTACGAGCTCGGCGACCTGTACCCGGATGCTCTCGCGTGTCTCGAGTCGGTCAGAGCCCTCGGACTGCGCGTCGGCATCGTCGGCAACCAGACAGCGTTGATGGAGCGGTGGGCGCGGGACGAGGCGCTCCCGGCGGATGTCATCTCCTCGTCTGCGAGCCTCGGCGTCAAGAAGCCCGATCCTCGCTTCTTCGAGCGTGTGGTCGAGCTCGCCGGATGTGAGGCGTCGGAGGTGGCATACGTCGGCGACCGGGTCGACTATGACGTCCTTCCAGCCGCTGCCTTCGGTCTGGTCGCGGTTCACATCCGGCGCGGGCCGTGGGGACTGCTTCAGGCGACGCCGTCGGAGGCGGCGGTGGGTATCGACAACCTCGCCTCGCTCACCGACGCGCTAGCCTCGCACCTATGAGCGACCTCCGGATCGGGCTCGGCGTCGATGCGCATGCCTTCGAAGAGGGCGTACCGCTCATCCTCGGCGGCGTCGCGATCGAGCATCCGCGTGGATTGGCCGGCCACTCCGACGGGGATGTGATCGCCCATGCGCTCACCGACGCACTCCTCGGCGCTGCAGGCATGGCCGACATCGGCGCGCTGTTTCCGTCGTCGGACGAGCGGTACCGCGGCGCGGATTCGCTCGAGCTGCTGGCCGAGGCGTATCGCCAGGTGCGTGCTTCGGGCTATTCGCTCGTGAACGCCGACTGCGTGCTCATCGGTCAGGAGCCACGGATCGCCACACTCCGCGGGGCGATGGGCGAGCGCTTGGCCACAGCGCTCGGCGTCGAGAGTGGCCGTGTCGGTGTGCGCGCGACAACGACCGACTTCCTCGGGTTTACGGGCCGGGGTGAGGGCCTCGCGGCGCAGGCCGTGGCGCTGCTCGAGCGGCGAGACACATGAGCCACCGGTTCTTCACCTACGGCGAGCGTCCGGAGCTCCGCGGACGCTCCGGGTTCCTGCGTGATGCCTGGCCGGCGTTCATGCTCGAGTCGCCTATCTCCCACGACCGCTGGCACCTCCTCTACGAGCGCTTCGCCGGTTTCCAGTTCTGGCTCGTCGACGAGGCGACGGACGAGGTGCTCGCCGAAGGGAACTCGTTGCCGGTGCGGCTCGATCTCGCCGATCTTCCGGATCGAGGCTGGGAGTACGTGATGGAGCACGCGACGAGCGGCGAGGAGGAGCCGACGGTCGTGTCTGCGATCCAGGTGCTCGTCGACCGTAATCGCCACGGCGCGGGGTTCAGCTCGATCATGCTCGCCGAGATGCGTCGCATCGCCGGCGCGGCCGGCTACGCGAGCCTCGTCGCCCCGGTACGCCCGAGCCTGAAGAGCCGCTATCCGCTGACGCCGATGGAGGAGTACATCACCTGGCAGACCGACGAGGGACTGCCGTTCGATCCGTGGCTCCGGATGCACGCCAGGGCGGGAGCGACCATCGAGCGCGTCTGTTCGGAGTCGATGATCATCCCGGGGACGGTCGCGGAATGGGAGGAGTGGGCGGGGATGCGATTCCCCTCGAGCGGCATGTACGCCGTCCCCGGCGCGCTCCAACCGGTGGAGGTCGACGTGGCCGCGGATCGCGTCGTCTACGTCGAGCCGAACGTCTGGATGCACCACCGGACCGGCTGAGCGGGCATCTCAGCGCGAGCGAGCCGGTGGCCGCGAGAGGGAAGTGTGAAACGCGGCACGGTGCCGGCGCAAAGGCGTCACGGGTGCGTGGCTACCGTTCAAGAGGGGCCCTCAAAGCCCCCTGGGGGACGTTGGGCGCCGGCGAGGGCTTGAGCGGGATTGCCCGCGCGTCGCGATGAGACGACGCCGGGCACGGTCGCAGCGGGTGCAGAGCGCCTACGGCAGGCTGACCCTCCCGTCCGCGAGCACCACCACGAGGCCGTCCCGTTCGAGCGACGCCACCGCTTCGCGATCGAGCGTGTCGTACGGTGCCGGAGTTGCGGCGACCTGACGGAGGGTTTCGGCGCGCCGCTGGCGGAACGAGCCCTCGAATCGGCTCTGCTTGCGCACCGGCTCGTAGCGCGTGCCGCGTGAAGGGCAGCCATCCGCCAGGGGGCACGCGTCGCAGCGGGGAATGCGTGCGAGGCAGACGGTGGCTCCGAGGTCCATCAGCGCTTGTGCCCCAGCGCCGGTGAAGCTGTGCCCCGTGCGGCGTTCGACGCGATCGACGTTGACATCGTGCGGCAGCACGTCGTCGCCGAAGGCGAAGTTCCGAACTGCCGCAGCGGTGTATGGGCCGACGCCGGGCAGGCGTGTCAGGTCGTCGGGCCAGCCCTCGGTTGCGACCGCCTGCGCCGCACGATGGAGCGCGACCGCCCGCCGGTTGTACCCGAGACCCTGCCAGGCACGAATCACGTCCCCCGCCGGAGCCGCGGCGAGAGCGTCCGCCGTCGGCCAGCGCTCGAGCCAGTCGAGGTAGCGGGGGATGACCCGATCCACCTGCGTCTGCTGCAGCATGATCTCCGAGACCAGGATGGCGTATGGGTCAGTGGTGCGGCGCCACGGCAGATCGCGGCCAAACTGGCCGTACCAGGCCACAAGTTCCGTTTCCACACGTCTAAGCGTAGGCGAGCTGACTCTCGTGAGACGGCCCTCCCTGGGCCGGTAGCGGAGACGGCCCACGCAGCCGGCCCGGTACCGTCGCCCGAAGGGCGTGGTGGGCGGTGGTCCTGCTTGGCTGTCCCACCGCCGCCGTACCGCCCGCAGCGGCTTTACATCCGGCACCGCCACGTACGGCGAGACGGTGCGCTTGCCTCTGACGCGTTAGCGCCGCAGCCGGAGCGGGTACCTATGTCTGGTCATGACACCGATTCAGACCGCAACTCTCGTAGGCGCGAGCGTCGCCGCGATCCTCGTGGGCGTTCTCGCCCTCACCGAGGCACCCGTGTGGCGGCGCACCCCGTCTCGCCGTGGCTGATCTCGATCTCGTGAGAGCGGCCGCTGCAGGCTCGTGATGGCGCTGGCTCGGCAAGGCCCGAGCGCCGCCCGCGGTCATGCCCTTGTGCAACAGTCTGGGTGTGCTCCTCTACAACTCCGCGGTCTCCGGCAATTGCTACAAGGTGCGCCTCCTCGCCGCCCACCTCGGCCTCCCGCTCGAGCTCGAGGAGCTGAGCGTCGTCGACCGCTCGAATCGCGCCGAGGTGCTCGGCGACCTGAACCCGGCCCGGCGCGTACCGACCCTCGTGCTCGGAGACGGCCGGCCGCTCGCCGAGTCGAACGCGATCATCTGGTACCTCGGGGACGGCACGCAGTATGCCCCGAACGATCCGTACGAGCGCGCTCAGGTGCTCCAGTGGCAGTTCTTCGAGCAGTATCAGGTCGAGCCGTCGCTCGCCGTCGTCCGGTTCCTGATCGCGTTCTCCGGCGAGGCCGAGAAGCACGCCGATCGGATCGAGGAGCAGACCGCGAACGGTTACATCGCGCTCGATGCGATGGAGCGGCATCTCGAAAGCCGTGAGTTCCTCGTCGGCGAGCGGTACACCCTCGCGGACATCTCGCTCTACGCGTACACGCACGTCGCGCCCGAGGGCGGGTTCGACCTGGAGCGGTACCCTGCGATCCGCGCGTGGATCGACAGGGTCGCGGCGCAGCCCGGCCACATCACGATCGACGCCTGAGCCCGCGCAGCGTGGGCTCCGCGGTGCGGCGGTAGATTGGCCCGATGACAGTCCGCGTTCGCTTCGCGCCGAGCCCGACGGGATCACTGCATCTCGGCAACGCCCTCAGCGCCACCGCCAACCGTGCATACGCCGACGCGAACGGGGGCGCCCTCGTGCTGCGAATCGACGACACCGATCCGGAGCGCAACGTTCCGGACGGCGAGGAGGCGATCATCGCCGACCTCGAGTGGCTCGCGATCGGCTGGGAGGAAGGCCCGGTCCGCCAGAGCGAGCGAGCCGCGCGACATGCCGAGGCGGCCGCCCTGACGCTCGACAACGGCGCTGTGCGAGACGCGGACGGTTCGATCCGGCTCGGCGGGACGACGCTCGCCCGCGCGGACGGCACCGCGACCTACCAGCTCGCGACGGTCGTCGACGACCTCGATCTGGGAATCACGCACATCATCCGCGGCTCTGACCACCGGCCCAACGAGGACGTGCACGCACGCATCGCTCGGGCGCTCGGCGGCACCCTGCCCGAGGTCGTGCATCACGGCCTGCTGCTCGGGGACGACGGCAAGAAGCTCTCCAAGCGGGCCTCGCACGCGTCGGTCGGCGACCTGCGTGACGAGGGAATACCCGCGGCGGCCGTGCGTGCCTACCTCGACGAGCTCGGGCTGCCGCGGCACGACGTCAGCCTCGACCTGGCACGTGTCCACCGTCTCGCGATCGACGCGATCGCGGAGATGCCGGATGCCGACCTGGCTGCGGCCGCTGATGCCCCGCTCGGGCTCGCGCGCGCTCTGCGAGGTGCACGCACGCTCGTCGAGGCCCGAGAGATCGCGCGCCAGATCCTCGAGCCGGCTCCCGTCGCTCTCGGTGAGGACGCACGGTCGACGCTGGAGCGGTTCGTCGGGCTCCGAGGCCCCACTCCCGAGATTCTCGACGAGCCCGGGTCGCGCGAGATCGTGCGCGAGCTGAAGGCCGTCGGTGGCAACCTCAAGTTCCTCCGGCTGGCGCTCACCGGCGCCGAGCGAGGGCCCGAGCTGTGGACGGTCGTCGCCGCCGTTCCCCGGGACGAAGCGCTCCGCCGGGTCGGCGCCGCTATAACACCGCGATGACCGTCCGCCTCTACGACACCGCCACGAGGTCTCTGATCGCGCTCCCCGAGCCGCCCGCGAACGTCGGCATGTACGTCTGCGGCCCGACGGTGTACCAGCGCGCCCATATCGGCAACGCCGTCCCGTTCGTGATCTTCGCATGGCTGCGGAACTGGCTGCGCGAGCGCGGGTACGACGTGACGTACGTCCACAACATCACGGACGTCAACGACAAGATCTACGAGGCCGCACCCGGCGCGAGCGCTGCGCGGGCGCGTGAGGCGACCCAGTGGTACATCGACGACACGGCCGCCTTCGGGCTCGAGATGCCGGACGAGCAGCCCCTCGCGACCGAGACGATCCCCGAGATCGTTGCACTCATCGAGGAGCTGGTCGCCGCCGGTCACGCATACGAGGCCGGGGGAGACGTCTACTTCCGCGTCGCGAGCTTCGAGAGCTACGGCGCGCTGTCGGGCCGGCGCCAGGACCAGGTCGAGGAGCAAGAGCCGAGCCCGCTGAAGGAGGACGCTCGCGACTTTGCGCTCTGGAAGGCAACGAAGGAGGGCGAGGACACGTCCTGGGAGTCACCCTGGGGCGCGGGGCGGCCCGGCTGGCACATCGAGTGCTCGGCAATGGCAGAGAAGACGCTCGGCCCCGAGTTCCTGATCCACGGCGGCGGCCTCGACCTCGTCTTCCCCCATCACGAGAACGAGCGCGCGCAGTCGCAGGCCGTCGGTCGCCCCTTCGCGAAGATCTGGATGCACAACGGCCTGCTCCGGTTCACGGGCGAGAAGATGTCGAAGTCCGTCGGCAACGTCGCGACGATCCAGGACGTGATCTCGGGCTCCGGTCGCGAGGTGGCGCTGCTCTTTCTGATGACGGGCCACTGGCGCAAGCCGCTCGAGTTCTCGGAAGAGGCGATGACCGCCGCCGCGGTGCAGGTCGAAAGCCTGCGGAACGCGCTCCGTGGCGAGACGCGGTCGGTGGGTGACTGGGACGAGCTCACGGCCGTGCTCGACGACGACTTCAACACACCGGCCGCGCTTGCGATCTTCCACCGGTGGGCGCGGGAGGGAGTCACTCGTCGAGCTGAAACGCGGACTTGCCGTGTTCGGGCTCGGAGGGCTCGCCGACGTCGTCGACGCTCCCGCGGACGTCGTCGCCCTGGCCCGCGCCCGCGCCGAGGCACGGGCAACGCGCGACTTCGCCGAGTCGGATCGCCTCCGCGACGAGATCACGGCAGCCGGATGGGAAGTACGGGACGCGAAGAGCGCGCCCGAGGGCTTCGAGCTCGTGCCGCTCGCGTGACTCGTGAGCTCATCTACGGGCGAAATGCCGTCCGGGAGGCGCTGCGCGGCCGCCGCGAGGTGCTCGAGCTCTGGGTGTCCGAGCGCGCTGCGGCATCGCTCGACTGGCTCGGAGAGGGCCCGCGCCCCCAGATCTCCAGGGAGCGCGACCTCACCGAGGCGGCCGGGAGCCCCGATCACCAGGGTGTCGTCGCGTGGGCAGCTCCTTATCCCTACGCGGACCCCTGGGATCTCGCCGCAGGCCCGACGCCGCTGCTCGCGTGCCTCGACCAGGTGACCGACCCCCGGAACCTCGGAGCGGTCATCCGCTCCGCCGCCGGCGCGGGTGCGACGGGCGTGATCGTGCCTGCCCACGGCGCTGCCCAGGTGACACCCGCGGTCTGCCGCTCGTCGGCGGGGACGGTCGAGCACCTGTCGGTCGCCGTCGTCCCGAACCTGGCCCGGTATCTGGCGGAAATCAAGCGCGACGACCTCTGGTCGTATGCCGCCACGGCGGACGCACCCCAGACGATGTGGCAGGCCGATCTCACCGGTGGCGTCGCGCTCGTCTTCGGGGCCGAGGGTAAGGGCGTGCGCCCGCTCGTGCGCAAGACCTGCGACTCGTCGATCTCCATTCCGCTTGCAGCAGGAGTCGAGTCGCTGAACGTCAGCGTCGCCGCCGCGGTTCTTCTCTACGAGGCTCGCCGCCAACGCACGTAGGCGCGCGGTGGCAGGATCTTTCCCTCCCACCGGATTCTTCCTCGGACGCTTCGCGACCCACCTACGATGGGGAGGTGCCAGAGCCGACGCTCTATCTGTTCGACGGCTACAACCTGCTGCACGCCGGCGGCCGCACGGATGTGCGGGAGCTCGTCGATGAGCTTGCGAGCTTCGTCGCGATGAGCGGAGCGAGGGGGGTCGTCGTCTTCGACGGCGTCGGTGAAGACCAGGATCTCGGCCCGCTCTCGGTGCGGTATGCGCCGGACGCCGACACGCTGCTCGAGCGGCTCGCCGCCGGGCACCGGCACGGCGATCGGGTGTGCCTCGTCTCGTCCGACGAGGCGATTCGCGGGACCTCCGGCCAGGAGGTACGCAAGGTGTCCTCGGCCACGTTCCTGCGCGACCTCGAGCCGGCCACGCACGTCGAGGATCAGGCCTCACGGCTCCGCGATCGGCTCGATCCGGAGACCCGGGCCCAGCTCGAGCGCCTGCGCCGCGGCCTCTGACCGCACCCGAACGACCTCTTGAAGCCGGGGTCAGCTTCGAACACGAACACCTGTTCTAATCACCGTGCAAAGTTTGCAAAGGGGTTGTAACGCGTGCAAGAAGGTGCTAGGTTCTCCCTCAAGTTAAGGGTGAGACTTCGATCGAGCCCGAGTAGCAACCCCTCGGAAACCGCCAAAAACAGGGAGAATCGATGTCCGCCCGCACTGCAGTCGCCCCCAAGTCTCCTCAGAAGCTTCAACGTGAGCTTGAGGATTTGCAACTCGTCCTCAAGGCGCGCAACGGGAGCCAGGCGGCGCTCGATCAGCTCATGCGCCGCTACCACGGCTTCGTGCGACTCAAGGCGAGCAGCTACTTCCTGGCCGGCGGCGACGCCGACGATCTGATCCAGGAGGGGATGATCGGGCTCTACAAGGCGATGCGGGATTTCCGGCACGACAAGGAGACCTCGTTTCGCTCGTTCGCCGAGCTCTGCGTCACACGGCAGATCATCACGGCGATCAAGACGGCGACGCGGTTCAAGCACTCACCCCTCAACACCTACGTTTCCTTCAGCCACACGCCTGCCGGTCAGGAGAACGACGGCGACTGCACCCTGGGTGACGCGCTCCCCGGCCCGTCGACGAACGATCCTTCGAGCTGCGTCATCTCGACCGAGGAGCTCCAGAGCCTCGTCGGCTGCCTCGGCACAACGCTCTCGTCGCTCGAGTCCGACGCGCTGCGCCTCTACCTCGACGGCAAGTCATACGACACGATGGCCGTCGAGCTTGACTGCGACACGAAGACGATCGACAACGCCCTGCAGCGTGTCAAGCGCAAGATCGTCGCCCACCAGGCAACACGCGCCGTTCCCGCGTAGCCGACGTCGACAACGACATCCCTCGCAAACGAGCCGCCCACCGGGCGGCTCGTTTGCGTCCCCGGCGGAGTCGCTACGTGAACACGATCTCGCCGCCGGCAGCCTGCTCGTAGAACTCGCCGACCGTGATCACGCCGGTGACCTGCGGCACGAACGCGTCGCCGCCGAGGCCGAACATGTCGACGCTCGCCTTGCAGGCGTAGATGCCTGCGCCCGAGTCGGCGATCATCTCGACGAACTCGCTCACCGGCGGGATGTCGAGCTTCTCCATCTTGCGCGCCATCATCCTGGTCGCGACCCACGACATGCCGGGCAGGGCGCCGACGAGCGTCGGCATGTGCATGCCGGGGTTGCCGACGGTTGCGACCTTGATCCTGTCCTGGCGCTTCTTCGTGATCGCCTCGAGCCCGAAGAAGGTGAAGAAGACATTGGCCTCGATCCCTTCCATCCGGGCGCCGTTGGCCATGATCAGGCCGGGGTATACACCGTCGAGCGAGCCCTTCGAGATCACGATCGACACCTTCTCGATCGTCTTCGGCAGCCCGTCCTCGGCCGGTGCGTCCTCGAGCCCCGGGTTGGGTTCGATCATCGTGGTCGTCATCGGTGCTCCTTCCTAGATGCAGCCGTGGGGCTTGGGGATGCCGCCGATCCGGGCGGCGAGCTTGGCGGGGCCCTTCGGGAACAGCTCGTAGAGCTCCTTGATCGGAACGCCGGAGGCCTTGCCGAGGGTCCGGATGGTTGGCGCCTCACCGGTTGAGAGGTAGGTGCTTCGCATGTAGCGGATCGCCTCCCAGTGCCGGGGTGTCAGCTCCACGATGCCGACCTCGCGCGCGATCTCGGTCGCGATCTCCTCGTTCCACTGGGTCGCGTCGGTGAGGTACCCCTCCTGATCCCGGTCGACTCCGGTCAGCTCGACGGTCGTCATGGTCGCTCCTTTCACTACGCGTGCGTTCGGACGGGCTTCTTGCCCGTCATGTGCATGGCCGGCGAGATCCCAGGGATGTCGCGCCCGGGCAGGAGGAGGTGCCAGTACATCCACTGGAACATCAGCTTCCCGAGGTGGTTGAGTCGCGATTCCTGCAGGAGCGGCAGGGGGCCGAGCGCGGATGGGAAGCGGCCCGGCAGCGGCTCGGTCTCGTAGTTGAAGTCGATCAGGAGCGCCTTCCCGAACCCGGTCTCGATGAAGCAGTTCGAGTGGCCGTCGTAGGACTCCTCGAGCGGCTCACCGGCAAGGAAGTGGCCGATGTTCTGCGCGAGCAGCTCGCCTTCGAAGTGGGTCACCGACCCGGCCTTCGACGTCGGCACGTTCGTGGCGTCGCCGAGGGCGAACACGTTCGGACGCGCGAGGGCCTGAAGCGTATGCGGGTTCGTCGGCACGAAGCCGAGCGCGTCGCCGAGACCGGGGGACCGGCCGACGTACGCGGCACCCGAGTGGAGCGGAACGGTGACCAGTAGGTCGAACGGGATCTCTCGTCCGTCGTAGGAGACGAGCCGCCCGGCGACGCCGTCGACCTCTCCCACCGCGAAGTCGACCTCGAGGCCGATCTCCTTCTCCTCGAGGAGGTAGGTGAGATGCTCCGAAGCGACCGGCTTCGTGAAGCATCCGTCGAGCGGTGTCGCAAGGACGATCTCGCAGCGGTCGCGGATCCCGCGCTCGCGCAGGTGCCAGTCGGCGAGGAATGCGAACTCGATCGGCGCGACAGGGCACTTGATCGGCATGTCGACGATGTTCACGACGAGCCGGCCGCCCTCGAAGCGGGCAAGAGCATCTGCGAGCGCGGTTGCGCCCTCGGGCGTGTAAAAGGTAAAGACGCGCTCGTTCCAACCCGGGCCTGTGAGGCCCTCGGTCTCCTCGGGCGCGAGCCGCGCCCCGGTCGCGACGATCAGGACGTCATACGGGAGCGAGGTGCCGTCGACCAGGTGCACGCGGTCGTCGTCGAGCGCTACCCGGTCGATCTCCGTCTCGTGAAAGGCGATGCCGGCGTGCAGCTGGCGCTGCCTGGGGCGGACGATCTCGTCGACGTGGGAAAGCCCGAAGGGGACGAAGAGGAGGCCGGGTTGGTAGACGTGGCTGTCGTCCCGGTCGACCACGGCGATCTCGACAGCCTCCCGGTCGTAGGTCTTGCGGAGGCGGTTCGCCATCAGGGTGCCTCCCGTCCCGCCTCCCAGGATCACGATCTTCCTCTTCGTCATCGCCGTCACCTCCGTCGCGGCTTCGTTCTCTGTCTCCAGTGTCCAATCCACGCGGAGCGGAGGCATCGGGGAATCGGCGGAGTGAGGATCAGTAACAACTACCTTCACTATACAAGCGAAGAGTTGTGTATAGTGGGTGCATGAGCCACCCACCGATAGGAGGCGCGACCGCATGAGCGCGACGCCCGTGACGACACTGCCCCACCCGCTTCCCGATGCCCTCGTCGAGCTGATCGCCCGGCGCTTTCGGGTGATCGGCGAGCCGATGCGCATCAAGCTCCTCGACCACCTCCGCGCGGGGGAGTCGACTGTGCAGGAGCTGACGACCGCCGTGGCGGCGTCGCAGCAGAACGTCTCCAAGCACCTCGGCGTCCTCCACGACGCGGGCATCGTCTCCCGGCGGAAAGAGGGGACGCAGGTCTACTACCGCGTCGTCGACCACGGCGTCTTCGAGCTCTGCGAGACGGTCTGCGGCAGCGTGCACCGTCAGGTGTCCGAGCTGAACGCGATTCTCGGCGGGGTGGGACGATGACTACCTACGGCCCGGTCGGACGGCTCGGCGCGTGGACGGCAGATCACTTCCGCGCCGTGCTCGTGGCCTGGATCGTGGTGGCGGTGGGGCTCGGCGTGCTCGCACCGAGGGTCGAGACAGCGCTTTCGGGCGCAGGCTGGGAAGCCTCTGGATCGCAGTCGGTGGAGGCGCGGCAGCTGATCGACAGCAACTTTGGCGGCCAGTCGAGCGCCGCGCTCATGGTCGTCGTCCACTCTTCGAACGCGACGGTGGGCGACGCCCAGTTTGCGGCTACGGTCGATCGCGTTGCAGGCATCCTGCGCGGTGACGCGAGGGTTGCCTCCGTCGCGCTGCCTCGCGCCGGCTTCTCGATCTCGCAGGACGGCCACACCGCCATTGTGAGCGGTGGAGCGGCCGGGTCGACGACGGAGATGGTCGCGGCCGCGGACGCGCTCAAGGGTGACCTCAAGGCCGCCGGGGGCAACGGCATCGATGTGAGCCTGACCGGCGCGTCGGGCATGTGGTCGGACTTCAACGTCGCGAACCGCGACGCAATGATGAAGTCGGAGCTCCTCTCCTGGCCCGTCACGCTCGTCATCCTGATGCTTGCGTTCGGGTCGCTCGTCGCCGCAGGCTTGCCACTGATGCTGACGATCCTCGGGCTCGTCGCGTCCGCCGGCACGCTCTATCTCGGCTCGCGCTTCTTCGACATCTCGATCTGGGCCATGAACTTCGCGCTCATGTTTGCGCTCGCGCTCGGGATCGACTACGCGCTCTTCGTCGTCCACCGCTTCCGCGGCGCCTTCTTCGGCTCGAAGCTGAGTGCGCGCGACGCCGTCGCCGAGACGATGGACACTGCCGGCAAGGCGGTCCTGTTCTCGGGCGCCACCGTGCTGATCTCACTCTCTGCGGTGATGCTCGTGCCGAGCCCGGCCTTCCGCTCGATGGCGCTCGGGATCATGGTCTCCGTTCTCTTCGTGTTGCTTGCGACGTTGACGCTGCTGCCCGCCGTGCTCGCAAAGCTCGGGCCGCGCGTCGACAAGCTGTCGCTCAGGTGGGTGCACTCCGGCGAGCATCGCTCGCCGGCGTTCGCCGCCTGGGCCGAGCGACTCTGGAAGCGACCGGTCCTCTACGGCACCGCCGCCCTCGCCATCCTCGTCGTACTCGCGCTGCCCGTGCTCGGCCTGAAGACGGGAATGCCGTCGATCAAGGTCGTGCCCAAGTCCGACACGTCGCGCCAGGGCTACGATCTCGTGCAGTCCGCGTTCGGGGTGGGGGCGCCGGGGGCCCTGCAGATCGTCGGGCCGACGCTTGCAATGGAGCACGCCGTCGCAATCGCGCAGGCCGATCCCGGGATCGCGAGAGTCATGCCGATCCAGTCGGGATCGGGAGGCATGCAGTTGCTGCAGGTCGTGCCCAACTCCGACCCGTCGAGCACCGCCCTTGGCGCGACGATCGATCGCCTGCGCGCGCAGCTTCCGGTCGGTGCGCTCGTCGGCGGTGCGACCGCCGAGAACCACGACCTCGAGCAGACGCTGTCGGCGAAGACGCCGCTCGTGATCGGTGTCGTGCTCGTGCTCGGGTTCTTCCTGTTGCTCCTTGCACTCCAGGCGCCCCTGATCGCCGCGGTCGGCGTCGTCACGAACCTCCTCGCTGTCGGGGCCGCCTTCGGCGTCGCCCGCCTGATCTTCCAGGACGGCCACGGAGCCGGGCTGCTCGGCTTCGAGCCGCAGGGCTTCATCGACGCCTGGGGGCCGGTCTTCTTCTTCGCGATGATCTTTGCGATCTCGATGGACTACACCGTGTTCCTGCTCTCGTCGGCCAAGGAGCACTACGACCGAACCGGCGATCCGCGGGACGCCATGGTCGGCGGTCTCGCCCACTCGGGCCGAGTGATCTTCGCGGCTGCCGCGGTGATGGTTGCCGTGTTTCTCACCTTCGCGCTCTCGGGGCCGTTGCCACCGAAGGAGATGGGCGTCATCCTCGGAGTCGCGGTGCTGCTCGACGCGCTCCTGATCCGGCTCGTGCTCATTCCGGTGGCGCTGCGGCTTCTCGGCACCTGGGCCTGGGGCCTCCCGCACTGGCTCGACCGGATCCTCCCGGACGTGCGGTTCGGACACTCATGAGCCTCACTGCGACAGCGCACAGCGTTCCCGGCTCGTTGCGTCAGGAGATCCTGATCGACGGCACGCACCTGCTGGTCACAGACGAGCCCGAGTCGGTCGGCGGCGACGGCAGCGCCCCGGCGCCACACGAGCTCCTGCCCGCGGCGCTTGCGAGCTGCATCTCGACCGTGCTCGTCATGTACGCGCGTACGAAGGAATGGGACATCGGTGACGTCTCTGTGCAGGTCGACTTCGACAACCGCGCGACGCCGCGGAGCTTCGTTGCGACGATCAATCTCACGGGCGACCTGACCGAGGCCCAGCTGGAGCGGCTGGAGAAGGTTGCTGCGAGCTGCCCCGTCGGGCGCTCGCTCGCAGCAGGCTTCGTGGTCACGGAGCAGTTCGAGCACCGCGTACCCGTGCACGGCTAGCGTGAGGCGCCGCCTCGGCTCACCGTTGCTCCGCCCGTGGAGCCGACCGATCGCCCAGGTACTCTCGTTGGTGGAGCGGTCGACCCACGACGGCGGGGGTCGCCTCCATCCTCACGAGCGCAGCAAGGAGGAACCGATGGCGGAGCAGAAGCCACGGGCACCGCGTGCCCGCAAGAAGTCGGCCGAGACGGAGCCCGTCACGGCCAAGACCGCGACGAAGAAGAAGGCGTCGGCCGCGACGCCGCGCCGCCGCACCCGCGTCACGCCGGCGATGGAGCCGGCCGATGTCGCCGTTCGCGCCTACCTGCTCTGGGAGCAGGGCGAGCCGGGCGATGCCACCGAGCACTGGCTGCGGGCCGAGCAGGAGCTGTTGGCCGCCTAGCCGTTCCCGATCCGCCCCGGGGAGCCGTGCTCCCCGGGGCGACCGGACAGCGCGCATGCGTGCGAGACCACGGTGACGCCGGCGGCGGACCGGCGGCGTCGCACCCTCTGCGCGTCTGGGAAGACGTAGGTTTGGGCTCGTCGATCGGGATCACGTACACGCCGCTTCGCTCTCCGCGGTACCCGGCAAAGGCGTCGACCTGCCCGCGATAGTGGCGCTGTGTGGGCTTCTCGTTCGGATGATGGACGTAGGAGCTCGCGGTTGCGAACCCGACTGCCCCGAGCCGCATCCGCCCGGTCGTGTTTGCCCGGATGGACACCACGATGCCTCGCGGCGCCGCCAGGTGTTCGAAACAAGCCGGAGAAGGGATTCGAACCCTTGACCCCGCGCTTACAAGGCGCGTGCTCTGACCAGCTGAGCTACTCCGGCAGCGGCCACATCGTAGTCGCGCGCGGCGGGCTGCGGCTTTGCGGCACGACAATCGGGGCGCGACCCGATGCCCGCGCGCCAACACGATGCGATGCTCAGGACAAGACAGAGAGAATGGAGGACAGAATGACCCAGGTACTCGTCGTTCACGCCAGCAAGTACGGCTCGGTCGAGGATGTGGCGAAGTACGTCGCAGCGATCGTGCGCGACCAGGGAGCGACGTGCGACCTCGTTGCCGCGCGCGACGCAGCCGACCTCGAGGGCTACGACCTGATCGTGCTCGGCACGGGGCTGTACATGGGCCGGCCGCATCGTGATGCGCGGCACTTCCTGCACGATCACCACGCAGCACTGGCCCACCAGCCGTTCGCCGTGTTCGCGCTCGGGCCGCTCAGCAGCGAGCAGGAGGAGAAGGACAAGGTGCGGCCGCAGCTAGAGCATGCCCTCGAGCACTACCCCGAGCTCGAGCCTGCGGCGCTCGCGATCTTCGGTGGAGTGATCGACCACGAGAAGCTGTCGTTCCCGTTCAATCACATGCCGGAGGGCGACTACCGCGACTGGGACGAGATCCGGAGCTTCGCGCTCGCGCTCCCCGTCGACGTCCGCGCGACCGCGTAGGAGCAAGACAACGACGAAGGCCCCGGCGGTGCCGGGGCCTTCGCTCATCCGCAGAGGCGCATCGGGTGCTCAGGCAGCGGCGCCGGTCGCGTCTCCGCTGATGACGGGGAGGTCTGCCGAGCGCTCGTGCTCGAGGGTGGGCAGCCACTCGAGCCAGGTCGGCAGGTACCAGTTCCACTCGCCGAGGAGCTTCATCGACGCCGGCAGCAACACGGCCCGGACGATCGTGGCGTCGATCAGGACGGCGGCGGCAAGGCCGATGCCCATCTCCTTCATGTCGATGATCGGCATCAGCGCGAACACGCCGAAGACGAACACCATCACGACGGCCGCGCTCGTGACGACACCGGCGGTGGAGCGGATGCCCGCCTCGACGGCCTTCTCGGTGCTCATCCCACGGTCGAAGTACTCCTTGACCCGGCTCAGGATGAAGACGTGGTAGTCCATCGACAGACCGAACAGGATCACGAAGAGGAACATCGGCAGCCAGGAGGCGATGCCACCGTTGCGCTGGAAGTCGAGCAGGTTCGCTCCCCAGCCCCACTGGAACACGGCGACCAGCAGGCCGTAGGCGGCGCCGACGGAGAGCAGGTTCATCGCGATCGCCTTGATGGGAATCACGATCGACCGGAACGAGATCAGCAACAGCAGGAACGCGAAGCTCAGGACGAAGACGAAGACGACCGGGGCGGAAGACTTCATCTTGTCGTTCCAGTCCGTCGACGACGCCGTGTCGCCCGTGACCGCGTACTGGACGCCCGAGACCTTGCCGATCGTTGCCGGCAGGATCACCGTGCGGAGCGTCTCGAGGGCGTCGTTCGACACCGTGTCCGTGCCGTCGCCGACGAGCGGAACCGCGACGCGGAGCACCGTGCCGTCGGGCGAGGTGTCCGAGTAGATCGGCTGCAGGGCCTTGCCCGAGGCGATCGCCTGCTTCTTCAGGTCGGCAACCGCTGCCTGCAGCGCCGGGTCGGAAGCATCGCCCTTGATTGCGACGACTGCCGGAGTGGCGCCGCCGGGGAACGCGTCGCGAACCTTGTTGAACGACTGCACCTCCTTGAGTGACTTCGGCAGCGCATCGAAGCCCGACTGGCTCGTGTGCAGGCTGAGAGCCGGGAATGCCAGGACGAGGAGCACGCCGGTAGCCGCGATCGCCGAGACGAGGGGCCGGCGGAGGACCGCGCCGAGCACAGCGCCCCAGACGCGACTCTGGCCGTCCTCGCGCCTGATGCGGCCGAGGAACGGGACTCGGACCTTCTCGACCCGGTCGCCGAGCCACGAGAGAATCGCGGGCAGCACGGTGAGCGAGCCGATCATCGCGACGGCGACGACCATCATCGTTCCGATCGCGAACGACATGAACGTCTTGTCGCCGGAGAAGAACATGCCGGCCATGGCGATCATCACCGTGATGCCCGAGATGAGGACGGCCCGGCCCGACGTGGCGGCGGCAGCCTCGAGGGCGGCGGTCTCGCTGCGGCCGGCGCGGCGTTCGTCACGTTCGCGGCGGATGTAGAACAGCGAGTAGTCGACCCCGACTGCGAGCCCGATCAGCAGGATCACCTCGGCGACCGACTCGTCCATCGGGACGATGTGGCTCGGCAGGGCGACGAGCCCCATGGTTGCGAACACGGCAGTCAGTGCGAGCCCGAGCGGGATGAACGCTCCGACGAGCGAGCCGAACACGAGCAGGAGGATCACGAGCGTGATCGGGATCGAGATCATCCCGGCGCGGGCCAGCTGCGAGCCGAACATCTTGTCGAGCGCCTTCCCTGTCGAAGCCGAGCCGGCCTGGACGACCGTGTAGTCGGGGTTTGCCTTCTGCACCTGCCCGGTGCCGGCGACGATCGTGTCGATGTAGGCGGTCGCCTCGTCGTATGTCCCCTCGGGGCTGAACTGGATCAGCACCGAGTGGCCGTCCGCCGAGATCTGCCCCTCGTTGCCGGCCGCGAGCGGCGAGCGGAGCTTCGTCACCTTCGGGTACGTCTCGAGCTTCGCGATCGCGGCCGTCACGACGGCACGGAACGCGGGATCGGACGCCGTCTCCGTCTTCGACTGCACGAGCACGTACTCACTCTGCTCGTCCAACTTGAAGCCGGCGTCACGGATGATGTGGTCGGCCTTGCGGGCCTCGCCCACGTTGACGTCGTTCTTGTCGATCGTGACCATCCCGACACCGGTGCCGATCGCAAACGATGCGATCACGAACGCCAGCCAGCCGAAGATGGCGGTCTTGCGGTGTCGTGCACTCCAACGACCCATGCGGGCCGCGATGTTGGTGCTCTGTTTCAGGGGTGACATGCGGGTTCTCCTCAGGGGTCGTTTTCAGTCCCCCGCAGGCTCGCGCAATGCCTCTCTCGCCACAGTGCGGCGCTCAGGCGTCTTGATGTGGGGGTAACCGCACCCTTCGCGGGTGGGGGAGCAGCCGTCCCGCCCGTCTTCGGGGAAGAGAGGCCCGAGCCTCTCCCGCGCTCAATCGCGCAGAAAGGTCAGCACCGCGAGGACGCGGCGGTGATCGTCGCTCGACGCCGTGAGGTCGAGCTTCGTGAAAATGCTCGTGACGTGCTTCTCGACGGCCCGCAGCGTCACGAACATGCGCTCCGCGATCGCCTGATTCGAACGGCCCTCGGCCATCAGCTCGAGCACCTCGCGCTCGCGGGGGGTGAGGGCGTCGAGCGGGTCGTCGGTGCGGTGACGCCCGACGAGCTGGCTGACGACGGCCGGGTCGAGGGCCGATCCACCCTCGCCGACGCGGCGCACGGCAGAGGCGAACTCCTCGAGGTCGGAGACCCGGTCCTTGAGGAGGTAGCCAACGCCCTCGGCGCCCTCCTCGAGCAGCACGACGGCATAGCCGGGCTCGACGTATTGCGACAGAACGAGCACGCCGGTAGCCGGGAACTGCGCCCGGATCTCGCGTGCGGCGACGAGCCCCTCGTCCGTGTGGGTGGGGGGCATGCGGATGTCCACGATCGCAACGGCCGGCTTGTGCATCGCCACATGACGCATCAGGTCGGTCGCGTTGCCGGACTGGGCAAGGACGTCGAAGCCTGCCTCGCCGAGCAGCCGGACGACCCCCTCGCGCAACAGGATCGAGTCCTCGGCGATCACCACCGACATCGCGTTGCCCAGCATCGCAACGGTGTTGCGGAGCGGCGGGAAGTCGCGTGGCAGGCCGTCGGCGAGCAGCTGGTGGATGTGCTCCGGCTGCGGGAGCCCCGCAAGACGGTGACTACCGAGGTCGCGGACGACGTATCCGGTGGGAGAGCAGGCCGTCGACGAGAGCAGGATCTGGCCGCCGTGGCCCGCCGACCCGATTCTGGCCGTGCGGTGGACGTCGATTCCCGTGTAGCCCTCGTCGGTGACGAGCGGCTCGCCGACGTGGATGCCCATCCGCACCCGAACGTCGTGTTCACCGGGCCAGGTCTCCTCGATCAGGCCGCGCTGGGCCTCGACGGCAGCGGTGACCGCATCGTCGAGCGACGAGAACGCCGCGAACGTCTCGTCGCCGTGCGCGTCGATCACCGTCCCGTTCTGCGCTCCGACCGCACCTCGGATGATGCGGCGCACGCTGTTGAGGATCGTCGCGTAGTCGGCGCCTGCTGCGTGGACGAGCGGCGTCGAGCCCTCGATGTCGCAGAGCAGGAAGGCGACAGTCCCGGCGGAATGCGTCTCGGCACTCATGTGCGCGAGTCTAGAGAAGTGGAGCGCGCGAGTTCGGGCCGCGCCTCCAAGGGAATCTCGGCGACGATCCTCGTGCCGCGGTCGGTGGGGCTGTCGATCGTGAGCGCACCGTCGAGTGCTGCGACGCGGTCGCGGAGCCCACGCAGGCCGGTGCCGGCCGCAGGATCGGCGCCGCCGCAGCCGTCGTCGACGACCGTCACGATCACGCTCTGCTCGTCCGTCGCCACACCGACCACGATCGACGTCGCGCCGGCGTACTTGACGATATTGGTGACGGCCTCCGAGATCACGTAGTACGCCGCGGCCTCGATCGGGGCCGGCAGCCGTTCCCTCGGCATGTCGACCTCGACTGGAACCGGCGTGCGGACGACGAGCGTCTCGACCGCTGCAGCGAGCCCGCGATCGGTGAGAACGGCCGGATGAATCCCTCGGGCGAGCTCACGAAGCTCCTCGAGCGCAGCCGAGAGCTCCTCGCGGGCGGCAGCGATGATCGCCGCAGCCTCGACCGGATCGGTCGTCGTACGCGCCTCCGCCAGACGAAGCGATACCGAAAGCGCGACGAGCCGCTGCTGGGCGCCGTCGTGGAGGTTGCGCTCGAGGACACGCCGCGCCTCGTCGGCCGCCTCGATGATCCGCGTGCGCGATGCCCGGATCTCCTCGTCCTGGCGTCTGCGCTCGGTCACGTCGACGCCGGAAAGGAGCACGAGCGAAGCCTCGCGTCGCGTCACGTCGTCGATCGGCGTCGCCGTCCACGCGATCACGATGTGCTCTCCGTCGGCCTTGCGCCACCGGGTCTCGCGCTCGGTGCTCGGGACACCGTTCGCTGCCGACGCGATCGCCATGCGCGCGAAGTAGCCGTCGTCGGGATCGATCAGGTCGAGCACGCTCGTTCGCACGATCTCGCTGTCCGGCCAGCCGAGAGCCTCACGAAATGCCTCGTTGACGCCCGCTCTCGTTGCGTCGACGCCGCCGTCGACGATGTTCGCCTCGCGGTCGACCACGACGACGATGCTCGGGATTGCCTGCATCAGCGTGCTCGTGATGTCGCGCTCGCGCTGCAGCTGCACTTCGCGCTGCTTGCGCTCGGTCACGTCGCGCCCGCTGACGAGCAGGAGGCGGCGATCGTCGACCGCGGGGAGGAGGATGCACGACCACAGCACCGACAGCCGCCGTCCGCTCTTCGTCACCCAGGTGTTGTCGTGATCGCCGATCGTCTCGCCGCCCGCGACGCGCTTGACGATGTCCCGGACGGATGCGGCTTCTTCCGCCGCGACGTAGTCTTCCCAGAGCACCGTCCCCGGCGTCTCGTCGGGTGTCACCTCGAGCTCCCGCTCGAACGCCTTGTTCGATCCCCGCTGCTCGATGACGCCGTTCTCGTCGATCAGGAGGAGAAGGCTCGGCGCCTCGTTGGCGATCGTGTTGAGGAATTCACGCTCGCGCTCGCGGGCTTCGGCCTCCTCGTGGCGCGACGTGATGTCGATGCCGCCGGCGATGATGCCGACCGTCTCGCCGTGCTCGTTCTTGATCGGAGCGGAGCGCCAGAAGATGACCCTCTTCTGGCCACGGCGGTTGACGAACGTATTCTCGTATTCGACGGCGGCGTGCTCGGGCGCCGCTGCCTCGAACCGGCCGATCACGTCCGCGCGCTCGGACTCGTCGATGAAGACGTCCCAGAACGTCCGCCCCCGGATCGCCTCCTCGTTGTCCTCGCCGGCTGCCTCGACGGCGGCAGCGTTCTGATTGACGATCGTTGCCTCCGGATCGAGGTGAACGAACAGGCTCGGCGCCGTATTGACGAGCGTGACGAGAAAGCTGAACTGCGACCGCAACTCGGCCTGTAGGCGCTCGTTCTCCAGCGGGAGGCCAACCGCGGACGCGACGAGGTCGATCGTGTCCGGCTCATCTGCGAGCGACGGGTCGTGAACGAGCGCGGCCACCTTGCGTCCGTTCCGCTCGATCGTCGTCACGGAGCGCTCGGGAGTCGGCTGTGGCTCGGCGGCGTAGCGGCCTTCCGCGTCGACCCATCCTTCGCGGTCGCCGAGGCGATAGACGATTTCGAGCGAGGGGTCGTGCAACGCCTCGGCGACCGCGTCGCGCAGCGAGACGCCCGCGTCGAGCGAGAGCAAAATACGGGCAGCAGCTGCCCGATCGAAACGGGTCCGCATCACGCCCGCTAGGAAGGCGAGCGGAACGGCCGCAAACGAGATCAGGAAGAGCACCCAGACGACGGAGTACGAGCGCTCCGCGACCTGCTCCGAGACGACCGACGTGATCAGGAGCATCAGTGCGATCAGGCAGGCGACGTAGACCGGCCGCAGCGTCCGTCGCTGGGCGCCGGTGGCCCGCCGCCACCTCTGAACGAGGATGACGACGATCCAGACGAGGATGACGCCGACCACGATCGACGCGAGCAGGACGGACGTGTTTCGCGCTCCGGGGCTGTCGATGACCGCGATCGGGCTCGACGGGCATTGGTCGCACCCCGTCGCCGGGGTCTCCGAGACGAGCGCAGCGACGAGGTTCCCGAGGATCGCGACGGCGCCGCCGACGCCGACGAGCCAGAGGTCGCGCCGGGCGAGCGTCCCGTCGGGGTAGGCGAGGATGAGCGCGGCGAAGCTGACGAGCGCGAGGTTGCCGAGGATGAAGCCGCTCACCCAGATCCACGGGTCGTCGGCCTCCGACAGCGCAGCGATGAACCACAGGTAGCCCGTTGCGGCGAGGAGGTAGCCGGTCGTGTTCTGCGGACGCCGCCAGAGCGCGACGAGGCCCGCGACGATGAACGAAAGTCCTGCGGTCGCGGCGAACCCGGCGACGAGCCAGGGATTCGCGTCGTGGTCGCTCGTGAAGACGAGGGCAACGGCGATTGCCGTCTCGACGAGCCCGGCCACGCCCGCCAGCGCGAAGCGCAGCGCCCTCACTTGAGCAGGTTCATCACTGCTTCGCCCGAGAGCTCTGCCTTGGCGATGAAACCACGTGCGCCGCTCGTCGCGATCAACGACCCGTAATCGGTTGCATCACGGCTCGAGACGAGCACGACCGACGTCGTGTCGAGATCGCCGCACTCGACGCACACGTCGAACCCGCTCATGTCGGGCAGCTGGACGTCCAGCAGGACGACGTCGGGACGGAGCCGCCGCAGCTCCGCGAGCCCCGACGTGCCGTTCTCCGCCTCGCCGATCACCTCGAATCCATCCGCTTCGAGAATCGCGCGCGCCGAGGCGCGGAAGCTCGGGTGGTCGTCGACGATCAGGATGGTCTGGGTCACGCCGCAATCGTGGCACATGAACAGGGGGACCCGCAGTGCGGGCAACCGCACTGCTGCCCGCGACGAAAATCGTCGGATCGCAGCCCTCGGGATACGCATTGGGCAGAAGAACTCCGATTCGGCTGCGTAATGCGCGCTCCGGGAGCTGAAATCGCCCTGTCACTGCGTCATACTCACGCGATGAACTCCACCACCGAGATCTCAGCGCACGATCGCATCCTCGCAGAGCGCTCCCGCTACGTGAGCGCCGGCGTATCAACTCCGAAGCTCGTTGTCTCCCATGCCGATGGAGCGAGCGTCACCGACGTCGACGGTCGGACGTTCATCGACTTCGCCGGTGGCATCGGCTGCCAGAACACGGGTCACCGGTTCGAGCCCGTCGTCGAGGCAATCAAGGCGCAGACCGACGAGTACCTCCACCAGTGCTTCATGGTGGGCGTCTACGAGCCCTACGTCGAGGTGTGTCGCCGCCTGGCCGAGCTGTCCCCGTGCGCCGGCCCCGAGCAGAAGTCGCTGCTGCTCAACTCCGGCGCCGAGGCGGTCGAGAACGCGGTCAAGATCGCACGCTCGGCGACCGGGCGGCCGGCGGTCGTCGTGTTCGACAACGCATTCCACGGGCGCACGCTGCTGACGATGACGATGACCGCGAAGGTGAAGCCGTACAAGGCAGGCTTCGGGCCGTTCGCGCCCGAGGTGTACCGCGCGCCGGTGCCGAATCTCTATCGCGGCATCCCGACGGACGACGCGATCGCCGGCCTGAAGCAGCTCTTCAAGGCCGAGGTCGACCCGGCGACCGTCGCATGTGCAGTACTCGAGCCCGTGCAGGGCGAAGGTGGCTTCCTACCGATGCCGCTCGACTACCTGTTGCGCCTGCAGGAGCTCTGCCACGAGCACGGGATTCTGTACGTCGACGACGAGGTGCAGTCGGGCGTGGGGCGCACCGGGAGGATGTGGGCGATCGAGCACTACGACGGCGTCGCACCCGACCTGCTCGTCTCCGGCAAGTCGATCGGCGGCGGCCTGCCCCTTGCGGCCGTCACCGGGGCCGCGTCGATCATGGACGCGGTGCCGCCGGGTGGCCTCGGCGGCACCTTCGGCGGGAACCCGCTGTCGTGCGCGGCCGCGATCGCCGTGCTCGATGCGGTCGCCGAGCCGGAGTTCCTGCGCGAGGCGGCCGCGCTCGGCGACGCGCTACGGTCGCGACTCGATGCGCTGCAGGCGAAGCACGGCGCGATCGGCGACGTCCGCGGTCTCGGCCCGATGCTTGCGTTCGAGCTGGCCGAGCAGGCGCCCGAGCAGGCAGCCGCGATCGTCGCTGCCGCGTTCGAGCGGGGGCTGCTGCTCCTCGCCTGCGGGATGTACGGCAACGTGATCCGCCTGCTGGCGCCGTTGACGATCGACGATGCCGTGCTCGAGCAGGGGCTGACCCTGCTGGAGGAGTCGCTTGACGCAGCTCTCTGAGCGGGTGGAGGTGCCGGACGTCAGGATTCGCGGGCTCCGCAAGAGCTACGGGATGGTCGCTGCCGTCGATGGTGTCGACCTCGAGATCGCCCGCGGGGAGTTCTTCACGATGCTCGGGCCGTCCGGTTCCGGCAAGACGACGACCCTGAGGATGATCGCCGGCTTCGAGCGGCCCGACGCGGGCACGATCGAGCTCGGCGGCAGGGACGTCTCGTCACTGCCGCCGTTCGACCGCGACGTCAACACCGTGTTCCAGGACTACGCGCTGTTCCCTCATATGACCGTGCAGCAGAACGTGGAGTACGGCCTGCGCGTGAAGAAGGTGCCGAAGGTGGAGCGGAGGCTCAAGGCTGCCGACTCGCTCGCAATGGTGCGCCTCGACGGGTACGGCGACCGCAAGCCGGGCCAGCTCTCGGGCGGCCAGCGGCAGCGCGTTGCACTCGCACGCGCCATCGTCAACACGCCACGCGCGCTCTTGCTCGACGAACCGCTCGGTGCGCTCGACCTGAAGCTGCGCCAGGAGCTCCAGATCGAGCTCAAGCAGATTCAGCAGGAGCTGGGGATGACGTTCATCTACGTCACGCACGATCAGGAAGAGGCCCTGACGATGAGCGACCGGATTGCGGTCTTCAACCAGGGCAGGATCGAGCAGATCGGCACCCCGGCGGAAATGTACGAGCATCCGCGAACGGAGTTCGTCGCGGGTTTCATCGGCACGTCGAACATCCTCGAGCGTGACGCGCGCACGTTCACGGTGCGGCCGGAGAAGATCCGGCTCTCGACGGACGAGGACGCGGACGGCGAGCGAGGAGTGATCAAGGCCGCCGTCTACCTCGGCCCGGTGACCAAGTTCATCGTCGCACTCGACGGAGGTGGCGAGTTGACGGTGGTGCAGCAGAACCTCGAGACGTCTTCGGAGGACGTTCGCGAGATGGAGAGGAAGCGCGTCCGGCTCCGCTGGAGCCCGGGCGTGGAATTCGTGATTCAGGAGGAGAGGAAATGAAGCGAATTCGCTTCGGCTACGTCGCTCTCGCGGCGCTCGTGACCGCCCTCGCGATTCCGGCGGCCGGCGTCTCGAAGACGTCGGGGGTGCCCACGTCGGTCGGCGCCGGCGAGGGCAAGCTCACCCTCGTGGCGTGGGAGGGGTATACCGAGAAACAGTGGGTCGCGCCGTTCGAGAAGGCGACCGGCTGCAAGGTGTCCGTGAAGTACGCCGGCAGCTCGAACGACATGTTCAACCTGATGACGTCTGGCGGCGGCAGCCAGTACGACATGGTGTCTGCGTCGGGCGATGCGAGCCTGCGGCTCATCTACGCGAAGGCCGTGCAGGAGGTCAACGTCGGCCTGGTCCCGTCGTACAAGGACTTCTTCAAGGCGTTTCAGTCACCGTCCCACAACACGGTGGCGGGGAAGCACTACGGCATCTCGCTGCAGTTCGGGCCGAACGTCCTGATGGTCAACGCCAAGCTCTACGGGAAGGCTCCGAACAGCTGGTCGGCGATCTACGACGCGAAGAACAAGGGCAAGATCACGATCCCGGACAACCCGATCCAGATCGCCGACGCAGCCCTTTACCTGTCGAAGACCAAGCCGTCGCTCGGAATCAAGGACCCGTACGAGCTGACGAAGGCTCAGCTCGCGGCGACCGTCGCACTGCTCAAGCAGCAGCGGCCGCTCGTGAAGAAGTACTGGGGCCTCGCGTCCGATCAGATCGACCTGTTCGCCAACGGCGGCTCGACGATCGGTGCCTCATGGCCGTACCAGGTCAACGCGCTCAAGGGTGCCAAGAAGCCGGTTCCGGTCGTCAGCGTCATTCCCAAGGAGGGCGTGACCGGTTGGGCCGACACGTGGATGCTCTCGTCGAAGGCCAAGCATCCGAACTGCGCCTACAAGTGGATGCAGTACATCACCAAGCCGGTTCCGCAGGCCCAGCAGGCGATCTACTTCGGTGAGACGCCCGTGAACCGGAAGGCCTGCGCGGTGATGAACAAGCTCTCGAAGGGCTCGTGCGCGCAGTACTCGGCGAATGCTCCAGAGAGCTTCTACAACTCGATCAAGTTCTGGAAGACCCCGATTGCCGATTGCGGCAACGGTCAGAAGAACTGCACCGATCTGCGGGCCTGGACGACGGCCTGGCAGCAAGTCAAGGGGTAGTGGCAGCTGATCCGGCACGTGTGACGGAGGGCTCCCCTGGCGGGGGAGCCCTCCGCGCGCTCTCCCGGTTCTCTTGGCGGAGGCCGGGCCTGAAGACGCTCGGGCAGATCTCTGCCCCTGTCGCTGCGTTCCTGTTCGTCTATGTCGCGGCCCTCGTGGCGCTGCTCATCCAGGGCTTCTGGACGACCGACTCGTTCACCGGCCAGGTGATTCACTCGTGGAACCTCGACAACTTCCGCGCGATCGCGCAGGATCCCTATCCGCAGATCATCGTGCGCACGCTCGTGATGGCGTCGGCCGTGACCATCACCTGCATGCTGCTCGCCTTTCCGTACGCCTACTTCATGGTCAGGATCGCCGGTCGCCGGCTCCGCCTTGCACTCCTCGTAGCCACGGTGCTGCCGCTGTGGGTGAGCTACCTCGTCCGCGTCTACTCGTGGCGCCTGATCCTCAATCCGGACGGAGCGCTCAACTACTTCCTCAACGGCCTGGGGCTGCCCGACCAGAACATTGCGTACACGAACTGGGCGATGTGGGTCGTGTTCACCTACATCTGGTTCCCGTTCATGGTGTTGCCGGTCTACGCGGCGCTCGAGCGGGTGCCGTACTCGTACCTCGAGGCGTCGGCGGACCTCGGCGGCCGCGGCATCACGACGCTGCGTCGCGTGATCCTGCCGCTCGCCGTGCCGGGACTTGCGGCCGGCTCGATCTTCACCTTCTCCCTCACCCTCGGTGACTACATCGCCCCATCGCTCGTCGGGGGCCCAGGATCGTCGCTGATCGGCACGGTGGTGTACGAGAACCTGGGGCTCGCGAACAACGCACCGTTCGCCGCCGCGTTCGCAATGGTGCCGCTCGGGATCATGGCCGTATATCTCGTGATCATGAAGCGCCTCGGGGCGTTCGAGAGCCTCTGATGGAACCGCCCGCAACACGAGTCGCGCTCTGGGCGTGGGCGGGACTCATCTTTCTGTTCCTCTGGATCCCGCTCGTGATCATGGGCGTCTACGCGTTCAACGCGTCGAACATCCAGAGCTGGCCCATCGCCGGCTTCTCGACGAAGTGGTTCTCTGCTGCCTGGGACGACCCGGAGGTGCGCGACGCGCTCTGGCTTTCGCTGCGGGCGGGACTGCTGGCGACGGCCGTCGCGTTGATCCTCGGATCGCTCGCGGCGTTCGGGCTCTCGCGCGCGAGGTTCTTCGGACGCGACTCCATCTCGTTCCTCTTCATCCTGCCGATCGCACTGCCGGGGATCATCACGGGCCTCGCGCTCAACTCGTTCTTCGTCATCGGGGGCGTCAGCTTCTCGCTGTGGACGATCGTGATCGGCCATGCGACTTTCTGTGTCGTGATCGTCTACAACAACGTGATCGCCCGACTGCGCCGGACGTCGGGCTCGTTCTTCGAGGCCTCGGCCGATCTCGGCGCGACCGGCTTCCAGACGTTCAGGTTCGTGACCTTGCCGGTGATCGGAACAGCGCTCGTTGCCGGTGGCTTGCTCGCGTTCGCGCTCTCCTGGGACGAGATCGTCGTCACCTACTTCACCGCCGGTGCTCAGAACACGCTGCCGCTCTTGATCTACGGCTTCATCCGGCAGGGCCAGAACCTGCCGATCGTGAATGCGATCGCGCTCGTCGTGATCGTCGTCAGCCTGATCCCGGTGCTGATCGCGCAGCGGCTGACGAGCGATCCTGGCGCCGGAAGAGGCTGATCGGCGGCGTGCTCGCCCGGTCGAGGGCTATTCGATGGTCACGGATCCCGGAAAGGACGTGACCTGGGGCACTCGTAGCTGTCGAGCACGTTTCCGGTCAGCGCAGCGCTGCGCGAACCCAGAGCTCGGGTCCCTCGAAACGCACGTCGAGGCCCTCGAGAATCCGCCGCAGCAGGGCGAGCGCAGCGGGGTTGTCGCTCGCAACGAGGGCGGTGATCTCGGTGATCCCGGCGGCCCTCGCGTCTGCCACGAGCTCGGCGGTGAGCGCGGATCCAATCCCGCGCTGCTGGAGCTCGTCGGCCACCTCGAACGCGATCTCGGCGCTCGCACCGTCGCGGACGAGGCGGGCGATCGCCGCCGGCCGGGGATCCCCCCGCACGTAGGCGACGAGCACGTGGTGGTTCGGGTCGGACGAGGCCAGCTGCGCGAGATCGGCCGTGCTGAGGCGCGGCTTCGGCCCAAGAAAGCGTGCACGGCGCGACTTCTCGCCGAGCCGGCCGAACAGCGCGGCGACGGTGTCGATGTCGCCGTGACGGAGCGGCCGCACGAGGATGGCGGGGCCGCGCTTTGGCTTGACGACTCTCGTGTGCATCGAGGCTTTCCTCCCGGGTCGCTGTTCTCACCCAGGCTGGCGTATGGGCCATGCAGCCTCCGGTCGGCGCACCGGTGTCTTGCAGTGCGGCAAACCGAACACTCCTTTCGGCATGATCACGTGCTTGGTGCGCCCTCTCGCCGATGGATTCGAGCTCGACGACAATCCCGCACGGATCGATCGCGCGGCCGTCCACCGCTACCTGAGCGAGGAGTCGTACTGGGCCGAGGGCCGACCCAGGGCTGTCATGGATGAGCTGATCGCAACGGCGGCGCGCGTCGTCGGGCTCTACGCACCTGACGGCAGACAGCTTGGCTTCGCGCGCGTCGTTTCGGATCGGCACACGGTCTCGTATCTTGCCGACGTGTTCGTGCTCGAGGAGGTGCGGGGCAACGGCTTCGGGCTCGAGCTCGTGCGGTTCGCCGTCGACCATGAGCCGATCGCGAGCACGAAGCTCATCCTTCACACGCGCGACATGCATCCGCTGTACGCCAAGCTCGGCTTCGCTCCGCCGGATGCGCGCCTGATGGAGCGCTGGCCGGTTGCAGCGACCCGTGGCGGCACGGCGGGAACAAGGATCGACGCGGCCGCGTTGTAGCGTCGGTGGCGCTGTTCACCCCCTTCACGCAACGCTCCGTCACGTTGCGCAACCGGATCGTCGTCTCACCGATGTGTCAGTACTCGGCCGAGGAGGGGATGCCGAACAGCTGGCACGAGGTCCATCTCGCCAGTCGTTCCGTCGGTGGCGCATCGCTTGTCTTCACCGAGGCGACTGCGGTCGTCCGAGATGGTCGAATCTCGCCGCGCGACACGGGCATCTGGACCGACGCGCAGGCAGAGGCCTGGGGAAAGATCGTCCGGTTGATCGAGGCCGGCGGAGCGGTGCCGGGCATGCAGCTCGCCCATGCGGGCCGCAAGGCGGGAACCGACGCTCCGTGGCGTGGCGGCGGCCGGCTTGCGATCGCCGACGGCGGCTGGCAGCCCGTGGCGCCGAGCGCGATCCCCGTTTCGGAAGGCGAGCCGGCGCCGACGGCCCTCGACGGTGCCGGCATTCGCGAGGTCGTTGCCGGCTTCCGCGACGGGGCAGTGCGTGCGCTCGGGGCGGGATTCCGCGTCGCCGAGATTCACGCCGCCCACGGCTACCTGCTGCACGAGTTCCTGTCGCCGCTGACGAACACGCGCACCGACGGGTACGGCGGCAGCTTCGAGAACAGGGTCAGGCTGGTGCTCGAGGTTGCAGACGGGGTTCGGGCGGTGTGGCCGGACGACCTGCCGCTGTGGCTGCGGATCTCGGCCACCGACTGGGCCGAGGGTGGCTGGGACATCGACCAGAGCGTCGAGCTCGCCCGGCTCCTCGAACCGCGCGGTGTCGACCTGATCGACGTCTCATCGGGTGGTGCCGTACGGCACCAGCAGATCGTCGCGACGCCGGGGTACCAGGTTCCCTTTGCGGAGCGGATCCGCAATGAGGCGGGAATCGCGACGGGAGCGGTAGGCCTCATCACCGAGGCGGAGCAGGCCGAGGCAATCGTCGCCTCGGGCCAGGCGGACGTGGTGCTGCTGGCCCGTGAGCTCCTGCGTGACCCCTACTTCCCCCGACGGGCAGCGAAGGCGCTCGGCGCCGAGCTGACTCCGCCGGATCAGTACCGGCGCGCCTGGTAGTCCCGCCGCTCCACGCTCAGGTGGGCGCGACGACCGGATCGCGCGAGAACCGCTCGTGGACGAAGCGTACGACCATCGCTCCCTCGCCGACGGCAGTAGCGCAGCGCTTGATCGACCCTGACCGGATGTCGCCGACGGCGTAGATGCCGGGGGCGCTCGTCTCGAGGATCCCTTCGGCTCCCGCTGCCGCTCCGGTGAGCACGAAGCCGTCGTCGTCGAGCGCGACGGTGCCGCTGAGCCACTCCGAGCACGGCGAAGCTCCGAGAAAGAGGAAGAGAAAGGAGAGCGGAATCCTCTCACCGTCACGGAGCGTCGCGGCCGCGAGCTGACCCTCGCTACCGTGGAGCTCGACGATCTCGCTGCTTCCACGCACGGCCACTCCCGCCCGTTCGAGGTCGTGGATGAGGTAGTCCGACATCGTCTCGCTCAGATCGGCGCGACGGTGGAGCAGCGTCACGAGGGCGCCGCCGCGGGCGAGCCAGATCGCTGCCTGAGCCGCCGAGTTGCCGCCGCCGACGACGCCGACACGGGTGGCGCCGCACCGTTGCGCCTCCTGCGGACCGGCGGCGTAGAAGATGCTGACGCCCTCGTATGCGTCGACGTCGGCGACCGGAAGCCGCCGGTACTCCGCGCCTGTTGCGAGCACGACCGCGCGGGCGCTCACCTCGTGGCCCCCTTCGAGCCGAACGAGGTGACGATCCGTCCCCGGCTCGAGCGCGACCGCACGGTACGGCGTCGCGGACCGGGCACCGAACTTCCGGGCCTGGGTGATCGCCCGTACCGTCAGCTCCGAGCCGCTGATCCCGGCCGGGAAGCCGAGATAGTTCTCGATCCGACGCGAGGTTCCGGCCTGGCCGCCGAGGGCGCTACCCTCGACGACGAGGGTGTCGAGGCCCTCGGATGCCCCATAGACCGCCGCTCCGAGGCCGGCCGGACCACCGCCGACGACGACGAGGTCCACCTCCTCGTGCGAGGCGAGATCGAGCCCGACCCCGAGCGCGCGGGACACCTCACCCGGCGTCGGGTTACGCAGGTCAGGCCCGCCGGGAAGTCGGACGAGCGGCAACTCGTCGTCGTCGAATCCTTCGATCAGGTCGAGCGCGGCGGCATTCTCGGTGCGGCTCGTGTCGGTCCAGGTGGCGGGGAGCCGGTTGCGACGGGCGAAATCGACCATCTGACGGGTCGCATCGGATGACTGTGGCCCGATGATGTCCATCCCGACCCCGTCGATCCCCTGCAGCCCTTCGCGGCGGGCGATGAACGTCGACAGCAGCAGGTCGCTGAGCGACCCGTCCTCGAACAACAGCGTCTTGAGCGCCTCGCGCTCGACCGCGATGTAGCGCATCGGCTGGGTCACGACCGCCGTGAGATACACGGTCTGGCCCGAGAGCAAGTTGGTCTCGCCGAGGAAGCCTGCCGGGCCGTGGCGGATGATCTCGGCCCCGGAGGCATCCTGGATCGCTGCCTCACCCTCGATGATCGCGATCAACGGGTAGCGACGATCACCGACCCTGAACAGGACATCGCCTACCTCGGCGCGGCGCTCCTCGCCGCGCGCCGCGAGGAGCTCGAGTTGTCCCTGGGAGAGCACAGCTGACGGAGAGGCCACGCCTCCAGACTATCGAGCGGCCGTCCGGCTCAGTCGGAGCTGGGCAACGAACCGTGCTCGTAGGGGGCGAATCGCGACCGGGGCAGCTCCGCATAGATCTTGGCGTACGCCTCGTACGGATCCGTCGTCTCCCGCTCGACGCTCGCACCGAGCCGCGCTGCACGCTCGGACACCGGATAGACGATTCCGCCGCCGATCCCGCGCCCGCGTGCCCCGACCGCAACGACGACCGCCGGCCCCTCGCCGGCCCCGACGATCACGTGCTCGGTGCCGCCCGGGCAGTGGAAGTAGTCCCATGCTTTCAGCAGCCGCTCCTGCTCCTCGACGATCAGCAGGCACTCGCCGGCGAGAACGAGGAAGCCCTCCTGGGCCCGCTCGCGGTGATATCTCCCGATCGCCTCGCCCGGCTGGAGGACGCTGATGTTGATGCCGAGTTGAGGGAACCGTCGCTTGCCCTCGAACGTGCAGTAGCGCCCGAGCGGCCCCTCGCTCTTCCAGCGCGACTCGCGCGCGTTGAGGACGAACCAGCCGTCGGTGTCGACGACGAGGCCGTTCCTCGTCATCCGAGGCCGGGCTTCGGGGACCATTGGAATAGTTTGCCGGATTCGTTCGGGGCCGACAGTGCCCGGCCGTCGAGGGTGCAGGCATGTGGGCCGGCGACGACGACAGACTGAGCTAATCTGACCACGTGACCGGTGCCGACCTGGCCCACGCGTATCTCGGAGCGTTCGTCGCCCGCGACTTCGATCGGGTGCGGTCGCTTCTCGCAGACGACTTCCGCCTTCGCGATCTCAGCCCGGGCGGCTTCACCGAGGTGGAGGGCGCCGACGCCGCTCTTTCGGGATTGAGGGGTTTCCTCGACACGTTCGCGTCGATCGACATCGTCGAGGCCGAAGCGTACGAGCTCGCCGACGTCACGTACCTGAGGGCGCGCGTGCACTTCGTGCACCCGGAGGCGGGCGAGCGCTTCCTGGAGCAGCATCACCTGCTGCGGATCGGCGACGGGCTGATCCAGGGTATCGACGAGCTCTGCACGGGCTTGCACCCGCCGGGGCGAGGGTTTACCCTCGCCCCGGCAGGTGCCTGATCCTTGAGTCGGTCAGCCCGAGACGCCGGTCCCGATGGGGCACGCGACGCCTGTGCCACCGATGCCGCAGTAGCCGCGCGGGTTCCGGGCGAGGTACTGCTGGTGGTAGGTCTCGGCGTAGTAGAACTCCCCGGCCTCGGCGAGCTCGGTCGTGATCATCGGATAGCCTGACTGCGCGAGCGCCATCGCGTAGCGCGCTTTGGAGGCGAGCGCCTCCTCCTGCTGGGCAGGCGTCGTCCAGTAGAGAGCAGAGCGATACTGGGAGCCGACGTCGTTCCCTTGCCGCATGCCCTGGGTCGGGTCATGGCCCTCCCAGAACGTCTTCAGCAGCTCGTCGTAGGAGATCCTGGCGGGGTCGTAGGCGACGAGGACGGCTTCCGTGTGGCCCGTCCGGCCCGAGCAGGTCTCCTCGTAGCTCGGGTTCTGCGTGGTGCCGCCTGAGTAGCCGACCGCGGTCGTGTAGACGCCGGGAAGCTGCCAGAAGAGGCGCTCGGCGCCCCAGAAGCAGCCCATTCCGAAGATCGCGGTCTCGATTCCCTCGGGGAACGGGGGCTCGAGCGGGGTGTCGAGCACGACGTGGCGCTCGGTGATCGGCATTGCGCCCGGGCGTCCGGCGAGCGTGTCCTCCGGGGCGGGCATGGTGTGGGACTTGCGTGTGAACAACATGTCTCTACGGTATCGCGAGCGGCCGATTCGTTACAGCGCGCTCCTGGCACGCACCGAGAGCTGCGCTATGCCCGGGCGAGCGCCTGCTCGAGGTCGGCCCACAGGGTGAGCGGATCCTCGAGCCCGACGGACAGTCGCAGCAAGCCCTCCGGGCAGCGATCGCCTTCCCAGCGGTGGCGCGACTCGATCTTCGTGCGCGTGCCGCCGAGGCTCGTCGCGTTCTCGACCGCCTCGACACCGATCTCGATCCGTCGGGCGGCAGCGCCGTCGGCGACGTCGAACGAGATCAGGAAACCGAGGCCCGGGTAGCGAACCGTCGACACGGCGGGGTGTTGCTCCAGCATTTCGACGAGGTACCGCGCCGAGGCCTCCATGCGGTCGAACCGCACCTCCAGCGTCTTCAGCCCGCGCTCGAGCAGCCAGGCGGTGTCGGCCGACGCGATCAGCCCCGTCAGCCGTCGGGTGAGGTGGAGTCGATCGAAGAGCGTCTCGTCCCTGACGGTGGCGACGCCCGCGATGAGGTCGTCGTGGCCCGCGAGCACCTTCGTGGCGCTGTGGAGCGACACGTCGCAGCCGCGTTCGAGCGGGCGCAGTCGCAGCGGCGAGGCGAGGGTGGCGTCACACACGACGAACGCAGGGTGCGCGGCAGCAGCATCGAAGTCGGGCATCGTCAGCATCGGATTCGACGGCGCCTCGAGGAGGATCAGGTCGACCCCCGCGGGTGGATCCCCTGTCTGGTCGTACTCGACGACCTCGACGCCCCACGGGCGGATGTGCTCGAACAGCTGCTTGTGCCCGTAGTACGAGCCCTCCGCGAGCGCGATCGTGCCGCCGGGCGGGAGCATCGTCAGCACGACGCCCGTGACGGCGGCCATGCCGGCAGGGAAGAGGAGCGCGCGGCCGCCCTCGAGAGCGCTCAGCGTGGCCTCGACGGCCACTGCGTTCGGCTGCTCGGCGCGGGCGTACGAGTAGGGGCCGGGCTCGCCGGATGCATCGTAGGGCCACGTGGCCGAGCGGTCGAGAGGAGCGGTCATGGCTCGACTCTATCGACGTAGACTCGTGTCATGGCAGCCGCGCCTCTGGTCGATCAGGCGCTCGTAGACGCATACCGGCGCGATGGTGCCGTCTGTGTGCGGGGAGCGTTCTCCGAGCAGGATCTCGCGCTCGTCGAGGCGGCGATCGAGCTCAATCTTGCAGAGCCGAGCGAGCGTGCCCTCGTCGCGAGCCGGCCCGAGGATCCAGGGCGATTCTTCGAGGACTTCTGCAACTGGCAGCGACTGCCCGAGCTCGAGCGTGTTGCGACGGATTCTCGGGCCGGGGCGATTGCCGGCGCGCTGATGGGCGCCGACGAGGTGCGGTTCTACCACGATCACGTCCTCGTGAAGGAGCCGGGAACGACGCAGCGCACGCCGTGGCATCAGGATCAGCCGTACTACAACGTTGCCGGAAAGCAGACGTGCTCGGTGTGGCTTCCGGTCGATCCGGTCTCGCGCGCGGCGACGCTCGAGTTCGTCGCGGGATCGCACCGCGGCCCGTGGCTGATGCCACGCACGTTCATGGACAGCGAGGCGAGGTGGTTCCCTGAGGGTACGCTCGAGGATCTGCCGGACATCGAGAGCGATCGCGCCGCGTTCGAGATCCTCGGCTGGGAGCTCGAGCCCGGCGATGCGCTGTTCTTCAACATGCTGACGCTTCATTGCGCAGGAGGCGTCGATGGTCAGCGCCGCCGCCGAGTGCTGTCGCTCCGGTACCTCGGCGACGACGTCACGCACGCCCCCCGCCCGTGGAAGACGTCGCCCGAATTCCCGGGCCTGGCCGAAGAGCTCGATGCCGGAGTGCCGATGGACCACCCGCTGTTCCCGGTCGTGTGGCAGCGACCGTAGCGACTGACGGGGCCACGTCGAGGCGTTCGCAGCCGGCGAGCGGCTCGGCCGGAGCGATAGGCTCAGGCGCAATGGCGGTGAACGACCCGACGCGGAGGATGCACGACACGACCGAGGCGAAGCTGCGGTGGCTCGAGGAGCTCAGCGCCGAGGCTCTGTTGCCGATGGGCGAGGCGGCAGCTGCGAAGCAGCACGCCCGCGGCAAGATGCTCGCGCGCGAGCGGGTCGAGCGGCTGCTCGACCCGGGATCGTTCGTCGAGCTCGATCGGTTCGTGCGCCATGGTGAAGTGGAGTTCGGCATGCGCGACCGGCGCCCGTGGGGTGACGCCGTGGTGACCGGGTACGGCACGGTGTTCGGGCGGCCCATCTGCGTGTTCTCGCAGGACTTCACCGTTTTCGGTGGGTCGCTGAGCGAGGTGTTTGCGGAGAAGATCTGCAAGGTGATGGACATGGCCGTCAAGGTCGGCTGTCCGGTCGTCGGCATCAACGACTCCGGCGGGGCGCGGATTCAGGAGGGCGTCGTCTCGCTGGCGGGATACGCCGAGATCTTCTGGCGCAACGTCCAGGCGTCGGGCGTGATCCCCCAGATCTCGCTCATCCTCGGGCCGTGCGCCGGTGGGGCCGTGTACTCGCCGGCGATCACGGACTTCGTGCTGATGGCGGAGGGGACGTCGTACATGTTCATCACCGGCCCCGACGTCGTGAAGACCGTCACCGGCGAGAACGTGACGCAGGAGGAGCTCGGAGGCGCGACCGCCCATGCGTCGCGCTCGGGCGTCGCGCATCTCGTCGGTGCAGACGAGGAGGCGGTGCTGGACGACGCGCGCTACCTGCTCTCATTCCTCCCCCAGAACAACCTCGAGCCGCCCCCGTACGCCGCCCCGGCCGATCCGGTCGGACGTGAGTCTCCCGAGCTCGACACGCTGATACCCGACTCAGCCAACAAGCCGTACGACATCAAGCGCGTCATTCGCGCGGTCGTTGACGACGCGGACTTCATGGAGCTCCAGCCGGACTACGCACAGAACATCGTCTGCGGCTTCGCGCGGCTCGGCGGCCACTCGATCGGGATCGTCGGCAACCAGCCGAATGCGCTCGCCGGGGTGCTCGATATCGATGCCTCGGTCAAGGCGGCGCGGTTCGTCCGTACCTGCGACGCGTTCGGCGTTCCGCTCGTGACGTTCGTCGACGTTCCCGGATTCCTTCCCGGCACGGAGCAGGAGTGGGGCGGAATCATTCGGCACGGTGCCAAGCTGCTCTACGCCTATGCCGAGGCGACGGTGCCGAAGCTGACCGTGATCACGCGCAAGGCGTATGGCGGCGCGTACGACGTGATGAGCTCGAAGCACATTCGCGCGGACGTAAACGTCGCCTGGCCGACCGCCGAGGTGGCCGTGATGGGGCCGGAGGGGGCGGTCAACATCATCTTCCGGCAGGAACTGGCGGCGGCGGCCGATCCCGAGGCCCGGCGGGCCGAGCTGATCGCCGATTACCAGGAGCGTTTTGCCAACCCGTATTCCGCTGCCGAGCGGGGATACGTGGACGACGTGATCGAGCCGCGCATGACCCGTCCCTATCTGATTCGGGCGCTCGAGATGCATCTCGCGAAGCGCGAGCCGACGCCGAAGCGCAAGCACGGCAACATTCCGTTGTGACGGTCACGCGCGACAGCGTCCCTGCCGATCGCACCTGGGACGGTGGCAGCGTCTTTCCGACCGTCGAGGCGTGGGACGCGGAGCTCGACTCCATACTCGCCGACCTCTCGGAGCTCGCGGGGTTCAGCGGCCGGGTGGGTGAGAGCGCCCTGGTACTCCTCGAGGTGCTCGAGGCGCGGGACGCGATCACGCGCCGGTCGGGACAGGTCTTCGTCTACGCGTTGCTCGGCTACGCGGTCGAGACGACCGATGCGGCGGCCGTTGCGCGGTTCGGGCGTGCTCGGGCTGCGGACGCTCAGGTCGCGGCGGCCGCGGCGTTCGTCGAGCCGGAGGTGCTCGCCGTCGGTGCGGATCGGCTTCGGGAATGGGCCGCGGACGAGCCGCGGCTCGCCGTCTACGAGCACTACCTCGCCGACCTCGGCCGGCGTGAAGCCCACACCCGCTCGGCAGAGGTCGAGGAGGTGCTCGGTCTCGTCACGGACGTCTTCGCCGGCCCGTTTGGCGTGTACAGCGCGCTCACCGACAGTGACATCGCCTTCGCACCGGCCGTCGCTGCGGATGGGGTGCACGCAGAGGTCACACAGGGGTCGATCGACATGCTGCTCGCAAGCCCCGATCGGATATTGCGACGGAGCGCCTGGCAGAGCTACGCGGATGGCTATCTCGGTGTGCGAAACGCGTTGGCTGCCAACGTTGCCGGCACGGTCAAGCAGGCGGTGTTCCAGTCGCGCGTCCGCCGCTACGCGTCGCCGCTCGCGGCATCGCTCTCGCGGCCGAACGTCCCCGTCGAGGTCTTCGACAACCTGATCGCGACGTTCGAGGCGAACCTGCCGACGTGGCACCGTTACTGGCGGGTACGGCAGAAGATTCTCGGGGTGGAGCGGCTGGCGCCGTATGACCTGGCGGCGCCGCTCGGGACGTCCTCGCCGAAGCTCGGCTACGAGCAGGGCGTCGAGTGGATCTGCGACTCGCTCGAGCCACTCGGGACGAGCTATGTCGACGCCGTGAGGCGCGGCTGCCTCGAGGAGCGGTGGGTCGACGTGTACCCCACGGCCGGCAAGATGGGCGGGGCGTTCTCCGCCGGCGCACCGGGCACCGCGCCGTTCATCGTGATGAACTTCGACGGCACGGCGGAGAGTCTCGGGACGCTCGCGCACGAGCTCGGCCACTCGATGCACTCCTACCTCGCGTGGCAGTCGCAGCCGCAGATCTACACCCAGTACTCGATCTTCGTGGCGGAGGTCGCGTCGAACTTCCACCAGGCGATGCTGCGCGCCCACCTGCTCGGAACGGTGGACGATCCGGATTTGCGGCTCGCCGTGCTCGACGAGGCGATGGCGAACTTCCGCCGCTACTTCTTCATCATGCCGACGCTCGCGCGGCTCGAGCGCGACGTGCACGAGCGGGTCGCGCGCGGCGAGGGACTAACGGCAGAGCTGCTCTGCGACCGCATGGCCGACCTCTTCGCCGAGGGCTACGGCCCAGACGTCGAGCTCGATCGCGACCGCGTCGGGATCACCTGGGCCGAGTTCGGCCATCTCTACGAGCCGTTCTACGTCTTCCAGTATGCGACAGGGATCTCGGGAGCCAACGCGCTCGCGCGCGGGGTGCTCGACGGCGCCGATGGTGCCGCTGCCCGCTACCTCGAGTTCCTCGCGGCGGGTAGCTCCCTCTACCCGCTCGAGGCGCTCGAGCGTGCGGGCGTCGACCTGCTCTCGCCCGAGCCCGTCGAGCAGACGTTTGCCGTGCTCGCCTCGCTCGTCGACCGGATCGAGGAGCTCGTCTAGATGGAGGTCGAGCTCGTTCCGGATCCGGGCACCGCCGACCCGGCGTCGAGCGCGGCGGTCGCCGCGATCGTGCGGACGGGTCTTGCCGATGACGAGCGCTCACCCGCGAGCGCCAGCGCCTGGCGAAGCGCGGGCGTTCTCGAGGCCGTCGACCGCACGTATGACCCCGCGGAAGGCAGCACAGCCCGGTACCGCCCAGACCGTTCGCTCGCGTTAGACGGTGTCGGCCCCGCCGGGCTTTCGATCCCGCTAAGCGCTGTCGGCGCGCAGCACGCGTGGCGCGACCCGCGCGTAGTCGAGCCCCGAGATCCACGTCAGCACGACGGCGACGAGGAGCATCCACCAGGCGATGTCGCTGCTCCACGCGCCGGCCGCGGCAAGGCCGCCGACGGTGACAGCGATTGCCTGCGCCCACGTCTTCAACTTCCCGAGGTCGCGTGCCGCGATCACGATGCCGCGCTCGATCGCGGCCAGGCGGAGCCCGGAGACGAGGAACTCCCGCGCGATGATCGCTGCGACCATCCAGGCCGGGGCGACGCCTTCGGCGATCAGCATGACGAGCGCCGCCATCACGAGCACCTTGTCCGCGATCGGATCGAGCAGCGATCCGAATGCCGACGTCTGATTCCACCGGCGTGCAAGCCAGCCGTCGATCTGATCGGTCGACATCGCGACGACGAAGACGGCTGTCGCCCAGTAGTTGTGGTCGGGAAAATCCCACGCGAACAGGACGACCACGACGGGGACGGCGAGGGCTCGTGCGAGCGTCAACTGATCGGGGACCGTCATCCTTCGGGGAGAATACGCGGAGAGCATGGCTTCCTTCACCAAAGTGCTCGTCGCGAACCGCGGCGAGATCGCCGTCAGGATCTTCAGGACGCTCCACGAGCTCGGCCTCGGAGCCGTCGCCGTGTACTCGGATGCGGACCGCGGGCGGCTGCACACCCAGGCCGCCGACGAGGCATATCGAATCGGTCCCGGCCCCGCCGACGAGAGCTATTTGCTCGCAGACGTGATCGTCGAGACGGCGCTTCGGTCCGGCGCAGAGGCAGTCCACCCGGGCTACGGCTTCCTGGCCGAGAACGCGGCCTTCGCCCGCAAGGTCGAGGACGCCGGGCTGACGTGGATCGGGCCGCCGCCCGCCGCGATCGAGCTGATGGGCTCGAAGACGGAGGCGCGCACGGCGATGAAGGCTGCCGGTGTTCCGATCATTCCCGGCGCCACGGATCCGGTGCGAACCGTCGAGGGCGTAATCGAGATCGGGGAGGAGATCGGCTATCCCCTGATCATCAAGGCCGCGGCAGGCGGCGGCGGCAAGGGAATGGAGCTCGTGTCCGATGCCTCGGGCGCTGCCGCTGCGTTCGAGGCCGCGCAACGCCAGGGGCTCAAGTTCTTCGCCGACGATGCCGTCTACGTCGAGCGCTATCTCGAGGGGCCGAGGCACGTCGAGGCGCAGATCCTCGCCGACGATCACGGCAACGTGTTGTTCCTCGGTGAGCGGGACTGCACGATCCAGCGGCGTCACCAGAAGCTCGTCGAGGAGACGCCGTCGCCCGCCGTCGACGAGGCGCTGCGGGAGCGCATCGGTGAGATTGCCGTCAACGCCGCGCGCGCTGCCGGGTACCGCTCGGCAGGAACGGTCGAAGGGCTGCTGACCGCGACGGGCGAGTACTTCTTCATGGAGATGAACACCCGGATCCAGGTGGAGCACACCGTGACCGAGCTCGTCACGGGTCTCGATCTGATCCGCGAGCAGGTGCTGATCGCCCAGGGCGAGCCGATCTCGGTGCGGCAGGAGGATGTGAGCCTGCGAGGGCATGCGATCGAGTGCCGCATCAACGCCGAGGACGTCGGCAAGGGCTTCCTGCCCGCGCCGGGGCTGATCACGGCATACGAAGAGCCGTCCGGGCCGGGCGTGCGCGTCGATTCGGGCGTGCGCGCCGGAGACGAGATCTCCGGGCTCTACGACCCGATGATCGCGAAGCTGATCGTCCACGACACGAACCGGGAGACCGCGAGGCGGAAGATGCTGCGCGCGCTCGCCGAGTTCCGGATCGAGGGGCCACCGACGCTCCTCGGCTTCCATGCGGCGCTGCTCTCGGAGCCCTGCTTCATCGCAGGCGAGACGTGCCACGGGCTCGTCGAGTCCGAGGAGCTCGCGGAGCGAGCAGAGGAGATGACGGATGCGTTCTCTCATCGGACAACGACGATAGTCGGTGGGCCGGATGGCACGCAGACGCGCGAGCGCGTCGTGTCCGTCGAAGTCGACGGCCGCTCGTTCGACGTTCGACTCCACACGACGGAGCCTCCCTGGGCCGCACTCGGGCGGCGCCGCAGGGAGCGGAGCGCTGCCGGCGGCGCTGGCGGGTCGGGTGCCGTGACGAGCCCGATGCAGGGCATCGTGCTGAAGATTCCGGTCGGCGAGGGCGACGCCGTCACGGCGGGTCAGGTGATCGCCGTCGTCGAGGCGATGAAGATGGAGAACGAGATCGCCGCGCCGCATGACGGCGTCGTGACCGACCTCGGCGTCACAGCAGGTCAGGCGATCGCGAGCGGCCAGCTGATCTGTGTCGTCGCGGCGCCGGTATGACCGCCGAGTCGACGGATGTCGGGAGGCTCGTCAACCGACTCGTCGGCGACGGAACGCTGACGGGAGCGGCCCTCAGCAGACCGAGACGCAGCGATCCGTCCCGGCCGTCTCGCGTCACGGTTGCGCCGGTGACGGTCGGCGGTGCCCTTCGCTATCGCTTCACGACCCACCAGGCACGTCGCACGACTGACGAGA
This sequence comes from uncultured Thermoleophilia bacterium, assembly GCA_963799575.1. Taxonomy (GTDB): domain Bacteria; phylum Actinomycetota; class Thermoleophilia; order Gaiellales; family Gaiellaceae; genus Gaiella. Next base: position 459,174 of record CAWCXK010000003.1, read on the forward strand.
ACCTCGATCCCGATGCCGCCGCCGAGCGGCTCGTGCATCTGCTCGACGCCGAGTTTCGGCAGGGCCTCCTGCAGTCGACCGACGCCGACTGGCAGGTGCTGGCCGGCGGGAGCACGACGAAGATCCTGCGGCGGCCGCCGACACGCCCGACGGTCGAGCTCCGGCACGACCGCGTCAAGTCGCGGGTGCTGCCCGAGGGCACACCGGTGCCGTTCCTCGTCGAGCTCGGTGTGATGACCGCCGAGGGCAAGGTGCGGGCACAACGGTTCGACAAGTTTCGCCAGGTGAACCGATTCCTCGAGCTCGTCGAGGACGTGCTTCCTTCCCTCCCGCAAGGCCCGCTTCGCGTCGTCGATTTCGGCTCCGGCAAGTCGTACCTCACCTTCGCGCTCCATCACCTGCTGACCGTCATCCACGGGCGCGAGGTCGAGATCGTCGGGCTCGACCTCAAGGTCGCGGTCGTCGAGCACTGCGAGGCGCTCGCACGCAAGCTCGGTGCCGATGGCCTACGGTTCGAGGTCGGCGACATCGCCGGCTACGCCGCGCTCGACGGCGTCGACCTCGTCGTCAGCCTCCACGCCTGCGACACGGCGACCGACGACGCGCTCGATCGCGCCGTTCGCGCCGGTGCACCCGTGATCCTCGCGGTGCCGTGCTGCCAGCACGAGTTGCTCTCCCAGCTCGAGCGCCCCGCGCTCGATCCGCTGCTCCGCCACGGGACGTTGCGCGAGCGGTTCGCCGCCGAGGTAACCGACGCGGCCCGGGCCCAGCTGCTCGGCGCCGTCGGCTACGACGTGCAGGTCGTCGAGTTCATCGAGCTGGAGCACACGCCGAAGAACATCCTCCTGCGCGCCGTCGCCCGTCCCGGTCGGGACACGGCCAAGGCCGGAGCGGAGTACCGGGCGTTTGCCGCCGAGCTCGGGATCGACCCGGCTCTCGCACGTCTCCTCTCCGATCGGCTTCCGGCGTGACGACCGTCGCCGAGCGAGAGACCTGTGCCGCCTCCTCGCTCGCCGCAGGTGAGCCGCTCGCCGGCACGGCTACGGTCGGGTTCGACTGGCTACTCGTCGAGGCGCGGCGCGCGTGGGGGAGGGATGCGGTCGCCGATAGCGGCCTCTCGACCGAGGTCAAGGCTGCGCTCGCCGCGTTCCCCGGCAAAGCGCTGCTCGTGCGGCGTCCCGACCGGCGCGGCGGCGTGAGCGTCATCCGCGTCCGCTCGGAGCAGTCGGGCGGGTCGGCAAGGCGCCAGGAGATCGGCTCCCTCGAGGATCTCCCGGGCGCCGACCTCGAAGCAGGCGACGAGATCGTCGGGCCGATCTTCCTCGTCTGCGCGCACGGTCGCCGCGATGCCTGCTGCGCCCGGCTCGGGCAGCCTCTTTTCGACGCCCTCAAGGACCTCGTCGAGCCAACCCAACTCTGGCAGTCCTCCCACCTCGGCGGCCACCGATTCGCGCCGAACGTGGTCGTGCTCCCGTACGGAATCCAGCTCGGCCGGATCCCCGTCGAGCGGGCGGCCGCCGTCGTCGACCTGATCAACGCTGGACGGATCCCGCTCGATCTCTACCGGGGCCGGACGATCTTCGCGCCGCCGGTGCAGGCGGCGGAGATCGCGGTGCGCTCGATCACGGGCGCCAGCGGGATCGACGAGCTCCGGCTCGCCGCCGACGCCGATGGCCTCGTCACGTTCGCGACGCCTGCAGGCGACCTCACCGTCCGCGTCGAGCAGCATCCGGGACCGCTCGTGCCGGCGAGCTGCGGCGCCGAGCCGGAACCCACGGTCGAATGGGCAGTCACGCTAGAGTCGGCCGCATGAGTGACGAGCGACGTGTCTTCCTGCTCACCGGCGCCTCCTCCGGCATCGGCGCGGCGACTGCCCGGCTGCTGGCGGGCGAGGGCTGGCAGTTCGTGCTCGCGGCCCGCTCGATCGACAAGCTCGACGCCCTGGCGGCCGAGCTCGGTGGCCCCGACACGGCGATCGCGGTCGAGTGTGACGTACAAGACTGGGCCGACCAACAGGCTGCGGTGACGGTCGCCGTCGAGCACTACGGCAGGATCGACGCCGCCTGGGCCAACGCCGGGTTCGGCGCCGAAAGAAGCTTCCTCGGCGACACCGTCGAGCATTGGCGCGACATGGTGCTGACGAACGTCTACGGCGCAGCACTGACGATTCGAGCCGCCCTTCCGGCGTTGAAGGAGTCGAAGGGACATCTGTTGCTGACGGGATCCGTCGCCGGGCGGCGGGCGATTCCCGGCTCGCTCTACTCCGCGACGAAGCACGCGGTGCACGCGATGGGCGAGTCGGTGCGCCAGGAGCTCGACGGCAGCGGCGTTCGGGTGACCGTGATCGCACCCGGCATCGTGGATACGCCGTTCTTCACGGCGACACCCCTCGACGCACCGCTCGAGCCGGATGACGTCGCGCGTGCCGTGCACTTCGCACTCTCCCAGCCGTCACACGTCGACGTCAACGAGATTCTCATCCGTCCGACGGCCCAACCGATGTAGTCAGCTCGGCGAGGTGCTCGCAGCATCCACCGGCGTCACCGGCTTTCCCGGCAGGCGTCGCGTGAACACGATCGAGACGAGCGCAAGGAGGGCCACCGCGAGCATCGCCTTCTTCAACGCGTCGAGCTGGGCGTCACTGTAGTCGGCCGTGATCGCGTCGGCCTCGGCGGGGGTTGCACCCGCCGCGAGAACGGCTGCATGTGCCTGCTCGGCCGTGACGATCTCGATCCCGTTCTCGGTCGCGGCGCTGATCTGTGTCTTCGCCGATTCGGAGAGCGCAGGATTTGTCGCGATGCGATCGTTGAACCCCGTGAGCAGGCCGGTGAGGAGCACCGAGCCGATCAGCGCCGTGCCGAGCGAAGCGCCGAGGTTCTGGGCCGTGCCCTGGAGGCCGCCCGCCTCGTTCGTCTTCTCCTGCGGCGCGGACGACATGATCACGTTTCCGAGCTGCGACATCAGCAGGCCGGCGCCGACGCCGAACAGCGCCAGCGAGATCTTGAAGCCTGCCTCGTTGAGGGTCACGTCGATCGTGTCGACCATCACGAATGCCGCCACCGACATCGCGAGCAGTCCGATCCGCACGATCGCTCGCGGCGGCAGGTGCGTGACGAGCTTCGGGCCGGTGAGCGCAGCGGCGAGCATCGCGACCGACATCGGCAGCAGCCGCTTGCCGGTCTCGAACGCGTCGAAGCCGAGGACGACCTGCAGGTACACCGGCAGGACGAAGAAGGTGCCCATCAGCACGAGCTGCTGCGACATCAGCGTCGCGAGGCCCGACCGAAGCGCCGAGATCGTGAGCAGCGTGCGGTCGAGCAGCGCATCGAGACCGAGGCGCACGCGGCGCTCCTCCCAGATGCCGAAACCCCAGAGGAGGAGGACGCCACCGGCGATCAGGAACGGCACGAGCGAGAAACCGAGGGGGTTGATCTCGGTGCCGTTGATCGTCGGGGCGTCGAGGGGCCACACCCAGCCCCACTTGCTGCTCTGGAGGATCCCGAAGACGATCAGGCCGAGGCCGAGGGCGGACAGGGCGGCGCCCCCGAAATCGAGCTTCGGTGGGTGCTCGGGCCGTGGCGCAGCGGTCATCCGCTTGCGCAGGATCAGGACGGCGATCACGATCACGACCTCGCCGACGAAGACATAGCGCCAGGAGTAATAGGTGGTGACGAAGCCGCCGATCACGGGCCCGACCGCGATCGCCGCACCTGCCACTCCCCCGATGATGCCGTAGGCGAAGGCGCGATCCTTGCCCTCGTAGTTCGCCGCTGTGAGGGCGGCAATGGCGGGGATAACGAGCACGGCGCCGAGGCCCTCGACGAGCGACCAGCCAAAGAGAAGGACGTAGAGGTTCGGGCTCAGAGCTGTTATCAGCGAGCCTGTCCCGTAGACCGCGAGCCCGATCGCGAAGGCCCGGTCGCGGCCCCAGATGTCGCCTAGCTTGGCTCCGACGAGCATGAACGCGGCCATCACGAGCGTGTACATGGTGATCGCGCCCTGCACGCCGGTGACGGTCGTGTCGAGGTCGGCGACGATCTGCGAGATCGAGACGTTCATCACGCTCGAGTCGAGCACCATCACGAACTGGGCGGCGGCGAGAATGATGAGGGGAAGCCAGCGACGCACCGGAGGAGCTTACGCCGATCACGCCGGAACCGCAGCGACCTCCTTCAGGTGGTAGGTGTGGTCTGTGATCCAGTTCACGGGCGACTGGGTCCCCTTGGGCACCGCGCCGACAGCCGAGAACGGGCCGAACGCGATCCTGACCCAGAGCCCGCCTGCGAGGGCGCCTCGCGCGGAGATCGTCCCGCTCCACGTCGCGCCCCGCTCGAGCACGATCGGGAGTGCGGGCTCGTAGTGCGTGGCGGCCCGGAGCGTCGGGAGCTCGAGGTTCTTGTTGAGGCGGTCGAGGTCGTCCTGGCTTCCCGTCGGGAACAGCATCACCCCGAAACCGAGCGAAGCCTCGTCGTGCCGATCGACGATCTTGTAGCCCACGTCCGACCGGTTCTCGACGGAGACGTGGGCCGTCCATCCTTCCGCCGTGACGGTGAACGACGTGACGCCGAACACGAGGGCGGGAGAGGTCGCCGGGTAGGGCTCCGACCAGTCGAGCGCGGCCGATTGCGGGGGTGCGGCGATGCTCGTCGGCACCGTCGTGCCGCTGTCCGTCGCAGTGCAGCCGGCGAGCGAGAGAGTCACTACGGCGGCGATCAGGGCTAGAGCAGGACGGCGACGCATCCCGGAGATGCTCGCACAACCGAGCAGGTAGGCTCGAAGCCGAATGGATCTCTACGAGTATCAGGGCAAGGAGCTGTTCCGGCGGGTCGGGATCCCGGTCAGCGATGGTCGACTTGCGACGACGCCGGGCGAGGCGCGGCAGGCGGCCGAGGTGCTCGGCGGCCCGGTCGTCGTCAAGGCGCAGGTGCTCACGGGTGGGCGCGGCAAGGCGGGTGGCGTCAAGCTCGCGGCGACCGCGCACGAGGCCGAGGAGCACGCCAAGAACATCATCGGCCTCGACATCAAGGGCCATGTCGTCAAGCGCCTCTGGGTCGAGCAGGCATCGGACATCGCGAAGGAGTACTACCTCTCGCTGACGTTCGATCGGGGCGTCAAGAAGCCGCTGTTCATGTTCACGACGCAGGGGGGTGTCGAGATCGAGCAGGTCGCCGAGGAGAGCCCCGAGGCGCTCGTTCGCCTCCACATCAGTCCGCTCGAGGGCTTCAACCCATGGCAGGCCAGGCAGCTCGTCTACGGCGCCGGCGTCACGGATCCCTCCGAGCAGAAGCAGATTGCGAAGATCATCGGCCAGCTCTACGACGCCTTCGTCCGCTTCGACGCGATGCTCTGCGAGGTGAACCCGCTGATCGTGACGCCGGACGGCGTCGTCAAGGCGCTCGATTCCAAGTTCACCGTGGACGACAACGCGCTCTACCGGCATCCGGACATCGCCGAGATGCGCGACGAGGACGCCGCCGATCCGCTCGAGGCGCTCGCTCGGGCGAAGCACGTCACCTACGTCAAGCTCGACGGCGAGGTCGGCGTCTGCGGCAACGGCGCCGGGCTGACGATGTCGACGGTGGATGTCGTCACCTTCGCCGGCGGCCGACCGGCCAACTTCTGCGACCTCGGCGGCGGCGGCGACGCCCAGGGAGTGGTCGACGCGCTGTCGGTGATCACACGCGACCCGCAGGTGAAAGCGATCTTCTTCAACATCTTCGGCGGCATCACACGCTGCGACGAGGTCGCCCGCGGGATCCTGCAGGCGCTTGCCGAGATGGGGCTCGAGCTCCCGATGGTCGTCCGGCTCGACGGCACGAACGCGGCCGAAGGTCGGCAGATCCTCGCCGACGCCGCTCCGCCGAACCTCCACGTCTCCCCGACCATGCTCGAGGCGGCCAAGCTCGCCGTGGAGCTTGCGGCATGACGGACGTCTGGAGCGATCGCGCCGAGCAGTACCGCACGAGCGATGCCCACAGGGAGGGGCCGGATCTCGACCTGCTCGTCGAGTGGTCGCAGGGCGCGCGCACGGCCCTCGACGTCGCGACCGGCGGCGGCCATGTCGCTCGCCGGCTGCGCGAGGCGGGCCTCGAGGTCGTCAGCAGCGATCCCGCTCCGGGCATGCAGCCGGACGTCGTGTGCCACGCCGAGCACCTGCCCTTCGACGACGGCAGCTTCGATCTCGTCGTCACCCGCGTCGCCGCTCATCACTTCGAGGACGTGCAGCGGGCGGTCGTCGAGATGGCACGCGTCGCGTCGGAGGCTGTCCTGATCGTCGACAACGCGTTCATGGGCGAGGACGTCGAGGAGGCCGAGAAGCTGCGTGACCCGTCACATGCGCGCAACTACAGCGAGGCCGAGTGGCGGTCGTTCGCCGAGGCAGCGGGATTGCGCGTCGAGGAGGTTCGCCACTTCGAGAAGCCCATCGAGCTGCAGCCCTGGCTCGATCGCTGCGGCTGCGAGGGCACCGACGCCGAGCGCGTGATCGCGCTGCTCGGCGACCGCGTGGGGGAGAGCTTCGTAACGCTGGACCGGATCGCGTTGAGGGCGGTGCCTGGCTGATGGCGATCATCGTCGACCACGACACCCGCCTCGTCGTTCAGGGTCTGACCGGCTCCGAGGGACGCTTCCACGGGCTTCGCAACCGCGCCTACGGCACGAACCTCGTCGCCGGGGTGACGCCCGGCAAGGGGGGCCAGGATGTCGAAGGCGTGCCCGTGTACCACACGGTCGCCGAGTCGGTCTCCGAGCAGGGAGCCAACACGGCCATGATCTTCGTTCCCGCGCCTTTCGCCGCCGACGCGATGTACGAGGCGGTTGATGCCGGCATCACCACGGTCATCTGCATCACCGAGGGAGTCCCCGCGCACGACATGCTGCGGATCCACTCCTACGTGCAGGGCCGCGGTGTGACGCTGATCGGCCCGAACTGCCCGGGAGCGCTGTCGCCCGGCAAGGCGAACGTCGGCATCATCCCGGCCGAGATCTTCACCGCAGGGAACATCGGGCTCGTCTCCCGCTCGGGCACGCTCACCTACCAGATCGGTCACGAGCTGACCCAGATGGGCCTCGGCAACTCGACCATCGTCGGCATCGGCGGTGACCCGGTGGTCGGCTCGTCGTTCGTCGACATCCTCGCCGAGTTCCAGGCCGACCCCGAGACGGAGTACGTCGTCATGGTCGGCGAGATCGGCGGTGACGAGGAGGAGAAGGCCGCGGCCTTCATCGAGGCCGAGTTGACGAAGCCGGTCGTCGCCTACATCGCGGGATTCACGGCGCCACCGGGCAAGACGATGGGTCACGCGGGCGCGATCATCTCCGGCTCGGCCGGCACCGCCGAGGCCAAGAAGGCAGCGCTCGAGGCGAAGGGGATCCGGGTCGGCACGACGCCCACGGAGACCGCCGAGCTCGTCGCCGAGATCGCACGAGCCTAGAACCGTACGCACCGTGGCGGCCGGCCGACAGCAGAGTGACTCGACGGAACCGGTCGGGGTCGACCTCGCGGGCATGCAGCAGCTGAGCGTCGCCGAGCGGATCGCCCGCGGGAAGGGTGCGCGACGTGAGGTACCGCGGTCGAGCCACGCAACCTTCGACCCGGCCCGGCACCGCCTCGATCCGCTCGAGCTTCTCGAGCGGCAGGCCGAGACGCGCGTGCCGGAGCTCGTTCCGATTCGGTACGGGCGAATGCTCGCCTCGCCGTTCACGTTCTACCGCGGCGCGGCCCTGATCATGGCTGCCGATCTGGCGGCCACGCCGCGCACCGGATTTGTCGTCCAATGCTGCGGCGACGCGCACCTCTCGAACTTCGGCCTCTACGCCTCACCCGACCGGCGCCTCGTCTTCGATATCAACGACTTCGACGAGACCCTGCCCGGCCCCTGGGAGTGGGACGTCAAGCGGCTCTCAGCGAGCATGCTGATCGCCGCCCGCAACAGCGGCTTCACGGTCGCCGAGCAGGAGCGAGTCGTGCTCGATACCGTGGCCGCCTACCGCTCGTGGATGGCGAGGTTCGCCGGGATGCGCAACCTCGAGGTGTGGTACACGCGCTTCGAGATCGAGAAGCTGCTGCCGCAGCTGCGCGCACAGGTGGGCGCCGCGATGCGCAAGCGGCTCGACAGGGCCGTTGCAAAGGCGGTCAGCCGCGACAACGTGCAGGCGTTCTCGAAGCTGTCGCACAAGGTGGAGGGACAACGGCGTATCGCCTCGGACCCGCCGCTCATCGTCCGGCTCGACGACTTCCCCGACGTCGACGAGCGCGACGGCCTCAAGGCAGACATTGAACGGCTGCTCGTCGAGTACGCCTGACGCTGCCGCACGAGCGCCGAATCCTGCTCGACCAGTTCCAGCTCGTCGACCTGGCCCGCAAGGTCGTCGGGGTCGGCAGCGTCGGAACGGCAGCGTGGGTTGCGCTCCTCCTCGGCCGCGACGGGCGCGATCCGCTGTTCATCCAGATCAAGGAGGCGCAGCGCTCGGTGATGGAGGAGTTCGTCGGCGTGAGCGAGTACGCGAACGGGGGTGAGCGCGTCGTCGCCGGCCAGCGCATCATGCAGGCGACGAGCGACATCTTCCTCGGCTGGCTCCACGTTCCCGAGAGCGTCTTCGGCCAGGAGCGCGACTACTATCTCCGTCAGTTGCGCGACTGGAAGGGATCGCTCGTGGTCGAGGCGATGGACCCCGCGCGCTCGGCGTCTACGGCAGTCTCTGCTCGGCTACCCTGGCGCACGCCCACGCCCGCTCGGGCGACCGGATCGCGATCGCGAGCTATCTCGGGCGGCGCGATGTCTTCGACCGTGCGATCCTGAAGTTCAGCGAGGCGTATGCAGAGCAGAACGAGCGAGACTTCGCGGCGTTGCAGACGGCGGCCGACAGCGGCCTCGTGAGCGCCGACCGCAGCATCTGATGCGGCTCCGCATCTGGCTCTTCGACCGCGGCGACAACCTTGCCGGCGGGATCTACGGCACCATTCTCGTCACGTCGCTCGTCGCCGCGGCTGATGGCTCGGTGGCGATCTGGCGCTCGCTCGGCCTTGTCGAGGTGACCGTGATCGTGTTCTGGCTCGCGCATGTCTATGCGCACGCCCTTGCGTGGCGGCTCGATACCGACGAGGACTTCACCCGGTCGGAGTTGCGGAGCATCGCCGCCGGTCAATGGCCTCTGCTCCAGGCGGCGATCGTCCCCTCGCTGGCGCTCCTGGCCGGTGGCCTCGGCCTCATCGCGACGCGGACCGCATACGGGATCGCGATCGGCTACGGGGTTGTGGCGCTCGTCTGGTGGGGGCTGATCTTCGCTCGCAAGGAGCGGCTGTCCGCGCTCGCGACCGGCGTCGTCGTGCTCGTCAACGCGTCGTTCGGACTTTCCATCGTGCTGCTGAAGGAGTTCGTCGGCCACTAGCCGGCGTCGGCCGGTAGGTACATTCCCTGCGTGCCCTTCGGCCTCGGAATCTGGGAGATCGTCATCCTCGCGGGCGTGCTCGTGCTGCTCTTCGGCACGAAGGGAGCGCCGGGGATGGCGCGTCGCCTCGGGAGCAGCGTCAAGGAGATGAAGGACGCCGTCTCGGAGATGGATCCCCGTTCGATCCTCGATCCCAAGGAAAAGCCCGCCGAGGTGCCTCAGCGCCAGCTCGAAGCGTCGCAGGCCGTCCCGGTGGCACCTCCGCCCGCCGCCGCTCCCGCTCCCGAGCCGCCGGCAGCCGAGCCGGTGAGGCCCGAGGGCGAACCGCCCACGAGCTGATGGAGGTCGTCAGCTACCGCGCACTCGAGCCCTTCACGACAAAGGACGGCTCGACGATCCGCGAGTACCTCCACTCGCCGGCGCAGTCGCTCGCCGAGGCGACGCTCGAGCCCGGCCAGTCGACGGTGCGGCACTACCACGCGCTCAGCGAGGAGATCTACCTGCTGACCGGCGGCGCCGGAACGATGGAGATCGACGGGGAGTCGCGCGAGGTGGTCGAGGGCGATGCGATCTTGATCCCGCCCGGCGCGTGGCACGAGCTCCGTGCAGGGTCGGGCGGCGTGCGCCTGCTCTGCTGCTGCGTGCCGCCGTACAGCCACGACGACACGTACTTTTGAGGCAGCGCGATGAAAGAGCGTATCGCGCCGCCTCAAAGGTGCTGCTTGCTGCCGGCTGCGCGGCGCTCCTGAAGCCGGGAACGAACCGGCGGTGACCACGGACCGAGCCACCGCGCTGCATCGACTGTGAGCGCGACGCTCGCCCCGACGAGGCCTAGCGCTTCGAGTCAGCCGGCGTAGGCGAACTTCCGACGTGCTGTCCGTTGTGCCGGCAGCACGAGTTCGTGGCCAGATCCGCGAGCCCTCAGGCATACTTTGCCGGGTGAGGGGGTCAACGGTTTCGCGGCTCGTTGTCTGCGGGGTCGCAGGTGCCGCTGCCCTCGCTGCATCGGTGGTTTCCGGCGCGAAGGCGAGTGGAAGCAGCACAGCGGCGGAATGGGTGCAGATGGTGATCGTCGTTCCCGCTCGTCTCGACAACGAGGCCGCCTGGATGCATCGGGCGATTCAGCCGATGGACAAGAAGGGCCTGCCGACGCTGGACTACATGACGGTGAAGGGCAAGCGCGTGCCCATCGTCTGGAACAACGCAGGGGCCGGAATCGAGACAACCGACGAAATGCTGCGTTACGCAGCGCAGCCTTTCGGCGGCGCATACGGAAGAGATGCGCTCATGGTCGACCGGAGGCTCACCCCGGCCGAACGACGCGTCTTCTCGGTCGTGCCGCTCTGGACTGACGCAGACGTGCTCCTGGTCGAACCTGACAGCGCGCTGTGCACGACCGGATTGACACTCCAGCGCGCCCGGGCGCTTCTTCGTGGCACGGATCGCAGCATCCGCATCACCGCCACCCTCGGACGAAGCGGAGCGGCGCGCCCGTCATTCGACGTATTCCCCCCGAAAACCGTCCGAACCGCCCAGGAATCGACCCTCGTCTCAAACCCGGTCGGCCCGGGGGAGGCCGCAGCGGTCGGCTTCCAGCTCGCGCGACCCGCGATCGAGGCAGGGACCGCATGTGCGGCACCGATCAATGGTGTCGCCCCGACCGTCGCCACCGTGCGCTCGGGCCGCTACCCGGTCTCGCGGCCCGTCGGGTTCGCCTTCAACAAGGCGGTCTACCGCTCGAGCAACGTCGGCGTCTACGGAAACGCGATCCGCACACGGTTCCTACAGCACGCCAGAGGGCCGCTCGGCAAGGCATTTATCAGGGCAAGGTTCGGAACGGGCGCTCTCCCCGGCTGGTAGAGCGGGTCGAGAGCTTTCCCTCGATCAGAGCGACGTAGCACTGATCCGGTCGCGGCACGCGAACGCGACGCTGCTTCGGCGCACCTCCAGCGTGACCTCACCGTCGCGACAGGTGGGCTGTCTCGCCCATCGAAGACGCGGCTACCGCTCGCGGCTAACCGCGTCGTTCGCCGGACGGGCCGGACGCTCGCAGAGGCGCCCCCGGAAGCGAATCAGGCGGCCGGCTGTGCAGCCGGCCGCCTGGGGTGTTCCAGCGCAGCGATTCGAGCTCGACGACCGGCCGAAGCCCGTCGCGTGCTCGCGCTAGATCTTGCGGCGCGGCCTCGTCGGGCCCCACTTGGAGCCGCGCTTGCGGCCCGAGTAGAGCAGCTTCGGAGCGGCCGACTTCATGCCAGTCTCCTCCCACGCGTCCGACTGGCCGTTCATCCGCGCCACGCGGCTGACCTCGGCCTGCTGGTCCGGGAGCACGAGCGTGACGCCCGTGCCCGAGCGACCGGCGCGGCCGGTGCGGCCGACGCGGTGCGTGTAGGCCTTCTCGTCCTCCGGCGGGTCGAAGTTGATCACGTGCGTGATGTCCGAGAGGTCGAGCCCGCGGGCGGCGACGTCGGTGGCGATCAACGTCGTCACCTTGCCCGCCTCGAAGTGCGCGAGCGCCTTCTCACGGGCGGCCTGTGTCTTGTCGCCGTGCATCGCGACCGCGCGCACCTGATGGCGCTCGAGGCGCTGGGCGAGACGGTCGGCACCACGCTTTGTGCGAACGAACACGAGGGCGAGGCCACGCTCCTCCTGGAGTAGCTCGACGAGCTTGTCGACCTTGTTCTCCGGTGTGACCGAGACGAACTGGTGGTCGATCTCGCCGGGCTTCTGCTCGCTCGGCAGCGCGGCCTCGATCCGCACCGGCTGGTTCGTGTACGCCCGGGCGAGCTCGCCGACGGCACCGTCGAGCGTGGCCGAGAAGAACATCGTCTGCCGGTCGTCCGAGACGCGACGCAGGATCTTGTCGACCTGCGGCTTGAAGCCCATGTCGAGCATCCGGTCGGCCTCGTCGAGGACGAGGATCGTGACCGCGTCGAGCGTGATCAGGCGCCGGTCCATCAGGTCCTGCAGGCGGCCCGGGGTGGCGACGAGGACGTGCGCCGCCTTGGCCTTTGCGGCCTGGGCCGGGATCGGCACGCCGCCGTAGACGGACGCGACCTTGAGACCGCGCGCCTTGCCGAGGTCGGAGAGAACCTCGGTCACCTGGACGGCGAGCTCACGGGTGGGGACGAGAACGAGCGCGCCGGGGCGCTGCTCACCGGGCTGCACGCGCTCCACGATCGGAATCGCGAAGGCGAGCGTCTTGCCGGAGCCCGTCGGGGCCTTGGCGAGGACGTCGTGCCCCGCGAGTGCGGCCGGGATCGCGCGAGTCTGGATCTGGAAAGGTGACTCGATGCCCTGGGCCGAGAGCACGCGGACAACGTCCGCGCTCAGCCCAATCGAGGCAAAGGTTGAATCTGGCATAGGTTTTTTCGACTCCTTGATTGTGATTCGAGACCATCTACCCTCGAACCACCAACTCGGCGTTATCCGAGCCTAGAGTCGAAAGAAGCTGATCTCCCGGGGCGGCACAGCGCCGGATCCCTGTCGATAACGGTAGCAGCAGTTCCGGACTTCGCCGCGGGAGCCGGTTCTCATCCAGATCCACCGGGGCGTCCCGCTAGGCTCCTGGCATGGCACCGATCTCGTTTGCGCGGGGCGCTCCTGCGCCGGAATGCCTCGACCCGGCCCTGATCGCCGACTGCGCCCGCGCGGTGCTCGAACGTGACGGGGTCACGGTGCTCTCCTACGGCACGGGCGGGGGCTACGGGCCGCTGCGGGAGCTGCTCGCCGAGCGCCACGGCGTCGAGCCGGGCCGCGTGTTCCTGACCACCGGTGGCCTGCAGGGCTTCGTTTTCTACGCCGCCGTTCAGCTGGCCACGCGGCCGGGTCGCGTGCTCGTTGAGGGCCCGACCTACGACCGGCCCCTCAAGATCCTCGCCCGCGACGGAGCCGAGGTCGTATCGCTTGCGATGGACGACCAGGGGCTCGACCTGGATGCGCTCGAGGGCGAGCTTGCGAAGGGCGGGCCGGTGTCGTTCCTCTACACGATCCCGACCTTCCAGAATCCGTCGGGCCGCACGATCGGAACCGAGCGCCGCCGGCGGCTCGTCGAGATCGCCGAAGCGAACGACCTGCCGATTCTCGAGGACGACCCGTACGGCCGTGTCCGCTACGACGGCGAGCCGCTGCCATCGATCCACGAGCTCGAGGGCGGCGAGCGGGTCACCTTCACGTCGTCGTTCTCGAAGACGGTGGCGCCCGGGCTGCGGATCGGCTACTTCGTGACGCCGCAGGCGCTCGTCGCGTCCTACGACGACCAGGCCGTCTCGACCTACATCTCGCCCAGCCTGCTTCCCCAGGCCACGGTGTTCGAGCTGATGGACCGGGGCGCATTCGAGCCCAACCTCGATCGCGTTCGCGCTCTGCTCAAGACGCGCAAGGACGCCATGCTCGAGGCCCTTGCTGCGGAGATGCCGGACGGCACGCACTGGAGCTCACCCGAGGGCGGCTACTTTCTCTGGCTCGACTTCGCCGGGGATGTCGACGCGGCGGCGCTTCTCACCCGGGCCACCGAGGCCGGCGTGACGTTCGTGCGCGGCTCCGACTTCTTCCCGGGAGCGTCGGCCGGCCGCTCGTCGGCACGGCTTGCGTTCAGCTACGAATCGCCCGAGCGCATCGGCGAGGGCGTCGCGCTCCTCGCCTCGCTGCTGTAGGGGAGAGCGTGCCTCGCCCGGCCCGCCGAGCGGATAGCCTCGGGAGATGATCGATCACGTCGGGTTCTGCGTGCCGAGCCTCGCCGAGGGCAGGCGCTTCTTCGGCCGAACGCTCGAGCTACTCGGCTATCCGGGCGAGCCCGAGGAAGGCGGCGGCTTCGTCGAGTGGAACGATTTCGCGATCGGCGAGGCGAGCGACGATCGTCCGGCGACGCGCCGACTCCACATCGGCTTCTACGCTCCCTCGCCCGCCGCCGTCGACGCCTGGTGGCACGAGGTCACTTCGCTCGGCTATGCGAGCGACGGCGAGCCCGGCCCACGACGCGCGTACGGGCCGGACTACTACGGAGGCTTCGTGCTCGACGAGGAGGGAAACAGCATCGAGGCCGTCAACAACGGGCCGCGCAGGCAGCCCGGCGTGATCGACCACCTCTGGCTCCGCACCCGCTCGCTCGAGGACGCGACGCGCTTCTACGAGGCCGTGTGCCCCTCCGTGCGTCACACCGTCGAGCGCCACGACGGTCGCACGCAGATCCGCGGCTCGGGTGCCACCTTCTCGATCGTCGAGGGGCCGCCGACAGAGAACGTCCACATCGCCTTCGAGGCGCCGGATCTGAAGACGGTCACCGCCTTTCACGCCGCGGGCGTCGCTGCGGGCTTTGCGTCGAACGGCGCCCCGGGCGAGCGGCCCGAGTACCACCCGGGCTACTACGGCGCCTTCCTCACCGACCCCGACGGGAACAACATCGAGGCCGTCTTCCACGACCGCCGCTGAGGGCGGGTGCTGTCAGGACGGGTCGGCGCGGCGCTTGCGGCGGTCGCGGAGGTCGTCGAAGAGCCAGCCGACGATGAAGCCGAACGCGACCGCGAGCAGGAGCACCACGAAGAGCGAGGCCGACGTCTTGAAGAAGACGAAGTTGACGGGCGTCGACTGGCGGTTGGCCAGGATGACGATCAGGATGTAGAGCGCGACGACGCCGAGAATGATCCGTCGCGGTGTCCAGGGGCCCTTCTTGCTCGGCTCCTCTGTCGGGGACGGCGTCGACACGGTGCGATTCTACGCAGCCGGCGCCCCGACGAGGGGGGTGGCGGGCCGCAGCACGAGGCGCGGCTGGCGAGGCGGCTGCAGCTGGCCGCCGGCGGCGACCGCGCGGAACGTGGGGCACGGGGTTTCGCCGGGAAGGGCGCAGAGACCCTCGCGGCGGAAATAGCAATCGTTGCAGGATGCTTTAGATGACATGCAGAATGTTCCTTATAAAACGGTTGTGGCTCCTCGGGACAGGGGGCATTGTGGCCACCATACCTCCGAGGTGCAAGGGCCGCGGACAGGAAAGTCCCGCAAAGAGCGTGTGTTGCCCGCCGCGGCAAACGTCCTGCAAATTGCCTATTTCGAAGGAAGCGTACGCAGGGCAGACAACGCCTGTTGAAAACTTACGACCGGGATGATGCGAAGGTTCCCTGCATAGCGGCGTGCCTCGGTCGCGTTTTCCCCAGCCGGTACGAGGAAGACGTCCGCGCCGGCCTTGCGTGCCCCGTATGTCTTTTGCTTCACGCCGCCGATCGGGCCGACGGTCCCGTCGAGTGCGATCTCGCCGGTCGCGACGACCTTGTGGCCGTGGTCGACGTCGGTACCGAGCTCCTGGAGGACATCGAGTGCGAACGGCAGTCCCGCCGACGGCCCTCCGACCTGGCCCAGGTTGATGTCGACCTTGACCGGCAACTTGATGTCGGCGGCCTGGGCGACGCGGATCCCGACGATCGCTCTGCCCTTCTCGCTCGGCGACTCGACCGTGCGGACGGTGACGGTCCTCACCTGTCCGGCGCGCCGCACGCGCAGGACGACATTGTCACCGGGATGCACGCCGATGAACGCGGCGCGGAGCTCGCCCGGGGTGAGGATCGGCTTGCCCCGGGCCGTGACGATGACGTCGCCCGAGTCCAACTCGGTTGCGGCGGGGGCGTCGGAGGCGACCGCTTCGACCAGCGCTCCCTTGTTGGTCGTCTTCACCGTGAAGCCCGCCTGCTCGAGCGCAACGGCGGCGGCAACCTTCTCCGACCGGGCCATCTCCCGCAGGCCGTCCTCGTGCCGGGCCTCGAATGTCGATCCTGTGGGCACGACCTCCGAGCGGGGAACGAGAGAGGCACCGTCGGGCCGCGCAAACGCGACCAGCTTCTCGGCCCACGTGGCACGGCGGATCGAGACGTCCACGTAGTAGAGGCCCCCCGGCCCGGGAGCGTGGGCCCTTTCGCCCTCGACGGTCACCTTCGAGGCCACCGGGGTCGCCTTGTTCGGGACGTAGAGGTAGTCGTGGGAGGGGCCGAACCAGGCAATCCCGATCGCCGCGACCGCCACGGCTACGAGGCCCCAGAGGAGCACGGAGACGCGTGACCGGCTCACCTACGAGAGCCCGTTCAGAAGGCCACCGTCGACCGGCACGATCGTTCCGGTGACGTACGCCGCCTGGCTCGAGGCGAGGAAGCAGACCATGGCTGCGATCTCGGCGGGCGTACCCACCCGACGGGCGGGAATCTGGGCCAGCAGCTCGGGAGAGGGGCCGGCGGGTCCGTAAATCGATCGCAGCCGCTCGGTGTCGATCCGGCCCGGGGCGATCGTGTTCACGGTGATGCCGTTCGGCCCGACCTCACGTGCGAGGGTCTTGAGCCAGCCGACGACGCCGGGCCGCACGGCATTCGAGAGCGCCAGGTTCGAGATCGGTTCCTTCACGGACGTCGACTCGATCGCGATGATGCGGCCCCGACCGCTCGCGCGGAGGTGTGGGAGGCAGAGGGTGACGAGCCGGACGTGGGGTACGAGCAAGAGCTCGACCGCCGCAACGACCGACGCAGCGTCGACCGCAGTGGCGGCACCAGGGGGAGGGCCGCCACCGTTGAGGACGAGGATGTCGATCCCACCGAACGCCTCGACGGTGGCGGTCACGAGGCGCTCGAGGTCGACGGCGTCGGTGAGGTCGCCGGGAACGCCGAGAGCCCCGATCCGTGCCGCCTCGCGCTCCACCACGTCGCGGCGGCGGGCGAAGAGCGCAACGTTCGCGCCTTCACTGGCCAGCGCCTCGGCGATCGCGAGGCCCATGCCCTGCGATGCGCCCAGAACGATGGCGCTACGTCCCTGAAGTCCGAGGTCCATTGGCGCGCGAAGCGTACCCGGCGGGACTGTTCACATCGCGCAAAGGAATCACCCGCCGGCGTCACGTCTTGCATTTCATGCACGCACCTCGTGCATGAAATGCAAGACGTGAAACCCCTTGCCGTCGTTACTCGACCGTCAGCACGGAGACGACGTCACGCACCGCGGCCTCCGAGACCTTCAGCATCTTCTTCTCTGCCGGTGTCAGCTTCAGCTTGACGACCTCCTCCGCACCGCCGGCGCCGAGCCGGACGGGAACGCCCATGTAGAGATCCTTGATGCCGTACTCGCCCTCGAGGTAGGCCGTCGCCGGCAGGATGCGCTTCTCGTCGAGGCAGATTGCGTCGACCATCTGCGCTGCGGCCGCTCCCGGCGCGTACCAGGCGGAGGTGCCGAGCAGCTTGACGAGCTCGCCGCCACCGACCTTTGTCCGCTCGACCATCTTGTTGATCTTCGACCGCGCCACGAGCTGGTCGAGGGGGATGCCGCCGACCGTCGTCGCCGAGACGACCGGAACCATCTGGTCTCCGTGGCCGCCGAGCACCGTCGCGGTGACCTCCTTGACGGAGAGGCCGGTCTCCTGTGCGATGAAGCACTCGAAGCGTGACGTGTCGAGCACGCCCGCCATGCCCACCACGCGCTCGCGCGGGAACTTCGAGACCGTCTTCGCGACGTGACACATCGCGTCGAGCGGGTTGGAGACGATTACGAGCACGGCGTTCTTCGACCGCTTCGCGATCTCGCGCGTGACCTCGGCGACGATCGCCTCGTTCGTCTTCACGAGGTCGTCGCGGCTCATGCCCGGCTTGCGCGGCAGGCCGGCGGTGATCACGACGACGTCGGATCCGGCCGTGGCCGCATAGCCGGTGCCGTCGACACCGACGACCGTGGGCTCATACCCGAGGACGGACCCGGCCTGGTTGATGTCGAGCGCCTTGCCGGCTGCGAAGTTGGGCTTCACATCCACGAGGACGATGTCTGCGTAGTCGCGCCGCGCGAGCTCCTGGGCACAGGTTGCGCCCACGTTTCCGGCACCGACGACGGTGACCTTCTTTCTTCCGTTCACGATTTTCCTTTCCGGCCTCGACCACCGGGGTCGCGGCCAGCTCTTCGATGATCGCATCGGTGTACCTGTGCGGTACCGCCGGTGGGTGGATCGTCCGGCGCCGGTCGCCTCGAACGTGCGAAGGTCGCCTGGACACGAGCATAGGCCAACGGGCGACTCCGACCGGTCCGGTAGCGTCCACAGCGACGGGTGGTCGAGGAACGAGGAGAGCCGTGACGGAGTTCAAGCCAGGCCTCGAGGGCGTCGTCGCCTTCGAAACCGAGATTGCCGAGCCCGATCGCGACGGCGGCGCTCTTCGCTATCGCGGCATCGATATCGAGGATCTCGTCGGCCGCGTCCCGTTCGAGGAGGTCTGGGGCCTGCTCGTCGACAACGCGCCGAAGCCCGGCCTCGAGCCGGCTTCCCATTACGTCGCGAGCGACCTGACCGGCGATGCACCCGCCGATCTCCAGGCCGTCACCGCGCACCTGTCCGGCGAGTGGGGGCTCGGCAAGCTGATCGATATCTCCGACGAGGAGGCCCGCGACGACCTCGCGCGGCTCTCGGCAACGATGATCTCGGTCGTGGCGCAGTCCGCCCGCCTCGCCGACGGCGAGACGACGGCCGTCGACCCGGAGCTCGTCTCGAGCGGCGCTACCGCCGCCGCACGCTTCCTGCTCGAATGGCGCGGCGAGGCCGATCCCAAGCATGTGCAGGCGATCGACACCTACTGGATCTGCACGGCCGAGCACGGTCTCAACGCTTCGACCTTTGCGGCTCGGGTCGTCGCCTCGACCGGCGCAGATTGCGCTGCCTCGCTCTCGTCGGCCGTCGGTGCGCTCTCGGGCCCGTTGCACGGCGGTGCCCCGGCGCGGGTGCTGCCGATGCTCGACGGCGCCGCAGAAGCAGACTCGATCGAGGCCTATGTCACGGACCTGCTCGACAGCGGTGACCGTCTGATGGGCTTCGGTCACCGCGTCTATCGGGCTGAAGACCCACGGTCGCGGCTTCTCCGTGGCACCGCGATGGACCTCGGCTCGGCAAGGTTCGACGTTGCAGAGGAGCTCGAGCGGGCCGCTCTCGCCGAGCTGCACGCGCGCAAGCCCGACCGCGTCCTCGCGACCAATGTGGAGTTCTGGTCAGCCGTCGTGCTCGACGTCGCAGACGTGCCGCCGAGCCTCGCTCCTGCCATGTTCGCGTGCTCCCGCACGGCGGGCTGGTCGGCGCACATTCTGGAGCAGAAGCGCCTGGGCCGCCTCGTTCGCCCGTCCGCCGTCTACGTCGGCCCGGGCCCGCGCCCACTGCCGCGCGGCTGATGGATCTCGCGCAGGCGGCGGCGCTCGCCGACGAGTACGCGAAGGGTGGGCTGGAGCGCGAGCTCGCGACGCTTCGTGGCGAGTGGGGCGACGAGATCGAGGCGTCCTGCCGCAATCCCGACTATCGCGTGCGTGCACTCGCGTACCGGGCGATCGCCCAGTTCCGCTTTCGCCAGAAGCTCGAGCTGCTGCGACGCGGCCTCGAGGATGACAGCCCGGCCGTGCGGGGCTCGGCGCTGATCGCACTCGAGGGGCTGTCGCGCGCCCATCCCGGCGACGTCAATGCGTATCGCTCGCAACTCCACGAGATCGCGTCCCGCGACCCGAACGTCTCGGTGCGTCGGCTCGCGATCGTGTGCTTCAAGAACGGAACGCCGACGCGCGAGACGATCCTCATCCTCGACGGCATCGCCGACGACGACGAGATCGACGCCGAGGTGAGGAAGACGGCGCGCTCCGTGTCGCTGCTGCTCGTCAAGAAGTCGAACCAGAAGTAAGTTAGAGGCTCGTGGCTGACACGCCTCTCGTCGGATTGATCATGGGATCCCGCTCCGATTGGGAGACGATGCAGCACGCCGCGGAGACACTGAGCGCTCTCGGCGTCTCGTACGAGCAGCGCGTCGTCTCGGCCCACCGAACGCCAGACCTGCTCTTCGAGTACGCCGCGGCCGCAGAGGATCGCGGCTTGCAGGTGTTGATCGCGGGGGCGGGCGGGGCAGCGCACCTGCCCGGCATGGCCGCCGCGAAGACGGCGCTGCCGGTGCTCGGCGTGCCGGTCGAGTCGAAGACGCTGAAGGGCATGGACTCCCTGCTCTCGATCGTCCAGATGCCGGCCGGTATCCCCGTCGGCACGCTCGCGATCGGCCGCGCCGGCGCCGTCAACGCCGCGCTCCTCGCTGCCGCGATCCTC
Source organism: uncultured Thermoleophilia bacterium (assembly GCA_963799575.1). Lineage (GTDB taxonomy): Bacteria > Actinomycetota > Thermoleophilia > Gaiellales > Gaiellaceae > Gaiella. Next base: position 479,632 of record CAWCXK010000003.1, read on the forward strand.
GGACGGTCGGACGAGGGCATCCGGGAGCGACTCGCGGAGTTCCGCGCGGCGCAGACGCAGTCGGTGCTCGACGCGCCCGACCCGGCGGTGTGACGTGGTGACGCACCACGGGATCACGCGTCGGTGACGCTCGTCGCCTGCATCGGCGGCGGCCAGCTCGGTCGCATGCTCGGCCTCGCGGGTCTCCCGCTCGGGCTCGAGTTCAGGTTTCTCGATCCGTCGCCCGATGCGCCTGCGCGCGAGGTGGGCGAGCTCGTCGTCGGCCCCTACGACGATCCGGATGCTCTGGCCCAGCTCACGGCCGGCGCGACGGTCGTGACGTACGAGTTCGAGAACGTGCCTGTCGACGCGGCGCTTGCCGTCTCGCCGCTGCCGCCACCTCTGGCCCTCGAGCTGGGGCAGGATCGCCTGGTCGAGAAGCAGCTGTTCCAGCGGCTCGGCATTCCCACGGCACGGTTCGGCTCGCTCGAGGACTCGGGCCTGCCGGCGCTCGTCAAGTCGCGTCGGCTCGGGTACGACGGAAAGGGCCAGCGGCGGGTTGCGCTCGCGGAGGAGCTCGGTGAGCACGAGCTGGCCGAGGAGATCGTCCCCTTCGACCGCGAGCTCTCGATCATCGCGGTGCGCGGACGCGACGGCGAGACGCGCTTCTGGCCGCTCGCCGAAAATGTGCACCGTGACGGCATCCTGCGCGTGTCCCGATCACCCGCCGTCTCGGCTCCGCAGGCGGAGGCCGAGGAGCTCGTCGGCCGGCTGCTCGAGGAGCTCGACTACGTGGGCGTGCTCGCGCTAGAGCTGTTCGAGGTCGGGGGCAGGCTGCTCGCCAACGAGTTCGCGCCGCGCGTCCACAACACGGGCCACTGGACGATCGACGGAGCAGTGACGAGCCAGTTCGAGAACCATCTGAGGGCAATCCTCGGCCTCCCGCTCGGGGCGACCGCCACCCGGGCACCCGCCGTGATGCTGAACCTGATCGGTGGCGCGCCGCCGTCGGAGAAGCTCCTGGCAATCCCCGGTGCGCACCTCCACCTCTACGGCAAGGCACCGCGGCCCGCCCGAAAGATCGGTCACGTCACGCTGATCGACGCGCCCGAGGAGACGATTCTCGAGACGATCGCGCTCGTCGATCGCTCGGCCGACGGCTGAGCGGGCTCGAACGCTCTAGCCGTGCCGGTCGCAGGTACGACCTTCGATCGTGCGGCCGCACGAGGGGCAACGACGCCGGCGGCGCTTCGTCTCGAGCATCCGCTTCGTCATGCCGCTCGCGACCATCGTCCACCCGACCGCCGCCACCGCGACGACCGACGTGAGTTGCGGATCGAGTGCCATCGTCCCACCGTTATCGGCAGGAGTCGCCTGGACCCAAACGTCTACGACGCGGTGTCGTCGCGGAGCGGTGCCGGCTCGGGCCGGCGGGCGTGGGGGTGGGCCGAGAAGTAGGTCTCGCGCCGGCGACGGTCGGAGATGTGGGTGTACTGCTCCGTCGTCGAGAGATCCGCATGTCCGAGCATCTCCTGCACCGAGCGAAGGTCGGCCCCGCCCTCGAGCAGGTGGGTCGCGAATGAGTGGCGCAGGAGGTGCGGGTGGACGCGTTCGGGCTCGAGGCCTGCCTTCGCGGCGAGCTTGCGGAGGATCAGGAACGCCCCGGCACGCGTGAGCGCGCCGCCGCGGGCGTTGAGGAACAGGTCGGGCCGGTAGCGGCGGTCGAGATGCGGCCGCCCGAGCGCGAGGTAGCGGCGCACGGCCTCGGCGGCAGGACGCCCGAGCGGGACGATGCGCTCCTTGTCGCCCTTGCCGATCACGCGCACGATGCGCGCGTCGATGTCGACAGAGGTGCGGGCGAGGCCGACGGTCTCCGAGACGCGGAGGCCTGCGCCGTACATCAACTCCACGAGCGCCCGGTCGCGCATCGCGCGGGGCGTCGTCCCGTTCGCCGCCTCGATCAGGCGCTCGGACTCGAACGGGGAGAGGGTGCGCGGCAGCTTGCGGATCCGGCGCGGCGTCGCTACCTCTGCCGCGGGGTTATCCGAGCGCCGGCCCATCAGGAGCTGGTGTCGGAACGCCGAGCGGACGGCAGCGATCCGGCGGGCGATCGTCGACGGCGCGAGCCCGGCGGCGCGCATGGACGCGACCCAGGCGTCGAGTGACGCGGTCGTCGCGCTGGACGCCGGCGCGTCGAGAAAGGTCGCAAGCGCTGCGAGGTCACGGCGGTAGGCGTCGACCGTTCGCGGCGAGCGCTGCGCGGCGAGCATGAGTAGATAGCGCTCTACCTCGGGGTCGGCCGGCTGCGGGGCGGAGATCGTCATGCGGCTCCGCTCGATTCGGCGTGCCTCCCGCCGCTCCTGCGCTCGGCTGCTCCTACGACCGAGGGTGGCTGTCGTCGTAGACCGCTGCGAAGCCGCCGCGCGTCGACGTGGCTGTAGACCTGGGTCGTCGAGAGCGACGCATGCCCGAGCAGCTCCTGGATCGTGCGGAGGTCGGCGCCGCCCTCGAGCAGGTGTGTCGCATAGGCGTGGCGCAGGCGATGAGGATTGTGCATCAGGCGGCGTAGCGCAGACGTGTCGAGCGCGCGCCCCCGGACCGAGAGGAACAACGTGTCGCTCGCGCCCTTGGCGAGAGAGGGCCGTGCGTCGCGGAGGTAGATCGCAACGGCGAGCGCGGCGCGTTCCCCGAGGGGGACGACGCGCTCCTTCCCGCCCTTGCCGAGCACGTGCACGATCTCCTGCTCGAAGTCGACGTCGGCGAGTCGCAGCCCGACCACCTCGGCGGTGCGTAACCCGCACGAGTACGTGAGCTCGAGGATCGCGGAGTTTCGCGCGGCGAGCGGACCGTCGCCTTCTGTCGTGGCGAGAATTGCCTCGACCTCGGTGAGCTTCGGCGCATCGGGCAGCCGCCGGCGCCGTTTCGGTGGCAGGGCGATCGCGGGTACCCGGGCGGCCCCGAGCGTGAATCCGATGTACGAGCGTACCGCTGCGAGGCGCCGCGCGATCGTCGACGGGGCGAGCCCTCGCCGACCGCGGCCAAGCTCGGCGGTGTACTCCGCGAGCACCTGCACGTCGACGTCCTCGAGCTTCCGGCCCGTGCGTTCGAGCCAGCCGCCGAGGTCCGCGAGGTCAGACGCGTAGGCGCGCCGGGTAGACTCCGAGAGTCCCGGCGAGTCGAGGAAGCGCTCGACTCGGTCGACGTCGATTGTGTCCACCAGGCCGGATTCGCCCCCCGCTCGCTCCTGCCTCCCCCGATGCGCTCCACCTTCTTCTTCGCGGCTCTCGTGATCGTCGCGGCCCTGGCCGCGATCCTCGTCGAGCGCCATCGCAGCGCGCCGACGGCCTCGGTTGCCGCACGCGGGACAGCGACGCTCGTGGGCGACTCGCTGAACGTCGGCGTCGAGCCCTACCTGCCGGCAGCTCTGCCGCACTGGAAGATCGTCGCGAACGACCGTGTCGGCAGAACGACCGCCGAGGGGATCGGCGAGCTCGAGGCCGGGAGGCCGCAGCTGTCACCGTATGTCGTCGTCAGCCTCGGCACGAACGACCCGCCCGACGGCGCCACGGGCTTTCGGGCCGATGTGGCGCGCGTCCTGACGCTGATCGGGCCGAACCGGTGCGTGATCTGGGCGACGATCTGGCGAAACGGGAAGCCGAACGACGCCTTCAACGGCGTTCTCCGCGATGCCGCCGAATCGAACCATCGCGTTCGGCTCGTCGAATGGGCTGCGATGGTTCAAGCGCACCCGGATTGGCTCGCGCCGGACTACGTGCATGGCAACGAGACCGGCTATCGTGAGCGCGCCCGCGCCGTTGCCGCGGCGACGAGGTCGTGTGCGCCCGCCGTGACTGCGACTGCGCGATGACCCGGATCGTTGAGCTCACGAGCGGCGCCGAGGCGCGTCTCATGCACGAAGCGGCCCCGCTCGCGGTCGTTCTCGTCAATGGAGGCTCGGCCCGCGCCGTGCCCGGCACCTGGAGCGCCACCAGCGAGCTGATTGCGACGGATCTGATCCCGCGCTTCCCCGAGCTTGCGTTCGTCGAGGTGCGCTATCGGGTGAAGACGTGGAACGAGCTCGACTCATGCATGGCGGATGGGCGCGCCGCGCTCGATCTCGTCGCGCGCCCGTCCCTCCTCGTCGGCTTCTCGATGGGTGGGGCCGTCTCGATCGGAATTGCCGCACACGCTGGCGTCACCGGGGTGCTCGGGCTGGCGCCGTGGATCCCCGAACGGCTGTCGCTCGATGCCCTCCGCGGCAAGCGGCTCGACGTGCTCCACGGCTCCTGGGATCGGTATTTGCCGGGAATCCCCGGCGTCAGCGCTGCTAGCTCGAAGCGCGGCTTCGACCGGGCGCAGGCGCTCGGCATCGCAGGCACCTACACGCTCATCCCGCGCGGGCTCCACGGAGCCGCGCTGCGGCGCACGTCAGGGGCGATCCTCCGACTCCCACGTGCCGACGCGTGGGTCGAGGGCGTGGAGCAGCACCTGACGCGCTTCCGGGCCGAACATCTCTAGGCCGCTAGGCGAGGCGCCGGCGCGCGCGCTGCGTCTCGCTCGGCAGGCGCACGTTCCAGGCGAGGCCGAGCTTCTCGAGCGTCCGGATCGTGATCCACGCGATGTCGAGCTGAAGGCGGTCGAGGCCGTGCCGTGCCGAGGCCGGGAACGCGTGGTGGTTGTTGTGCCAACCCTCGCCAAAGGTCAATGCCGCGACCATCCAGTTGTTGCGGCTCTCATCGCGCGAGAGGTAGCTGCGCCGGCCGAACATGTGGCAGATCGAGTTCACCGAGAACGTTGCGTGCTGGTAGGCAAAGACGCGGATCAGGCCGCCCCAGACGAGCACCTCGAGCCCGAGCTTCCAGCTCGCGCCGCCGACGGCGTACCCGACCGCGAACGGCAGTGCGAAGCTCAAGGTGACCCACACGAAGTACATCTTGTCGATGCCTCGGATCAGCCGGTCGTCGTAGAGATCCTTCCCGTAATGGTCGCCGCGCTCCATGCCCTTGAGGTGGAAGAGCCAGCCCATGTGCGCGTGGAAGAACCCCTTCAGCGCGCCCCAGGCGTTCGGAGCAAAGCCGGCGTGCGGCGAGTGGGGATCTCCGTCCCTGTCCGACAGCGCGTGGTGCTTGCGATGGTCCGTCACCCACTGGGTCACGGGCCCCTGGATCGTCATCGAACCGAGGATCGCGAAGGTCGCGCGCACCGTCTTCGTCGTCTCGAAGCTCCGGTGCGTGAACAGGCGGTGGTAGCCAACCGTCGTCCCGAGCCCGGTCAGAACGTAGAGCGTGAGGAAGACGGCCACGTCGACCCACGAGAGCGCCACCCCCCAGAGCCCGACGGCTGCGATGATCAGGCCGAGCGGAGGGATCACGATCGCGAGGAGCGTCACGATCTGGCTCGCCCGCGTCGTGCGCTCGCGGACCGTCGCAACCTCGACCCCGCCCACGGCGGGATCCTTCCCGCCGAGATCGACTGCCTCAGACATCTTCAGTCATCCAGTTGCTGGGTCTACGACGAATCACCGGTGCAATGAAGATAGCGATCATCGGGACGGGTATCGCCGGGCTTGGCGCGGCGCATGCGCTCCGACAGCTCCACGACGTGGAGCTGTTCGAGGCTTCCGAGCGGGCTGGTGGGCATGCGCACACGGTCACGCATGATTCGCTCGATCTCGACACAGGGTTCATCGTCCACAACGAGGAGAACTATCCGCACCTGACGCGGCTCTTTCGCGAGCTCCGGGTCGAGACGCAGTCCTCCGAGATGTCGTTCGCCGTCTCGTGCGGCTGCGGCCTCGAGTGGTCGAGCAAGCGGCCGTGGCGCGCCGGGCCTCGACTCCTGCGCGAGATCCTCCGCTTCCTCCGCACCGCGGGCACCGCCGATACCGACGGCAAGTCCTTCGACGAGTTCGTGCGCGACGAGGGTTACTCGGAGTCGTTTCGGTGGCACTACCTCGTACCGATGACATCTGCGCTCTGGTCCATGTCCCCGCGAGAGGCGCTCGGGTTCCCCGCCTCGTACGGGGTGGAATTCTTCGCAAACCACTCCATGCTCGGCCTGCGCCGGCGTCGCTGGCGCACGGTGACCGGCGGCAGTACCGCGTACGTGCAGACATTGCTCGAGCGGCTCGGCGCACCCGTGCACCTCGACGCAGCGGTCGAGTCGCTGCGGCGCACCGAGACCGGCGTCGTGCTCCGGGTCCGCGACGGTGCTTCGCGCGCGTTCGACGCGGTCGTCGTCGCTACGAGTGCGCCCCGGGCGCTGCAGCTGCTCGAGGATCCCTCGGACGCCGAGCGGGAGGTCCTCTCCGCCTTCGAGACGACCACCAACGAGACGGTGCTCCACACCGACTCGAGCCTCCTGCCGACACGTCCTTCCAACCGGTCGTCGTGGAACTACCACTCGCCGGGGTGCGGGGTCTACGCAGACAGGCCGTCGATCACGTACTCGCTCAACCGGCTGCAGCGGCTCGACACGACGGCCGAGTACTGCGTCACGCTCAACCGCACCGCCGACATCGATCCCGCGGCGGTGATCCGCACGCTCGAGTACGAGCATCCGCAGGTCACGTTTGCGAGTCTCGCTGCAGCGGCACGTGCTCGAACGCACGGCGTCGAGCGACACACGGCATTCGCGGGCGCGTGGCAGGGCAACGGCTTTCACGAGGACGGGCTCGCGTCGGGCCTGCGGGCCGCTGCGGCGCTCGGGGTGGCATGGTGAGCGCACACACCATGAACAGCGCGCTCTACACCGGCACGGTCATGCACGCCCGCCGCTCGCCGCACGACAACGTGTTCCGCTACCCGGTCTACATGGCCCTCATCGACCTGGCGGAGTTGCCGCTGCTCGACCGCACGGTGCCGCTCTTCGGCTGGAACCGTCGCGCCGTCACGAGCTTCCACGACGCCGACCACATCGACATCCACGAGGTGCTCGCCGCGAACGGAATCGACCTCGGGGCGGGCGGCTCGATCCGGGTGCTGACGAACCTGCGTGTGCTCGGGTACGTCTTCAATCCCGTCTCGTTCTGGTGGTGTCGTCGAGCTGACGGCTCACTCGCGTGCATCGTGGCCGAGGTGAGCAACACCTTCGGCGAGCGGCTGCCGTACGTGCTCCTCCCGGGTGCCGACGGTGAGCGTGGCGCCCGGGCCGTGTTCGAGACGGACAAGCGCCTCCACGTCTCGCCGTTCATGCCGATGGACCAGTCCTACACCTGGTGGTTCTCCGAGCCCGGGCCGAGGCTCAGCGTGAGGATGGACGTTCACGAGACCGGTAGCCGTGACTTCCATGCCACGCTCACGGCTACGAGACGGCCGCTGACTGGCTCGTCCCTGCGCTCCGTGCTCGTGCGGTACCCGTTGATGCCGGCACGCGTCGTCTCGCTCATCCACTGGCAGGCGCTGCGGCTCTGGGTGAAGCGGACGCGGTTCTATCGGAAGCCCCCGTTCGTCGCCGGGCGCGGCTCGGTGAAGCGATGAGCGTTGCCGCGAGCGTCGCCCGGCGGCTTGCGTTTCGTGCCCTCGACGCGATTCAGGGCGGCGAGGTCGTCCTGCGCTACCCGAATGGGCAGGGCCGGCGCTTCGGCGACGGCGTAGGGCCGTCGATCGTCGTCGACATCCGGCGGCCCGACGCGTTCTGGGAAAAGCTCGGCACGCGCACGCGCGTCGGGTTCGGCGAGTCCTACGTCGACGGCGACTGGGACTGCGCCGACCTCGTCGGCCTCTTCTCGCTCGTCGGCCGCAACCTCGAGACCACGGCCGAGCATCCGATGCTGAAACGCCTCTACCGGATTCAGGAGCTGCGGCCCGACCGCCGCCCGCGGCAGACGATTGCCGCCGCGAAGGACAACATCCACGCGCACTACGACCTCGGTAACGACCTCTTCGAGCTCATGCTCGACCCGACGATGACCTACTCCTGCGCGTACTGGGAGCGCCCGGAGATGACGCTGGAGGAGGCGCAGCGGGCCAAGAACCGGCACATCTGCGAGAAGCTCGGCCTCGGCGCCGACGATCACGTGCTCGAGATCGGGTGCGGCTGGGGCGGCTTCGCGATTCAGGCGACGACCGAATACGGCTGCCGGGTCACGGGGCTGACCCTGTCGCCGAGCCAGGCGAGCTTCGCCCGCTCTCGCATCGACGCGCTCGGGCTCGGCGATCGCATCGAGATCCGCGAGGAGGATTACAGGCTGACCGAGGGGCGCTTCTCGAAGGTCGTCTCGATCGAGATGTTCGAGGCGATCGGCCTCGCGGAGTACGGCAACTACTTCGGCGCCATCGACCGTCTGCTCACCCCCGACGGGCTCGCGTGCTTCCAGACGATCGGGGTGCCCGACTGGCGGTTCGAGCGCTACCGCCGCCGACCGGACTGGATCCAGCAGACGATCTTCCCCGGCTCGCTGCTGCCGTCGCTCGCGGCCATCGCAACCGCCGTCGCGCGCACCCGGCTGCAGATCAACGGCGTCGAGGAGATCGGGTTCGGTTACTCCCGGACGCTGCGGGAGTGGCGGGAGAACGTGACGGTGAAGATCGGTGAGATCCGCGCGCTCGGGTACGACGAGCGCTTTCTCCGGATCTGGATGTTCTACCTCTGCTACTGCGAGGCGGGCTTCGCGATACGGTCGCTGCGCGACATGCAGATCGTGCTCAGCCATCCCGCGAACGACGCGCTGCCGTCGTTTCCGTCCGTGCGCCCCGGCTATTGAGCTACGAGACCTACCGTCGTGCGCTGACGCCGGTGATCAGGGGCGCCTTCCGCGTCGAGGTCCGCGGGCAGGAGAACGTGCCACCCTCGGGCCGCCTCGTCGTCGCGGGCAACCACGACTCGATGCTCGATCCGTTCCTTCTCGCCGCGGTGATCCCGCGGCCGATGCGGTTCCTCGGGAAGGCCGAGCTCTGGAAGGTGCCGGGCCTGCGCTCCTGGCTCGGCAGCGTCGAGGCGATCCCGATCCACCGTGGCAGCAGCGACGTCGCCGCGATCAGGTCTGCGATCGAGGCACTCGAGGCCGACGCGGTCGTCGGCATCTTCCCCGAGGGCGGGGTCAAGCGTGAGGGCCCGTGGCTCCGCGGCGCGGCGCGGATGGCGCTCGCAACCGGGGCGCCGCTGCTGCCGGTGCGGCTGCTCGACACACGCAAGGCGTTCGGACCGGGGACGATCGCGTTCCCACCGCTCGCCGCGCTGATTGGTGACCCGATCGTCGTCGAGCGCACCGAGCCGACCGCGGAGCTCGCCCGAGAGCTGACCGATCGCCTGCAGGTCGCGGTCATGGCGCTCGGGACGTAGACCCATCGCGCGCTGCCTGGACTGAGCCGCGGCAGGCACTCTAGACGCATGCCTGGTCGCCGCTTTGGAGCAGAGACAGCAGAACGCCCCGAGCGCCCGGCCGACCCTGCCGTGCGCAAGGCGAACCTGCGCCGGATCTTCCGGCTGTTCCGCGCGTACCGGCTGAAGCTCGCCGTCGTCTGCGGCGCTGATCGTCTTCTCGGCCGTGCTCGGGGTGATCTCGCCGTTCCTGCTGCGCGGCATCCTCGACACGGCGATCCCCGACAACAACATGCGGCTGCTGAGCGCTGCTCGTGCGCCGGGATGATCGCGATCTCGATCGTCACCGGCGTGATCGGCGTCTTCCAGACGCTCCTCTCGACGCAGGTCGGCCAGAGCGTGATGCACGACCTGCGCACGGCGGTCTACCAGCACCTGCAGCGGCTCTCGCTCGCGTTCTTCACGCGGACGCGCACCGGCGACGTGCAGAGCCGGATCGCGAACGACATCGGCGGCGTCGACAACGTGCGTCACGTCGACCGCGACCTCGGTGATGTCGAACGTCACGACGGTGATCGCGACCGTCATCGCGATGTTCCTGCTCGACTGGCAGCTCGCGCTGTTCGCGCTCGATCCTGCTGCCGCTGTTCGTGTACCTGACGAAGCGCGTCGGCGAGCAGCGCAAGAAGGTGACGGCCGAGCGCCAGGTGTCGATGGCCGACATCTCGTCGATCGTGCAGGAGTCGCTGTCGGTCTCGGGGATCCTGCTCGGCAAGACGATGGGGCGCTCCGATCGAGCTCGCCGAGCGCTTCTCGGCCGAGTCCCAGCGACTCGCCGACCTCGAGGTGCGAAGCCGCATGGCCGGCCGCTGGATGATGGCCGCGATCCAGATGACGTTCGCGATCATGCCGGCCCTCGTCTACTGGTTCGCCGGGTGGTCGCAGGCGCGTGGCACGGCCGTCATCTCGCTCGGCACGCTCGTCGCCTTCACCACCCTGCAGACGCGGCTGTTCTTCCCGATCGGCGGCCTGCTCTGGGTCCAGGTCGAGGTGCAGAGCTCGCTGGCGCTCTTCGACCGCATCTTCGAGTACCTCGACCTGCCGATCGACATCGCCGAGGGCACGAGGACCCTCGAGCGTCCCCGCGGCGACGTGGCATCGACGACGTCTGGTTCCGCTACGACGACGACGCCTGGACGCTCAAGGACGTCTCGTTTTCGGTTCCGGCCGGCACGAAGACGGCGATCGTCGGCGAGACCGGCTCCGGCAAGACGACGTGCGGCTACCTCGTCTCGCGGCTGTACGACGCGACACGAGGGCACCGTCACGATCGACGGCATCGACGTGCGCGAGCTCACCTTCGAGTCGCTCGCCGCGACGGTCGGCGTCGTCTCGCAGGAGACGTACCTCTTCCACTCGACCGTGCGGGAGAACCTCCGCTTCGCCAAGCCCGACGCCACCGACGCGGAGGTCGAGGAGGCGGCGCGCGCGGCGCAGATCCACGAGCTGATCGCGTCGTTGCCCGACGGGTACGAGACGGTCGTCGGCGAGCGCGGCTACCGCTTCTCGGGCGGCGAGAAGCAGCGCATGGCGATCGCGCGCACCGTCCTGCGCAATCCGCCGATCCTCGTGCTCGACGAGGCGACATCGGCGCTCGACACCCAGACCGAGCGGCTCGTGCAGGAGGCGCTCGAGCGTCTCGCCGAGGGGCGGACGACGATCGCGATCGCGCACCGGCTCTCGACGGTGCGCGACGCCGACCAGATCGTCGTCCTCGACAAGGGCCTCGTCGTCGAGACCGGCCGGCACGAAGAGCTGCTCGCCGCCGGTGGCCGCTACGCCCTTCTCGTCACCCGGGATGCGGACGTCGACCCCGAGTCACAGGGGGCCGTGGCGGGAATCGCCTGACCGTTGCGACGCCGTGAGGAACCGTCGGCCCGTGCCGCGGAAGGGCGTACGATGGAGCGCATTGCGGGAGTACGTGCCGCGTGTGGCACGTCCGCGAACCTCGATCACGACGTCCTGGAGGCGCGCTGAGATGACGACAACACCGACCAGGGTCACTGTTGGCCTCGACGCACATGGCCTCGACCCCGTCGGCGTCGTCGTCTGGAGCCCGACGACCGCGCAGCTCTACACCGATGCGCTCCGCAACGGAGACGGCGCGCTCGCGCATGGCGGTCCACTCGTCGTCGACACGGGAACGTTCACCGGCCGCTCGCCCAAGGACAAGTTCGTCGTCGAAGAGCCCGGCTCGCAGGATCGCATCTGGTGGGGCGATGTCAACCATCCGCTGCCCGAGGAACGGTTCAACGGCCTGCGGGCCAGGGTGGTCGAGCACCTGAACGCTCGCGACCCCCTCTACGTGGTGGAGGCCTTCGCCGGCGCCGACTCCGCGCACCGCATCGGCGTCCGGGTCGTGACAGCGAGCCCGTATCACGCCCTCTTCGCGAAGACGATGTTCATCACTCCGGCGGCAGCGGAGCTCGAGTCGTTCGCGCCCGACGTTCTCGTCCTCCACGCCCCCGCAGTCGAGGCAGACCCCGATGCAGACGGCACCCGCACGGGCACCTTCGTCGCCCTCCACCCGTCCCGGGGGGAGGTGTTGATCGGCGGCACCTTCTATGCCGGCGAGATCAAGAAGGCGATCTTCACGATCATGAACGATCGGCTCCCACTCGAGGGCGTGCTCCCGATGCACTGCTCCGCGAACGTCGGCGAGGACGGCAAGGTGGCGGTCTTCTTCGGGCTCTCCGGCACCGGCAAGACGACCCTCTCCGCCGATCCGTCTCGCTCGTTGATCGGCGACGACGAGCACGGGTGGGGTGCGAGCGGCGTCTTCAACATCGAGGGTGGTTGCTACGCCAAGGTGATCCGTCTCTCCGCCGAGGCCGAGCCCGAGATCTTCCTCACGACGAAGACCTATGGGACTGTCCTCGAGAACGTCTCCATCAACGAGCGCGGCGTGATCGACCTGGACGACGACTCGAAGACCGAGAACACCCGCGCTGCCTACAAGATCGAGCGTATCTCCAACGCGCTCGCCACGAAGATGGCGGGCCACCCGACGGCGGTCGTGATGCTGACCGCCGACGCGTTCGGGATCCTGCCGCCGATCGCGCGGCTGACCCGCGACCAGGCGCTCTTCTACTTCCTTTCCGGCTTCACGGCCAAGCTCGCCGGCACCGAGATCGGTGTTCAGGAGCCGCAGCCGACGTTCTCGACCTGCTTCGGCGCGCCGTTTCTTCCCCAGCCGCCCGCCGTGTACGCCCGGCTGCTCGGAGAGAAGCTCGACCTGCACGGCGCGACGGTCTGGCTCGTCAACACCGGCTGGACTGGGGGGCCCTACGGCGAGGGCCATCGGATGCCGATCCAGGCGACCCGCCGGCTGCTCCACGCCGCCCTGTCGGGCGAGCTCGACGGGGTGGACTATCGCGCCGACGAGGTCTTCGGGTTCCAGGTGCCCGTTCGCGTGCCGGGCGTCGAGCCGTCGCTCCTCGATCCCCGCACGACCTGGCGCGACCCTGACATCTACGATGTGCGCGCGCGCGAGCTTGCCCGCCTGTTCACCGACAACTTCGAGAAATTTGTCGAGGATGCAGGACCGGCGATCACGGCTGCAGGCCCGCGCGTTTGAGGTGTCGCGCGACCAGGAGAGGAGCAGACGAGCAGATGACATGCAGCGGTCGTTGTTCGGCACTGCTGCCGGTGGCGTTCGCCGCCACCCTCGGGGCCATCGTTCTCATAGCCTCGGTCGGTAGCGCCGCCGCCGAGTCGCCTCACAAAACGATTGCTCCTCCGAGCGCGGCCGGCCTGCACTTTGCCGCCGCACGAGCGCCGTTCTTCGGCCCGGTGGCGAGAAGCAGATCTTCAGCCGCAGCCGCAGCCGCGTGCGATGCGACGTCCCGCGTGACCTGCTCCGACGTCGTCGTCCCGCTCGACCGCTCGGGTCGGGTGCCGGGGACGATCACCCTTCGCGTCCAATCGCTCCCCGCCGAGGGTGCAGAGCGCGGCGTCATGATGCTCGTCGCCGGTGGCCCGGGTCAGGGCTCGGCGACGGTGTTCAACCTGAGTGACAAGGACAGCGCGGATCTCTATCATGCGCTCTTCCCGGGCTACCGGATCGTCGCGTTCGACAATCGCGGCACCGGCATGTCGGGGCTCCTGCAGTGCTCGGGGCTGCAGACGTCGACGACGTTCGTCGGCCAGGACGCGCTTGCCGCCCGCTGCGCTGCCTCGATCGGCCCCGCACGTGACTTCTACAGCACCCGCGATCACGCCGACGACACCGAAGCCGTCCGCGTAGCGCTCGGAGTGGACAAGATCGCGATCTGGGGAACCTCGTACGGCACCAAGCTGGCACTCGCCTATGCGCTCGGGTATCCCGCGCATGTCGAGCGGCTGCTGCTCGACTCCGTCCTGCCGACGGAGTATCCCGAGCCGCTCGAGATGAACGTCCTGCACGACATGCCACTCGCGCTCTCGGGCTATTGCGGCGCCGGAGCGTGCCGTGCAGCAACTCCGAATTTCGCCGGCGACGTGGCGGCCGTCGCCAACGCCCTTGCCCGCACGCCGGCTCGTGGTGTCGTCCGGCTGGCCAACGGCAAGTCGCGGAACGTGCGCATGGATGGCCTCGACATGCTCTCGCTTGTCGTCGACTCGGATCTCAACCCGGGCCTCGCCGCGGTGCTCCCGGCGGCCACCCACGCAGCGCGCGCAGGGCGCGTGGGCGCGCTCCTGCGTCTTCATTACCTCGACATAGGAGGCTCGTCGTACACGGCGGAGCAGCTCAGTGCCGGGCTCAATGCGGCTACCTCGTGCGCCGACGGGCGCTTCCCGTGGGATGCCACCGTGGCGCTCGCCGACCGGCGATCGCTGCTCACGGCAACGCTGAATGCGCTCCCCGCGGGTGCGCTTGGCCCGTTCGGCCCCTGGGCGACCGAGCTCGGCACGGCCGCGTTCTGCCTCATGTGGCCAAGTGCGGCGGTGGAGACGCCGCCGCTCGGTGCAGGGCCACTCCCCGACGTTCCCGTGCTCGCGCTCAGCGGTGGCTACGACATGCGCACGCCGACATCGAGTGCCGCCGCGGTGATCCGCAACTTCCCCCAGGGCCACCTCCTCGTCGTGCCGGCCATTGGGCACAGCGTCGTCACCGCCGACAACTCGCTGTGCGCGATCCGCGCCGTGCGCTCCTGGGTGACCGGAGGGACGGTGCCGCCGACGTGCCAGCGGCCGTCGTTCATCGTCACGCCTCCCGGCGGATATCCCACCGTGACCGCCCCGGCTCGGGCCGCCTCGCCGCGGGCCACGTTTGCCCTGGCCCGCAAGACCGTCAAGGAGGCACAGGCGATGTGGTTGACGACCGCATTCGGCTCTGGCGCTCCGATCGCCGGCCTGCTGTCGGGGAAGCTGACACCGGGGGCGAGCTCGTCGTTCCGGCTGGATCGGTACGCGATCGCTCCGGGCATCGAGCTGAGCGGGCGGCTGGACGCCGCCGGCTCCGGATACCCGCTGTCGTTCAAGGGAACGCTCACGGTCTCGGGCAAGAACGCCGCGCCGGGAAAGCTGACGCTGAAGCGCGACGTGCTCTCGGGAACGCTCGGCGGCATCCGGGTCTCGTAGGAGCCGTGGCCAGGATCAACGACGAATCTGTAACCCACGATCGGGAGCGACTGCCCATCCCGGGAGCACCCGAGCGGGCGTTGACAGCTGTTATTCTGCTGCCGCCGTACGACCCGGCCGTCGACATTCGAGAGGGGGCTCGCACATGCGTGGAGGCTTGAAAGCGCGAGTCGTCGTGCTCGGGGTCATCGCCGCCACCGTGTGCTTCGTCGCCGCAGGTGTCGGCATCGCCGGTACGACGAATTCCGATCCGATCGGTGACGCCAAGGGCGGCTCGCCGGACATCGCCGAGGTCGTGACGTCGAACGACGCGGCCGGCATCATCACCTTCCGGATCACGACCGTCGCACCGATGGTGGATACGTCGATCATCGGGGTGGACCTCGATACGGACTCGAATCCCGCGACGGGCGGCGGTGGCTCCGAGTACACCCTCATCGCCAATACCACCGGCTACGGAATGCTGAAGTGGAACGGGACTGACTTCGCCGGCGCCAGTGCGCCCAGTCTCTCGATGACGAGGTCGGGCAACGTTGTCGTCTTCAGGATCGACCGCGCCGACATCGGCAACGTCAGCAGGTTCGGGTTCGACGTCTTCACCGTCAACTACGACGCGTCCGACACGTATCTCGGCGAAGACGATGCCCCGGACGGTGGTGCGTACGTCTACTCGCTGTCGCTGCCACAGTGCGCGAACGGCAAGGACGACGACGGTGACGGCAAGATCGACGGCAAGGATCCCGGGTGCTCCTCACCGACCGACAACCTCGAGAGCGACGACCCGGTCTCGCTGAAGGCCGGCAAGGCACGCTCCGTTCCCGTGAAGCCCAAGGCGGGCGCCGCCGTCGTCGTCGGCGCAGCGGTGATTCGGATCGAAACCGGTGCCGGCATCACGTCGGGCGCCGCCCGATGCGCCGTGCGCATCGGGACGAAGGCCCTACGGGCGAGTGGCAAGGTCGCCTCCGGCCGCGCAGCCTGCAGGTTCACGCTGCCGAAGTCGTCGAAGGGGAAGGCCGTGCGCGGGACGATCACCGTCACCGTGCAGCGCCGTTCGATCAGGGTTCCGTTCGCCTTCAAGGTCGGCTGAGCCGATGCGGTTGAGCGCCGACGGAGTCGCTCGCGGATCCTGGCCGGGGCCGTTCACGGTCGCGGCGACCTCCGCGTAGCGTCCGCTGCCGCTTGCGGGCGCCCCGGGCACGGGCGATGCGGTACCGTCCGACGTGATGGAGCCCTCTTACGATGTCCTCGTCGTCGGCGCCGGATGCGCCGGCATGCGTGCTGCCATCGAGGCGCACGACCGCGGAGCCAGGGTCGCCGTGATCTCGAAGCTCCATCCGACTCGCAGCCATTCGGGCGCGGCGGAAGGCGGAATCAACGCCGCGCTCGGCAACAAGGCCGAGGACAGCCCCGAGAAGCACGCCTTCGACACGGTCAAGGGCTCCGACTACCTGGGCGACCAGGACGCGATCGAGATCTTCACCGCCGAGGCGCCGGGCGACATCTACCAGCTCGAGCACTGGGGCTGCGTGTTCTCGCGCAACGACGAGGGTCGGCTCGACCAGCGGCCCTTCGGCGCCGCCGGCTCGCCGCGCACGGTGTACGCCGCCGACATCACGGGCCACGTGCTGATCCAGGTGCTCTACGAGCAGCTGCAGAAGCGGATGGCCGAGGGCATGGTCGTGTACGAGGAGTTCTTCGCCTTCCGGCTCGTGATCGACAACGGGCGCTGCACCGGCGTCATCTCGTGGGATCTGATGAACGGCGGGGTCAAGGTGATCACGGGTAAGTCGGTGATCCTCGCGACGGGCGGCGTCGGCCGCCTCTACCGTGCCACCACGAACGCGTACGCGTGCACGGGCGACGGCATGTCGATGGCGCTTCGTGAGGGGCTGCCCTTGAAGGACATCGAGTTCATGCAGTTCCACCCGACCACGATGTACCCGAGCGGGATCCTCATCACCGAGGGCTGCCGCGGCGAGGGTGGCTACCTGATCAACAAGGAGGGCGAGCGCTTCATGCAGCGCTATGCCCCGAACGCGCTCGAGCTCGCCTCGCGCGATGTCGTCTCGCGGTCCGAGACGACCGAGATCGAGGCCGGCCGTGGCGTCAACGGGTCGGTGTTCCTCGACCTCCGCCACCTCGGCCCCGAGAAGATCCTGACCAAGCTGCCCGGCTCGCGGGAGCTCGCGATGACGTACGCCGGCGTCGATCCGATCTACGCTCCGATCCCGGTTCGCCCGGGTGCCCACTACCACATGGGTGGTGTCGAGACCGACAACGACGGGCTGACCGCGATCGAGGGGCTCTACGCGGCCGGCGAGGTCGCCTGCGTGTCGGTCCATGGCGCCAACCGGCTCGGGGGCAACTCGCTGATGGAGACGATCACGTTCGGGCGGCGCTCGGGCCATGCGGCCGCGGAGTACGCGCTCGGCGCTGCCGCCCCCGGTGAGGGGGCCGAAGCCGCGCGGGCCGACGCGGAGACGTGGGTCAAGTCGCTCCTCTCGAACACCGAGGGCGAGCGCCCGTGGGCGATCCGCGACGAGCTCGGCCAGTCGATGCTCGACAACTTCGGCGTCTTCCGCCGTCCCGAGAAGATGGACGCGCAGCTCGGTATCATCGCCGCGCTCCGCGAGCGCTACGACCGCGGCGTCGTGATCGAGGACAAGGGCGACGTGTTCAACAGCGACCTCACCCAGGCGATCGAGCTCGGCTACCTGCTCGACATCGCCGCCTGCATGCTCCAGGCCGGCATCGCGCGCAAGGAGAGCCGCGGCGCCCACTCGCGCCCGTACGATTTCCCCGACCGCGACGACGAGCACTTCCTCAAGCACTCGATCACGCGCTGGAACGGTGATGGCCCGGAGCTCTCCTACGGTGAGGTTCGGATGACGAAATGGGAGCCGATGGAGAGGAAGTACTGATGCAGGTAGGCCTGAAGATCTGGCGGTACGACTCCAGGACCGGCGATCGCGCCCTCAAGGAGTACGAGGTGAACGCGCCCGAGGAGGCGACGCTGCTCGACTGCCTCGACCTCGTCAAGGACAAGCACGACGGCTCGCTCGCCTACCGCAAGAGCTGCCGCATGATGATCTGCGGCTCGTGCGGCATGCGGATGGACGGCGGCGCAGTGCTCGCCTGCAAGGTGCGCATGTACGACATCGCGAACGAGGGCCGGGTTCCCGTGATCTCGGCGATGGGCAACCTGCCGATCGTCAAGGATCTCGTCGTCGACATGGATCCCTTCTGGCAGAAGATGCGATCCGTCGATCCGTACCTGCAGCCGCGCTACGACCAGGCGCAGGAGCGCGAGAACATCGTCGCGCAGCCGAAGATGGACGTGATCCACAAGGAGTCGCTCTGCATCAACTGCGGCTGCTGCGTGTCGGAGTGCAACTCGATGGAGTCGGATCCCGACTTCCTCGGACCGGCGGCGCTCGCCAAGGGCATGCGCTTCGTCGGCGACCCGCGTGACGCCGCCACCATCGAGCGGCTCGAGAAGTACTCGGAGCCGCATGGCCTCTGGGACTGCACCCGCTGCTACTTCTGCAACGAGCGCTGCCCCAAGGGCGTCGATCCGCGTGACGCGATCGCGAAGCTCGGAGCCGAGGCGATGAAGAACGGCATCGACCGCGACATGGGCGCGAAGCACGCGAAGTGGTTCGTGACCTCGGCGAAGACGACCGGCTGGCTCCGCGAGACGGAGCTCGTCCCGAAGACGCAGGGCATCGTCTCGTCGATCAAGGAGATGAAGTTTGCGATGGGCCTCGCCATCAAGGGCAAGGTGCCGCCGCCGTTCCCGCCGCACGTTGCGGCCGAGGTGCACGAGTCGAGGGCGCTCTTCGACCTCGTCAAGTCGCAGGATCGCAACGGTGCCGCCGGCATCGTGCAGGGAGAGAAGGCGCTCGGCCGGATCGAGTCGCACCACGAGGCCTCCGAGGGCCGCGATCCGTACAACGAGGCCGATTCCGCGCCACGCCCGTTCCTCCCGAGCGAGCGGGAAGAGACCGAGGGGGTTGTTGCAACGTGAAGAAGCTCGCCTACTACAAGGGATGCCTGGCGTCGCTGTCCGCGAAGGAGCTCGACATCTCGACGCGCGCGCTCGCACCAAAGGTCGGCTACGAGCTGATCGAGCTCGAGTCGGTCACCTGCTGCGGCGCGGGCGACATTCACGAGGCCGAGCCCGACTACTACCTGCACCTGAACGCGCGGATCCTCTCGTACGCCGAGGCGACGGGCTGCGACACGCTGATGACGGTGTGCAACGTCTGCACCCTCAACCTGCGCCAGGCCAACCACCAGCTCAAGATCGACGAGGATCTCCGCCGGCGCGTGAACGACAACCTCGAGCAGGTCGGCGTGCCGCCCTACCAGGGCACGGTCGAGGTCAAGCACTTCCTCTGGCTGATCGCCGGCGAGTCGTTCGGCACCCTCCAGACGGTGGCCCACAAGGGCCTCAAGGGCCTCAAGATCGCGCCGTTCTACGGCTGTCAGATCCTGCGCCCGTCGAAGCTGATGGGTTTCGAGGATCCCGACAAGCCGAGCTCGCTCGAGCGGATCATCGAGGCCTGCGGCGGCGAGGCGGTCGACTATCCCGCCAAGATCAAGTGCTGCGGCTTCCCGATCATCCAGGCCCGCGAGGATACGGCCCTCGCCGAGCTGATCCAGCCGATCGAGCAGGCGATGGAAGCCGGTGCCGACGCGATGGTGACGCCGTGCCCACTGTGCCACCTCTCGCTCGACGCGTGGCAGTCGAAGCTGAAGAAGCAGACCGGCAAGGACTTCGCGATGCCGATCCTGCATCTCTCGCAGCTCGTGGGCGTCGCGGCCGGTCTGACCGACTCGGAGCTGAAGTTCAAGCGCCACGTGGTGTCGGTGGATCCGGTCATTCAGAAGCTCAGCGTCTGAGATGCTGCGATGGAAGAGCGTATCGCAGCATCTCGGACGCGATGTCTGCTGCCGCGCTGCGCGCGGATCCTGAAGACGGGAACCTCCGGTTCCCGTGACCCCTCCCTGTTGATCTCGGGCCACTCCTAGGCTCAGCGAGATGGGTCCCGTCATTGTCGGTCTCGCTCTTCTTGCGCTCTGCCTCCTCGCCTACGGCCTCTTCGAGGCCGGCTGGCTGCGCACGCGCGTGCTCGAGGTCGAGATCGAGGGGTTGCCGGCCGGTCTCGACGGGCTCCGCATTGCCCATCTCTCCGACTTTCACCTCGGCGTTCCGTCGCGGGGTCGCGTCGCGACCGAGCGCGCGGTCGCCTGGGTGGCCGGGCGACGGCCGGATCTCGTCTGCATCACGGGTGACCTCGTCTCGCACCCGCGCGGCCTGCCGCTCCTCGAGCACCTGCTCGGAACGCTCGATCACCCGTTTGTCGTGCTCGGGAACCACGACGTCGCGGTCACGCGGGATCCGTTCTCGCGGGCCGCGGAGCTCGACGGTCTCGAGGGCGTCGCGGTCCTCCTGCGCACGGAAGCGGTCGTCGTCGAGCGCGCAGGCTGCCGCGTCCAGATCGTCGGCACCGACGCCGAGAGTTACCCGCTCGGAACGGCCCGGCCCTGGGAGCTCGTCGACCCCACCGCCGATCTCCGGATCCTGCTCTGCCACTTCCCGAATGTCGACCGCAAGCTGCCCCCGAAGTCGTTTCACCTCGTGCTCGCCGGACATCTGCATGCCGGCCAGATCACGATCCCGTCGCCGCGCGGGAGAATCACACTCGCGCACCCGGGCGGTCGTTTCGTTGCGGGGCTCTATCCGGCGGCCGGAGGCGTGATGCACGTCTCCGCGGGGACCGGGACGACGTTCGTGCCGATCAGGTTCTTCGCACGACCCGAGGTGACGGAGCTCGTGCTCCGCGCTGCGCGGCCGCGGCTGCAACAATCAGTGTGATGGAAGGGCACTCGCTCATCTCGGCCGACATCCTCGCGAGCTACGCGGCCGACGCCGCGCTCGAGATCGACGGAGTCTCGCGGCTCGTCGAGGGAACCCGGCCGCGCCACCACGGCGTCAAGATCACGAACGCCGACGGCGTCGTCGCCGTCGAGCTGCATCTCGGGGTCGACTGGGGCGTGAACATCCCGACCGCCGGCGCTGCCGTCCAGACGCGGGTGGCGGAGTACCTCGAGCGGATGGCCGACCTGACCGCCGCCTCGGTGGACGTGGTCGTCGACGACATCGGCCCGCCGCCGGAAGGCGCCTGACCCGTGGCCTCACGCGTCGCCGGCTTGACGCGGGGGACGATCGCCACCGCCCCGTCGGTGTGCCGCGACTGCGTGTGGTGGCAGTCGCGCGGCAACAAGACGGCCTCCAAGGCGCGCTGGATCGAGAAGGTCGAGGAGGAGTCGGCGGAGTGGGGCACGATCTACTACGACGACGACGGCTCGGTGCTCGGATCGATGCAATACGGCCCGTCGGGGTTCTTCCCTCGTGCGGCCGACCTCCCTGCCGGACCCCGTCCGACGACGCGGTGCTCGTCACCTGCGCGTACCTCACCGGCCAAGGCGCGGAGTGGGTCGAGAAGTCTCTCTTCCTGGCAGCGATCGGCGAGGCCCGCGATTCGGGCGCGAAGGCTCTCGAGGCGTTCGCGTATCGCTATCCGGAGCACGAGTCCACGACGATGCGCTTCCTCGTCCATCGGACGGTGTTTCCGCGCGACTTCCTCGAGGACTTCGGGTTCGTGACCCTGCGCACGCAGGGACGGGTCGAGCTCTGTCGCCTCGAGCTGACGGGTCTTGCCCCCGTCGAGGAAGGACGCCGGGCGAAGGTGCTACGGGTCGTGCAGGAGGCGTTCGTGCCGAGCGGTGCCTCCGTTCCGGCGCCGTAGTGCGAGCTGCCGCTCAGCGGCAGCGGCCCGTGCCCGCGTCCGTGAACGTACCGTTTCCGACCGGCAGGAACCTCCAGTCGTAGCCCGTAGGGCGGAGCGTCAGCTTCAGCACGCCGAAGGTGGTGCTGTTGCGAGCGACGCTGCCGGGCCGGGGGAGGAGCGTCGGGTAGTGGCTCCGGCCGCCCGTGCCGACGACGAACGAGCGAATTCCCTTGAGCGGAGCAAAGCGCTCGTAGTCGTGATCGTGACCCGCCAGCACGAGATCGGCCTTCGCGCGTGCGAGGATGTCCCAGAACGGCGCGAGGGCGACGTTGGAGCCGTGGATGCCGGAGCTGAATCGCGGGTGATGCCAGTACGCGAGCGTGCAGTGGGCCGGATGCGCCGCAAGGTCGGCCTGGAGCCACCGTCCCTGCGGCGAGTTGCGTTCGCAGCCGCCTACCTGGCTGCAGTTCGAGTTCAGCACGATCACGTGCCAGGCGCCGAGCGAGTAGCTGTACCAGCCGTTCGGCGGCAGCCCGAAGACCCTGCGTGCGGGTGTGGCCCCTGGGGTGTTGTACTCGTGGTTCCCGAGCGCGGCCCTGATGCGCGGCACGAGCTTGCCCCAGCTCGGCTCGAAGCAGTTGGCGAAGTCCGCGTCGCTGCCGTTCTCGTACGCAATGTCGCCGAGCACGGCGATCGTGCCGGGGCTCCTCGAGACGAGAGCGGCGGTCTGCTCGTCACCCTTCGAAAGGCACGAGGCGATGTCGCCGACCGCGAGCAGCGTGCGCGTTGGCGGTGCAGTGGTGGCGTCGGCGTGGCCCGCGAGAGCGAACGCGCAGACGAGGACGAGCGCCGTGACGCTACGCCGCGGCGACACCGGCGAGCAGCACTTCGGCGATCTGGATCGCATTCAGCGCCGCTCCCTTTCTCAGGTTGTCGCAGGAGAGGAAGAGCGCGAGGCCGTTGAACGAGCCTTCGTCCTTGCGGATCCGGCCAACGAGCACCTCGTCGCCGCCCGCGGCGTCTGCGGGCGTCGGGAACTCCGGCAGCCGCAGCACCCGCACGCTCGGCGCCTCGCTGAGGATCGCGGTCGCGTCCTCGGGCGACAGAGGTTCCTCGAACTCGACCCAGATCGCTTCGGAGTGGCCGACGAGCACCGGCACGCGAACGCACGTCGCGCTGATCGGGAGCTCCGGCAGTTCCAGGATCTTGCGCGTCTCGGCGCGGAGCTTCGATTCCTCATCCGACTCGGCGCCCTCCCAATCCCAGTCCATCACGAGGTTGTGCTCGGACGATGGCTCGGCGCGGAGTCGCTCCATCCGCTGGGCGCCTGCGCCCGACACCGACTGGTACGTCGCGACGTGAATGCGCTTCAGCGGCACCACGTCGTGGAGCGGCTTGAGCACGCAGGTGAGCGGGATCGTGCAGCAGTTTGGGTTAGCCACGATACGGTCGCGCTCGAGCGACTCGAGGGCCCTGCCCGCGTTGACCTCGGGCACGACGAGCGGATACCCGTCGACGAGGCGGTACGCGGACGACTTGTCGATGCAGATCGCGCCGGTGGCGGACGCAATCGGGACGAGCTCGCGGCTCGCCCCGGTGCCGACCGAGAAGAGGAAGAGGTCGATGTCGCCCGCTCCGAGCGCCTCGTGCGTGGCCTCCTCGACGACGACCTCGTCATCGCCGAAGCGCAGACGCGAGCCGGCCGACCGGGCCGAGGCGAACGCGCGCACGTCGTAGCCGCGCTCGGCGAGCAACTCGAGAGTGATCGTGCCGACCGCGCCCGTGGCGCCGACGACACCGATGCGCGGTGCGGCCATCCCGGAAGTGTAGGGAAGACCTGGGTTTCTACGGCTTGAAGAACTGCGCCGTCGCGTCCGGCGCGAGCTCCGAGCCGTCGAGCTCGAGCGGCTGGTCTTCCTCGGGATGCGAGGCGCGCCACTCGTCGAACCAGGCGACGCTGCGGGCGATACCGGTCTCGAGCGGCACCGACGGCTCCCAGTCGAGCAGGCCTCGCGCGCGACCGATGTCGGCCACGTAGCGCGTCACCTCGCCGAGCAATGGCGGCGCGAGCGTTACGTCGGGCTCCTTGCCCGTGGCCTCGCCGATCAGCTCCGCGACCCGGACGAGGGTGTTTCCCTGGCCGTAGGCGAGATTGATCGTCTCGTTCCGCACCGTCCCTTCGGCGAGCCCCTTGATGCCGCGAACGATGCCCTCGACGCAGTCGTCGACGTAGGTGAAGTCGAGAACCTTGTCGTTGCCGCCGAACACGGTGATCGGCTCGCCGCGCAGGATCCGATGGGTGAAGAGCGGGATCACACGAATCATCCGCTGCAGATCGTTGTCGTAGCGACCATAGACGTTCGAGAACCGGAAGACGATGTACGGCAGCTGGTAGCAGCGCGCGTACGAGTAGACGAGCGCCTCGCCGGCGATCTTCGACGCCGAGTAGGTGCTCTCGGCGTAGGCAAAGTCCGCCGTGCCTTCCTCGGTCTGGAACCGGTGGACGTCGCCGTAGACCTCTCGGCTCGAGCTGAAGATGACCGGTGTCTGCGTCTGCCGGCAGTACTCGAGCACGTTGAACGTCATCGTCATGTTCTCGAGCGCGCGCGCCGGCTCCCTGACGAGCTGGTGCACCTTCGCGTGGGCAGCGAGGTGGACGACCACGTCGGCCGGTGGATACTCGATCCCGCCGATGCCCCCCTCCATCGCGGCGTAGTGCCCCGAGAGGTCCTGCAGGAGGTAGCGGAAGTCGTCGTCGATCCACGTGTTCACGCGCTTGTCGACGCCGAACACGTCGTGCCCCTCGGCGAGCAGTCGCAGCGCGAGATTGGTGCCGATTTGACCGCTCGAGCCGGTGATGAGAACGCGCATGCGGCGAGAATACCGTCTGGCGGGCGGACGGTCCGCGAGGCTAGGCCGGGCGTCGGCCGGAGAGCGCCCGCCCGAGCGTGACCTCGTCGGCGTACTCGAGGTCGCCGCCGACGGGCAGGCCGCTGGCGAGGCGGGTCACCCGGACCCGATCGCGCAGCCGGTCGGCGAGGTATGCGGCCGTCGCCTCACCCGTCATGTTCGGGTTGGTGGCGAGCACGACTTCCTCGATGCCGCCCTGCTCGACGCGGTAGAGGAGCTGCCCCACGCGGAGGTCGGACGGCTCGACTCCGTCGAGCGGGGAGAGCGAGCCGCCGAGCACGTGGTACAGGCCGCGGAACTCATGCGTCCGCTCGAGCGAGATCACGTCGACGGGCTGCTCGACGACGCAGACGATGGAGCGATCGCGCCGGGGATCGGTGCAGATGACGCACAGCTCCTCTTCGGTAAGGTTGCCGCAGTCGCGGCAGAAGCGCACCCGCTCCTTCATCTCGCCGATGGCCGTTGCCAGCGCGAGAGCCTCTTCCGGAGAAACTGAGAGCAGGTGGAACGTCAGGCGCTGGGCCGTGCGGGTGCCGATGCCCGGTAGGCGCGTCAGCTGGGCGACGAGGTTGTCGACGGCGGGGCTCAGCACGAGATGAGCCTACTCATCCGTCCCGGACGTGCCGGCGGCGTACAGGGCCGCTTCGGCCACGCGCTCGAGCCGTCGCTCGACGATCTCGACGAACGCCCGCGCAGCAGGCGACAGCGGTGCGTCGGAGCGGGCGATGAACGCGAACGTGTCGTAGAGCGGCTCGGTGAACGACGCGAAATGCAGGCCGCGGACTCCCTGGCGGCTGATCGGCGGCGCGCGGAACGATCGTGTCGCCGAGCCCCCGACGCGCGAGCCCGACGGCGGCTTCGATGCCCTCGACCTCGATCACGGGCCGGAGCGTCACGCCCGCCCGCTGGGCGCGGTCGACGAGCTGCCTCCGCATCGGGTCGTGAGCGCCGTACTGGGCGTCGTACAGGATCAGTGGTGCCTCGGCGAGCGCCTCGATCGTGACGGTCTCGCGCGCGCGGTCGTCGTCGCGACTGACGACGACGAGCTCCTCCAGCCGCGCGACCCTGAGGTCGAGCCCCGAGTCGTCGACCGGCAGGACGATGAGCCCGGCCTCGAGCGTGGCATCGCGCACCTGGTCGGCGACCTCCGACGAGTTGAGGCCGACGAGGCGGAGGCGAACGTCCGGGTACTTGCGCCGGAAGTCCGTCGCGAGGTCGGCGATCAGGTACGCCGACGCTGTGCCGAACATGCCGAAGCCGAGCGTGCCGCCGCGAAGGTCGCGCACCTCGGCTACGGCGTCCCGGGCACGCTCGACATCGGCGAGCACGCGCTCGGCCTCGGGCCGGAACCGGCGGCCGGCCTCGGTGAGCACGAGGCCGCGGCCGGCGCGTGCGAAGAGCGCGATCCCGAGCTCGCTCTCGAGCTGTCGCACCTGCTCCGAGATCGAAGGTTGCGTGAGGTAGAGCGAGCGCGCGGCAGCGCTGAACGAGCCGTGCTCGACCGTGGCCAGGAAGTACGTGAGCTGTTGAATCGTCATATAGGAAAAACCTTGATAAAGAGAAGATAACTCAGGGAGGGCTTTTTGTTCAACCACCCGTACCTTTGACGTATGGCCCGTCTCCGCGCTCCCCAGATCCGTGGCACGCTCCTCAGTCTCGCTGCCGGAGTCGCGTTTTCCGTCTCGCCGATCCTGATCCAGGTGGCGTACTCTCACGGTGCCGCTGTCTCGGGGGTGCTTGCGTGGCGGTACCTCGCAGCAGCACTCCTGCTCGTCGGTCTTGCGGGCCGCAAGATGCTGAGCGTCCCTCGTCGAGCCGCCTTCGGCGCCTTCGTGCTGGGCGCCGTCGTCTACGCCCTCGACTCGGCGCTCTTCTTCGGGGCGCTCGAGCGCACCTCGGCACCGCTCGCCTCGCTCGTGCACTATGCCCACCTCGTGCTGGTCGTCGGCGTCGCCGCGATGATCGGTCGCGAGCGACTCACCCGCCGCCGGCTGCTCGCGCTCGCGGGGATCTTCGGAGGCGTTGCGCTCGTCGGCGGCGCCGCCGTGAACCCCGATATCGTCGGGATCGGCATGGCGCTCGGCGCCGGCGCCGCGTACGCCATTTACATCCTGCTCTCCGACCAACTCCTGCGGGATACCGAACCGCTGGCGCTCGCCGCGTACCTCACCGCCGGTGCCGCGACGTCATTCCTCGTCGTCGGCGGTGCGCTCGGCTCGCTCGGCACCGTCGGTGGCACCTCCGGGCTCGTCTGCCTCGTCGCCGCGGCCCTCGTCGGCTCGGTCTTTGCCGTCACGTCGTTCCTCGCGGGCGTCCGGCTCGTCGGCCCCTCGACCGCGTCGCTGCTCGTCACGGTCGAGGTGCCGGTCACGATCGCGCTCGCGGCGATCGTGCTGAAGCAGCACCTGACACCGGCCCAGTTCGTCGGCGCGGGTCTCGTCGTATCAGCGATCGTGACGATGCAGCTGCGGAGCAAGCCCAAGCTGCTGGGTGAGGCTCCACCCTCGCCCGTGGTCCGCCTCCCGCAGCTCGTCCTGCGTGCGGGTGAGGCTGAAGCCTCACCCCTGGTCGAGCGGCTCGCCGCCTGATCAGAGCCCGAACGCTCCCAGGTCGGGCATCTGGCCCTTGATCTTCGACTCGACCAGATCGGCTGCCGACCTCAGCGCCTCGTTCGCCGCCGCCATCACGATGTCGGCCAGCATCTCGGGATCGTCGGGGTCGATCGCCTTTGGATCGATCACGATCTCCACCAGCTCGCCGGCCCCGTTCGCCTTCACGGTGACCATGCCGCCGCCTGCCGAGGCCTCGACGATCTCGAGCTTTGCCTCCTCCTGGGCCTCGAGCATCTGGGCCTGCATCTGCTGGGCCTGCTTCAGCATCGCGTTCATGTCGAACTTTGCCATCAGTGTTCCTCCACTTCCTCGGCATCGAATGTGTCCTTGAGCAGCGAGATCACGTCTTCCTCGGAGAGCTCGCGGGCGTCCTCTGGGTGGTCTGTCGGCTCCGGCGCGGCGCCGACGACGGTCTCGACGACGAGCCGGCGTCCCGTGACGGCGTAGAGCGCGTCACGGAGCATGGCGAGATTCTTCGGGTCCTCGATCTGCGTCCGGTGGAAGCCAGCGGCCGGCGCGAACTCGATCGTCACCACGTCCCCCCGGATCTCGACGGGGCGTGCTTCGGCAACGAGTGTCGAGATCGGGATCGACCGCTCCCTGACGGCGTCGACGACGTCTCGTTGCCAGGCATCGCGGAGCTGGTCGAGCTCGAGCGGTGGTAGGGCAGAGACCTCTTCGGAAGCGGCGGCGGGTGTCGCGGTCGGCGACGGCGCAACCGGCTCCGGCTCGTTCGGTGTCGCCACCGGCGCGGGCGTCCGGGCGGCGATTGGTGGCGCGACCCGGGCCTCGGAGGTGGCAATCGCGGCGGCGACGGGGCCACCGTGGGGGCGCGCCTCGAGCACCTCGAGCCGGTGCGCAAGCGAGTCGCGCGAGAGGTCGGCCTGCGGACGCGTGATCTTGACGAGCGCGAGCTCGAGGGGCAGCCGCGGGTCGCCGCCCTGGCGCATGTCGTCGACGGCGATCGCAAGCAGGTCGATCAGGCGAAGCACCGTCGGCTCGGGCAGCTGGTTTGCCTGCTCGCGGAGGCGCTCACGGGTCTCCTCGGTGACGGGAAGCGACTCGGGCACGTGGCCGACGTGCTGCACGAGCAGCAGCTGGCGAAGGTGCTCGATCAGTTCGGTCACGATCCGGCCGATGTCCTGACCTTGCTCGGCGAGCTCCTCGATCTGGACGAGCGCGCCCGCGGTGTCATGGTCGACGATCGTGTCGCAGAGACGGAAGAGCGCATCCTCCTCGATCCCGCCGACGAGCTGGAGCACGTCCTGAACAGAGATCTTGCTGTCCGTCGCGGCCGCGAGCTGGTCGAGCGTAGAGATCGCGTCGCGGAACGCACCACGTGCGCCACGCGCGATCAGGGCGAGCGCGGCGTCGGGCGCATCGATGCCCTCACCGTCGCAGACGCGCCGCAGGACGGCGACGAGCTCCTGGAGCCGGGGCCGCTGGAAGACGAACGTCTGGCAGCGGGAGCGCACGGTCGCGAGCACGCTCGCGAGGTCGGTCGTGCAGAACACGAACACGAGGTGGGGCGGCGGCTCTTCGATCAGCTTCAGGAGGGCGTTCCACGCCTGCGAGGTCAGCTGGTGCGCCTCGTCGATGATGTAGACCTTGTAGCCGCCCTCGACGGGCTGCAGGACGGCGCGGTCGCGGATCTCGCGCACGTCGTCGATGCCGCGCTGTGACGCCGCGTCCATCTCGATCACGTCGAGCGAGTTGCCGTTCGCGATCGCCTCGGCGATCGGTGTCGCCGGGTCGAAGTCGGCGTTCGGCCCGCCCTCGGCGTTGAGCGCCTTGGCGAGGATGCGGGCCATCGACGTCTTCCCGGTTCCACGTGGGCCGGCGAAGATGTACGCCTGTCGCACCTGCCTGTGCTCGATCGCGTTCCGCAGTGTGCGAACCACGGCCTCCTGGCCGATCACGTGCCCGAAGTCGAGCGGCCTGTATATGCGATAGAGAGCAGCCACGGGCCGATTGTCGCAGACGGCGGCCCGTCACCTCCCGACTGGCTCGAAGTGGGCTGTGAAATGCGGCAACGGCACCGGTCGCAGGTCGGTTTGCCGATCTCGCTCACGGCGGTGCCATTCCCGGCGGTTCCGCGTGAGCTCGTGTTTGCTCGGCAACGAGGCAATCACGGTGATCGACGAGCAGCTTCAGTTCCCGCAGGATCGGCCCACCGCCGTCAAAGACGCCTTGCGTACGTCCACACCGATCACGATCATTGACACCGCCTCCTACCGTTGGGGGCGACCGTCGAGCGGACAGGCCTCGATCGCGGCAAGCTGCCTGGCTCCTATCAAGTCACGCTCGGCGATCTCGGGACAGCGGCGGCGACACAACGCTGGCAAGTCAACCCTCCAGGGGCGACATGCGGGAATGGAGTCAGCCGCTGCTAACCCGAGGCTGCGCTGACGATCAGACGCCACCACCCGACCAAACTGACCTTGAGTTAGGGAATGTTGCATGAGCGAATGATGTCGCTTGCGCCAGCGGTCGGGACTGACCCATGCGGATCAGCGTGGTTGCATCGCGCCGAAGTGGGTAAGCACTCTTCTCCACCGACAGGAAGCGAGGAATCATGAAAGGCCACGTTGCCATCGCGGAGATCCAGGTCGACGCAACGCCCGCTCGTGTGTGGAGCGCACTGACCGATCCCGACCAGATCGAGCAGTACATGTTCGGTTCGAGGGTCGTGACCGACTGGGAACCAGGCAGTCGCATCGTCTGGAAAGGCGAATACGAGGGCAAGGGCTATGAGGATCACGGAGAGATTCTTGAAGTCGACCCGGGGAAACGGCTCGTGATGACACATTTCAGTCCTCTCAACAGCAAGGAGGACGCCCCGGAGAACTACCACACGCTCGCGTACGAACTCGAAGAAGTAGACGAAGGGACGCGCCTGCAGCTCAGCCAGGACAACAACGCAAGCACTGAGGCGGCTGAGCAGTCACGGCGCAACTGGGAGAGGATGCTCCAAGAACTCAAGTCCGTCGTCGAACCGAGAGAGAATCGCAGCACAGGGGCGCCCAAGGGCTGACCAAAACCGATCCCTCGGGATTCGGTCACGCGCTGACTTTGGCGGGTCGAGGCTGGTCAAGCTCGCCTGTGCCAGCGTTAGCGAATGTCGCTTCGCGATCCTCTCACGCCAACGACCACCAGACGGCCCGGCCCAATCACCTCCACGTGAAAGAGTCCGACCGCCTGGGCCAGTGCTCGCGCGTGTCAGTTGAGGAGGGGAGTCCGTCGGGAAGGGTTCATTTGGTGGCTGTTTTCTTTTTGCGGTAGCCGTTGATGAGGCTTGTGATGCCTGCGGCGAGGAGGACGGCGTAGACGATCTTGGCGCTGGTGTGGACCGAGTTCGTGAGTCCGATGAGGGAGAGGAGGGTGGCGGCCGTTCCGATCGTGAGGTAGGCCCATGCCGGCAGGCGGCTCATTGTGTCTCCTTGTCTTGGACGGGGCGGTGGGGTGGGGTGGCCGCAGGGTTGCGGTGGGTCAGGGGAGGAGGGTGATGGTCTGGTCGGCGACGTCGTGGTTGTTGGTGCGGTCGTTTGAGGTGCTCGTTCCGTGGGCGCCGCTGTAGGCTCCGGTTCCGCCGATGACGGCGACGGCTGTTCCGGGGTCGGAGCTGGAGATTCCGGCAACTTCGATCGTTCCGTCGGTGAGTTTCTCGGTGCCGCTGCACTGCTGGGTGGTGGCGGTGGTGGCGACGCAGACGAGCCGGAGGGTTCCGGTTTGGGTGCCGTGTTGGTTGAGGATGATGCGGCGGACGATCACGATGTCGCCGGGTGAGAAGTCGTATTGGTGTTTGGCCTTCGGTTGGTTGTCGACGACGGCGAGGCTGCCGCCTTGCTCGACGAGGTGGAGGGTGCGCGTCTGGCTCTGCTGGGTCTGGGCTTGGGAGTCGAAAGAGGTGGCTGCGGCGATCAGCGCGGTTGCGCTTAGCGCGATCGCCAGCGATCGCAGTTTCGGCTGCATGGGTTCCGCCTTTCGCGTGGATGGTCGGGATGTGCTGCTCACGCTAGGGCGACGGCCCCGAGATTGACATCGGCCGGGCGGTGGTTTCCTCTCACCGCTCAGGATGGTTGCGCGCCGCGCGTGTCCGCCCGCTGGGGGAGGCGGTTCCGTCTCGGGTGGGATGCGCGTAACCGCGTCCGGGTTTACGGTTCCTGGATGGAGACGAGACGACTGCTGGCGGCGGTAGGGCCGAGGGCTGATTGGCTATTGGCGGGAGCGTTGGCGGTGCTCGGACTATGCGAGCTGTTCCTCCGCTCCTTGAACGCCGATTTCCACGGACCACGGGCTTTGAACGCGCTGCTGGTGGTGCTGATGGCGCTGCCGGTGGCGTGGCGGCGAAGCGCACCGGTGGCGGCGCTCGTGGCCTTCTGGGTTCCCGTCCAGGTCTGGCTCGACGTCCTCTACGGGGCGCACAGCAACTTGCCGGTCGAGCCGTTCCTCGTGCTGCTGATCCTCGTCTACTCGGCTGCCGCCTTCGCCGACGCGACCGGCCAGCGGGTGGTCGTTGCGGTCCTCGCGGCCCTGTACGCAAGCGAGCTCGCGCTGCTCGCGGTCGGTCTCAAGGGATGGGGCAACATCGTGCCGGGACTGATCTTCATCACGCTCGCCTACGCGCTCGGTCGCGGCGTGCGCATCAGGCGCCTCCACTCCGAGTCGCTCGAACAGCGCACGGAGGAGCTGAAGGCGGAGCGAGAAGTGCTTGCTCGGCTTGCGGTCGTCGAGGAGCGCGACCGGATCGCCCGCGAGTTACACGATGTGATCGCGCACAGCGTCAGCGTCACGGTCGTCCAAGCCGGCGCGGCAGAACGCCTGCTCGACAGCGATCCCGAGGGCGCCCGCCGGGCGCTGGCAGCAATTCGCGAAGCGGGAAGCGAAGCCCTGGACGAGCTACGCCGGCTACTCGGACTCCTCCACGACACCGCGGTCGCCGGCCTCGCGGCCGAGCCCCAACCAGGGCTGCAGCGGCTCGAGACGCTGCTCCAGCAAACTCGCGCCTCGGGAGTCGCCGTCGAGTACGCCGTCGAGGGAACGCCGCGGCCGCTACCACCCGGCATCGACCTGGCCGCCTACCGGATCGTGCAGGAAGCCCTCACGAACGTCCGCAAACACACACGTCACGCGACCGCACTCGTGCACGTCGGCTACGGGCCACGCGAACTCGCACTCTGCGTCAGCAACGACGGAAACGGCGACGCCGACCCACCTCTTCCTGGTGCTGGCCACGGCCTGGTCGGGATGCGCGAACGCGTCGCCCTCTACGGCGGCACACTCGCCTACGGAGCACGCCCATCAGGCGGATTCGAGGTCAGAGCGCACATACCCCTCAACGGAGCAGCAGCGTGATCCGCGTCCTGATCGCCGACGACCAGGCGCTCGTGCGCGGCGGCTTCCACATCATCCTCGACAGCGAACCAGACATCGAGGTCGTCGCCGAGGCCGAAGACGGCGACAGCGCCATCCGCCTCGCCGAGACCCTTCTGCCCGACGTCGTCCTGATGGACATCCGCATGCCGGGAACGGACGGCATCACTGCCACCAAACGCCTCCTCGAGCAGACCGGTAACCATCCGCGCATCCTCATGCTGACCACCTTCGACCACGACGAATACCTCTACGACGCACTCCGCGCCGGCGCGAGCGGCTTCCTCCTCAAGAACGTGCCCCCCTCACACCTCGTCCACGCCGTCCGCGCAGTTGCCGCCGGAGATGCCCTCCTCGACCCGGCCCTCACACGACGCCTCCTCAACGAGTTCACCAGGAAACCCGCACCCGGAGCCCGCACCCCCGAACGACTGCGCGACCTCACCGACCGTGAGATCGAAGTCCTCCGGCTCATCGCACGCGGCCTCTCCAACACCGAAATCGCCACACAACTCATCATCGGCGCAGCCACCGTCAAAACCCACGTCAGCAACATCCTCACCAAACTCAACATCCACGACCGCGCCCAAGCCGTCGTCCTCGCCTACGAAACAGGGCTCGTCACACCCGGCGACAACACTGAGGCGACCTGACACCCCCTCACGCCGCCGACCTGCCCAGACCGAGACCAGGCATGCGACGCTCGCCTGCGCCAGCATCCTTCCGCTCGACGACGCGCCCACCAAACTCACGGGGCCACCCACGAAGGTTCCCCGGGAGCGAGATATGCCCGGTCGCGCGCTCCGTCGTCGAAACAAGCTTCCCCGGAGGAATCTGCGTCGCCGGCTCGGGCCGGGCGGAACCGCGGCACCTGAGAGGGAGTCCTTAGCGCTGCTTCCTTCCGGACCTGACGCGGTTCGAACGCTCCCAGTGCGCGGGACCCGACCTGTCAACACCTCGTGCGCAGACCCAATCCCGATGAAACCGTCCCTCGGACGGCGTTCGGTCCCGCTGGAGCGGATTTCGGGTTCAGGGAACCGCTGCCTCCCCACCTAGCGCGACCGGGCTCGCGAAAGGTAGCAGGGGCCGGCCCCAGTCGGGCACCACGACGTTTCTCCGCTCGAGCTCGAGCAACGCGGCCTTTACTTCGAGGCCGCCACCGAATCCGGTGAGCGAGCCGTTGCTGCCGATCACCCGATGACACGGGAGCACGATCGAGACGGGGTTGCGTCCGTTTGCGGCACCGATCGCCCGCACGGCCGTCGGCCGGCCGATCGCGTCCGCCTGCTCGCCGTAGCTACGGGTCTCACCGTAGGGGATTCCGGCAAGCGCCCGCCAGGCCGCGAGCTGGAACGGGGTGCCCTGGAGATCGAGCGGAATGTCGAACGACGTCCGCGTGCCGGCGAAGTACTCGTCCAGTTGCGCGGCGGTTGCGTCGAGAACGGCGGCGCCACCGGGCGTCAGGGTCTCGCCGGCGAGGCCGACGCGGTCGAGTCGGCCGTCGGGCCAGATCACGGCGCGGAGCCCTGCATTGCCGGCGACGAGGGTCAACGCGCCGACGGGGCTTTCGTAGGTGTTCGATGTGAGCTGTGTCATGGGAGCTACAACGCGGGTGGTGCTCCGCCTGTGAGACGGCGCTGCGATGGTGGATGATGCGCCCATGCTGTTCATGATCATCGAGGATTTCGAGGGAGGCGACCCGGCGCCCGTCTATCAGCGGTTTGCCGAGCGGGGCAGGATGGCACCGCCCGGCCTCGAGTACCACGGCAGCTGGGTCACGGACGACCTGAGCCGCTGCTACCAGGTGATGGAGTGTGCCGAGCGCGCGTTGCTCGATGAGTGGATGGGGTCCTGGGACGATCTCGTGCGGTTCGAGGTGATCGGGGTGATGTCGTCCCAGGAGGCTGTTGCAGCGGTGGCCGCCCGCGGCCCGTGAGGCCGCGGCTGCCTGCGATCGGCCCTGCCGAATACTCCCAGGTGGCTCTCAGGATCGGCTGCTTCAATCGTTGCGGTGTTCTTCTTCAGCTATCTGCGGAGCGAGCTCGTACGGCGTAAGAGCCGCACCATCCTTACCGTTCTTGGCCTCGCGGTCGGGGTTTCGCTCGTCATCGCCGTCTCGTCCCTCTCGCGCGGCCTCGATCAGGCCCAGGCGAAGGCGCTGAATCCTCTCTCGAGCATCGGTACCGACCTCACCGTGACTCTCGCGCCGCAGACGCAGGATGCGTCGCAGGGCGGCGGGCCTGGCGGCGGTGGCTTTGGTGGTGGCGGTCGCGAGGTCATCCAGGCCAACCAATCCGTGATCACCGATCTCTCGAAGCTCGGCAAGCCCGGTGATCAGTTCGTCCACGACTTCTTCTTGCCGGGCACGCAGCTGACGTTCCCCGAGACGACCGCCTCCCAGATCGCAAAGGTCGATGGCGTCGCCTCGGTCTCGAGCGGCCTCGTCCTCGCCGCGGTGCACCAGTCCGGGACGGTGCCGAAGATCGTGGCGAAGATCAAGGCCGGTGGGCAGCAGATCCAGGTCGACCGCCAGATTGCCCGTCCCACGGCGGCCGAGTTCGCAGCGATGCAGACGTGCCTCCAGAAGGCCGGCATCACATTCGGGGGAGGCCAGGGCGGACAGGGCGGCCCGCCCGCCGCCGGCGGCGGCGGTCTCGGCGGCGGCGGTGGGGGTGCACGCGGCGGCGGCGACCGGAGCGCGTTCAACAAGTGCCTGCCGGCACGGCTTCAGCGCTTCCGCGCGACGATCACGACCCCCCAGCAGACCCTGCAGCAGGTGGTCAATCCGCCCCAGACGAACATCAAGAGCGCGACGTACACGATCGCAGGCGTCGATGCCAAGACGCCGGACATCGGCGTCGTCACCGCGTCGCTCGTCTCGAGCGGCCGGTTCATCGCCGCGAGCGGGGGCGCCGGGGCCCACGAGGCGCTCCTTTCGAGCACCTATGCGAGCCGCGAGAGCCTGAAGGTCGGCTCGAAGCTCGACCTCAACGGCACCGTGTTCACCGTCGTCGGCCTTGTTCGCCCGCCGCTCGGTGGGCAGACGGCCGACGTCTACATCTCGCTGCCGCAGCTCCAGGTGCTGGCGAGCCAGAAAGGCTCCGTCAACGTCCTGCTCGTCCGGGCGGAGAACGGGGCCTCCGTCGGTGACGTGCAACAGCAGATCGAGACGCTGTACCCGAGGGCGCAGGTCGCGAGCGCCAAGCAGGTTGCCGACTCGATCAGCGGCTCGCTGGTCGATGCCGCGAGCCTCTCGAAGCGGCTCGGAACGGCGCTCGCCGTGCTCGCCGCGGTCGCTGCGTTCCTGTTGGCGGTGCTCTTGACGCTCGCTTCGGTGGGGAAGCGCGTTCGCGAGCTCGGCACGCTCAAGGCGCTCGGCTGGACGCAGTGGCTCGTCGTCCGCCAGGTGATGGGCGAGTCGCTCGCTCAAGGCATCCTCGGCGGCGCCGTCGGTGTCGTGCTCGGTATCGCGGTGACTGCTGCGATCGGCGCGTTCGGCCCGACGCTCACCGCCAGCTCGAGCACGGGTGGCGGGGACGGGTTCTTCGGCCTCGGGCAGGTCACCGCCCGTACCGTCAGCGATCAGGTTGCGCTCACCGCCCCGCTTGCGATCGGCGTGCTGATCACGGGATTCCTGCTCGCAGTCGTCGGCGGCCTGCTCGCCGGCGGCGCCGGGGCGTACCGCGCCTCGCGACTGCGCCCCGCCGACGCGTTGAGGCAGGTCGAGTAATGACAGAGGCGGTGCTCTACGACGTCAAGGCGGCGAAGCGGTTCTTCCAGCGGGGCCCTGCAACGATCGAGGCCGTCGGTGGAGTCGACCTCCAGATCGAAGCGGGAGAGTTCGTGGCGCTCGAGGGCCCGAGCGGATCTGGCAAGACGACGCTGCTGCAGCTTCTCGGCGCGCTCGACCGGCCGAGCTCGGGCAACGTCTTCTTCGAGGGACGCGACCTCGGCGCACTCGGCGACGGCGAGCTCGCAGAGCTCCGTCTGAAGGCGTTCGGCTTCGTCTTTCAGCAGTTCAACCTGATCCCGACGCTGACCGCGCTCGAAAACGTCGAGGCGGGGCTTGCCCCGGTGGGGGTAAGCTCGATGGAGTTGCGCGAGCGATCCTTGACCCTGCTCGAGGAGGTCGGCCTCGCCGATCGCTTCTCCCATCTCCCCGCGCACCTCTCGGGTGGGGAGCAGCAGCGTGTCGCGATCGCCAGGGCACTCGTCGTCGGTCCCAGGGTGATCCTGGCCGACGAGCCCACCGGTAACCTCGACACGGCGACCGGCGCCGACGTGATCGACCTCCTGGCGGGCCTCGCGACGAGCCACGACGCCACCGTGATCGTGGCGACGCACGACCCCACCCTCGCCGCAAGGGCGCCGCGCCGTCTTGCCATGCGTGACGGCAAGCTCGTGGGCCACCCCTCCGACAACACGCAGGCCCTTTCATCCGCGTGAGGTCGCGGGCCACGCACATGGCGCTCGGCGCCGCCTGCGCGGCGCTCGTGTTGCTCGCGTCCGGTGCGGTCGTCGGTGCGCCGGCCGCGGCTGTCGCTCCGCAGCTCGTCGAGCTCGAGCCGTCCGCGTCGTGCGACGCAGCTGCCATCCTCCGGGAGGCGGGAGCGACCACCGTCGCAGCGAGCCTGCGGCTGTACCGGCTCGAGAGCGATGCGGCCGCGAAGGTGCTGCCCCGCATCCGGGCCTGTGGCGCGCTCCGCTTCACGGCCCCGGACTCCATTGCCGGGACGATGAGCGTCACCGACTACACCGATCCGCTCGTCGGCACCGAGTGGTGGCGGGCAGCGATCGGCGTCGCCGACCTTACTCCGCCCGGCCCCGGCAAGCCGATCACGATCGTCGACTCGGGTGTCGACGTCGCGCATCCGGAGTTCGCCGGGCGTGCGGGCATCGTCGCGCTCAACGCCCAGGAGCCGGCGCCGCTCGGGGGCGTCCACGGAACCGCGGTCGCATCGGTGATCGGTGCGCCCGCCAACGACGTCGGCATGGTCGGGATCTACCCCGACGCCTTGCTGCAGACGTGGGATGCCGCGCTCGGCTCGGGCACCGCGCTCCAGACGAGCGACATCGTCGCCGGCGTGCTCGCTGCAGCGAATGGTGGCCCCGGCGTGATCAACCTGAGCCTCGGTGCCGAACGGTCACTCCTCCCGATCCAGCAGTCGATCGAAACGGCTATTCGCAAGGGGATGCTCGTGGTCGCGGCGGCCGGCAACGACGGCGAGGCGGGTAGTCCGCTCTCGTTCCCGGCGAGCCTCCCCCACGTGCTCACCACGGCAGCGACGGATCAGCAGAACAGGGTCTCGTCGTTCTCGAGCCGCTCCCGCTTCGTCGACATCGCCGCCCCGGGACAGGACATCACCGTCGCGACGGCTCTCGACGACGGCTGGGCGCCCGAGGCGGGCACGAGCTTCGCATCGCCGCTCGTGGCCGGTGCGGCAGCCTGGGTCTGGAGCGTGCGGCCCGAGCTCGACGCGAGCCAGGTGTTCGAGGTGATGCGTCGCTCCGCGGTCGACATCGATGCACCGGGCAGGGATGACGCCTCCGGCTTCGGCCTCCTCAACGTCCCCGCCGCCCTTGCCTATCCGGCGCCGGTACCGGACCCGCTCGAGCCGAATGACGACATGGACTACGTCGTGCCGGGCAAGGTGTTCGACAACGGCATCCCGCCGCTGACGACGCGGGCAAAGCCGTCGACGACGCTCGTGGCTCGGCTGACGACCGTTGAGGACCCACGCGACGTCTATCGCGTCTTCGTGCCGGCCCGCCGCACCCTCACCGTCAAGACGACGGCCGCCGCCGGCGTCGCACTCGGCCTCTGGGCGCCGACGACGACGACCGTGACGGAGGCGACGCCGAACAAGAACAGGGTGGCTCGCAGCCTCGACACGAACGGAACCGTCACCCTGCGGTACACGAACCCAGGCCCGGCGAAGACGCTCTATCTCGCAGTGTCGCTCGCGACACGCGTCCGCGACGCGACGTACAACATCGCCGTCGTCGCCCGCTGAGGGCGGAAAGCGTGACGCGGGTCAGGTCGCCGCGAACGCCCGCACGGTGAACGTCCCGGCGCCCTCGATCTTCGGTGGCACCGCGGTGAATGTGAAGCCCGCCGCCGGCAGCTCGGCAAGATTCGTCAGGTGCTCGACGATGGGGATGCCCTGCTTGAGCAGGATCGAGTGCACCGGCCGCTCGCCTGTCGATGTGTCGTCGATGTTGAGCGAATCGATGCCGACGCATGCGACGCCCGCTCGAACGAGCGACTCCGCTGCTGCTTCGGTGAGATGGGGGTGGCCTTCGAAGTAGCGGTCGGTCCCGAAATGCCGAGAGTGGTCGGTGCGAACGAGGACCGCGTGCCCGGCGAGGCCCGCGAGCTCGTCGGCCGTGAGCGTGATCGCCTCCTGACCGCGCCGGTCGAGCAGCACCGCCGGGAGTCCCGCTACCTGTTCCAGCGCCAGGTCGGCGAGGTCGTGACCGTCGGCATAGCGGTGGAAGGGCACGTCGATATACGTGCCGGTGTTGGTGCAGATCGTCAGCAGGCCGATGTGGAAGCTGGTCCCCGGGCCGTAGATCTCCTCGGCAGCCTCACGCGAGAGATGCGTCCCGATCACTGGCGCCGGCAGCCCCGGGTAGGTGAGCATGCCGTCCGTGATGCGGTGGCTGAGATCGACGAGCATGGGGAGACGATATCGCGGCCGCCGTGCTCTACATCCGGTCGATCATCGCCTGGCCGAACGCCGAGCAGGACACCTCGGTGGCGCCGTCCACCAGGCGGGCGAAGTCGTAGGTGACCTGCTGGTCGCCGATCGCTGCCTCGATCGACGAGATGATCAGATCGGCTGCCTCGAACCAGCCGAGGTGGCGGAGCATCATCTCGGCGGAGAGGATGAGCGAGCCGGGGTTGACCTTGTCCTGGCCGGCGTACTTCGGAGCCGTCCCGTGGGTCGCCTCGAACAGCGCCACCTCGTCGCCGATGTTTGCGCCCGGCGCGATGCCGATGCCCCCGACCTGCGCTGCGAGCGCGTCGGAGATGTAGTCGCCGTTGAGGTTCGACGTCGCGATCACGTCGTAGTCGCCGGGGCGCAGGAGGATCTGCTGCAGGAACGCGTCGGCGATCGCATCCTTGACGACGATCTCGCGGCCCGTCTTCGGATTCTTGAACGCCATCCAGGGGCCGCCGTCGAGCAACTCCGCACCGAACTCGTTCGCCGCGAGGGCGTAGCCCCAGTCGCGGAATGCCCCCTCGGTGAACTTCATGATGTTGCCCTTGTGCGTGAGCGTGACCGAGGTGCGGTCGTTGTCGATCGCGTACTGGTACGCGCGCCGCACGAGCCGCTCGGTGCCCTCCCGCGAGATCGGCTTGATCCCGATCCCGGACGTCTCCGGGAAGCGGATCTTGCGCACGCCGAGCTCGTCCTGGAGGAAGGTGATGAGCTTCCGCGCTCCCTCGGACTCGGCTTCCCACTCGATGCCGGCGTAGATGTCCTCCGTGTTCTCGCGGAAGATGACCATGTCCGTCTTCGTCGGATCCTTGAGCGGGCTCGGGACGCCGGTGAAGTACCGCACCGGGCGCAGGCAGACATAGAGGTCGAGCTCCTGGCGCAATGCCACGTTGAGGGAGCGAATGCCTCCACCGACGGGCGTCGTCATCGGGCCTTTGATCGAGACGGCGTACTCGCGCAGGGCTTCGAGCGTCTCGGCCGGCAGCCACACGTCGGCGCCGTAGAGCCGGGTCGACTTCTCGCCCGCGTAGACCTCCATCCAGTGGACCGTGCGTGCGCCACCGTACGCCTTCCCGACGGCAGCGTCGACGACGGCCCGCATGACCGGTGTGATGTCGACACCGATGCCGTCACCCTCGATGAACGGGATGATCGGGTTGTCGGGGGTCGGCTTCCCGGGCACGATCCTGGCACCGTCCGCCGGCGCCTCGATGAGGGACTTCTCGGTCATAAGGGGACTCCTCGCTCGCTGATCTCTCGGCAATTGTCGGTTGAAAGCTATGCCACACAGCGTAGTCGTGGTGCAGGCACGACTACGCTCCAGGAACGGTGGCCGGCGACGAGCTGACTCGAGTGGGGGAGATCCCACAGCGCATCGCCGCTGTGATGATCGAGGGCTTCGACCGGCACTACCGGCTGTTCCGCGAGACGAGTGCCGACGCGAAGCAGCGTTTCGACGCCGCGGCCTGGACGGAGGCGCAGCAGGCGGTGCGGGAGCGGATCCGCTACTACGACGAGCGGGTTGAGGAGTGTGTCGAGCGCCTGCGTGACGAGCTCGACGCCGGATCGCTCGACGATGCGACGTGGCGCAGCGCGAAGCTGTTCTACATCGGCCTCCTCGTCGACCACAAGCGACCCGAGCTCGCCGAGACGTTCTTCAACTCGGTTGTCACCCGCGTACTCCAGCGCACGTATGTCCACAACGACTTCGCGTTCGTCCGGGCCGCCGTCTCGACGGAGTACATCGAGTCCGATCCACCCATCTACCGAAGCTACTACCCGGACGATCCGGGGCTCCGGCCCGCGCTGCTCGAGGTCTTCTCCGACTTCGGTTGGAGCCGGCCGTTCGCGAACCTCGAGCGGGATGTCGATTTCCTCGTGCGGGCGCTGCTCGAGCACTTCGACGGAGAGTGGCCCGCGCGCGGGCCCGACTACCAGCTGCAGGTGCTCGGCTCTGCGTTCTACCGCAACAAGGCCGCGTACGTGATCGGGAAGATCGTCAACGGTGATTCGGAGACCGCCTTCGGCGTTGCAGTGCTCCACGACGACGACGGCAGGCTCGTGCTCGACACCGTCCTGTTCGACGACGAGGGGATCTCGGTCCTCTTCTCGCTCTCCCGGGCGTACTTCATGGTCGACATGGACGTCCCCTCCGGCACCATCCAGTTCCTGCAGACGCTGATGCCGAGCAAGCCGCGCTCCGAGCTCTACACGGCCGTCGGGCTCGCCAAGCAGGGGAAGACCCTGTTCTACCGCGACCTCCTGCATCACCTGCACCACTCGAAGGACGTCTTCGTCGAGGCGCCCGGCACGCCGGGTCTCGTGATGCACGTCTTCAACTTGCCCTCGTATCCGTACGTGCTCAAGGTGATCAAGGACGAGTTCGGACACACGAAGCAGAGCGACCGAGCGACGGTGAAGCGGAAGTTCCTGATGGTGAAGCAGATCGATCGGGTCGGCCGCATGGCAGACACCCTCGAGTTCAAGAACCTGGCCCTGCCGCGCGACCGCTTCGCACCGAAGCTGCTCGACCAGCTGCTCCGGCTCGCGCCGTCGACGGTCGAGGTGGACGGCGACAACGTGATCGTCGGGCACTGCTACGTCGAGCGCCGCATGACGCCGCTGAACCTCTACCTCGACTCGGCTACGCCAGCGGAGGTCGAGGATGTGGTGCGCGAGTACGGCGACACGATTCGCGACCTCGCGATTGCCAACGTCTTCGCCGGCGACATGCTCTGGCGCAACTTCGGCGTCAATCGGCACGGCCGTGTCGTGTTCTACGACTACGACGAGATCGAGTACCTCACCGACTGCTCGTTCCGGGTCATCCCGCCGCCGCCGAATCCGGAGGCCGAGCTCTCGGGCGAGCCGTGGTACCCGGTCGGGGCGCTCGATGTGTTTCCGGAGGAGTTCGAGACGTTCCTGCTCGGCAGCCCGCAGGTCCGTGAGGCGTTCATGCGCCACCATGCCGACCTCCTTCGCCCCGAGTTCTGGCAGCGCTGTCAGGAGCAGGTGGGAAGGGGCGAGATCGTCGACTTCTTCCCGTACCCGGAGAACGTGCGCTTCAGCCGGCGCTTCCCGTCCGGCTGACCCCCGGGACGGCGTTCGCCGGGT
This sequence comes from uncultured Thermoleophilia bacterium, assembly GCA_963799575.1. GTDB lineage: Bacteria > Actinomycetota > Thermoleophilia > Gaiellales > Gaiellaceae > Gaiella. The sequence goes on from CAWCXK010000003.1 coordinate 522,025, forward strand.
GCGGAGGCCGAGACTACGATCGAGGAGTGGAGCCCGTCGATGCACCCGACGCCGATGAGCCCGCCGGACGGCCCGAGACTCCCGGCCGCGTGCGCGGCGGAATCGCCCGCGCGCGTGGCCGGGTGGCGCACCTTGCGGCGCGGGCGGAGGCCGAGCGGCGGCGACGTCCGGTCGTCGATGTCGCATTCGACGTCGTCGATCGCGACTCGGAGGTGGGTGGCGGCATCCTCGCAGGAGCGCTCGCGTACCGGTTCTTCCTCTGGATGCTGCCGCTCGCTCTCGTTGCGGTCGCGGGCTTCGGCCTCTACGCGGATGCCTCCGATACGTCGCCGGAAGGAGCCGCGAGGTCGTTGGGTCTCGCCGGGCTCGTCACGAACTCGATCTCGAGCGCCGCCTCGAGCTCGGCTCGCTGGTACGCCTTGCTGATCGGCTTGCCGCTGCTCGTCTACATGACCCGGAGCCTGCTGCGGACACTGATCGTCACCCACCGCCTCGTCTGGGGCGATTCGCGGGGGACGGTGCCGAAGCCCACCGTGAGCGCCACGCTGCAGCTCCTGGCGGCGCTCGTCGGCTACCTCGCGTTCTCGGTGCTCGCAACAGCCGCGCGCGGTGTGTCGTTCTCGGACGGGATCCTCGTCACGTTGCTCACTCCGATCCCGTACGCGCTGCTCTGGCTCGCGGTCTCGATGCGCCTACCGCACCGAGACGCGACCTGGCGCGATCTCGCGCCCGGCGCGATCGTGTTCGGGCTCGGTGTGGAGGTGCTGCACGTCGTGATCGCGTACTTCGTCGCTCCGCAGGCGAGCAGCAAGCAGGGCACGTACGGCTCGCTCGGGCTCGCGGCCGCGTTGCTGTTCGGGCTGTATCTGATCAGTCGGCTCGTGATCGCGACGGCCGTCCTCAACGCGACGATCCTCGAGCGGCGCCTACAGCGCGAGGGCGCCGTGCCTCAGAAGTAAGGGTTCACGGCCGAACGGGCGACCTCGTCGGGGGACGGTCCCGCGGTCAGGTGGGGCGATGATCGTCTTGTGGAGACGCACGCGGACCTACACCCGACCCGTCGCAGCGCGCGCACCGGCGTGGTGACGCTCTCCCGGCGCGCCGCACCCGCTCTCGGTGTTGTCCGTTCGACCGTGGTCGTCGCCTCGATCTGGATCATCGGTCTCGTCGCGATGGGCGCAGTGATCCGGTTCGAGCAGAGGGTCGATGAGGCTCGGCGCGCCCAGGTCCTGATCGAGCACATGCGAAACCAGGAGGGAGTCCTGGTCGCCCTCGCCTTCGCACCGGCAACCGCGCAGACTGCGGCGGTCCCGGCGAAGGAGCGCATCGCGCGCATGGACGCTGCCAAGAGCCGGTTCGACCAATCACTCGTAACGCTTCGAGGCTTGGGAGCGGATACCGAGCCGAATCGCATCGCGTCGTTGAGGACCGCGGACTACGCCCTTCTCGATCGTCTCGCGCTCATGGTCGCAGCCGGAGAGGGGCTTCAGGCAGCGCTCGAGCTCGGGGCGAGCCAGGAGCCGACAGGCATCAAAGGGCGGCTGGCAGCGGAATTCGATCGCGCCGATCTCGCGTACGGCGCGGCGGCCGCAAGATCGCGCACGGTTGCCGTGATCGGCACCGTTGTCGCGGTTGTGATCCTGCTCTTCGCCTTTACGGTCGCGATGCAGCTCTCCGTACGAGCGCGCCGACGCAGCGATCTCGAGGCGACGACCGACGTCCTGACGGGGCTCGGGAACCGACGCAAGCTGTTTGTCGACATCGAAGGCAAGGTCGACGCTCTCGAAGGAGATCAGGCCGTCTCACTCGGGATTTTCGACCTCGACGGCTTCAAGCGCTACAACGACACCTTCGGCCACCCCGCCGGAGACGCACTGCTCGAGCGACTCGGGCATCGCCTCGCTCGTGTCGTCGGGTCGGGTGGAGCGGCCTACCGGATCGGCGGCGACGAATTCGTCGTCATCACGGACGATCGGGATGGCGCGGAGCTGCTCGAAGCAGCCAGAGGTGCTCTGTGCGAGGAGGGGGATGGGTTCACGATCGGCGCGTCGGCGGGCTCGGCGCGGATCCTCCCCGGGATCACGCTCGAGCAGGCGCTGCATGTCGCCGACCAGCGCCTCTACGCCGACAAGCGATCCGGCCAAACGGTTCTGCGATCGGAGATCAAGGACGTGCTGCTGCAGGTTCTCGCAGAGCAGGATCGCGGCCTCATCACTCACTCCGGGCACGTGGCCGAGCTCGTCGAAGGCACCGCGCGCGGTCTTGGGCTTTCGCCCGAGGACATCGAGCTGACCCGCCTCGGCGCCGAGCTCCACGACGTCGGCAAGGCCGCGATTCCAGCCTCTATTCTCGACAAGCCCGGCCCGCTCGAGTGGCACGAGCGGCTGTATGTGCAACGGCACAGCGAAATCGGTGAGCGCATCCTGGCGGCAGCCCCGACGCTTTCGGCAATCGCACCGATCGTCCGCTCGATCCACGAGCGCGCCGACGGCGGCGGGTACCCCGACGGACTGACGCTCGAGAACATCCCGGTGCCCGCACGCATCATCGCCGTCATCGACGCGTTCGACGCGATGACGACGGCGCGGCCCTACCGTGCGGCACTTTCCGTGTCGGAGGCCCTTGCCGAGATCGACCGTCACGCGGGCACCCAGTTCGACCCCGTGGTTGTCCGAGCCTTCGCGAACGCCTTCCGCGAACAGGTCACGAGCTCCAAGGCTGCCTAGCGGCAGCGGATCGGAAGCACGGGGTCGACGCGAGCACTTCCAGGTCTTCACCAAGTCGGTACCGGACCGTCACCAGCGACGTTGTTAGGTTCCCTCGATGCCCGTAGGCCCCGAGCGCATCCGGAACGTCTCGCTCTTCGCGGAGCTCGACGACTCTGAGCTCGAGGTGGTTGCCGGGCTCGCCGGCGAGCTCGAGGTCGAGGCGGGCGCGGTGCTCGCGGCCGAGGGCGATTTTGGCCACGCGTTCTTCGCCGTCGAGGAGGGGAGTGCCGACGTGCTCCGTGGGGACGAGCGAATCTCCGGGCTCGTGGCGGGAGACGTGTTCGGCGAGATCGCTCTGCTCTCATCCGGGCGGCGCACCGCTTCCGTCGTCGCAGTCACGCCCATGCGCCTGGTCACGCTCTTCAAGCGCGACCTCTGGCAGATCGAGAAGCGCTTTCCGGCGCTCGCAGAGAACCTGCGGGCGACCGTCAAGGAACGGCTCGACCGCAGCTCTGCACTGTTCGACGGCGGCTGATCGGGTCGCAGAGATCGCGGGAAGCAGGAGGTTTGAATGTGAGCGTCCGTGGGGATAGGTAGTACATGACTCCTTTCGCTCGCATCAGTTTCGGCGCGGCTCTCGCCGTTGCCGTCGCCGTGGTAGCAGCCGGCTGTGGCTCGTCGTCTTCGAAGACTGACACCCCCTCCACCAAGGTGGCGCTGATCACCGATATCGGTGGGCTCAATGACAAGGGGTTCAACGCACTCGCCTACAAGGGCCTCCAGGAGGCCAAGGCCAAATACGGCGTCGGCGGTCGCGCCCTGATCTCGAAGAGCGCGGCGGACTACGTCCCGAACCTCTCGACAGCCGCCAAGCAAGGCTACGACCTCGTCATCGCCGTCGGCTTCCTGATGGGCGACTCCGTCGCGAGCGTGTCGGCGCAATACCCCGACACGAAGTTTGCGATCGTCGATGTCAACGCGGCCGGGCTGAAGGGCGCGCCCACCAACGTGCGCGGAATCGTCTTTGCCGAGCAGGAGGCGGGTTGCCTCGCCGGCGTCGCAGCCGCGACGGAGTCGAAGACCAACACCATCTCGTCGGTTGGGGGCCTCAAGATTCCGCCCGTCGACGCGTACATCGCCGGCTACCAGTACTGCGCGAAGCAGGTGAAACCGGGTATCAAGACGCTCAACGGCTACTCGCAGGACTTCGTCGCCCAGGACAAGTGTCAGGAAGTGGCGCTGAACCAGATCGGTCGGGGATCCGACGTCGTCTTCCAGGTCGCGGGCCAGTGTGGCCTCGGCGCCATCACGGCCGCGGGCGACAAGGGTGTCTGGGGCATTGGTGTCGACAACGATCAGGCGTTCCTCGGCCCACAGGTTCTGACGAGCGCCCAGAAGAAGGTCAACGTCGGCGTCTCGGACACGATCGGGCTTCTCGTCGACAACACGTTCAAGGGCGGCGTCGACGGTCTCTTCAACACCGCGAATGACGGTGTCGGATACGGCAAGGTCAGCGCCAAGGCGCCGAACCGCGACCAGCTGATTGCGACGCTCGACGAGTGGACGACGAAGCTGACCAACGGCGACGTCAAGCCGCCGCGCACCGTCAACGGCTAGCGCGCTTCGCCCGGCGCCGGCGCCGCCGTGATCGGCGGGCCGGCCGCCGAGGCGTGGTGCCCGGGCTCGTGCTCTGCCCGGCCGCTCGCATCGGCGCGCCCCCTCGTCGAGCGCCTACCGCTCGAAGCCGCGGGATATCGTGTGATCGACGACGGCTATGACGGATCTTCGTGTTCACGCATTGTCCGAAACGACGTGGCCCGACTTCGCGCGGCTCGTCGAAGCGCACAACGGCGTATGGGGCGGCTGCTGGTGCATGGGCTTTCACGAGGAAGGCCCGAACTCGCGGGACAACCGGGCCAGGAAAGAGTGCCGCGTTCGCGAGGGGAGGGCGCATGCGGCCCTCGTCTACGACGGCGAGGAGTGTGTCGGCTGGTGCCAGTTCGGGCCGACGGACGAGCTGCCGCGCATCAAGCACAAAGGGACGTATCTCGAGGGCCTCGGGGAGCTGCCCGACTGGCGGATCACGTGCTTCTTCGTCGGCCGTGGGTCGAGGCGTGCGGGAGTTGCGTCGGTAGCGCTCGGCGGTGCGCTCGCGGAGATCGCGCACCTCGGCGGCGGAGTCGTCGAGAGCTATCCGGAGAATGCGGCGGGCCGCAGCGTCTCGTCGTCGTTTCTCCACAATGGCACGCTCGCGCTGTTCGAGCGCCACGGGTTCGAGCGCGACCGGCAGATCGGCAGGCACCACTGGGTGGTCACGAAAACCGTTCCCCGAGCCTGACGCGTTGGAGGCTAGACCAGCTGCTGAATGCGGACCGTGGTTCCGCTGTCGCCCGTGCGGACCTCTGCATCGGACACGAGAGCACGGATGAGGTCGAGACCGCGACCACGATCTTCGGGCGGTGGATCAGCAGGCGGTCGCCAGCTGCCGTCGTCGGTTATCTCGATCACGACTCCCTTGGTGTCGGCCTCGCCGCGAACGAGGACTGCGTGCGGCGTGCCAGCGTGCTCGATTGCGTTTGCCACCGCTTCGTGCGTAGCAAGGACGACCGCGGCTCGTGGCGGCTCGGTGACTCCACCCCGCTCGAGCCACTCGTCGAGCGAGTGACGCAGCGGTGCGAGGGCCGCCAGGGCCGGCTCCACCTGTGCCTCGAACGTTCCCATACCCCATGGGTTCCACCGAACGCGCATCTTCAACCCGATGACTTTGGCCCGGGTCACGGCGTCGGGTGGCCGCCCGCGTGCGGGCGGCCACCCGAGCAGCGTCAGGCCGTCGCGGCGACGTTGTCCTTGCTGACGCGCGTGGCGATCCGCTCCACGATGTGGAGGGCGTCCTTCTCCTGTTTCAGGTTCTCGTCGAGGAGAGCGACCGCGTCGTCCTCGCCGAGTGCCTTGGCCATGCGTCGCAGCGTCTCGTACGCGGCGATCTCGTAGTTCTCGGTGCGGGCTGCCGCGCCGAGATCGACCATGTCGATCAGGTCGCTCGAGGTCTCCTCGACCATCTGCGCGTGCTCCTTCGTCAGCCCTTCAAAGGCAAGGCAGACCTCGGCCTCAGCGTCCTCGCCGAGCAGCTCGAAGACCTGCTCGACGTTGGCGACGTGATTCTTGGTCTGGTGGAGATGATCCTCGAGCGCGGAGCGGAACTCGTCGTCCCTGACCTGGGAGATGAGCTGCGGGAGTGCCTTTGTGGCGAGCTGCCGCTCGACGTAGAGAATGTCGCCGAGCTCGTGAACGAACAGCTCGCGGGGAGTTGAGATCTCGGACATGGTGTTTTGCCTCCAGGTTTGGATGTCGGGGGGTGGCGCGAGGGATACCCGGGAGGCCCGGGCGACAAACACCTCGGCCCGGTTCGAGGCGGACGGACTATGGTCACGCGTGATGTCCCGACCTGGAATCCGCCTGAGCCGCCTTGGAGGCGGCTTCCGTGCGTCGTAGATTCGCCGCGCGCGAGATCGGCCCCGCGACCGTCGGCTTACTCGTGGTGGCGCTTGGCGTCCTTTGGGCCGTGGCCCGACCTTCGGGTGAGCCGGCCACCGCGTACGTCGGGCAGTTCCTCGGTGCCGAGTCGATCCTGCTGCTCTCGATCGGCCTCGTGTTGATCAGCACCCTGCCGTGGGTCGAGGAGTGGTTCGACGGGATCGACCGGGCCGCAATCTGGCACCGCCGGGTCGCGATAACGGGCCTCGTGCTGCTCGCTCCCCACATCCTGCTGTCGTCGAGTCCGAACGGCACGGCCCTCGGAGGACCGCTCGGCGCGATCGGCGCGATCGGCCTCGTGGCTCTCGCGCTCTGGGCGATCCTGCCGCGGTGGCAGTCGGTCGTGCCGGGGCCGTTTCGAGGGCTCATTCTCGCTGCGCGGGACCTACCGCTCGTCCGCGACCTGCGACGGCTCTTCGGCGGGTACGAGCGCTGGCGGCTGCTTCATCGAACCACCGGCCTGTTCGTTGCGGCAGGGTTCGTGCACGGCGTGCTGGACGGGTCGCCCTTCCCCGATTCCGGTGTGCTGCGGTGGAGCTACGTCGCGATCGGCGCCGTCGGGCTCGCCTTCTACGTCTACCGGGAGCTGTTTGCGCGTCACTTCCTCTCGCTCCACGACTACCAGGTGTCCGGGGTCAGCGAGATCGAAGCGGGCCTGACCGAGATCGCCATGCGACCGCTCGGCAAGCCGGTCGAGTTCGTGCCCGGCCAGTTCGCCATCGTGCACCTCGAGGCCAAGGACGGGTGGCACCGTCATCCGTTCACGATCTCGAGCGCCCCTCATGAAGACGTCGTCCGGGTGACGGTCAAGGCCCTCGGCGACTACACGTCGAGCCTCCATCACCTCATCGAGCCGGGCATGCCTGCCGTGATCGGAGGGCCGCACGGTCGGTTCAACTATGCGAAGGGGACGAGCCGGCAGGCGTGGATTGCGGGTGGGGTTGGGGTGGCGCCGTTCCTCAGCTGGCTTCGGGCGCTCGATGGCGATCTGACGCACGACATCGATTTCTTCTACTCGGCCGACGGCGAGCCGCCGTTCGCCGAGGAGATCCGGGGAATCGCCGCCGGGAACGACTCGTTGCGCGCGCACCTGATCGACACGAGCGTGGATGGCCGGCTCACGACGGAGCGCGTGCTGGAGACGGTCGGCGGGCCGAAGGGCGTGTCGGTCTTCATGTGCGGCCCGACGGGGATGGTGCGCAGCTTCCAGGCGAACCTGCAGCTCGGCGGCGTCCCCGCCAGGCGGATTCACCGGGAGCATTTCGACTGGCGCTGAACAGCGCATGCGAGATTGTCGGCGCGACGGGCGCTCGGTGACCGATGTCGACTATCTGGCCGCCCCGCGCATCCCGAGCTCGAGACCGTCCCGCGCGTAGATCTCCTGTGCTTCCTGTCTCGTCGCGCAGATCCGCTGGCGGTAGACGAGACCATCCTTGAAGGTCAGGAGCCAGACGCGCTGGGTGGCGCGGTAGCCGCCGTCCTGCCCGAGTGAGCGAGCGGTCGCGGAGATGAGACCGGCGGTGGCATCGATCGGGATCAGATCGAGCGAGCCGATGAGCTGCGTGCGTTGCAGCAGATCGGTTCGCTCGAAGAACTCCTCGCGCGAGCGGGGGATGTCGGGCTCCGCGGCGCTGCAGATGAGCGCGTCCTCGACGTAGAACTCCTTGAGCTCCCGCCGGTCGCCGTGCACGTAGGCCTCGGCGACGCGATCGAGCAGTTCCCGGCACGGCATGGCGCATCACCTTCGTGGTCGATGGAACGATCACAGGCTCAGGCTGCTGCCTGGGAGGGGTGTTGTACACCATAGCTCGTGTCAGATCTACGACCAACGTCCGAGTCGCTGAGGGTGGCGCTCGTGGTGGTTCGTGAATGTTCCTCGGAAACGGCCCAAGTGCGCAGGTCGCGCTTCGCATCGGATCCCCGGGCAGCGATCACGCGTACGCTCGAATCCTGCTCTGCATCGACCGCATCCCGGACGTCGCCGGCGTCGCAGCGTGAGAACCCTCTCGTTCCGTTGGTGGTTCGCGAGCCGCGAGACCGGCCGGATCACCATTGCTCAGTTTCCCAACTGGCCCCTGTTCGCCATCGGAGCCGTCTCGGTGGTTCGACTTCTTGTCGACGAGTCATCCGACGCGTACGGGATTGCGGGTGGGACGATCACCGCGTTGTGGTTGTTCTGGGGCGCCGACGAGCTGATCCGCGGAGTCAATCCCTTCCGGCGGCTCATCGGTGCGCTCGTGGTCGCCTGGCAGATGGTCGGCCTCGTCGTCTGATCGCGTTCATCGTGGCGACCCTGTTCCTGTCCTAGCCTTCCGTCGGTCTGATGGGAGTGCGGGGGAGTGCCTGACACGCCCGAGGTGACGCACGAAGCACGCCTTCGGACGACCCACCGCGCGCCTCGCCGCTCCGGCGACGTCCCGGGCGATCTCGTGGTGATTGCGCGCCGTTGTGATCCGGCGGGCTCGCGGGAACGTATAGATGGACATTAGATGGACAAACCGTCGATATGTCGTCAACACGAAGGAGTTCAACCAATGCGAAAGATCACGCTCATCCTGGCCATCGCGGTCGTTGCCGTGACGGCCGTACTGGCCCCGTCCGTCTCGGCTCGTTCGACGGCCGGCGAGGCCGACATCGTCACGACCGCCGTGAACAACGGCAGCTTCAAGACGCTTGCCTCTCTCCTCACCGCCGCGGGTCTCGTCGACACGCTCAAGGGCCCTGGCCCGTTCACCGTGCTCGCCCCGACCGACGAGGCGTTCGCGAAGGTGCCGAAGGCGACGCTCGACGCTCTTGCCGCCGACCCGGCCAAGCTGAAGGCTGTCCTGCTCTACCACGTGATCGCCGGCAACGTTCCGTCCAGCGAGGTCGTCAAGCTCACCTCGGCGAAGACGGTCAACGGCGCGAGCGTTGCGATCAAGGTCGACGGTGGCTCCGTCTTCGTGAACAACGCCAAGGTGATCATTCCTGACGTCCAGGCGTCGAACGGCGTCATCCACGTCATCGACACCGTCCTCCTGCCGCCTGCCGCAAAGCAGAACATCGTCAAGACGGCGGTCGCTGCGGGCCAGTTCAAGACCCTCGCCTCACTGCTCACGAAGGCGGGGCTCGTGAAGACGCTCTCGCACGGAAAGTGGACGGTGTTCGCGCCGACCGACGCAGCGTTCGCGAAGGTGCCGAAGGCGACGCTCGCGAAGCTCGGCAAGAACCCGGCCCTGCTCAAGAAGGTGCTCCTCTACCACGTCGTCAAGGGCGCGGTTCCGGCGAGCAAAGTGGTCACCCTGAACGGTACATCCGTGAAGACGGCAGCCGGTGTGCCCGTGAGGATCAAGGTCGCGGGCGGCAACGTCTTCCTGAACGGCTCGACCAAGGTGATCAAGACCGACGTGGCGGCCTCGAACGGCATCATTCATGTCATCAACAAGGTGCTGATCCCCTCGTCGTAGCGCCCATCGCGACAGTAGGTCCGAGCTGACGGGCCGCGGTCATCCGCGGCCTGTCAGCTCCGAACCTTCGAAGCGTTAAGGGCTTCCCCGGCCAGCCGGATTCAGCCCAGGTTTTGCCGCTCCTACCGGGGATTCCGGGCGGCAGCTGGCCTTTGGCTCCGGCGTCGCGGTTGCCACCATGGCTTGAAGCTGGATCCGGAGACCGTCATGCTGTGGCGATCGTGAGGGCCGTGGCCCCGAAGCTCGTGCTCGTAGCGTCCGCCGTGACGTGTGCGCTCGTTTGCGTCGGGCTCGCCGGCGCGAGCGGGGCACGGAGCTCGCTCGTCTTCTCGGTCGCGGAGCTCAGGGGTGCTGCGGCGGCGACCCACCCTGGTGTCTTGTTGCCGACCCGGCTGCCGCCCAGGATCGCCTTCGCCGACATCGGGGCATTCTGTAACGGCCCCGGGTTGGGAGGGCCTCCCTGCTTCGCGATGCTGAGCTACACGACGCGGCGCACCGGCTGCTGCGAGGCGTTCCAACTTGCCGCCTACAACGGCCGCGTCGCCGGCAAGGTCTTGGCCGCGCTGAAACGCCACGACGGCAAGTACGGCTCCACGAAGGCCTTCAGCGCCGGTCGCTTCGCGGGTACGCGGGAGCGCCAGTGGAACAGGACGTTCAAGATCGGTGGCGTCGACACCTACGTCTGGCAGTACGGGAAGTTCACGTACGCGCTGGCGGTTCTCTTCCGCGACAGTGGTGCCCTGGCGTTCAAGGGCACGAAGCCCCTCGCGATCATCGCTTCCTTCTCGTCGGTCGCCGGGGCCAAGCCTCCGGCCCTACCCGCCGGCGCCCCGGCGAAGGTGATGCCACACCTCGTCGGCCTGACGCTCGAAGCCGCGCTCGCGGCCGCCGAGAAGGCGGGCATCTTGCCGTGGCTCCACACGTTCGACGTACCGGCTCCCGCCCCCGAGCTGGTCGGCCGTGTCGTCAGTACCGTGCCGGCCGCGGGTGTCTCGTTCCCAGCCGGCTCCTCCGTCACCGTCAACGTCGGCAAGGGCTAGACGACGCGTCTCGTTCCTGAGCCGAGGGCGAGCTTCGATACAGGAGCTTGGGGATCACCGGGCCGATCGGTCGTTCGGCTCAGGCCTGGCCGGAGGTGAGGCCGCCGTCGAGAACCTCGACGGCGGTGTCGACGAGGAGGTTCACGAGCGGGTTCGGCCTGTAGGCGCGCCAGCAGATCGCGAGCGTGGCCGGGGCGAGCCCGCTGACGGGGCGCGTGACGATGTCGGGCCACGGCAGGTTGGCGACGACGCTCGCGGGAGACGCGGCGACGGCGCGCCCGGAGCGGACGGTCGCGAAGAGATCGTCGAACCCGCTGATGGTCGCGCCGACGCGGGCCGGCTTTCCGTCGCGTACGTCGGCCAGCGTCCAGAAGTCACGGGCGACCGGATCCATGTCCTCGATCCACGCAAACGGCTCTGCCGCGAGATCCGCGGCGGCGACGATGTCGGAGGTCGCGAGCGGGTGATCGGCGGGCAGTACGGCCACGCGCGGGTCGTCCCGCAGCTGCCGGCAGGCGAGCCCGTTCGTGTCGAACGGTAGCCACACGATCGCGGCGTCGGTGCTGCCGTCCTTGACACCGCCCGACGGGTCGGAGAAGTCGATGTTGCGGACGCTGACGTCGATGTTCTCGTTGCGCGCCTGGAGTGCCCGCAGGACGCGCGGGGCGACGTCGAGAGGCGCCGTTCCGAGCAGGCCGATGACGATCGACCCGCGTGCCCCGCCCGCTGTCTCGCGGACCTCGTCGACGGCGGCCTCGACCGCTGCGAGGATCGCCGGCACCCGCGCAAGGAACACGGACCCCGCCGGCGTCAGCTCGACCTTCCGCGTCGTCCGGTGGAACAGCACGACGCCCAGCATCGACTCGAGCTGGCGTACCTGCGCGCTCAGAGCCTGCTGGGCGATGTGCAGTCGCGCCGCAGCGCGGGTGAAGTTGAGCTCTTCGGCGAGCGCGACGAACGACCGCAGATGCCTCAGCTCCGGACTCACCATCCTGGCTTGTGGATCCTACATCGAGCCGGTGTTTCCCCCGCGCTGATCCCGGGCGTACCGTCGGAGTCGTACCCGCAGTCCCTTTTCGAAAGGAGCACACCATGGCAACCCTCCCCTACGACAGCACGGCGAGCACGGTCGCGCCGGCCGCCGTCGACTGGCATCTCGGGACGCTGATGATCTGGCATCTCGTGGGTCACCAGACCGACGACACTCTCTCACTCGGCGAGGTCGTCGTCCGTGCCGGCAGCGAGCCGCCGATGCACATCCACGCCCGCGAGGACGAGACCTGGTTCGTCATCGACGGCGAGGTCGTCTTCCAGCGCGGCCTCGAGCGGCTGACGCTTCGCTCGGGCGATGCGATCTTCCTGCCGCGCGGCATCGCACACGGCTTCGCAATCCGCGGCGAGACGGCACGCATGCTCCACGTCTACACACCAGCCGGCCTCGAGGACGCACACCGGGAGGCAAGCGTGCCGGCCGAGCGCAGGGAGCTTCCGCCGGCACCCGAGGGACCGCCGACGGACGGCCAGATCCAGGTGGTCGAGCAGGCCTACGCGGCACGCGGAGTCACATTCGTCGGACCCCCTCTCTCGGCCGTGCTCGGGCAGGACTGACGCCCATGGAGCCCAATCCGAAATCGAGGAGACTGCGATGACCCGCTCAGGAGACACCATCATCAACGCGGCTGATACGGATGGATGCGCGGTGCGGCAACGAACCGCCAGGCCCGATCAGCATTTCGACGACGGAGGATTCCCCCCCGCCTGTGTCGACCGAGGCGGTGACGAAGTTGATCGTCTTCGCCGTCACGACGGCCTCGAGCGCCGGCGGCGGCAGTGGCGGTGTCGTGCCGCAGGCTTAGCTGTTCGCCGTTCTGGGTGGTATCAGGATCAGGTCGAACAGTGGTTGTGGGCGAGCGGCACTGCGGTGGCCGGCGCCGGCCATTCTCGATCCTACGGCGGTACTCCTCGCCAGAGAAGGCTGCGGAGCCGCCAACCGTTTCGAAGAGCTCGGTGTGGATCGTCGTAGATGTCGGGCTACTGGCGGAACCTTGAGGTCGGCCGCCACCGTTTGGGTGATGGGCGGGTGGTGGCTTGTGTCGATGGTGGTAGGAATGGGCTGCGCGGCTGCATCTCGGTGGCTGTGTCTCCAAGTGCCGGCGGTGTTGTCCGTTCGGAGGCCCTGATGTGTGGCTCAGAAGGGCTGTGCTATGCAGCGTTTGCGCTTTCGCAGTTCGTCTCGCGTGTCGGAGTCCGCCGGTCTGCGTGAAGACCGCCGACTGGTCGGCGCGGTGGCGCGTCTTTCGAGGGTAGTGGTCGGGTATTGGCGGGCGGCGGTGTTGCTCGCGGGGATCTGGCTGCTCGGCCTCGCCGCGTTCGGAGCGATCTTCCAGTTCGAGCGGACGGTCGATGACACGCGTCGTGCGCAGGTCGTGATCGCAGAGATGCGTATTCAATCGGGAGAGATGATCTCCGTGGCGTTCGCGCCGGCGACGGGCGTCGGGGCCAGCGCCCCGACGGCCGCTGAGACGCGGGCGCGTCTCCGCGCGGCGGAGGCGGAGCTCGACGCCTCGATCGCGTCACTCTCAGGGATCGGGCACGGCGATGCGGCCGCGAAACTCGCCCCTATTGCGAAGCGGTTCTACTCACTTACCAGTCGCCTGTCGGTGCTGGTTGGTAAGGGTGAGTCGATCCCTGCGGCGTTGGAGTATGGCGCGAGCCAACGACCGGATGGTGCCCAGGCACAGCTGACGGCGGAGTTCGCAGCGGCGGATCTGAGCTATGGGCAGGTCGCTGCGCAGGCGCGAAAGGTGGCGACGCTTGGGTCGCTGACGGCGATCGTGTTCCTTCTGACCGGATTCTCGATCGTGTTCTGGCGCTTGATGCGAGCCCGCAGGCGCAGCGACGGCGTGTCGATGACCGATGCGCTCACCGGGCTCGGGAACCGGCGCAAGCTGTTCGCCGACATGGAACGGACGACCGGCAACCTCACCGGTGGGGAGACGGTCACGATCGGGATCTTCGATCTCGACGGATTCAAGGCGTACAACGATGCGTTCGGCCACCCGGCCGGCGACGCTCTCCTGGCGCGGGTCGGTCACCGACTCACGGCCGCGACCGGCGACAACGGGAACGCATACCGGATCGGCGGCGACGAGTTCGTGATCACGACGTCGTCACCGTCGGCGGCACGACTGCTGAAGGCCGCCCAGGCAGCGCTCAGCGAGCACGGGAAAGGATTCAGGATCGGCTGCTCGATGGGCTCTACCCGCATAGCCGCCGGAGTGACCCTCGAGCAAGCGCTCCACGTCGCCGACCAGGCTCTCTACGCAAACAAGCGGACCCAGCGCAGCGATGCCCGCACCGAGGTCACAGATGTTCTCCTTCAGGTCCTCGCAGAACGGGACGGGGAGCTAGCCACCCACGTCTCGCACGTCGCGGACCTCTCCTCGAGCACCGCAACGAAGCTCGAGCTGCCGGCCGACCAAGTCGAACGAGCCCGACTGGCAGGCGAATTGCACGACATCGGGAAGTCCGCGATCCCTGACTCGATCCTCAACAAGCCAGGCCCGCTCGACCCCCAGGAACGCCGCTACATGCAACGCCACAGTGAGATCGGCGAACGAATCGTCGCCGCTGCCCCGGCACTCGCAGACGTCGCACCGATCGTCCGATCGACCCACGAAAGAATGGACGGAACCGGATACCCAGACGGGCTCCGCGGCGACCAGACCCCGATCTGCTCCCGCATCGTCGCCGTCGTCGACGCGTACGACGCCATGACGAGCGACCGCCCCTACCAGCTAGCCATGCCGGCCGAGGACGCCATCGCAGAGCTCCACCACAGCGCCGACACCCAATTCGACCCTGCCGTCGTCGACGCGTTCACCGCCGCGTTGTCAGAGTCACCCTACGCCGAGCCATCCAGCCCGACACCCGAACACCACCCAAGCCGCCCGAGCGAGAAACACGCCACTCCCAAATCGAGGACACCCATTGACGACTGAGGATCGATGTCACACGAGCTGACCTCGTAGAGCGCGACCCTATCGAGGATGGACACCGGATGCCCTCCGACACGCCCGCGGTCAAACCGTCGGCGAAAGCCGCGGCGGGGATCGGAAGTGCCGGCACGGCGGGACCAATCCGCGGCCGTCTTCGGTTCTCCTGCCCTAGAGATCGCCGATCCCCAGGGTGATAAGCGACGACCGCAGGGCCGAGTATTGGCGCGCAGATGACCTCGAAAGACAAAGGGTCCGACGCTCACGCCTACGAGTATGGTGCCGACCAGCAAACCACTTCTTTCCACCCACCGCATGACCCGTTGACCCGCCACTGGCTGGGCATGGCTCGAATCATCCAGCCTTGCGCGTCTCAGTGAAGGCGGGCGCCGAAGCTGCAACCGACCTCCTGTCGGCCTGCTTCGTTGTGATGTCCTTCACTCGTTCGGGACGGATTGCCTGAGTGCCTTGTCGCGTGTGTGGGCGACGCCGGGTTGGTCGAGCAGACCGCTTGCCTTCAAGGCGGTTCGGACGATAGGTGCGGTGCCCATCTGGAGCACGAAGCTAGATCCGCGCTCGGCGGCGTCCCGGTCGGCGTGGGCGAGATTGTGGAGCACGGATGAATCGATGAAGACTGCCTCGAACACGTCCACGACAACGAGATCGTTGCTCGACACCTCACTGCGCAGGAGTGCTGCAACGTCGGTGCTCGTGACGCGGTCGTGCTCGCCGTGTAGTTCGATCACGGCGGTGCTGTCGCCGGGATGGGTGACGGTGATGTCCTCCATAGCGCCCCAATGGTCAGATGTCATGTCGGCACGATGTTTGCCGACCGATCCGCCGGGGTATGGCGGGAGAGTGCGGGCGCGTCCGCGTCTGAACGCGCTACGAGAGACAAAGCACCGGACGACCCGAAGGTTTCTCGGGCGATTTTCGTCGGGTTCCTCGAAAGGCAACGCACTCAAAGGGAGGTTTTTCGGATGAGGGGTCTTTTCAGCGCAAGTTTGGTACTCGTCGTGTGCTGCGGATTCGCCGTTGCCGGTTCGGGGGCGGCGACCGCTAACCCGTGCGGACAGCCCGGTGTGGGTGCAACGGGCGGGCCTGACACTCTCGTCGGCACGTTCGGTGCGGATCGGATGAACGGCGGCGCCGGCGATGACACGTTCAGCGGACTGTCTGGTGCTGACTGCCTCGACGGCAACTTGGGTGACGACTCGATCGCCGGCGGCGCGGGTGCCGACCGGCTCTACGGCGGCGCGGGCGACGACGAGATTTCCGGCGGCCCCGGTAACGATCGGATCGATGGCGGCCCAGGGTTCAACGTGATCGAAGGAGGTCTTGGCAACGATGTGATTGTCAGCGGTGCCAGCGATGACGATCTCTCAGGCGGGCGCGGCAACGACAGGATCTCCGGAGGCGCCGGCTTCGACTACCTCTCGGGCGGCCTCGGCAACGATGTCCTCGAGGGCGGCGTGGGGCCTGACTATCTCTCAGGCGGCAAGGGCGCAGACCGACTCTCCGGCGGCGCGGGAAACGACGAGTTGAGCGGCGGCATAGGCGCTGACCGTCTCAACGGAGGCCCGGGCGCAGACCATCTGGATGGCGGAGCCGGCATCGACACATTCGACGCGGGACCGGGCAACGACACGATCGATGCCGCTGATGGGAACGCGGAGATCATCGACTGCGGCGCTGGCAACGACACCGTCCGCGCGGACCAGAGCGACAAGCTCAGCAACTGCGAGCACATCAGCCGTCTCCAACCGGCAAACAGTTAGATGGCCGACCCGCCCGCCCGGCCCCATTCCGATCTCGCCGTCCGTCCCAACGTGGAACCGGGACTGTGTTTGGGACTGTCTCGGTCTGTTTCCTCGGGCGGCTTGGACAGGCGCTTTGCCGACCGAGCCTCCGTCGGGCCGCAGATCGGCGACAGGCCGGGATCCTGCTCCGGATGCGGGATTCCGGCCTGTTAGCGGAGACCCGGCCGCGGTCGCCGCGCTCAAGGGGCAAACCCGGACACTCGAACTCCTGCTGGCGGTGCCGGCGTGACGTTCCGCGGTGCGCTGCCCGATCTGCGCCCGATCGGTCGCCGCGCCGGCCGGTGTGTCACGGGCCGTCACGGAGCCGTTCTTGTCACGTTCTTGTCACGCCGGGCCGGTCGATTTCCCGCAATCCCTCTATTCTAGGGGGGTTGCGGGGATGGGCGCACCTGGGATCGAACCAGGGACCTCTCGCGTGTGAAGCGAGCGCTCTCCCGCTGAGCTATGCGCCCGGGAGGGTTGTAAGGCTAGCGCACGTTGCCGGGATCCGGTCACATGGCACGAGTGGCATCGCAGACGCGTACGTGGGAACATTCGCGTATGGATCCTACGATCGACCCAGCGTCCGTCGGCGCGGTGGGCGTGCTCGAGCCCGAGGCGTGCAGAGCTGTCGCCACCAAGGCGGCGGCGCTCATCGACGTCGATACGCTCGACCGGAGCGGGCCGGGCAGCGCGACGCCGCTCTGGCGCACCGACGGGTCAGAGGCCTGGCTCAACACCTGGTGGCAGCCGCGGGACAGTGGCTTCCACGACCACGGCGGCTCGAGCGGCGGCGTCCACGTGATCGCCGGCGAGGTGACGGGCGAGTACCTCCAGATCGAAGGAGGACGGCGCGTGACGCAATTTGGTGCCGGCGACTCGTTCTCGTTCACCGGCGACCGGATCCACCGGGTCGACCACCTCGAGGGCGCGGTGACGGTGCACGTCTACTCGCCGCCGCTCAGCTCGATCGGGCACTACGAGCTCGTCGACGGCGAGCTGCGCCGCGAAGCCGGCGCACCCGACGAGGTGTCGCCACCGAGCCTCCTGCTCACGCAGGCACTCGGCACGGCGTAGGAGCTAGCCCAGCACCCACTCGTTGGCGCGCAGGATCGGCACCGCCGTGCCGTCAGCCTCGATGCCGTCGACCTCGACCTCGGGGCCGCCGATCATGAAGTCGGTGTGCACGGTCGAGTCGTTGCAGCCGAGCTCGACGAGCTGCGAGGTCGGCACTCCCTCGCCGCCGTCGATCAGCTTCGAGAAGCCGACGCCGTACGCGATGTGGCAGGCCGCGTTCTCGTCGAACAGCGTGTCGAAGAAGACGATGCCCGTCTTGCCGACGGCGGAGTCGCCGTCGACGATCGACACCTCCCCGAGGTACGAGCCGCCCTCGTCGGTGCTCATCTCCTCGCGGACGACATCGGCGCCGTTCGTCGCGGTCACCTCGGTCACGCGTCCGGACGAGAACCGCACCGAGAGGTCGCGCACGATCTGCCCGTTCACGACGAGCGGCATCGTCGAGCGGACGACGCCCTCGGTGCGGAGGCGATGCGGGGTGGTGAAGATCTCCTCGGTCGGCATGTTCACGACCATCTCGACGCCCCTCGTCGACATCTCCGAGCCGGAGTTCCAGCGCGCTTTTGGGATCAGCCCGACGAAGAGGTCGGTACCCGGTCCGCGGAACCGCACGCCGTCGAAGTGTCGTTCGTTGAGGATCTCCGCACGCACGCCCAGCTTCGCGATGTGGGCGCGCCACGCGGCGACCGGATCGGCCTCGGTGAGACGCGTGGCGACTGCCACCGCGTCCCAGAGTCGCTCCACATCGGGCTCGCCGAAGACAGCCTCGGCCCAGCCGGCGTTCGGGTAGCCGACGATCGTCCACGCGATCTCGCCGTCACCGGTCGCCCGAAGGGTCTTCTCGGCGACGAGGCGGGGGCGCGCCTTCGCGATCCGGGCCGGGTCGAGGTCGGCGAAGAGCTCGGGCTCGGGGTCGCCGGTGATGGCGATCAGGGCGCCGTTCTCCTTGGTGAGCTCGTCGACGAGTGCGAGCGTCCATGGCGGCGACCACTCGAGCGTGTCCTCGGGGGCGTGGAGGATCCGCGACCGCCTGATGTGTGGGTCGACGTGGAGAACCTCGACGTATTTCGCCCCGCGCTCGTACGCAACCTCGGCGATCGCGCGCATGAAGGGAAGGTGATCCGGGTGCCCTGCCACCCGCAGGAGCTGGTCCGGCTGGAGGTTGATCCCGACCTCGACGGCCAGACGGGCGTATCGCGAAAGTCGCTCTTCGGGAGTCACAGCAGCGCAGCCTACACCGCTCGCAGATCGTTCTCCCGAACTCGTTTCCGGCGCCGTGGTAGCGTCCCTGCCGTGCTTCTCGCGATCACAACCACGGGCAAGATCACGCTGCTCATTGTCGCCGGGCTCTTTATCGCCTGGGCTCTGATCACTGCGATCTTCATTCCCAAGCGGAACGCCGACTTTCCGGCCACGCTGACGGTCTTCGTCCTCGTCTCGAGCCTGTTCCTCGTCGCGCAGCTCGGCGCCGTGTACTGGGTTACCTCGACCCAGGAGGTCGAGGGCGATCCGGTCGAGCAGGCGGTTCCCGACAAGCCCGCCGGCGGCCCGTCCACCACGGAGACGACCCCCGGTGCGGTTCCCGAGGCAGGCGGCGATGCCGCTGTCGTGCGCGGCAAGGACGTGTTCGAGTCGGCGGGCTGCGTCGGCTGTCACACCCTGGCGGACGCCGGGGCGACCGGAGCGGTCGGCCCGAATCTCGACCAGGCCAAGCCGCCGGCAACCCTCGTGATCACGCGCGTCACGAACGGGAAGGGCGCGATGCCGTCGTTCAAGGGCCAGCTCAGCGAACAGCAGATCCAGGACGTGGCGGCCTACGTGTCGTCCGTCGCGGGCAAGTCCTAGCGCTCCTCTACAGCACTCCGACCGGGTGGCCGGGCGATGCCGGTACGCTTTCGCGGCTACGGAGAGGTGTCCGAGCGGCCGAAGGAGCGCGACTGGAAATCGCGTAAGTGCTGAAAGGTGCTTCGCGGGTTCAAATCCCGCCCTCTCCGCTTGAAAGAGGCCCGACCGGGCCTCTTTCCCGTCCAGGGACGAGAATCCAGAGAGGTGGAGTGGAAGTGGAGATGATTCAGATCAGCCCCAGGCGCCCCGGAACGCAGCCGTGAGCGCCAACCAGACTCGATCCAACCACACCCAGCGCCACACGAATGTCGGCGTGGTCTCGGTCGCGGCCGTCGAGGCTCCCGAGGTCGTCACCTCCACCTGGATCGACGAGCAGCTCGCCGACGTGTACGCGCGCTGCGACGTCCGCCCCGGGCTGCTCGAGGAGCTCGCGGGCATCACGGAGCGCCGCTGGTGGCCCGAGGAGATGCGCTTCGACCAGGCTGCCGCGCTCGCCGGCGAGAAGGCGATCGAGGCCGCCGGAATCAACCGCTCCGAGATCGGCATGCTCATCAACACCTCGGTGTGCCGCCATCACCTCGAGCCGTCGGTTGCGTGCGCGGTGCATCACCACCTCGATCTAGCACCCGGCTGCCTCAACTTCGACCTCGGCAACGCCTGCCTCGGCTTCGTCAACGCGATCCACCTCGCCGCGACGGCGATCGACGCCGGCCAGATCTCGTACGCGCTGATCGTCGACGGTGAGGGGTCGCGCCACACGCACCAGACGACGATCAAGCGGCTGCAGGAGACGGCGCAGGTGACGCAGGACGTCTACGAGGAGTTCGCGAGCCTGACCCTCGGCTCGGGCTCTGCCGCCATGGTCCTCGGCAGCCTCGACAGGGCACCGAGCGCACACCGGCTCGTCGGCGGTGTCTCGCGCGCGGCCACTCAGCACCATCAGATCTGCATCGGCGACCTCGAGAAGATGACGACCGACACGAAGGCGCTACTCGAGGGCGGGCTCGCCCTCGCTGCGGAGGCATGGACGGATTCGGCCGACGACTTCGGCTGGAACGAGGATATCGGGTGGTACGTCATCCATCAGGTCAGCTCGGTGCACACGCGCATGATGTGCGCCACGCTCGGCCTCGACGAGTCCCGCGCTCCGCTCACCTTCCCGGAGTTCGGCAACATCGGGCCGGCGTCGATCCCGTTCACCCTCGCCCGCGTCCAGGACGAGATCAGCCCGGGCGACCGGGTGCTCTGCATGGGCATGGGCTCGGGGCTGAACGCCAGCGTCGTCGAGATCATCTGGTGAGCCACGCGCCGGCCGCGTTCGATGCGAGGCGCCTCGAGCGCCTGGGTATCGATCCGGCCTGGTCGCGATCTCTTCCCGTGGTGCTCGCGGACGGCGAGCGGGTGCAGGTGCACGCGCTCGACGCATCACCGCGTGACGAGCGCGTGCCCCCTCTCACTGTCGTCTGTGTCCATGGCAACCCGACGTGGTCGCTGATGTGGCGCTCGTTCCATCAGCGGCTCGGCGACCGCTATCGCGTGCTCGCGGTCGACCAGGTCTCGATGGGACTGTCGGAGCGGACCGGTGCGCGGGTATACGCGCAGCGTGTCGACGATCTCGGACGGATCCTCGACGCATTCGAGATCGACGGTCCGGTCGTCGTCGCTGCGCACGACTGGGGCGGGCCGATCGCGCTCGGCTGGGCCCTGGAGCACCAGGAGCACGTCATCGGGATCCTGCTCGCCAACACCGGTGTTGCGATGCCGCCGGGCGGCGTCCCGTTGCCGATCCGCCTCGCGCGCCATGAGCTGTTGCGCGACCTCGGCTGCCGGCGCACCTCGGCCTTCGTGCGGACGACGCTCGCGACGGCCCACGGACGGATCGGCAGAGAGGCGAGGAGCGCCTATCTGCGGCCGTACGCGTCGAGCGCCGACCGGCAGGGGATAGCTGCCTTCGTGGGCGACATCCCGACGACGCCTGCCCATCCTTCCTATGCGCCACTCGCTGCTGTTGCAGGGCGGCTGGACGAGCTGAAGATGCCGGTGCTGCTCGCGTGGGGTGAGCGCGATCCTGTCTTCCACCTGGCCTTCGCCGCCGACCTGCGCGAGCGGCTGCCGCAGGCCGAGCTCCACCGCTTTCCTCTCGGCGGGCATCTCGTCGTCGAGGAGGAGGACGTGGCGTCGCTCGCAGACGCGTGGATCGAGCGGCTGCTCGAGCCCGTCAGCCCCGTGCCGCCGCGTGCCGTGGGTGGAGAGTCGGGTGCGCTCCTCGCCGCTCTCGTCGCGCGGGAGTCCGACACGGCGACGGCGATCGCGGTTGGTGGCGGATCGTCGCTCACGTTCGCTGCGCTAGCCGACCGTGTCGCGTCGATCGCCGAGGGCTTGACGAACGCGGGTGTCGCGCCGGGTGACCGCGTTGCGCTGCTGGCGCCCGATCCGCCCGACTTCATCTCGGCCGCCTACGCCTGCTGGGCGATCGGTGCCGTCGCCGTGGTGGTCGATCGGGGCCTCGGCTTCAAGGGCCTGCGACGTGCACTACGGAGTGCAGAGCCACGGTGGCTCGTCGGCACGCGCAAGACGCTCGGCGCCGCCCGGGCCCTCCGCTGGGCGCCCGATGCGCGCGTGCTCGAGCTGGCGAGCCTGGACGGCACCGGTGCGAAGCTCTCCGACGTCGTCGAGCGTCTCGCTCCTGCTGCCGATGCGCTCGCCGCGGTCGTCTTCACCTCGGGTGCCACAGGACCGGCAAAGGGCGTGCTCTACGACCAGGGCACGATGGCGGCGCAGTACAGGGCGGTGCGCGAGTGCTATGCGATCGGCCCTGACGACCGCCTCGTCGCCGCCTTTGCGCCTTTCGCGCTCTACGGCCCTGCGCTCGGCATCCCGGTTGCCGTGCCCGACTGCGACATCACGAAGCCCGCGACACTCGAGGCCGCGGCGCTCGCCGAGGCCTGTGCGGCGATCGGGGCGACGATCGTCTTCGCCGCCCCGGCCGCACTCGACGGGGTGCTCACCTCGGAGCAGACGCTGAGCGCGGACGGACGGGAAGCGCTCGCCGGACTGCGCCTCGTTCTCTCGGCCGGCGCACCGGTGCCACAGCGCACGCTCGAGGCGTTCGGCCGGCTCGCTCCGGCCGCCGAGCTGCATACGCCCTACGGGATGACCGAGGTGCTCTCACTGGCTGACATCGACCTCGAGACGCTCGCGCACGTCGGGGCGGGGCGCGGAGTCTGCGTCGGGCGGCCGCTCGCCGGCGTCGGCGTCCGCATCGAGGCGTTGACGGGCGGCGATGGCTCCTGTGGCGAGATCGTCGTCAGCGCGCCGTGGCTGTCGCTCGGGTACGACGGGCTCTGGGCGACGAACGACCACGCCCGAACGGTCGACGAGCACGGGGTGGAGTGGCACCGCACGGGCGACGTAGGGCACCTCGACGACGCGGGGCGGCTGTGGGTGGAGGGGCGCCTTGCGCACGTCGTCTGGACGGCGGACGGGCCGGTGACGCCGGTGCCGATCGAGGTCGCCGTAAGCGACGCGACCGGGTTGCGGTGTGCCGCAACCGGTGTCGGCCCGACGGGCTGCGAGCAGGTCGTCGTCGTGGTCGAGGACAAGGGTAAGGCGGGGCTCGCCGGCCGCGCCGTCGATCTGGCGGTGCGCGAGGCTGTCGCGACGCAGCCGCTCGCCGCCGTGCTCTCGGTCGCCGCCCTCCCGGTCGACGTCCGCCACAACTCCAAGGTCGACCGCACGCGGCTCGGCCGCTGGGCGGGCAAGGTGCTCGCCGGCGGCTCGGCGCCGAGGCGTGTCTGATGCGCGTCCTCGTAACGGGTGGCTCAGGCCTGCTCGGGCAGAGGACGATTGCGGCGCTCTTGGCACGGGGCCACGAGGTGCTCGCGCTCCAGCGCCATCGGAATGACGCGCTCGCGTGTGAGCAGGTGCTCGCCGACATCCGCGACGCCGATGCCGTTGCCGTGGCGGTGACCGGTACCGATGCGGTCGTCCATGGCGCCGCCAGGGTGGGCGTCGTCGGGACGCGCGAGGAGTTCCGGGCGGTCAACGTCGGCGGCACCGAGGCGGTCGTGGCGGCATGTCGTTCGGCGGGTGTCAACAGGCTCGTCGTCGTCTCCTCACCGTCCGTCGGGTACGAGTCCACGCCTACGGTGGGTGCGGGCGCAGCTGCACCGATCACCTCCCGCAGCGACCGCTCCTGGTACTCCGAGTCGAAAGGCGAAGCCGAGCTCGTCGCGCTGGCGGCGAACAGTGCTGTGCTCGCCGTCTCCGCCATTCGTCCTCATGCGATCTGGGGGCCCGGTGACACGCAACTCGTGGGCCGTATCGTCGAGCGTGCCCGGGCCGGGCGCCTGTTCGTCGTCGGAGGCGGCAGGGCGCTGATCGACACGACCTACGTCGACAACGCCGCCGACGCTCTCGTTGTCGCGACCGAGCAACTGGCGCCCGGCGGTCGGCTCGCCGGCCGCGCATTCGTCGTCTCGAACGGCGAGCCGCTGCCGCTGCGAACGCTGCTCGAGCAGATCTGTGCGGCGGCGGGCGTCCCGCCTCCCGCTCGCGACCTTCCGCTCGGGCTCGCCCGTGGCATGGCTTCGGCCGTCGAGCGCCTGTGGGGACGTGCCCGCCCCGGAGACGAACCCCCGGCAACACGATTCCTCGTCGATCAGCTGGCCCTGGCGCACTGGTTCGACCCGCGCCCGTTTCGCGAGGCGACAGGATGGCGGCCGCGGGTGACGATCGCCGAGGGCATGCGTCTGCTGGCCGCCTTCTACGAAACTGGCGGGCGACCGGCGTGAAAGCCCCGGCGCACGGGAGCGACCGTACGAGTACCGTTTCGATCGAGTCGAACCTGGGGAAGGTGTAACAGTGAAGGCCACCACCGCGGTCATCCTCATCGTGATCAGCCTCGCCGCCGTCGGGGGGGTTGCCTACGGCACCTACCGCGAACGCGAGCGCTCGAACGATCTCGAGGCCCGCATCGTCGTGCTCGAGCACACGACCAGCGAGTCGACGAGCGAGATCGAGCGGCTGACGGCCGACAAGGCCAAGCTGTGCACGAGCGTCGACATCGTCCGGCAGAAGATCACCGGCGTGATCCTCAGCCCCGGGAGCCCGACACCGAACTTCGACGTCCAGGCCGACCCGCTCAGCGCCCCCGAGCGGACGATTTTGATGTTCTACAACTGGTGCCACGCGGCGAGCTAGCCGCGGTCGGGCCCTGATATCGTCGCGTCATCCGACGGGTGGCGCTCCTCGTATTCGTGGCGTTTTTGCCCGCAGCCTCCGCACAGGCTGTTGGTGCGGCGACCGCTCAGCCGACGGCGAGCGACCGGCCGTACAAGCTCGTGATCGACAGGGCCGCTGCGGCTGCGGCCGCGAGGGCCGGCTTCGATCTCGAGCGCCTCATGGAGCGGAGCGCAGACAAGGTGTTCGTGCTCCTCCCGTCCCGCAAGCAGACCAGGATCAACGTGCGCCTCGACCCGAAGAACACGGTCCCCGAGATCGGTGTCGGTGCGATCCCCGACCCGGGCACCGGCGAGGTCTACATCTCGATCGACGACCACTCGAAGATCGGCTTCCGGAGGAGTCTCGTCACCTGGCTTCCCGCGAGCCTCGCCCGGGTGCTGTACCTCAGCAGCAGGATCCAGACCGGCCCAGGCTACGGGGTAACGCTCGGCGAGGCGCTCGTCAGCGAGGGCCTCTCCGATCATTTCGTCGCCCAAGCGTTCCCGAACACGCCGCCGCAGCCGTGGGATCATCGCAAGATGACCGCGCGGCAGGAAGCAGGCCTGTGGAAGCGCGCCAGACGCGACCTCGCGATCCCCGGCGCCTACGATCACCCACTGTGGTTCTTCGGTGCTGGAGGAAAGAACGCCCTCCCTCGCTGGTCGGGCTATACGCTCGCCTACCGGATCGTGCGCCCCTACCTCACTGCCTCCCGCACGCCCTCGAGAGTGGTCGGGACGGACGCGGAGACCGTCTACACGCCGTACGTGAAGGCCCACCGCGCAGCGGGCTAGCGCGCGTGCGATGCAGTCCAGCTACGCGTCCCGCTGCAGGAAGGTCAGCACCCGCTTCATGAGCAGCGCGGCCGCCGCCTCGTCGTAGTCGGCAAGGCTGTTGTCCGCGAACAGGTGCCCGTCGCCAGGGTAGAGAAACAGCTCGGCTCCGGCGTTCGCATCGACGAGCTCACGCGCCGCGGGGAGGTCTTCCTCGGCCCACGCGTCGTTCTCCATCATGTGAATCTGCAGAGGCACGCCGGCCGGCCAGGCGTCCCCGAACTCCGACGCGGGCAGGGCTGCTGAGAAGAAGAGCGCGCCCTGGCAGCCGGGGCGGGTCTGGGCCAGCAGCTGCGCGGGCATGACTCCCAGGGAGAAGCCTGCGTAGACGAGCTCGTTCGGCAATCCCTCCGCGGAAAGCCGGCCGCGCTCCAGGATCTCGCCAAAGCCGACCTGCTTGGCGTAGCCGACCCCCTGGTCGAGGTCGTCGAAGGTGTTGCTGTCGTAGAGGTCGGGTGCGTGTACGACGTGCCCGGCGGCACGGAGCTCGTCGGCGAACGCGAGGAACCCCTGCGTCTGGCCCTGAGCGTGGTGGAAGAGCAGGATCTCGGTCATGGAACACTTCTACCACGCGCTGATGGCCGCTAACCCGAACGGGTGCTTGTGGGCGTCCGCGGCAGGCGCAATACTCGACCGATGCCCACCCTGCCCAGGTGGCACTCAATCGCCGTCGTCGTCGCTTTCGCGTTCTTCGCCGTCCCATCTGCCGCATGGGCGTTCGACACCGGTCCGCACGCCGACCTGACGCGCGACGCGCTCACGTCCGAGGGTTTCAGCCCGGCGGCCGGTGACGTGGGCATGGTCGACAACTGGTTCGTCGACTACTACACGAACCCCGACAAGAACCCGTACTCGGGGCACGCGAGCTCCCTGATCGGCGTCACGCGCCTCGGGCTCGCGCGCGAGAGCTGGCTCAACCAGTGGGTCTCGGGAGCGCGGCACCTGCACTTCGACTACGAGCTCCACGACCTCGATCATCCGCGGCTCGGCACGACGGCCGGCATCGACAAGGAGTGGCAGCGGCTCATGTACCTCACGCGCCAGTGGACCCGGTACGCGGGCCAGAAGAACGATCCGATGCGCCTGATGGCGGTGATCGGCATCTCCTTGCACGCGGTGCAGGACTTCTACGCGCACAGCAACTGGGTCGAGGCTCGCGTCAGCGCCTTCGGCCGCGGCGGCCCGGGCTCTCGTCCCTGGGCTACGGGGACGCACCAACCTGGTTCGACATCCCCCCCGACGTCCGCAGCAAGCTGACGATCTACACGGGGGTCAAGGGCATTCCCCGTGGGCACGGGAACTGGCAGACGAACGACAACCTATCGCTCTTCGACGGGCTCAACAAGGACTGGCCGGGCCGGCCGAAGTACCAACAGGCGTACCTCACCGCATACTTCGCGTCGCGCCAGTGGATCCGTGCGATGCACGACTGGCTCGGCAACGAGCCGCTGTGGAAGCGTGCCCAGGCGCTTGCCGAAACCGGCGCGCTCAGGCACGACGTGGAGGGCGCCACGGAGATCTCCAAGGCGAGCGGTCACTGGCAGGGTGGGGGAGAACCGTGCGTCCCGTTCAGCTGCGGCGAGCGGACGGGAGACGCCGGCAGCGTCGTCAGCCTCCGCCTTGCGATAGGCGCCTTCCACGATCGCGGGCCGTCGCAGTACCGGCGCGCGTTCAACGAGCTGATCGGGGCGTTTGCGCTGTTCCCGAAGGAGGCGACCGGGCTCGGCGATCTCCCGCCGAGCCGTCCGTACCAGCTCACGACACGATTCGTGAAGCTCGAGGTGACCCACTACGGCGGTCCCGGCCTCGGCGACCTCGTGGGTGGCGCCGACGACTACGTCAACGCGCGCGTCGGCCGTCAGTCGTACACCTCGACCGTGATCAACGGCCATGACTCCTTCGGCTTTCCGCGCCCGTACGCGCCGACCACCTGGATCCGCTCACTCCCCACCGACAACCGTGCGAGCACGCCCGTGACGTCGATGACCGTCCGCCTCGAGACCGGGAACCGGCTGTACGCGGGAACCGACGACGACGTCTACCTGCGGATCAACGGCCGATTGCGGTTCCCGCTCGAGAAGCGCGCGTACAACGACTTCGAGCGCGGCGACGACGACACCTACAGCGTGCCGATCGACGCCGCTCTGCGCAGCGGCCTGACGATCGGTGACATCGATCAGGTGACGATCGAGAAGAGCCCCGACCGGCTGGCAGGTGGCTGGTTCCTGCACGGCGTGACGTTGGAGGTCAACGGGCGGACGCTCGTGCGCAACCGCAGCATCGACCGCTGGCTCGAGAAGAGCAAGCGCAGCTGGACAGCGCCTGGGCTTGCGCGCGACCACCGCACGTCCGACATCGTGCCGATCTGGCTCCAGATCCGGGACGACGACTTCGGCCGCAATGACCTCGGCGACATCAACCCGTTCGATCGCGTCACGTCGCAGGCAGTCGCCTATCGCCCCGGAACGGCGGTGACCCGCACTGTTGTCGGCGGCGACAAGCTCAAGGGCCGGCTCTCGCTGGACAACGGCGACCGCGCGAGCGTGACCTACCGGATCTCGACGCTCACGGTGAAGCCGCCGAAAGAGCCCACCGTGACGCCGCCGCCACCCGAGCCGACGCCGAGCCCTCCGCCACCGCCGCCCCCCGATCCAACCCCCGCGCCCCCGAGCGGCCAGCCTGATCTGGTGATCACGTCGCTCGGCTTCAACATGTTCACCGTCAAGAATCAGGGCACAGCCGCTGCCGGCGCGTTCAACGTCTCCCTGCCGGGGAACGGTGTCGTCCGCATCAACGGCCTCGCAGCCGGGGCAACGGTGACCGCCGCCTATGGCACGGCGACCTGCACACTTGTCACGTTCCAGGCGAAGGCGGACTCGAGCAATGAGGTCACGGAGTCGGACGAGAACAACAACACCTCGGGGCTAACGATCCCGATCATCTGCTGAGGGATCGGTTCGGCCGGCCGCCGCGCGCAGGAGATCACGAGCCTCGATAATCGGGCCTTCGGTGTTCCCCAACACGACGATGTTGAGATCTTCGTCGGGCCAGCGGTAGCCGGTCACGATGACGCCCGGGTCGCCGCCTCCGTGGCCGAAGCGGCCGTCGGGGTGGAGGTGCACGCCGTACCCCTCGAAGTACCCGTCCGATGCGTCGGCATGCGGTCGGAGCATCACCTCGGTGAGCTCGTCGAGCAGCGTGCCGTCGGCGTAGGCGTGGAGAAACCGGTCGAGGTCGCCGGTCGTGCTCATCGCCCCTCCGTCCGAGCCGCCGACGACCGGGATGCTGTAGACGTTCGTCCGCCGCGGGAGCCCCGGTGAGGTGGGAGCCAGGTATCCGGTCGCGATGTTCGGCACTGCCTCGTCGAGCCGGAAGAACCCGCTCGCCGTCATTCCGGCCGGCTCGAAGACGCGCTCCTGAACGACCTCCGGGTACGACGCGCCGGTGATGTGCTCGATGACGATGCCGAGGACGATGTAGCCCGCATTCGAGTACTGAAACAACTGGCCCGGTGGGCGATAGGCGGGCAGGTCGGCGAACAGCGGCAGGAAGTCGGCCGGCCGTTCGATGCGGTAGCTCGGCCGCTCGAGCCAGAGCGAGCCGTAGTCCTCGAGGTAGCCGATCGAGTCCTCGTCCTCCTCGGCATAGTCGGCGATCCCCGAGGTGTGGCAGAGCAGGTGGTGCACCGTCACGGGCGCGGCGAGCGTGCTTGGGCGGAGATGCGCCGGCAGGATGTCGACGATCCGAGTCTCGAAGGTCAGCCGGCCGTCGCGGACGAGCGTGGCGACGACGACGGCGGTGAACATCTTCGTGAACGACGCCAGCCCGAATCGGGTCGCGGGGGAGTTCGGCACCCGCGCGGCGAGGTCGGCGAATCCCCAGGACGCCTCGTACAGGGTCTCGCCGCCGCGCGTCACGAGGCAGCAGCCGGAAAGGTCGCGCTCGCGCTCCCAGGTGGCGAAGGTGACTGCCGCCTCGGCAAAGATGTCCCCGCTCATCTGCGGATCGTGCCAAAGCAGCGACCGACACGGAGGCAGCCCGCGGCCCCTGCGGGCCGCCGCGACTCCGCTCACGAGCAGTTCCAGCGGAGAGGGAGGGATTTGAACCCTCGATCCGCCGTTAAGACGGATAACGGTTTTCGAGACCGCCGCATTCGACCGCTCTGCCACCTCTCCTCAGCCGCGACAGGGTACCGCACCCGCGGGAACGGCCACGGTGAGGCGCGACGGTTGGAGAGTGGGAATGCGCGAGGTCTCCGCGCCAACCCAATCCGTCGGTAGCCGGAGGGGGCGCACAGCCTTCTCCCTCTCTTCGAGTGGAGTCGCCGGTTCGGCCCTTGTCACCGGGGGCTGTCCTGCTTCGAGGTGCCGCTGCAGAACTAGCCGGCGTGGAGTCCGGCGCCGCCGATAGCCACGAGTCCGATCCCGAGCACCAGGAGGACGATGACCACGACCGTGCCCGCGTGGTGCAGGACGACGCAGCGCAGGCGTGTCAGCAGGTCAACCGCGTTTGGGCCTAGAAGCCGACGAAGCAGCGCGATCGCGACCACCGGTGCAATGAAGACCAGGTTGAAAAGGACGACGAGCCCGATCAGCGCGACCGTCCTCTGATCCGAGCCAGCCAACACCGCGATCACCCCGAAGTACGGCAGCGCCGTCGGCAGCTCGATAGCCGCGATCGTCGCACCCGCGAGAGGCGCGACGCGTGTCAGGCGTGTTTCCGCCCTCGCGACGGCCGCCTCGACCCCGTGTCGGCGCTGCCACATGAATCCCGAAGCGACGATCGCAGCGACGCCGACGGCGGCCTCACCGAGATGCAGATGCGTCTGACCGGGATGCGGCACGCGACGAGCGATCTCGTGGCCGAGCAGGAGAACCGCGATGCCGCCGAGGAGGTTGACGGTGAAGAAGCCGAACGCGAAGCCGAGGACAGCGCGTACCCCGCCGGGGCCGGTCGCGAGATAGAGCGCCGGCACGATTGTGCCGGGATTGAGCGAGTCGACGAGCGCGACAGAGACGACCAGGGCGGCAAGGCTGTTCACGGCGCGGGCGCAGCGGTGATGCGACAGGCAGTCGCTGTCCGGGTCGGTGTCATATGCTCACCCGGCGTTGCCGCCACGTGTCCTCATATTGACGGCGAGTATCGGGGAAGGGCACGACGCCCCGACGCGGACACTGTCCGCGCAGCTTCGATTCGAGTGTCCCGATGTCGAGATCTCGGTGGTTGACGGTCTGTCCGTGATGGGCCGCAGCGTACGCGTCACGAGTGAGAGCTCTCGGATTGTCTTCTTCCAGGGCACGTGGCTATGGGATCTTGGCTACGCCGTTTTCGCTCGGACAGGGCCGACCCGGCGTCTGTCACAAAAGGCCCTCGAGTGGGCGGGCTCTGGCGGGCTCGGTCGCCTGGTGGAGGAGGAACGGCCGGACGTCGTCGTCTCCGTCTTCCCGCAGACGACCGAGGTGCTCGGGCGGATGCGCGCAAAGGGTGGCGTCGGCGTTCCCGTGTGTGCCTGCATCACCGACCTCGGCGGGCTCTGGTACTGGGCCACGCCTGGAGCCGACGTGCAGCTTGTCACGCATCCGGAGTCGATCGCGGAGGTAAGGCGGATCGCGGGCGCCGGTGCCGACGTCCGCTGCGTCCACGGCTTCACGGACGCCGCATTCCTCGAACCGTGGAGCGCCGAGGGCGCTCGGGGTTCGCTTGCGTTGCCTGCCTCAGGCAAGATCGTCGTCGTCTCGGGTGGGGGATGGGGTGTCGGCAAGGTGGCCGAAGCGATGGACGTCGCACTCGGACTGGCCGAGGTTGAGTTCGTCGTCGCTCTCTGCGGGAGGAACGAGAGACTCCGGCGCGGCCTCCTGTCCCGCTACGAGGGAGAGGGGCGCACCCGGATCGAAGGTTTTACCGACCGGATGGCCGACTGGCTCGCCGCTGCCGACGTCCTTGTTCACTCAACGGGCGGACTCACGATCCTCGAGGCCCAGATGCGCCACTGCCCGGCGATCTCGTTTGGCTGGGGGCGCGGCCACGTGCGCGACCACAACGAGGCATTCCGACGCTTCGGGCTCGCCCGCGTCGCCGACACGGGGGCCGAGCTCCGCGACGCGCTCAGGAATGCGCTCGCTGAGCCTCAGGTGAAGCAGTTCGACTTCGGGTCTTTGCCGTCGGCGTCCTCGGTCGTCCTCGAGTTCGCTGGTCGGGCCGCGCCAGCAGAGGTGGCTCGTTCGTGAATGAGATCCTGCTGCTCGCGATCGCGTCGGCGTTCTGGCCGATCCTGTTGGTCGTCGTGATCATCTCTCTCCGGGCCTCCCATCCGATCCTGCTGCTCGTCAGCTTTCTGGCGGGCGGGCTCCTGACGACGATGGCCGTCGGCCTCGTGATCATCTACGCCCTGCAAGGCTCGTCGCTGACCGGGCCGTCGCAATCGACGTTCGACCCAGCGGTCCTGATCGTTGCCGGTGCCCTCGCCCTCCTCGCGGCCGCCGTTCTTTGGCGTCGGTACGGCGTCCTGCCCGCGGCCCCGGCAGAAGAGCCCGCGGATGCGGATCCCGGGCGGCTCGAGCGGATGCTCGATCGCGGTGCCCCGCTCGCGTTCGCCGCGGGCATCGTCTGCAACATCATTCCCGGCGTCTTCCCGATAGTTGCACTCAAAGACATCGCGGAGATGGACATCAGCTTCGCCGAGACGTTCGTGGTGCTGCTGATGTTCTATCTGATCATGTTCGCCTTCATCGAGGTTCCGCTGGTCTCGTATATCGTCGCGCCCACTTGGACGCAGCGGGCGACGCAGCGCTTCAATACGTGGCTCGACCGCAACACGCGACGAGTTGGGATCGGCGCGCTGGCTGCCGTCGGGGCCTATCTCATCGTGAAAGGGATCTACGAGGCTGTCAGCTGACGCCTCGGCGCGGACCCGCGCGTGCAAGAGTGAGCCTCATGTCGGCGTGGCGGTTAGGGGCAGCGGTGGCGGGTGCCGGCGCGCTCGCCTGGAGCGCTCCCGCGGCGGCACCGTTGTTTCCAGGGCTATGCGCCCTCACGGGGATCCGTCGGCGCCTCGAGGGGCGAGGGATCGCGCTGACGTTCGACGACGGGCCTCATCCGCAGGGAACCCCGGCGGTTCTCGCCGAGCTGTCCCGTTTCGGCGTTTCAGCGACCTTCTTCCTGGTCGGGGAGCAGGTCGAGCGGGACCCGGCGCTCGCTGCGGAGGTCGTCGCGGCGGGGCACGAGGTCGCGCTCCACGGTTACGCACACACGTTGCTGCTGCGGCGGACCCCGGCTGCGCTCGAGCGCGACCTCGACCGAGCGCTCGCCGTTACCGAGCGCGCAACCGGTGTCTCGCCTACGATCTACCGGCCGCCCTACGGCGTCTTCAGTTCCGGGAGCCTCGCCCTTTGTCGGCGCCGTGGTTGGGCGCCGACCCTATGGTCGCGATGGGGCCGCGACTGGGGTGCGCACGAGACTCCGTCGGCGATCGCGAAACGGGCGTCCGTCGGGGCCGTTGCGGGCGACATCATTCTCCTCCACGACGCCGACCACTACAGCTCGTCCGACTCGTGGCGGCGAACGGCTGCCGCCCTTCCCGCGATCCTCGACTCCCTCCTCGCGACCGGGGCTCCGCTCGTCACCCTGGCGGCCGACGCTTAGCCTTCAGTCCGGGACGTGCCCGCTCCCGTTCGTCAACCACGCCAGGTAGCGACGGACGCCTTCGTCGAAGGAGGTCGTCGCCCTCCAGCCGAGCTCGCGCTCCGCGCGATCACCAGAGACCTCCGCGCCCTGGATATCACCCGGCCGCCCCTCGATGTGGACGATCGGGACGGCGCGCACGACGCGCGACACCGTATCCGCGATCTCACGGACGGTCGTGTTCTCGGCACCGACGAGGTTGTAGATCCGGCCGGAGGCGATGGGATCGAGGGTCGAGACGACACCCTCGGCGAGATCCTCGACGTAGACGAAGCGGCGTGACTGGGTGCCGTCGCCGGCGATCGTGATCGGCTCGTCCGCAAGCGCCTTCGCGACGAACGCTGCGAGCACGGTCGCCGGCCGGGCGCGCGGACCGTAGGGGATACCGAACCGCGCGATCGTCGTCTCGAGCCCATAGAGCTCGCCGAAGGAGGAGCAGTACATCTCGCCCGCGAGCTTCGTCGCGGTGTAGAGGTGGCCCGGAAGGGAGAACGGCTCGTCCTCCTTCAGTGGCCCGTGGCCGTTCGCGCTGCCATACACCCACACCGTGCTGGCATAGACCACCCGAGAGACCCCTTCCAGACGTGCCGCCTCCAGCACTGCGCGCGTGCCGCCCGCATTGACGGCCTCAGCGACTGCGGGGTTGGCGAGCACTTTGTTGACGTCGGAGACGGCGGCGAGGTGCACGACGGCGTCGCAGCCCCGGACCGCTGCCTGGACGGAATCCTGGTCGACGAGGTTACCCGGCACGTATTCGACCTCCGATGCCGCGTGATAGCGCGACGGCACGAGGTCGAAGATGCAAGGCTCGTGGCCGTGCGCGACCAGGCGATCGACGACATGGGAACCGATGAACCCGGAGCCCCCTGTGACCAATACCCTCACGTGGACATCGCTTCCGGCCGGTAATACAGCGGAACGCACCAGTGGTTCTCTGCGATCCAGTCGGTCACCGGCAGGTCGACCGCGTGACCCATCAGTCGATGGCACGGCTCGTCGTAGACCTTTCCGGTCGAACGTTCCACCGGATCGAACACGATGTACTTGTAGAGCCCCGACACCATCCCGTCGGGCAGTAGCAATCTCGCAGGATGCAGGACGTCGAGTCGTTCGCGCGCAACAGCATTCTTCCAGGCGACGATCTCGTCCATGCGCTCAGTCTGGACGAGGCCGATCGCCGCCGTGAATTCGCTCAGGCGGAAGTTCAGGCCGAGGGCCTCGTAGTCAGGCTTGCCGTAGTTCCGGTACGAGCGCGCGTATTCGATCAGATCATCATCGCCCGAGACGAACATGCCGCCCTCGCCCGTCGAGATCGTCTTCGTAGCCGCGAACGACCAGACCCCAACGTCACCCCACGTTCCCGCTCGTCGCCCGTGCCAGCTCGCACCATGCGCGTGCGCACAGTCCTCGATCAGGAAAATGCCATGGTCGCGACAATACTGCGCAATCTGCTCGATCTCGAACGCAATGTGACCGCCGATGTGGACGACGAACGCAGCGCGCGGTCGGAAGCGCTCGGCCTTGGCAACGAAATCGTTGAACGACACGCAAAGGTCGTCCCGATTCGCGTCGACGAACTCTACGCGAGCGCCCGCCGAGAGGGCCGAGAGCGGGGTCGCCATGAAGGTGTTCGACGGACAAAGCACGACCTCGCCCTTGACCCCGGCGAAGCTCAGCGCCGCAAGCGCCGCCCCAGACCAACTTCCGAACGCCACCGCCTGCGTGCCGTTCGACACCGCCCAAGCGGATTCGAACTCCTCCGTCAGTCGTCCCTCCGACCAGCGCTCGGACGCGATCGCGCGATCCCACAACTCGTGCAGCCGCGGCAGATCACGCCGATCGAACCCGATCGCGAACTGCTGGCTCACGGAGGTGGGAGGGGAGGAGACATGTGGGGAACTCAGGAGTACCGGAGGGATCATGCCCGGCAAGGACGGCGCCAGCCTATCGCGGCCGGAGTCCACGCACGCGCGGGTCGGTCAACACGCAGTCAAGTGTTCAGGTGGTGTTCAGGTCGGGATCAACGCGTGAACCCGCGTCGCCGAGCGAGCAGGTTGATTCTGTCGGCCGGCTGGGTTGACGGCGGACGGTGCGCCGGGGACGCGGTGCGGCGTGCCGTGCCGGGGAGTGATTCGCTAGCCCACGAGCTCGCGAAACGCGGGATCGTTCCGGAGCGGGTCGAGGTCGGTGTCGTCCCTGGAAATGTCGCGGAGGCTCGGCCGTCGTTCGAATGCGGTCCGAAGATGACCGATCGCATCGTCGGTGCGGCCGGTCTGCGCCTCGCAGCACGCGAGGTTGTACAGCGGTGTCGCGTAGCCGCTCGCCTCGAGCGTCGCGCGACCGCGCTCGATCACACCGGCGTAGTCGCCGGCCTCGTAGGCGGGATGGAACTCGGCCCACACCTCCCAGCCACCGGCCTCGTACGGCTGCCCGATCCTGCTGCCCACCGCGAGCACCGTCGTCCCTGCCTCGAGCCCGAAGGCTGTCCGGCTCGTTTCCGGTTCGACGAATACGAGCGTACCTGCCGGCGCATCGACGACATCACCGTCGATCTCGAACCGCGCCCGCCCGTTCAAGACGACGTACAGCTCCTCGACTCCCTCGTCCTCCGCGTGCTCCGGCATGAGCCGGTCGCCGGGCTCGGCCGCCGTCCACGCGTTCGTCCCGAAGGCAGTGATCCCGAGGTGGTGCCGCACGGGCCGCATGTGCGTGTCCTCCCGATAGGCAATGTCCTGCAATTCGTCGACTGTCGCGACTCGATAGCTCACAGTGGTCTCCATTCTTTCCGGTGGGTGACTGAGCGCGTAGGCCCTCAGCCCTGTGGTTCGGCGGACGCCTTCGCCGGTGTTCGCCAGCGTACGTGCGTGGTGCTCCGGCTCTCGAGCTCCGGCGGTGCGTCCCGCGGGTGCGACTCGAACCAGGCGGCGTAGCGGTTCGCGAGCGGCGCAGCGGTGAGGCCGTGCGCGAGCACCGAGAGGCCGATCGTGATCACGATCGCCGTCGTGATGACACTGTCGTGCGGCAGTCCGCCCTCCTCGATCAGGATCACCGCGAACACGATCGACGCGAGGCCACGCGGGCCGAACCAGCCCAGGAAGCCGACGGTCGGGCGCCGCGCGCCGGTGCCGAGCATCGCGATCCCGACGGGCAGCATCCGCACGAGGGTGAGGCTGAGGACGGCGTACGCGACAATCGCCAGGGTTACGTCGCCGAGCGCCGGCCCGAGCATGACCGCCCCGAAGACGATGAACGTGATCGCGTTGAGAACGCCGCCGAGCTCCTCGATCAGGTATCCGACCTCGCCGCCGTGGCGACGGCGGAGGCCGCCGAAGACCATGCCGCCGACGAACGCGGCGATGAAGCCGGACCCGCCGAGCCCGTCGGCGAGGCTGTAGGCGAGGACGGCCGCGGCGACGGGGACGACCTGCAGCCACTGGTCGTCGACGAACCGATAGCGCCGCCCGAGCACGACGACTGCGGCTGCGAGCGTGCCGGCGATCAGCCCGCCGACGATCCCGTAGCCGATCTCCTCCACGACGAGCCGGAACGCGGTCAGGTCGCTGACCTTGCCGGAATCCGCCTGGGCGACCGCGAGGACGACGAAGAAGAGCGGCACGCAGACGCCGTCGTTGAGCCCGCTCTCCACGTTGAGTCCCTGGCGGACGCGCGAGGGCAGGCGCGGGAGCGTCACGACCGCCTGCCCGAGCGCCGCGTCCGTGGGGGCCAGGATCACGGCGAGGAGCAACGCCTCGGGCCAGGAGAGCGTTCCGAGCAGGACGAGACCGACGCCGAAGCCGGCGACGAGCGTCAGCGGCAGCCCGAGGCCGAGCAGGCGCGCCGGGATCGAGACCTCGTCGCGCAGAGCGCGGAGGTCGATCCGCGAAGCGTCGCCGAAGAGCACGAGGGCGAGAGTCGCCTCGGCGAGGAGCTTGACCGCCTCACCGGACACGTTGGGGTCGACGAGCCCGAGCGTGTCGGCGCCGACGAGGAGGCCGATCGCGGTGAACACCATCGGGCCGGTGATCGGCGTCCCGTCGAGGCGTCCCGAGGCGGCCGCATAGGCGAGGAGCGCAAGTGCGATCGTGGGAAGTGCCCAGTCCACGGCCAGACACTACTCAGAGCGCGTCGTGGTGGCCCAGCCTGGGTCAGGCGGCCGCCGACGTCGTGCTGCCGCCGGTCGTCGAGATCGTGCCGTCGACGGTGCCGTTCGAGACCGTCCAGGTCGACGTGACCGTGCGTGTGCCACCGCCGGGCATCGTGCAGGTGCCCGTGAAGCCGGAGTCGTCGAGCGCCGTCAGCGTGCCCTCGCAGGTGGCTCCGCTCGCAAAGCGCAGCTGGAGGGCGTTGTCGGCGACTCGGTTGTCGCCGGTGAGCAGGTCGATTCGGAAAGCCGACCGCGACGCGGCGGTGCCGCTGATCGAGACGATCCCCGACCCATCCCCCTGGTCGATCGTTCCTGTGAGGGCGCCGTGGACGTCGGGGACGGGCGCTGCCGTGGCCGCGGTGGAGGTGCTCTTCGACTTCGATGCCTGCTGCGGCAGCGCCGAGAGCCCGAGCACGACGACGCAGGCGCCGGCCGCAACGGCAAGCCCGGTGCCGAGCCGTCGCGGGGTGGGAGCGCGGCCGAACCGCAGGACGGCCGCGCCCGCCACGAGCGCGACGGTTGTGGCGTACACCGCAACCAGCCAGGTCTGACTGCGATCAGTGCCGCTGAGGATGCCGTGGACGGTCGCGAGGAGCCAGACAGCGAGCGTCAGGTAGTGGGCGCGACGCCAGACCTTGTACGGGAGGCGCGACCGCAGTCGATTGGTCAGCGCCACGGCAAGGAGGAGCTCGACGGCGACGATGCCGAGGCCGGTCGCAAGCGGACGGTAGCTCGACGCGAACGGGATCACGAGCTGGCTGAGCGAGAACGGCACCACCGTGTCGAGCGCGATCGAACCGACGTGAATCGCGATGAACAATCCAGCGAGCATTCCGAGGAACCGATGGACGTCCACGATCGCGAAGCGGGGGAGACCCGGGACGGCCTTCTTGCCGGCGAGGAGGATCCCGGCCAGGACGCTGGTCGAGATCAGGAGGTACGAGACGACGCCGCCGGCGCGGGCGGCGTACCAGACCGCGGTCGTGGAGGCGACTAGATGCATAGCGGCGACCCCGAGCTCTCCGGCCAGCCGCCCGCGAGGACGACCTCGGTCTCGGTGACGAATCGGCCCTGCAGCCCGTGGCGCTCGAGCCAGTCCGGCCCGTCCTCGCCGAGCAGGAACGCTGTCTTGGCAGCCACGTCTGCCGCCAGGCACGTGCCGGCGCAGACGGTGACTGCGTTCCAACGAACATCGGCGGGAAGACCGCTCCGCGGATCGATCAGGTGGTGCATGCGGTCGCCGCCGCGGTCCCACGAGCGCGTCGTGATGCCACTCGTCGCGAGCGCGCCCGAGTTCAGCGTCACGGTGCCACGCGCAGGTAGCGCGACCACGAGCTCACCGCGCG
Source organism: uncultured Thermoleophilia bacterium (assembly GCA_963799575.1). Taxonomy (GTDB): domain Bacteria; phylum Actinomycetota; class Thermoleophilia; order Gaiellales; family Gaiellaceae; genus Gaiella. Next base: position 560,695 of record CAWCXK010000003.1, read on the forward strand.
TCGCGAGATCACCGCCGGCCGAGACGAAGCCGTCGCCTTCGAGCAACGCCAGGGCATCGTCGACGGCGCGTCCCTTGACGACGCCGTTGAGGTCGAGCCGCAGGCCAACCGGTCGCCGGACGAGGAGGCCGGCGAGCCGGATTTCGCGCCAGCGGCCCGCGGGCAGAGGGTTCCCGAGGGGGCCGGGCGCGATCTCCGAAAACGTCCTGTCGTACCCCGCCGACTCGAGCGCGGCGGCGATCGTCGGGTCGCAGAGGCCGTCTGTCGCATGCGCGGCGCGCAGCGCGTCGTCGAGGGCCGTCGCGAGGAGGGGAGAGACGATCACCGTTTCGGCCTTCGAGTGGTTGAGCTGCTCGAGGTCAGAGGTCGGGCGGAAGCGGCTGAGCGAGTCCTCGATCGTCGCGAAGAGGCGCTCGACCGACGCCTGCTCGGACGGTGTGGCGCCGCCGACGACGATCTCGCAGCCCATGGCCTTGAAGCGCCTCGGGCTCATGAGGTGTGCGTCGAGGCCTGAGGCGGATTGGAGGACTGGCTCGGCGAGACCGAGCCGGAGTTGAAGAACGAGCTGCTGTTGGCAGCCTCCTGGCTGATGCGCGAGGAGAGCGCGAGGGCGCCGCTGCCCGACGAGGCCGGTGTAGAGGCCGTGGCGGCGCTCCCCGTGTGGGTGCCGCTGCGAACGAGCAAGGAGAGGACGCCGAAGCCGGCCACCGCCACGCCCGCCGATGCGATCTTGACGATCCGAGCGCGTCGGCGGGCGGGTGCCATGCGAGAGGGTGTCGAGGAGAGTCTCGAGGAGGCTGCGGTGGACATGCGTCCATAAAAGCTCCTACTCCTGAGAGCTTCCTGTGATCGCGGTTGCGACTTTGTTAATCAAGGCAAGGCGCAGGCAAACCCACCGGTTCGAAGGCGCTACGAGCGGACGAACGCGAGCAGCTCGGAGAGATGCCCGTGCGCCATGCAGACGACCGTGTCAGCGCCGCCGTAGTACACCGTCAACCGGTCGGCAGTCCCGTCGACGAGTGCCGCACACGGGAAGACCACGTTCGGAACGTCCCCGACCTGCTCGTATGACACCTGTGGCGACAGGAGATAGTCCTTCGCACGCGCAAGCACGCGCCACGGCTCGTCGAGATCGAGCAGCGCGGCGCCCATCGAGTAGACGAAGCCGTTACACGAGGTGAGCACACCGTGGTAGATCAGGAGCCAGCCCTCGGCGGTCTCGATCGGAGTCGGACCGGCGCCGATCTTCGTCGCCTCCCACGACCAGGGCCGCGTACCGAGCACGTGCCGGTGCCGTCCCCAGTGGATCAGGTCAGGGCTCTCCGAGCAGAAGATGTCCCCGAACGGCGTGTGGCCGTTGTCGCTCGGGCGGCTCAGCATCATGTAGCGGCCACCGACCCGGCGCGGGAACAGGACGCCGTTGCGGTTGAACGGCAGGTAGGCGTTGTCGAGCTGGTGAAACGTCTCGAAGTCGTGCGTATGGGCGATGCCGATCGTCGGGCCGTGGTAGCCGTTGCACCACGTCACGTAGTAGCGATCCTCGAGCCACGTCACGCGCGGGTCGTAGGCGTGCTCGAAGGTCTCCTGGATCTCCGCGATGCGACCGTCGCCGGCGACGAAGACGATCGGCTGCTCGTCGATCTCCCAACTGATCCCGTCGGCGCTCCGTCCCGCGTGAATGTTCATCGTGCGGGAGGTGTCGTCGATCCGGAACACGCCCGCGAAACCGTCCTCGAACGGTACGACGGCCGAGTTGAAGATGCTGTTCGACCGGGGGAGATGGTCGCGGGCGATGATCGGGTTGAGGCTCGAGCGCCAGAGTGCCGCCGTGCTGCCGGGCGGGCGATCCTCCCACGGGATCGGAGTGGTCTCGTCGTCCATCGGGATTGCCCGAAGCTCGCTGTTCATCGGATGACTTCGGTCACCTGACGCGGCTGCGAGGAGTCGGCGAGCGCGTCCCTTGCAGGTGGTTTGCGGGCACCGGTCGGCGCCGGGGGCGCGACGAACGACGAGGTCACCTCGACCGTCGTCCCTTCCCGCACCGACGTCTCGACCGCGTCGAGGATCTCGACGACGTGGGCCGCGTGCGCACCACTGGCGCGGTGCGGGCGATCCTCGGCGATCGCATCAGCGAGCTCTCCGAGTGCCCTGCCCCAGTCGACTCCGTGGAACGCACCCGGAACGGGAATGGTCTCGTAGGTGCCGCCGAAGGGAGCGAGCTCGACCGCCGCATCGAAGTCCTGCCAGCTCGACAGGAAGAGCGAGCCGGTGTCGCCGTGGAACTCGATTCCCTTCTGCTTGCTCTGCTGGCCGACGTAGAAGCTCGTCGTCAGCCGCACGAGCGTGCCGTCGGCGAGCTCGATCAGGGCAACGCCGAAGTCCGGGGCGCCGACGGTGAACGGCTCGCCCGAGACCGTAAACCGTTCGGGATAGACGATCTGGCCGTGCGCCGTGACCCGGCGCGCCGGGCCGAACATGGCGGTCAGGATCGTGAGCGGGTAGACACCGACGTCGGCCATCGGGCCAATCGCGTAGAACGGCCCGGGGCGCGGATGCCAGGTCTCGATCCGGCCCCAGTTGACCTCGGCGTACGCCACGCGCACGGTGCCGATTGCCCCCTCGGCGATCAGCTTCCATGCCGTCTCCTGCGCGTCGCCCATGAACGTGATCGGCGAGCAGGAGAGCCGGACGCCCCTGGCGTGCGCGAGCTCGACGAGCCGGCGAGCGTCGGTGTAGCTGCCTGCCATCGGCTTCTCGCTGTGGACGTGCTTGCGGGCCTCGAGGGCGGCCGTCGTCACCTCGGCGTGCGTTCCATGGGACGTGAGGTTGACGACGGCATCGATCGCCGGGTCGTCGATCATCGCACCGAGGCTTGGGTAGTCGACGCCGCCGAACCGCTCCACGAATGCTGCGCTCAGCACCGGATCGATGTCCGTGGCCCCGACGATCTCGACATTCGAATAGGCGGCGGCCGTTGCTCCGTACGGTCCGGAGATGTTGCCGCAGCCGACGATCCCGACGCGTAGTGCCTGGTCAGATCGCGATGCCCTGTCAGCCACGATCACCAGCTCCTGTCTTTGAGAGGCGTGCCACGAGGAGCTCCCGCATGCGGACGCACTCGTCGAGCGGATCGCGGTCGTAGGGCTCGTGCTCGATCGACAGCGGGCCGAGATAGCCGAGCTCGAGCAACTCGTCGACGCACGCTGCGATGTCGGCCACTCCCTCGCCGTGCATGCAGGTGTTGTGCGTTCCCTGCGCCTCCACGTCCTTCAGGTGGACGTGGAACAGGCGGCCCTGAAGGTCGCGGATCGCCTGGACAGGGTCGTAGCCCTGCGTAGCCCACCAGCCCGTGTCGACGGCAGCACCGAGCACGTCGTCTGCGTCGCCGATCAGCGCGAGCACCTCCCGCGGGGTTTTCTCGGGGTGGTTCTCGTAGGCACACCGGACGCCGTGCCGGCGCAGGACCGACTCCGCCGCGGGGCGGTGGTCGCGGAGCACGTCGCCCATGCCGCCGAGCAGGTCGACCTCGAGCGCGTTCGCGAGGCGGCAGGCCGACTCGAGGTCGGAGGGGGTCTCGCCGAAGTTCCCGGCGAGGCTCACGACGCGAATACCGTGGCGGTCGAGGAGGTCAAGGGCGATCGCGATGTGCTCGGGCGTCGCCCAGCGCCAGTTCAGGTGCGCCATCCACATGTCCATCGCGTCGAACCCCGCTGAGGAGACGATCGCGAGGATCTCATCGAGCCGCATGCGGTACGACTCGAGTGGCTCGAAAGCCGCGTTGGTGGCTTCGTCGAACGGCCCCCATTCGTCCGCGGCGCCGTAGCCCAGTTCGCGCGCGACGAAGTTGGCGCCCATGTACGAGAGGGTCAGAGGGGGTAGGTCGGTGTGTAGGTGGTTACTCATGTGTCTCCTCGGATTGCCGCGAAGTGGTCATCGGTGAGCCTGATCAGCGGGAGATCGCCGTCGTCGTCGGCGAGGGCGGGGGCGTGATTTCCCGGGCTCCACCGTTCCGTGAGGTGGGGCACGGACGTCAGCAGCATCCGGGTGTAGGGATGCGCCGGCCTGCCGTATACCTCTTCGGTCGCGCCCATCTCGACGATCCGGCCACGCCGCAGGATCAGGGTCGTGTCCGAGATGTAGTTGCCGAGCGAGAGGTCGTGCGTGATGAAGAGGATCCCGACGCCGCGCGCCTTGAGGTCGCCGAGCAGGTTCAGCACGTCGATCCGCGTCGATGCGTCGAGCATGCTGATGATCTCGTCGGCGACGAGGAACTCGAGATCGAGCAGGAGCGCGCGTGCGATCATCAGGCGCTGGAGTTGGCCGCCGCTCAGCTGGTGGGGGTACTTGCCGAGCACGTCGTTCGGCTCGAGCGACACCGCCTCGAGCGAGGAGCGTAGCTTCAGCTTCCAGTCGCTCGCACTGAGCTCCGGCAGGTAGCTCGCGCGCATCATCCCGAGCACACGATCGACCTTGTAGACGGGGTTGTAGGAGCTGAACGGATCCTGGAAGACGCCCTGCACGTGGGCGTAGTACCGGCGCAGGTCGCGCTTGCTCAGGCCGGCGACGTCGCGGCCGTCGAACCTGATCTCGCCGGTCGTCGTTCCCGTCAGACGCAGGATCATCCGGCCGACGGTCGTCTTGCCGCTGCCGCTCTCGCCGATCAGGGAGGTCACCTCACCCGGCCGCACGGCGAAGCTCACGTCCGAAACCGCCCTGATCTCGGCCCGCCCGAACATGCCTGTCTTGAACACCTTCGTGACCTCCGCGACCTCGAGCATCAGGCGACTGCCTTCCAGCAGGCGGCGTGGCGGTTCGGTGCGATCTCGACGAAAGGAGGCTCTTCGGCGCACTGCTCGGACGCGATCGGGCAGCGTGCCCGGAACCGACAGCCCGGTGGCGGGTTGAGGAGAGACGGCGGCCGGCCGGGGATGCCGCTGAGCCGCTTGTCGGCGAAGCGCACGCCAACCTCGGGCAGCGACCCGAGCAGGAGCTGGGTGTAGGGATGGCGCGGATCCTGGGTGATGTCGGCCGCAGACGCCTTCTCGACGAGCTTGCCGGCGTACATGATCAGGATCGTGTCCGCCATCTGGTAGAGGATCGAGAGGTCGTGGGTGATCACGATCGTGCTCTTCACGAACGCGCGGTCGCGGAACTCCACGAGCATCTCGGCGACGGCCTTCTGCGTCGAGACGTCGAGCGCCGAGGTGAGCTCGTCGGCGATCAGGAGCGACGGGTTGAGCAGGGTCGACAGCACCATCACGACCCGCTGCTTCATCCCGCCCGAGAGCTCGATCGGATACCGGTCGAGCACCGTGTCGTCGAGCCCGACGAGCGCCAGGCGACGGCTCAGCTCCGGCAACGTCTCGTCGTAGGAGACACCGCGCGACGCGAGCAGCTCCGACGTCATCCGCCCGATCTTGCGAATCGGGTTGAGCGCGCTCATCGCGTACTGCGGGATGATCGAGACCTCGCGGAAGCGAAACACGTTCATCGCGTTGTCGTCGGAGAGCGGCAGCTGCGTTCCGTCGAGCGCGACCGTCCCCTCGATCACGCGCATGCGCCCGTCGAGCCTGATCAGGCTCTTGCCGAGCGTCGTCTTACCGCAGCCAGACTCGCCGGCGATGCCCATGATCTCGCCGTCGGCGACGTTGAAGCTGACGCCGTCGAGCGCGCGCACGTCGCCCTGCAGGGTGCGGTAGTAGACGCGCAGGTTGTCCACGGCGAGGCTCATGTGCGACGCAGCCTGGGGTTGAAGACCTCGTCGAGCCCGACGTTCATGATGTAGAGACCGCCGACGATGGCCGTGATCGCGAGCCCCGGTGGAATGAACCACCACCACATGCCGAGCTGGAGCGCCGCATTCGAGACGGCGGTGTTCATCATCAGGCCGAGCGACATCACCTGTGACGGCCCGAGACCGAGGAAGTCGAGCGTCGCCGCGGTCAGCACCGAGCCACCGAACAGCAGGATGAACGTGAGGAAGAGATAGGAGCTCATGTTCGGCGCGATCTCGTTCACGATCACGCGGAACGAGCCTCGGCCCGACAGCCGAGCCAGGTTGACGAAGTCGCGCGACGCGAGCGAGAACGTCTGCGCCCGGATTGCACGGGCCGCCCAGGGCCACGAGGTGAGGCCGATCAGGACTGCCTCCGACATCAGGCTGCCGACGCTGAGGTAGGCGGCGACGATGATCAGGACTGCGAGCGTCGGGATCACGAGGACGATGTTGGTCAGCATGCTGAGGATGTCGTCGACGATGCCGCCCAGGTAGCCGCCGACGAAGCCGATCGCCATCCCGAGCAGGCCCGCCACCACTGCTGCCACCGCTCCGACGAAGAAGCTCGCGCGGAGGCCGTAGACGAACTGCGCGTAGACGTCCTGCCCGGCCGAGGTGGTGCCGAGCCAGTACGACGAGGACGGCGCCTCACCGAGCGGGAATCCGAACTCGAACGGATCCGCATCGGTGAGCCACGGTCCCACGATTGCCACCACCAGGAGCAGCAATACGACGCCGAGCCCGATCACGAGCTTCGTGTTGTGAAACGCGAAGTAGAGCGTCTCGAAGCGCTTCTTCCCGGGATCCATGTCTTCGCTCGCCCCGATCCCGGTCGTCGCGAGCTCCGGGGTGGAGAGGAGGTCCGCGCGTGAGTCGGTGGCTTCCACTACGACGCCAGTCCCATCATGACCCCTGGATCCCTGCGCGCGTGCGCGGGTCGACGATCACGTAGGCGATGTCGACGATGAAGTTGGCGATCAGGACGCCCGATGATGATCAGCAGGAAGAGGCCCTGCATGAGGAAGTAGTCGCGATTCTGCAGCGCGGTGATGATCAGCGTGCCGATGCCGGGATACCCGAACACGATCTCGGTCACGAGGGCGCCGCCGACGACGGCGCCGAGCGCGAGCGCGAGGCCGGACATCTGGGGCAGCACGGCGTTGCCGTAGGCGTACTTGCGGACGAGCTTGGTCGGCGCGCCGAGCGCCTGCAGGTAGTTGCTGTACTCCGATTCGAGCTCGTAGATGATCAGGTTCCGCATTCCGATCGCCCAGCCGCCGAAGGACACGAGGAACAGCGTCAGGAACGGGAGGAACCAGTGGCTGACGAAGCTATGGGCGAACTCGAGCGTCCAGGCCGGCTGCAGCGAGAAGTCGTAGGCCCCGGAAACGGGGAAGAGACCCAGCTTGAAGGACAGGAAGTAGACAAGGACGAGTGCGAGCCACATGTAGGGCGTCGCAGTGAGGATGTAGGCAACCGGGAGCGCCGTGTTGTCGAGCACCTTGCGGCGCGCTGCCATCGCCCCGACCCGGTTCCCGGCGAAGTAGCTCAGCACGATCGCGGGAATGAGCAGGGCGAGCGTGTACGGGATCGCCGCCCAGATGAGCTCACTGACCGTGGAGCCGACGTAGGCGATGCTCGGGCCGAGGTCGCCGTGCAGCAGCCCGCGCCAGAAGTCGACGTATTGCCTCCAGAGCGGCTGGTCGAGCCCGAAGGACTCCGTGAAGTAGCCGTGCAGCTCCTGGGACGCGGTCGAGTCGGCCTGGATGCGGCTGATCAGCCCGTCGATCGGGTTTCCCGGCATCAGGCGCGGGATCGCCCAGTCGATCGTCACTGCCACGAAGAACGTGAGCAGGTAGAGCAGCGTTTTCCTGGCGAGATATCGGGTCACGGGATCTCCGGAGTGCCAATCGTCGTCTGACGCCATTCGACGGAACGGGCGGCGCCCCCTGCGGGGGAGCACCGCCCGTTCGATCGGCGTCGAGCCACTACGGTGTTACTTGGCGGGCTTCAGGCTGGCAAGCGCGTCGACGCCCGTCATGTTGATGTACCCGTTCCAGACGCTCGGCGTGAACTGGCGCGCCGAGGCGGCGGACGGGAAGTTCGTCCAGTAGGTCGTGTTGGCCTGTGACCACATCCCGTTGTACCAAAGCGGGATCGCAGGGAGATCCTCGAGGATGAACTTCTGGATCTTCGAGTGGATTGCCTTGGCCGCCGCCACGTTGGACGGGTTGACCTTGTTCAGCGCGAGGGTGAGCGCCCACGGCTTCGGGCCGGCCGATGTGAATCGCGAGTAGTTCGCGAACGTCTGCGTCGCTGCGACCGGCAGATGGAACAGGTAGTCGTAGTAGGTGTACGGTGTCGGGCCGAGCTGCTTGTCGTTGTTGATGACGAGGTCGAACTTGCCCGAGTTGCGCTCGTCGACGAGCCCGTTGTAGTCCGGATAGGCCGGCGTGATCTTGATCCCCGCGTCCTTGGCGCTCGCGGCGATGATCTGGATCGCGGTCATCCAGTCAGACCAGCCGTCCGGGACGATGAGCCTCAGGTTCACCGACTGGCCCTGCTTGTTCTCGACGTAGCCGTCGCCGTTCGTGTCCTTGTAGCCGTTCGCGGCGAGCAGTGCCTTGGCGCCCGCGATGTTGTACGTGAAGCCGAGCTTCTTGGACTGCGCCTTGTCGATCCACTTGTTCCACGTCGGCAGCAGGCCGGTCGGGTCTGCCTTGGCGACGATGTTGCCGTAGTCGGCCTTGACGATCTGGTCGACGTTGATCGACATCGCAAGCGCCCGCCGGAATGCGGCGTCGTTCAGCGGCGCGTGCGTCGTGTTGGGCACGAGCCACGCCGTGTTCGCGGAGAGCATGTACGGCGCCTTGGTGTAGTACGTCTGCACCTTGCCGCCGATCGACTTGTCGACGCCGGGGAAGAAGTTGTTGCTGAGGTCGATGTCGTTCTTGAGGAAGTTCTGCAGCGATGCGGTGTTCTGCGTGTTGTGGATGTCGACCAGGTACTGCATCGGCATCTTCATCCCAAGTGCCTTCGTGGCCCACCAGTTGGGGCGGCGGTTCCACTGCAGCGTGCCCGAGGTGCCCTTGCCGGCGCCGTACGTGAACGGGCCCGTGCCGACCATGTACTTGTCGGTGTTGCCGGTCGTGATCTCGGTGGCGCTGTAGTTCTTCCAGAGGTGCTCCGGAACGATGCCCCATGAGTAGATGTTGGTGTTCCAGTCGAGGTAGTTCGGCTTGCCCTTGAAGACGAAGCTGACCTGGTTGCCCTTGACGGCGATGTTCGTCAGGCCCGTTTTCCACATCGTCGAGAGCTCGGAGCCTGCGAGCTTGCCGGTCTCGAACGTGAATTTGACGTCGTTTCCGGTCAACGCCTTCCCGTCACTCCACTTGACCCCAGGGCGGAGCTGGATCACGTATGTCCGGCCGACCCACTTGCCGCTCGTCGCGAGCCACGGGATGTACTTGTCCTTGAGCGGGTCGTAGCGGAAGAGCGTCTCATAGAGCAGTCCGAGCGTGCCGGTCGCGTTGCCGCTCGAGCGCAACGGGTTGAACTGCGCGAACGGCCCCCAGGCCGTCCCCGACGTGTACAGGGTCGCGTTACGTGGCAACGCAAGGGACGACTGCTGTCCCGCTCCAGCCCCGGCCGTGGCCAGGCCTGCGAGCACTGCGACCACGGCGATGATGCCGAAGCCGGTTACCCATCTACTGCGGCTTGCCATTGATCATCCACTCCTCTCGCTGTGCAGAACTCGCTCTGGTTGCTGGAGAGAGGCTCGGATGGCGCCGTCGCCCTCCCGTGGAAACCCTGATCGACCCTGCCGTGACAGTTGGTTCCTTCGCCTCACCCTTGAGGCAACGGCAGGAGGTAATCACTTATCCGGTTCAGTGTCAATAGGGAATTACAGATCTCGCCCTGCGGATTGCCGCACCGAGCGGACCGCGAGGCGTGCCGGATCGTCCGGAATCAAGGCGGCGCGGGCCTTTGCGGGGTCGACGCCACGCGGGGGAGCGGTGCTTCCACGCGGGGTCAATTCACCACGCGAGACCTCGATGTCGGCCCGGGTGACACCCTCGATCACCCCGAGCAGGTGCGCGGCTGCGGTCGCACCGTAGGCGGTGATGTCGCGCGTGATCGCGGTCAGCGGTGGGTGCACGACGCGGCTGATCAATGAGTCGTCCCAGCCGATCAGCGAGAGGTCGTCCGGGACCGAGAAGCCCATCTGCTGGGCGACGCCGAGGCCGGTGACGGCAAGAAGGTCGCTGTCGAAGATGATCGCGGTCGGCGGCTTCGGCGCCGACAGCAGCCGGCGGGTTGCCCGGGTGCCCGACTCGGGTGTGTAATCGGTGGACACGGTCTCCGCGTCGAGACCGAGCTCGCGGGCGCACTCCCGGAACGCGCGCGTTCGCTCCTCGGTGTGGACGAACTCCGAAACGCCCGCCACGCGGGCGATCCTGCGGTGTCCGAGGGCAGCGAGGTACTGCACCGCCTCGACCACCACAGACGCCTCGTCGTGCCAGACCGAGGGCACGAGATGGCCTTCCAGCGGCCCTCCGATCACAACGGCGGGCAAGCCGAGCGAGCTCAGGGCCCCGGCGCGCGGGTCGTCGTGGATCACGTCGACGACGAACACTCCGTCGACGCGATGCTCGCCGAACCACCTGCGGTAGATGGCGATCTCCTCCTCGATCGAGCCGGCGAGCTGGATCGTGAGGCCGATCGCGCGCGGCGAGAGACAGGTTTCGACGCCGGCGATGAACTCCATGAAGAACGGCTCGAGCGCTATCGTCGTTGCCGGTCGAGCAAGGATCAGCCCGCACGCATCGGCACGCGAGGCGGAGAGGGCACGTGCCGCGCGATTCGGGTACCAGCCGAGCTCTTCGGCGATCGCGAGGATCCGGTCGCGCGTCTCCTCGGAGACGCCCGGGCGGCCGTTGAGCGCGTACGATACCGCCCCCTTGGACACCCCTGCGCGCTCGGCGATGTCCTTGATCGTCGTCCGGCGACCTGGCCCGATCTCGGTGCTCATCAACAGATCCTCTCTCGGCTTCCGGAGAAGCCTGGCTCGATCGGGCGGGTCGCTGAACCGGTTCTCAGCGTACCACCTCAGCGCCACCGAAACGGCCCGATTTGCCCCAGTCTGCGGCCGTTTACTTACGCGGTTTAGCACAAATTCCACTTCGCTGAGCTCGGCCGACCTGGGATCCGGTGGGGGCCGCCGTTGCGCCCCGGGCCACGAGCCTGGGCCGGCGCAACACGAATCAACGGAGAAGGAGGGATTCGAACCCTCGATGGAGGAGTTCACCCCCATAACGCCTTAGCAGGGCGCCGCCTTCAGCCACTCGGCCACTTCTCCCGCGAGCGTCCAGAGTGTAACCGCAGCCCGAGATGGGAGTCGTGCATCGATCGCCGCACCTCCGCCCGTGCTCGACGGGCGTGTGGCGTCGGATAAAGACTCCCGCCGGCCGATATCGTCTACTCCGATGAGACTCTGCTCGCTCTCTCGGGTGGCGCGCGGTGGCCGTGCTCCGGCGCCGGTCGTCACCCCTTTGGCGCCGTCTCGTGGGTGGACCGGCAACGGTGGGTGACCGCGTCGACCTTCTCGTGGTGGGAGCAGGACTCGTGGGGCTCGCGACGGCGAGGGCCTTCCTCGAGCTGAACCCCGATGCGCGCGTCTGCGTCGTGGACAAGGAGCAGGACGTTGCGATGCATCAAAGCGGTCGGAACTCCGGCGTCGTTCACGCCGGCCTCTACTACCCGCCCGGGTCGTTGAAGGCCCGGCTGTGCCGCGAAGGACGCGAGCTCCTCCTCGCCTTCGCGGCCGAGCACCGGATCCCATACCGCGAGACAGGGAAGCTCGTTGTGGCGCTCGATGCATCCGAGCTGCCTCGCCTCGCGGAGCTCGGGCGGAGGGGCCGGGAGAACGGGATCGGTGGCTTGCGCGAGCTCGACGGTGATGGTCTCCGCGAGCTCGAACCGAACGTCGCCGGGGTGCGGGCGCTCCACGTGCCGGAGAGCGGCGTTATCGACTTCAAGCTGGTTGCAGTCGCCTACCAGGACGATGTGCTCCGCCGTGGCGGTCAGGTTCGCCTGGGAAGCGCGGTCAGCGAGATCACCGACCGTCGCGGCGAGCAGATCGTGGGGTTCCGCGATGGCGACGCGATTGTCGCCCGCAGGGTCGTCGTGTGCGCAGGAGTCCAATCCGATCGGTTGGCGCGGAGCCACGGAACGGATGACGGGCGATATCGGATTTCGCCCTTCCGGGGCGACTACTTCGTGCTCTCGGAGCAGGCGGCTGCGCTCGTCAACGGGTTGGTCTATCCCGTCCCGGATCCGTCGTTCCCGTTCTTGGGGGTGCACTTCACCCCACGGGCCGATGGAGAGGTCTGGGCAGGGCCAAACGCCGTACCCTCCTTGCACCGCGAGGGCTACGGTAGGTTTCGGCTCCGGCCGCGGGACGCGATCGATTCACTGAGTTTCCCCGGCACCTGGCGCCTGGCCCGGCGCTACAGCAGGATGGGTGCCGCCGAGATCTGGCGTGACACGTTCAAGCGTGCCGCGGTCGCGGATATGCGGCGGTACCTTCCGGCGCTGACCCAGTCGGACGTCTCATACGGGCCGTGTGGCATCCGTGCGCAGGTACTGGCGCGAGACGGGACGCTCGTGGACGACTTTCTCTTCGAGCACCGAGGTGCTGCGCTTCACGTCATCAATGCGCCGTCCCCGGCCGCCACTGCTTCGTTGGCGATCGGCCGACGGATCGTTGCCGAGCTTGGCGGTGGGACCTGAACCCGACTCAGTCGTGGATGCGGCCGATCAGCTCGGAGCGCTTGAGCACCTTGACCTCGATGCCGCCGAGGCGCACGTCGAAGCCGGCCTCGTGGGGATACAGCACCTTGTCGCCCTGCTCGATCCCGTTTGGCTCCGAGCCGACGGCGGTAACGATCCCGGTGCGGACGGCGACGGTGTTGAGAGCCGAGGCTGGGAGGATCAGGCCGGCGCGTGTCTCGGTCTCGTCGCTCACGGGCTGGATGACGACGTACTCGTCGAGCGGCTCGAGCGACGAATCGATGTTCTTGGATCGATCCAACACCCTCCAAGCATAGGTCACGCACCGGGCTTACAGTCGCCCGGCATCCACGATCCGCTGCAGGAACTGCTGCGTCCGCTCCTCGCGTGGAGCGCTGAAGATCTGTTGAGCCGTGCCCTCCTCGAGGATCTGCCCGGCCTCGAGGAAGCACACCTTGCTCGCGATGTCGCGCGCGAAGCCCATCTCGTGCGTCGCGATCACCATCGTCATCCCTCCGGCCGCGAGCTCGCGGATCACGTCGAGGACCTCCGAGACGAGCTCCGGATCGAGGGCGCTCGTCACCTCGTCGAGGAGGATCAGCTCGGGCTGCATCGCGAGAGCCCGCACGATCGCGACGCGCTGCTGCTGGCCGCCCGAGAGCCGGTCGGGGAACTCGCTCCGCTTGTCGGCCAGGCCGAAGCGCTCGAGGAGGGCGGTCGCCTGAGCATCACACTCCCGGCGGGAGTGCCCGAGCGCCTTGCGGGGTGCGAGGGTCACGTTCTCGAGCACGCTCATGTGGGGGAAGAGATTGAACGACTGGAACACGATTCCGATTCGCCGCCGGAGCGCGTTGACGTCGATATTGCGGGCTGTGATCTCGACCCCGCCGACCCAGATCCGGCCCGCCTGGATCGGCTCGAGCAGGTTGACGCAACGCAGGAGGGTGGACTTGCCCGAGCCGGACGCCCCGATCAGGCAGACGACCTCGTGCTCGTCGACTTCGAGGTCGATCCCGCGGAGCACCTCGAGCCTGTCGAACGACTTGTGCAGCCCCTCGATGCGCAGCGCCGCGGTGACCGGCTGCAGGCTGTCTCCAGCGTTTCTGCTCACACCAACCTCCCCGCCTGGTGCTGCTTCCGATCGCGCGCGACGAGCCAGTCGGTGAAGCGCGCGAGCGGGATCGTGATCAGCACGAAGAGGGTCGCCGCCACGAGGTAGGGCGTGAAGTTGAACGTCGCCGACTGGTCGATCTGTGCCTGCTTGAACGCCTCGACGACGCCGAGCGTGCCGACGAGCGCCGTGTCCTTCTGGAGGCCGATGAAGTCGTTGAGGAGCGGCGGGATCACGCGGCGCACGGCCTGGGGGAGGATGACGAAGCGCAACGACTGACCCCGTGAGAGCCCGAGCGAGCGCGCAGCCGCCTCCTGGCTCGGGTGCACGGAGTCGATACCCGAGCGGTACACCTCCGACACGTAGGCGGTGTAGACGAGCACGAGTGCGACGACGGCCCAGAAGAACTCCGATGTGGGAAGCCACGACAGGCCGAGCGCCGGCATGCCGAAGCCGAGGATCGAGATCACGAGGATCGTCGGGATGCCGCGGAAGAGGTCGGTGTAGGCGATCGCGAGCGCGCGGATCGGGAAGAACACCGGACCGGGCAGCGATCGGAGTACGGCGATGAACAGCGCGGCGGGCAGGATGAGCACCTCCGCGACGCAGAAGAGCTTCACGTTCAGCCAGAAGGCGTGGAGGATCTCCGGGAAGCTGTCCTTGTAGATGCTCCAGTCGAGAAACGCCGCCTCGAACTCGCTCCAGCCGGGGGAGCGCGTGACGATGACGACCACGACCGTGACGAACACGGCCGTCGAAAGGAGGGCGATCGCGACCGCCCGCGCCTCTTTCGAGACGGGGGCGGCCGCGCCGCCGAGGATCCGCGACTTGCGGGTCTCGTTCAGTGCTTACTTCAGCACGGGCGCGCCGGTTGCCTTGGCGAGCCAGATGCGCTGGAGGGTCTTGATCGTGCCATTCGCCCAGAGGCGGTCGAGCGCCTTGTTGACGCACGGCGTCAGCTTGCTGCCCTTCTGGAGGACGAGGCCGAAGCGCTCCTTCGTCCCCTTGGCGGCGAACTGTCCGATCACCTTGCCGTCCGGCACCTGCACCGCGGTCACGTAGAAGGCGGTTGGCAGGTCGACCACGAGGCCGTCGATCTGGCCGTTCTTCAGCGCCTGCACCGCGGCGTCGTTCGTGTCGTAGACCTTCGGCGACGAGTTCGGCTTGATCGTGTTGACGATGTAGTTGTAGCTCGTCGTTCCGACCTGCGCCCCGAGCTTGAACTTCTTGAGCCCGTTGATCGAGCGCACCGACGCGATCGGCTTGCCCTTGCGGCCGACGACCGACTGGTTCACGAAGTAGTAGCCCTTCGAGAAGTCCACGGCCTTGGCGCGTTGCGGGTTGTACGAGACCTGCGTGATGTAGAAGTCGAAGGACTTCTTGCCCGGGCGGTAGGAGTTGTTGAACGGGGTCACCGTCCACTTCACCTGCGCCTTCGAGAAGCCGAGCTGCTTTGCGACCGCGTAGGCGACGGCGGACTCGTAGCCCTTGCCGCTGTACGGATCGCTGACCTTCCACGGCTTCGTCTTCTCGTTGCCCCCGAACCAGGGCGGGAACGCCGGATTGTCCGCACCGACCGTGAGCGCCGCGGAGTCGAGCAGGCCGAGCTGGTCCTTCGCGCAGCCGGGAATTGCCGCGGCGGCGGTACGCGTCGTCGGCGCGGTGGAGCGGCCGGCGGCGACTGCCACGACGACCAGAGCCGCCGTGATGGCGAGGCTTGCAATGAGCGCTTTGCGCATGGTGCGTCTCCTCTGTTGGATCCCTCGAAGCGGGGGCGAGCCTACCACATCGCTCTCTATTACTTTACTTTCGATAGTTGGAGACGTTGCTCGGCCGGATACGGTTAGGCAATGGCCTCGCCGTTCATCGAGATCGAGGTCGGGGCGCGTCTGGTCAAGGTCACGAACCCCGACAAGGTGCTGTTCCCGGCGGCCGGTCACACGAAGCGCGACCTCGTCGGCTACTACCTCTCGGTGGGCGAGGGGATCGTCCGGGCGCTGCGGGAGCGGCCGACACAGCTGCGGCGGTTCCCGGACGGCATCGAAGGCGAGCAGATCTACCAGAAGCGGGTTCCCGAGAAGCGCCCCGAATGGGTCGAGGCAGCGCGCGTCACGTTCCCGTCGGGCAGACATGCCGACGAGCTCTGCGTCACGGAGCTCGCGCAGGTCGCCTGGGCCGCGAACCTCGCCGTGATCGACTTTCATCCCTGGCCCTCCCGACGCGCCGACACCGAGCATCCGGACGAGCTGCGCATCGACATCGACCCGCAGCCGGGTACCGACTTCGCGGATGCCAGGGCAGTGGCCGCGATCGTACGTGGGGTACTGGCCGAGATCGGCTACACCGGCTGGCCGAAGACGTCCGGTAACCGCGGCATCCACATCGCGTGCCGGATCGAGCCGCAATGGGAGTTCCCGGTCGTCCGTCGCGCCGCCCTCGCGTTCGCCCGCGAGATCGAGCGTCGTGCTCCAGAGCTCGTCACGACCGCCTGGTGGAAGGAGGAGCGGGGCGAGAAGGTGTTCATCGACTACAACCAGAACGCCCGCGATCGCACGATCGCATCCGCGTACTCGGTGCGGGCGCGACCCGACGCCGCGGTGTCGGCGCCGGTGACGTGGGACGAGCTCCCCGATGTCGAGACCGAGGACTTCACGCTCGTCTCGATGCCGCCACGGTTCGCGAAGATCGGCGACGTGCAGGCCGCGATCGACGACACCGTCTGCGACCTGCGCGTGCTGCTCGAGTGGGTCGATCGCGACGAGGCCGCCGGTGTCGGCGAGGCTCCCTACCCGCCGAACTTCCCCAAGATGCCCGGCGAGCCGGCCCGCGTGCAGCCGTCGCGGGCGAAGAAGGCCAGGGAGTAGGAGCCAGCGGGCCTCACCGCGCGAGCAGATCCCCGACCGTGGGTCCGCCGAGCTCGCGTGGGGGCCGCAGCTCGGCCCACGTGCACGCGCCGGGGTCCTTGTCCGACCTGAAGCGCAGCAGCTTCGTACCGTGGCGGAAACGCGTGCCCTGCACCTTGTCGTAGCGCACCTCGGCGACGAGCTCGGGCCGAAGCGGCTGCTCCTCGAGGCCGCTGCCGCCCCAGCGGTTCGGCTCCGAGAACCGCCGATCGGACGTCTCGTCGAGCAGCGGCAGCACCTGCTCGGCGATCGCGTCGTGCCTGCTCGCTGCTACGGCAGCCGAGCCGACGTAGGTGATCTCACCCGCGTCGTCGTAGAGCCCGAGCAACAGCGTCGCGATCCTCGTGGGCTTCTCCTTCCAGCGCACGCCGACGACGACCACATCGGCGGTGCGAACGGGCTTCACCTTGACGACGGCGCCGCGGCCGCCGGGCTCGACCGGCAGGTCGAGCCGCTTCGCGACGACGCCGTCGAGGCCGAGCAGCTCGAGCTCCGCGAGCCACGAGCGCGCCTGCTCCGGGTCGGCCACGGATGGTGAGAGCGTGAACGCCGCTGCATCCCGCTCGAGAACGGCCCGGCGGTCCGCGTACGGCTGCTGCCACGCCGGTGAGCCTTTCCAGAGCAGCACGTCGAAGCCGATGAACTGCGCCGGGATCTCGCTCGAGAGCTTGCGAATGCGGCTCTCCGCCGGGTGTAGACGCGTCTGCATCGCATCGAAGTCGATCGCTCCATCGATATCGATCACGATCTCGCCGTCGATCGCGGAGCGAGGCGGCAGCAGCTCTGCGAGGGCCTGAAGCTCCGGGAAGTAGCGCAGCAGCGGACGGCCGTTGCGCGACCAGAGCCGCAGCTCGCCACCGATGTTCTCGAGCACGCCCCGAAACCCGTCCCACTTCGGCTCGTACGCCCAGCCGTCGCCGAGGGGCAACTCGCGGACCAGCTCGGCCTCCATCGGTGGAAACGGCACGGTCGGATCGAGCTCTGCGGGGCGCGCAGGCGCATCAGCCATTCGCGCACGCTACTGCATGATCTACGCTCTCCGCTTCATGCGTCGCGTCGTCATCACCGCCTTCGGAGCGGTCACCCCGATCGGGCTGGATGCCCTCTCGACCTGGGAGTCGGCGGTCGCCGGCCGCAGCGGCATCGGATTCATCGAGAGCTTCGACGCGAGCGAGTTCCCCGTTCGTATCGCCGGCGAGGTGCATGGGTTCGACCCGTCGGCGTTGATCCCGGCCAAGGAAGCGCGCCGGATGGATCGCAACGTCCTGCTGGCCGTCGCCGCCGCTCAGGAGGCATGGGACGAGGCGGGCATCGAGGAGTTCGATCCGACCCGCGTCGGCATCCTCGTGGGCTCCGCCATCGGCGGCATCGCGACGATCGCCGAGCAGCAAAGGGTCTTTCTCGAGCGTGGCGCCGATCGCGTCTCGCCGTTCTTCATCCCGTCCGCGCTCGTTGACACGGCGAGCGGCCAGATCGCGATCCAGCTCGGGATAACCGGCCCGAACTTCGCGCCGGTCTCGGCATGTGCCACCGGTTCGACCGCGATTGGCGAAGGAGCTGCGACGATCCGGCGGGGCCAGGCCGACATCGTCCTCGCGGGCGGCACGGAGGCCGCGGTCACGCCGCTGATCCTCGCAGGCTTCTGCGCCATGCGTGGGCTCGTGGCGGAGGAGGTCGACCCGACGCTTGCGATGCGCCCGTTCGACGCGACGCGCGCCGGCTTCGTGATGGGGGAGGGTGCCTGCATCCTCGTCCTCGAGGAGCTCGAGTCGGCGAGGGCCCGTGGCGCCACGATCTACGCAGAGGTGATCGGCTATGGCGCCTCGAACGACGCCCACCATCTCGCCCAGCCGGAGCCCGAGGCGACCGGTGTGGCGGCGATGATCAGCGCGGCTCTGACAACGGCAGGCATCGCTCCCGAGCGCGTGGGCTATGTCAACGCGCACGGCACCTCGACCCCGCTCGGCGACCTCGCCGAGACGCGGGCCTTACGCCAGGTGTTCGGCGATCACGCCTATGAGCTCGCCGTCTCGTCCACGAAGTCGGTTACGGGCCACTGCTTCGGCGCCGCGGGTGCGGTCGAGGCAATGATGTGCGCGCGGGCGCTCCACCACCAGGTGTTGCCGCCGACGATCAACTACCAAAACCCCGACCCTGAGCTCGATCTCGACTACGTCCCGAACGAGGCACGTTCGGTCGACGGCCTGGAGTTCGCGGTTTCCAATGCGATGGGCCTCGGCGGCCACAACGGCTGTGTGCTGCTCGGCCGCGCGCCGTGACGGCAAGGCCGTTCCACCTCGGCCGACTCCAGGTCTCGCCGCCGCCCCCAGTGCCGACCCGTCCCGGGCGTCCTCCGTCCCGATATCGGCGGAGGCCCCGCACCGCGGCTGTCGCTGTCGTGGTCGGTGTCGTGCTCGCCGTCGGCGCCCTGTCCGGGGCTCGCGGAGCGTTCGCCGCTGCCGCGCCCGGAACGGCGACGTGGGAACCCGGGAGCCCAACGGCATTCGAGGATCTCGAATGCCCGCATCCGCGGCGACAGCTTCGCGTCGTCAGCGCCCCGGTACGCGAAGGGACGCGTGCGGTGCGCGTGTCGGTCGGACCAGACGACGTGTGGTCGAACGGCACGGTGCGCTGCCTCATGGCCTCGTACAGCGCGGGTGAGATGGCCGGTGACGACGTGACGTTTTCGTTCTCCCTTCTGATTCCCGAGCGCGGGATCTCGGAAGTTCTCATCTGGGAGCTGCATCAGCCGCAGAGCCTCTATGACCTGCCGGGCTGTGGCTTGGCGCCGTTCGCAATCTTCAGCGACGGCCGCGGACTTCTGTTTCGGATCGCGACGGGCGACTGTCGCTCCGGCAAGGGCATGAGCTTCTTCGAGCCGAACATCGCGATTCCGCGGTTGGTTCCGTACCCACGAGGGGTCTGGATCGACCTGAGGATTCGGATTCGCTTCGCGGAGGCTCCCACCGGTCGCGTAGAGCTGTGGAGCAGGACCGCAGGACATTCCTGGCCGCGGCAACCGAGCGTCACACGCTCCGGGATCCCGACAATGCCGTTTTCTTCGGCCGAGGGCGTGAATGGCGTAGCCCTCTACGACGAGCTCGGCCTCTATCCGGCCACGCAACCCTATGCGGGCCGGGACACCGTCTTCCTGGACGCCTACCGACGAACGATCACGACAGGGGGAGGTGGCGAGACGCCCTGGATCGTCGCCGCAGCGATCGCGGCCTTGGCATTGTCCGCGGCCGCGTGGATCGGGATCCAGCGGTTCCGTCGCCCGACGAGCCCGCGCGGGTAAGGGACGGAGTCATTGCGGTAGCTGAGGGGGCCGGTGGCAACCACGGCCACCGAACCCCCACAGCGTAGTCCCGATTACTGGTCGGATGATCGCCGCGCGGCGACCCGGCGAAGGCCGAGACCACTCAACGTGGCAATGCCGCCGATCGCGAGGAAAAGCGTCAGGTTAAGGCCTGTGAACGGCAGCGTGCCAGTCGATGCTACCGCGGTGACCTTCGTGGCCACCGGCGTCGCAACTGCCGGCTTGGCTTTGGCCGGCTTCGCCACGCTGACCGCGGTCTTGCCCTCGACCTTCGGCGGAGGGTTGGTGACGGGAGGCTTCGCGTACTGCGACTCGACCGGGGTCGCGCCCGCAACCTGAGCACCCACGCCTACAACGAGGATGGAAGTACCAAGTGCCATACAGATGAGGATTCTCTTCTTCATGATCTCAGCATACCCCTACAGGGGGATGTGTCTACCTATTCGAAGGTCGTGGATCGCCCGTGTTCACTCGTTCGAGGGATCGTAGAATCCCCCGGCGGGAACCGTCATCCGCATCGCCCGGAGTGCTCCGAGCCGTTGCGCGATCAGCGAGCGAAAATCCGGCGGCGGCGTCTCACCGGTCGCGCCGGCAGCGCCTCGTCCGCGAGGAGCGCCGCCGGGACCTCGCACGTGAGCCACCGAGCGAGGGCGTCGTCGTCGACAACCTCACAGGCCGCGCTCAATCCAGCCTCGCGGACGCCAGGTGCGTGCGCATCCGAGGCGATCAGGTGCACGAGCCCGAGCTCGAGGAGGTCTTTCGAACATCGTTCCGCCCGCTTGCCGAGCCGGCCGTCGACCGAAGCGGCCGTGAGCTGAACGACGCCACCTGCGCGAACGACGTCCTCGAGGTGTCCTGGTCGACTCTGGACACCGGCGTTCCGCTCCGGGTGGCCGATGACCGCGACCGTGCCAGAGGAGGTCAGCTCCCAGACGATCTGGGTCAGCGCGACCGGGAAGCCGGAGGATGGGATTTCCAGCAGAAGCAGCCGTGGGTTCCCGCCGAGCCCGAAGCGCCTCCGCTGGTCGGCGTCGAGGCTCGGCAGCACATCGAGCGCAATCTCTGCGCCCGGCAGGACATCCAACGGGATACCTTCACGACGGATGGCTGCTTGCACATCTGCGAGCCTTTGCTCCATCTGCTCGGGGGTGGTCGGGTAGTCCGCTCGAACATGCGGCGTCGCCGCGGCTGTCGTGACCCCGTCATCTGCCATCGAGCGCGCGATGGCGAGCGTTTCGTCGAGATCTCGGGCGCCGTCGTCGAGTCCGTAGAGGAGATGCGAATGAAGGTCGATCATCGTTATCGAAGGGAGCGGATCGCGAGCTGAGAACGTCGAATCCGGGACAGGTTGGGTCCGGCGGCGAACCCTGCTCGGATCCGGTCGGGTGTCTGTCGCGCGGCGACGATTGGAGCTCGGAAACGGCTCAGGACATGAGCTCCTCGGCAAGACCCGGGTGCGCCTTCACCCACAGGGAGAGAGGGACGGCATAGCGTGCCAGCCACCGGGAGAGGGCCCTCCGGGTATAGAACTGCTTGCCTTGCCAGGTCACCGACGGGAGGGCGAGTTGCTGGGCTGCTGCGGGATGGGTGGCCAGGAACGTGTCCCAGTCCTGGCCCTGCCGGACAAGATGCGCGCGCAGGCCGGCCGCGGTCGTGAAACCGATCCCGGACCAGCGGATGACGATGGGCTTCTCGAGGACGCGTGCAACTGCTCTCTGCGCACCACCGGGGACGGGCTTCCCCGAGAGGACGGCGGCTGCATCGGGATGGGTCCCGGCCCACTTGGCGTAGTGACGCTGGTTCCCGAGCCACTTCACCAGAGAAGCCTGATCGTAGAACCTCTTGCCGTCCCACTGCACGAATGGCAGCGCTGCTCGACTGGCCACGCTGGGGTGTCCGGCGAGAAACGCCGACCAGTTCTGCCCTCGGCCGATGATGTACGACCGGAGATCCCGGGCAGTCTCGAACAGTCGACCATCCCATTCGACGAGGTATGTCCGCATCTCGAGCTTGGCCGGTGCTGTCGGGACGTTCAGGCTCGCAGGGGATCGCAGCGCTCCGACCGGAAGTGCCGCAGTGACGCCGCCCTTGGCAGAGCCGTTCGAGATCCTCACTGCCGCGGCGGTCGACGCGGATGTGCCATCCGGCGCGTAGGCGGTGGCGACGAGCGTGTGCGCACCATTCGCGAGCGTCGTCGTGTCGAGCTTACGGCCGTCACCGTTGAACACCCACGGTGAGCTCGTTTCGGTCCATTTGAGGGTGCCGTCGATCATGAACTGGACCTTGATTGCCGGCTTGCCCGACGGCGTCGCTGTCCAGGGAACCCGACCGGCCAGTGTCTGACCGGCGGTGACGCTCTGGGTCACGGCGAACCCGGTGGTCGGGGCAGGCGCGGTCGTCGGCGCACGTGAGGCCGCGGGCGCGGGTGCTGGTGCGGCGGGCTTGGGTGTGGGGGCGGGTGTTGGTGCGGGCTTTGGCGTCGGTGTTGGTGCCGGCGCGGGCGCGGGCGCTGGTGCGGGCGCTGGTGCCGGTGCTGGTGCGGCTGGTGCTGGTGCGGGTGTTGGTGTGGGTGTTGCGGTTGTGCCTTGGGCTGCGCTGAGGGATGATTCGCGTCGGTAGTCGTCGAGGTAGATGGTGTCGTTGCCGTTGTAGCCGCTGTAGCCGGGGTAGAGGCCCATCTCGGTGTACAGCTGGACGTTGCGGACGCCGGCCGAGGTCGCGAACGGCATCGTCGGGATGTTGTTGCGGGTCAGCTGCGGCGAGGAGGGCCAGGCGCCGCCGCCGCTGCGGTTCCAGACCTCGACCTGGCCGTTGCTGGATTCGGAGAAGCGGATGTGGATCACGAGATCGATCCAGGTGTTCTTCGGGTAGGGGTTCAAACCGGGGATCGGGATGTTCGGTTCCCAGTAGCTGCTGGCCTGGCCCGGCTGGCCGCCGACCCGGCAGTCGCCCGTCGCGATCCGGAAGTTCAGGTTCGGGCCCTTCGAGGTCAGCGCGAACGGCGCGATCCCGCAGCCGCTCAGGTTGTACAGGCTGGAGGGATGATGGAGCTCCCAGACGAGGTTGTCGGTGATCTCGTTCGGGAACCACAACGAGAGATGGAAGTACTTGTCCATCCCCGTCGTCTCGCCCGAATCGTACTTCGCGGCCAGGCAGCGCACCGACCCGTTCGACCAGACATCGTTGCCGGTCACCGTGAACCGCGCAGCATGCGACCCCTCCCGCACCGGCGACGACACCAGCTGGAACTGGGAATCGGGATGCGGGCACTCCAACGTCGAAAACGGCGCATACCCGCCCGCCTCCCACGTCCCCGCGATCTCACTCGCCTGCGCCGACGACGAGGGGAGGCCAAGGGCTGCAAATGCCGCGAGCCAGACGGCGGCCGCCGTGAAAGCGGTCGTGACGACGCGGTTCGACCTGAGCTTCCCGGCCTTGGTTGAGTGGGGTCTCCCGTGCATGTTCACGAATCACCTTTCTCGGGGGGGCACACTTTCGATCGGCCACGACTACGTGCCTCCCCTCCCCCGGAAGGGTCAGGTCCCGCCGACGATCGAGCGAGCTCGTCCGGGGCTCCGGCTGGCACCGGCGGGTCGGGTCGATTAGGATCCTGGGCGGCGTAGAGCCGAGAAGTGCTCAGGGGGAAGTCATTTGAGATGCGGCAGTCGTGGGGTACCGGGTTGAGCCGTCGGGCTGTCCTTGCCGCGTTCATCGCCGGTCTCGTGCCGCTCGCGGCCGGGTGGGTGCTCGTGTCGGGGTCGACTGCCGCCGTCCCGTCCGCCTCGCTCCAGATCGTGGTCGTGAACCCCGACTACGAGGTCATGGCGGTCGATTCCGCGGGTGTGACGTACGGTCGTCCGCGTTCGGATGAGCACGGGATCTGGCGCTCGGCGGACGAGGGGCTGACGTGGTCGAAGGTGTTGACGCTGCCTTCGAATCAGCGTGTGGTCTCGATGTCGGCACTGGCCAGTGGCACCGTGCTGGCGCACGTCGATACGGGGTCACTGACGTTGTTGCGGTCGTCTGACCACGGGACGACCTGGTCGCAGGTGCTGGTGGTGCAGGCGGGGGCGCCGATCTTCTATACGACGCTGACCGCCAATTCGATCGCCGACGGCGGTGGCTACGTGTGGCTGGGTACCTACAACACGGGACAGAGCCCGCCGTATCCGAACTACATCTATCGCTCGGCCGATGACGGCCGGACGTGGTCGATCGTGAACACGACGACGACGCACCGGCATATTCACGGGGTGCGGTTCAACCCGGCCAACGGGAAGCTGTACGTCTTCTTTGGCGACTCGAGCGGCGACGGCATCTGGGTGTCGTCCGACAACGGGGCGACGCTGCAGCCGCTCTGCACCGACTACGCGTGTACGACGGTCGACGCGTCGTTTGATCCGACGGGGTCGTTCATGCTGTTCGGGCAGGACAACTACACATCGCAGAACAGGATCGTGAAGGTCTCGTTGAGTAGCGGTGCCCTGACGCAGGTGATGACGATCCCGTACGACTCGTTCTCGTCGCTTCGCCTCGATGCGAACACGTATCTGGTCGGTACGACGCACGAGGGTGGGGTGCCGGTCGTCGATCCCAACCTCCATCTCTACGCGTCGGTCGACGGGGGCAACTCGTTCACCGACGTCTTCCAGAGGCCGGTTCCGGACGGAAGTGGCCGCGGTGACCTGCAGGTGCAGTTCGTGTACCCGAACGGCGACTTCCCGATCCAGGTGGACGGCTACGGAACGATCGTCGCCCGCCTTGTCACGAGCGGCTCGGGCTCAGCGCCCGTGAGCACGGCGCCGCCCGGTGTGTCCGGGACGCCTGAGGTCGGGCAGACGCTGACCGCGACCACGGGGACCTGGGCCGGCAGCGCGCCGATCACGTTTACCTGGCAGTGGCAGCGGTGCGCCGCCGGCACGTGCGCGTCGATCAGCGGAGCAACTGCAGCGAGTTACACACCCTCCTCGGCCGACGTCGGAAAGGGCTTGCGGGTGCGGGTCACCGCCGCGAACGATGTCGGTACCACGTCCGCGGACTCCGACGCCACGGTGTCGGTCGCTTCCTCGCCACCTCCGAGTGCACCCCCTGTCAACAAGGTGCCGCCGGGAATCGGAGGCACGCCCCGGGTCGGCCAGACCCTGACGGGGACGGCGGGGACCTGGACGGGAACGGCGCCGATCGCGTTCACCTGGCAGTGGCGACGTTGCGATCAAGCCGGTTCCGCTTGCAGCGCCATCGCCGGGGGGGCCGGATCGTCGTACGACCCCGTTGCGGCCGACGTCGGCGCGACGCTGCGCGTGCGCGTCACGGCGAGCAACGGCGTCGGCAACGCAAGTGCGGACTCGGGGCCGACCGCGGTGGTCTCGGCAGGGCAGGTTGCGGCTGGTGGGTCGAGTGGAGGCGGGGGGTCGAGCGGGGGCAACGTGGGTGGAGGCGGCAGCGGGGCCGGCCCGGCCGACCTCTACCTGACAGGGTCGGCTGAGCCTGCGTCGGTCGCCGTCGGCGACACGATCACCTGGCGCCTCCGGGTCCTCGACGACCGAACCTTCGGCCCCGCAACGGGCGTGTTCGTGAACGTGGTGCTGCCGGACGGGGTTCGGATCGTCTCAACGGCATCGGACCGCGGCTCGGGTTGTTCGTCCCAAGGTTCAGGGATCATTCGCTGTGACCTCGACTGGCTCTCGTCCGACGTCTCCTCGGGGAACGTCACCATCGTGACGGTCGCCGAGCGCGCCGGCCCGCTCGTGCTCGCCGCCATGGCCGGGTACTCGAGCATCGACCCGAATCCCGCGGACAACACGCTGGAGCTGCGAGCCGTGGTGGCCACGCCGACCATCAGGGTGCTCGGAGCAAGGTCAGGCGTCGTCCGTCAGGGGACCCGGCGGGCGGACGTCATGGTCGGGACGCGCTGGGGAGACGTCCTCCGCGGCTTCGGCGGTAACGACCGGTTGAGCGGGCTCGCCGGTTCCGACCGGCTCTACGGCGGCGCCGGAAACGACACCCTGAAGGGTGGCGCCGGTCAAGACCTCCTCGACGGCGGCGCGGGCAACGACCGGATTCTGGCCCGCGACGGGCAGCGCGACATCGTGCGGTGCGGCGCGGGATCGGACGTCGTGGTCGCGGACCGATTCGACACCGTCTCGCGCGACTGCGAGACGGTCGCTCGTCGTTAGACCCGCTCGTGGGGCGCACCCGGCGAGCCGCGCTTGGTCGTGGCTCCTTCGGGCGGTGGTCGCTCGGGCTCCGGTTCGGTCGTTTCGAGGCTCCCTCGTCCGAGGGAATCCGGGCCCTGACCGGGCCGCCTGACACCGTGCCGAATTCCGCCACGAATGCAGGTTTGAGCGCGGATCGCGCTAGCTCGACCGGGCGCTCGGGACGAGAGATCGCAGAACGCCTGCCGATAGCACGCGCATGGAATCCTGCCGCCCTTTGCATCTGTCGCAGCTCGTTCGATCGAGCCGCACCCGCCGCGTCGGTCGCCGCGCGGCGCTGTACGTCCTTCTCTTCGCCGTCGTCACCGCGTCCGCGCTCATAGCGCTCACGGGCACGTCGTCGAGCGCTCACGCAAGCGATGTCTCAGGCACGTGGGAGTCGGGCGGGTATGCACCGTTCAGCGGCCTGGAATGCTCGAACCCCGCGAGCCAGTTCAGCCTCGTCACCTCACCCGTCCGCGAGGGCGCATACGCCGCGAAGTTCAGCGAGACGGCAGCTGACGTCTGGTCGAACGGGACGGTGCGGTGCCTCGCCGCGAAATACGATTCGGGTGAGACGACCGGGATGGACAAGTACTTCCACCTCTCGCTCTACATCCCGAGCCCCGGAATCTCGAGCAACCTCATCTGGGAGCTCCATCACCCGTCGAGCCTCTACAACCTCAGCGGGTGCGGGGTCGCCCCGTTCGCCATCACGACCGATGGGTCGAGGCTTCTCTTCCGGATCGCCACGGGCGATTGCAACGTCGGCAAGGGTTGGAGCACCTGGGAGCCCAACATCCCGATCCCGGGTCTGAGCCCCTACCCGAAGGATGCGTGGATCGACCTCATCGTGCACATCCGCTTCGCGGAGTCCGCGACAGGTGCCGTGGACGTCTGGAGCCGCGTCGCGGGCCAGGATTGGCCTTCCAGCCCCCAGCTGAGCCGGGCGAACATCCCGACGATGCCGTATTCGACGTCGGCCGGCGTGCACGATGTCGCCCTCTACACCGAGATGGGGCTGTATCCCGGATATTCGGGATACAGCGGCAACGACACCATCTATCTCGACGACTATCGCCGTGAGGCGTCGCTCTCCGCCGCCCAGGCGAGCGCTGCTCCTGCTCCTGCTCCTGCTCCTGCTCCTGCTCCTGCTCCTGCTCCTGCTCCTGCTCCTGCTCCTGCTCCTGCTCCTGCTCCTGCTCCTGCTCCTGCTCCTGCTCCTGCTCCTGCTCCTGCTCCTGCTCCTGCTCCTGCTCCTGCTCCTCCCGCAGCGACGCCATTTACCGTCTCGTCGAGTGTCCACTCGGGGCAGACGCTCGCGGGGACCGTGTCGTGGAGCGCCGAGGCTGTGGGTCGTGCCGTCAAGCGTCTCGACTTCAAGGTCGACGGGACTGTGATCGCGTCTGATGCGACGGCGCCGTACGGGACGAGCTTCGACTCGCTCTCCGTTCCGAATGGAGCGCACTCGCTCGCCGTGGAGGCTCTGGCGAGCGACGGCACGACGGCGTCGGCAGTGGCATCGGTGACGCTGGCCAACGCTGTGGCGCCCTCACCCCAGGCGACCCCACCACCAGTCGCAAAAGCGCCGTCTCCGCCGCCTGTACCTGCCCCGTCGGTGACGGCTGTCCCACTCGGTGTCTCGTCGACCGTTGCGAGCGACAGGCGCTCGCTCTCGTGGACGGCAAACGTGACGGGCGCGGCCGCGCGGGTCGAGTTCTTCATCGACGGCAAGCTCAGGTGGGTCGAGTACTCGGCACCTTGGGTGTTCAACGGCGACGGTCAGACGCTCGCGATCGAGAAGCTCGGTCGTGGCACCCACAAGCTCGTCGTCAAGGCGGTCGCAGCTGACGGCTTCTCGGCGACGAACACGACGACGTTGACGGTGCAGAAGGCGCGCGGCGGTGGGTACTCCGTCACGTCGGTCGACCGCGTCCTTGCGCTCAGCACGAGCACCGCCCTCGCGGGCGCTCGGACGCCTCGTTCGGTGGCAACCATGCGGGCATGGGTGTCGTAGGCCCGACGGCGGGGCGCGGTCGATCACGCCCCGCCAGTCCGCCCGTGGCCCGCTGCGGTGTACACTCTGGTGTCATGCGACTGGCGATGGCGGTGTTTGCCGTCTTTGCCGTCTTCGCAACGGGTGCGACCGCCGCGACGAACGGGGGCTCCGCGCATTTGCTGTGGGACGGCGCATTTCAGAACGATGCCTCTGCGTGGACGGGCGTTCAGGCACGAGACGGCGGCTTCACGATCGTTCAGGCCCCTGGCCGACGACCCGGGAACGCAGCCCGGTTCCTCGTTCGCCCGGGTGACGTGCCGATCGGCACCGGCGGTGAGCGCGCGGAGGTCTACAAGGAAACCGACGAGGCGGCTGGTACAGACTCGTTCTGGGCCTGGTCGGTCTACTTCCCGCGAGCGTCGGCTTCCAGCCCCGGGACATCGTGGAACGTCTTCACCCAATGGCACCAGACCGTCTCGGGCGGGGTGCAGCCACTTTCGTTCGAGGTGGCGAACCAGAACGGTCGCGAGTGGCTCCGCCTGCGGTCGTGGGGCGGCAACGCCAGCTCCCCGGTACGGCGTGCCTGGATCCTGGCGCCTCTCGTCCGTGGCAAGTGGTTCGATTTTGCGCTCCACGTGCGTTGGGCGTCCGATTCGACCGGCCTGTTGCAGGTCTGGCTCGACAAGAAGCAAGTCCTGCCCGCGACGCACACGCCCACGCTCTACGCGGGAGAGTCCGTCTACCTGAAGCAGGGCTTCTACCGCGCGAGCTCGAGCGTTACGAGCGAGGTCTACGTTGCCGGGACGAAGCGCGGTGCAACCCTCGCGGACATCGGGATCAACCCCACAGCCAAGCCTCCTCTTCGCGCGAAGCGCGTGACGGCTCCATCTCGGCCGGCATCCGGCGCTGCGACCTCGGGCGCGCCGTCGAAGAGTGCTCGGCCGACGATTTCGGGCACCGTCAGAGTGGGCTCGGTGATCGGGCTTTCGACCGGCAAGGTGAGGAAGGGCTCGGCTCCCTCCACCTACCAATGGCAGTGGAGTCGCGACGGCGGCACGACCTGGCTCGACGTGCGCGGCGCGACACGCCGGACGTTTGTCGTCTCCCCGACCTTCGCCGGTGCACGGTTGCGGGTCATCGTGGTTTCCACGACCAACGCCGCGCGCGTGGTGGTCGCGAGCGTCGCCGTGCCTCCGACGACCTAGTGGGTCGTCTCGCAGCGTCCCGCTGGGCCGACATCCGCGACGCACCACCACCGGTTGCTCGCTGCACGGAACCTTCGGGGACGGTGCACCCGTCGCGCTCGGTCAGCTGTCCTTGACGACGACGAAGTCGCCGATTGCGAGCGCGTCCATGCCGCTGATGGCGAATGTGGCGAGCGCGTTCTTCGGAGAGCACACGATCGGCTCGCTATCGACGTTGAAGCTCGTGTTGAGGACGACAGGGGTGCCTGTGAGCTTGCGGAGCTCGTCGATGAGATGCCAGTAGCGCGGGTTCGTGGCCCGTTCGACCGTTTGCGGCCTGCCGGTTCCATCGACATGAAGGGCGGCTGGTATCCGTCCTGAAATTTCCGGTCGTGCCTGAAAGGCCAGGATCATGAACGGCGAGGCGTGTGTGGTGCCGAAGTACTCCTCCATGTGCTCCGCAAGGATCGAGGGCGCGAAGGGTCTCCATGGCTCGCGGAACTTGACGTTGTTGTTGACCGCGTCTTTCATGGCGGGGTTGCCGGGGTTGGCGAGGATACTGCGGTTTCCGAGTGCGCGTGGCCCGATCTCCATGCGTCCCTGAAACCAGCCGACGATCTTGTCATCCGCGATCATCGTGGCGGCTTCGCGTGAGACCTCAGCAACCTTCCGGTACTTCGACTTGGCCTGCTTCAGCGTCTCCTCGATCTCGTCGTTCGAGTACTCCGGGCCCCAGTACGCGTGGTCGAACGCGGTCGTAGGACGCTCTCCCGTACGTGCCACGTGCACATGAACGGCCGCCCCGAGTGCTGTCCCGGAGTCCGATGCCGCCGGCTGGACGAACAGTCGCTCGACGAAGGGGAGCTGCAGGAGCTTGCCGTTCGAGGAGCAGTTGAGAGCCGTTCCGCCCGCAAGGCAGAAGTCGGTCAGTCCGGTCCGTTCGTGGAGCTCCTCGGCGGCACGGGCGACGGCGGCTTCGAGCGTGAACTGGAGGCGAGCGGCGATGTGCTCGTAGTACCCGTCGATCGGGGATGTCTCACGCGCCCGCGGCCTGATCCGTGCGATCTCCTCGTACAGGCGGTCGCGGTCGTACGTCGGCCAGCCGCCTTCGCCGCTCAGCGTGACAAACGGGAAGACACCTTCGTCAGGGCTGCCGTAGGCGGCCAGACCCATCACCTTGCCCTCGTCGCTGTGCTGGCGGAACCCAAGGCCGCCGGTGAACCCTTCGTAGAAGACACCCCAGCTTTCCTCCCGGCCGACGTAGCGAAGCACGTCCATCCGCGAGCCGGTCCCGACGCCGAAGAGACCCGAGTCCTCGCCCCCGTTGCCGTCGAGTGAGATGATGTTCGCGCGTTCGAACGGTGACAGGAAGAACGCTGACGCAGCGTGCGCAAGGTGGTGCCGCACCCACACGAGCCTCTCGTCCTGCGCGTCGATCCGAAGGCCGGCCAGAAGTCCGGCGACGTAGTGCTTGTGAAGCCTGAAGTCTCTGCCTTCCTCCCGGAGGCTCCGGTAGACGGGTTGCCGTCGCAGGCGGCGGGCGGCGATCGATCTCGACGTCGACGCGAAGACCGTCTTCGGGCTGCTGAAGCCGATCGCGATCGCGTCCACGTCGGCGAGCGTGCAGCCCGCCCGCTCCAGGCACCAGGCGATGGCCTTGAGGGGAGGCATCTTGGAGGCGTGCTTGATTCGGTTGAGGCGCTCTTCCTCGACCATCCCGACGAGTGACCCGTCGACGAGGATCGCAGCAGCGTTGTCGTCTCCGCCAGGGTCGGTCACGCCGAGAATGATCATCTGTCCCCTCCCCGTCATGGCCGGCAGATGCCGACTCTCCCCAACACTACGTTCACGTGAGTGTTAGTCAACCCGTCCACCGGGTGCGGCGTCGGATCAGCGGATGAATCCAGAGCGGTGTGCCGGCCGGCGACTCGCACTCGGACGCGGTTTGGACTACGGTATTTGCGATGTCGGCGAACGGCACCTTGCTACAAATCGGAGATGCGGCCGAGAGCGTCGGCCTGAGTCTCCGGACCGTTCGTTACTGGGAGGAGGTCGGTCTCGTCCGGCCCGAAGCTCGTTCCAAGGGCGGGTTTCGACTGTATTCGGGCGCGGATCTGCATCGCCTCATGGTGATCAAGGCGATGAAGCCACTCGGCCTCAAATTGGAAGAGATGCGGGAGCTGTTGGACCTGCTCGATGTCGCAGCAGCGCCGAACGCCCGCCAGTCCGTCTTCGACAGGCTCCAGGTTCTCGCTCAGCGCGTTCACGATGAAGTCGCGCAGATGGAGCGCGACGCCGCCGACGCCCGGGTGTTGCTCGAGGAGCTCAACCTGGGCTTGAGTCGGTTCGCGACCGTGCGGGAACCGGGCGCTACCGGGTAGCTGCAGCTGGTCTCACCGACGAAGGTGGGACTCCCGGCGCCTCAGCCGCTTCGCTGCTCGTGGCGTGCGATCGCCACGCGATAGAGCTCGACCGTTCGCTCGACCATGCGCTCACTCGTGTACTCGGCCAGGATGCGGCGGCGCGCGGACGCGCCGATGCGCTTGCCCAACTCCTCGTCGAGGATGAGCGATCGCATCGCGGCGGCAAGAGCGTCGACGTCGCCCGGAGGGATCAGCAGGCCGTTCTCGCCCGTCCGACCCACGACCTCGGGGATGCCCCCGATGTCGGACGCAATCACCGGAGTCGTGGTCGCCATCGACTGCGGGAGAACCAGGGGTGCGGCCTCGGCACGGAGCGTCGGGAACAGGAACGCATCGCCGGCGGAGATGTACTTGGCGACGGTCGCGTGTGGCTTCGCCCCGACGAAGAGCACGCGATCCGCGACGCCCAGGGACACCGCGAGCCCTTCGAGCGCGTCTCGTTCCTCGCCTTCCCCGACGACGACGAGCCGTGCGGCCGGAGACTCCCAGTCGAGCCGCGCCAGGGCGCGAATCGCGTTTCCGATTCCCTTCTCGGCATTGAGACGGCCGACACACGTGAACAGGGGGCCGTCCGCGAGCCCGAGCTCGGCTCGTGCCTGCTCGCGAGGGTATGGGCCGAAGACCTCCGCATCGATGCCGTTCGGGATCATGTAGCCGAGCGAGCGCTGGAGGAACGACTCCCGCAGGGTGCCCTCGAACTCCTGCTGCGACGGGACCGACCACACACATGGGCGGAAGCGGTACCAGTGGCCGTACTGGAACCACTCGCCGAAGAGCCAGACAAGGCTCTTCGCCTCCGTCACCTTGATCCCGGCGTCACCGTTCCTGGCACGGCGCAATGACGCGCGCGCAAGGTCGATCGCGTTCCCGTGGAACCGCGCCACCAAGGGCACCCGGCGGTGGACATTCTTGCGGACGAGGCCTATGGCACACGTCGACTCGCTGTGGATGACGTCGAAAGGGCGCTGCGCGTGAAGGCGCGCGAACAGCTCGTAGGAGCCTGCGACCCAAGCCGGGTCGCGACGCGGCAGCCGGGGGTGGTTGCCCGCCGCGTCGATGTAGTGCCAGCGGGCGCCGTCCCGCACCTCCTCGACGAGCCCATCCGGGTGACGGGCCGTGATCACCTCGACGTCGTGACC
Organism: uncultured Thermoleophilia bacterium; assembly: GCA_963799575.1. GTDB lineage: Bacteria > Actinomycetota > Thermoleophilia > Gaiellales > Gaiellaceae > Gaiella. Next base: position 593,535 of record CAWCXK010000003.1, read on the forward strand.
CGTCGCTGCGAGCCCCTTGGCGAGCGCCCGGGTGTGATCCTGCATGCCTCCGATGCCATGACCCGCGACCGTGACGATGCAGACTCGCATGGGTCGACAATACCCGAGGCGTCCATATACTTAGAGGGAGAGTCGAACATGCGTCGCCACGGCTTGGGCGAGGATCTTCGGGCTCGTCGAACATGGACGTCTGAGTTGCCCGAACCCGCCTTGACACACGACAGTCACAATAGTAAACGCTCGAAAGAGGCTGGATCCACGCGTGGATAGTGATACGAACGAGATATTCGGTACACGAATTGTCCCGCTGCGACGTCTACCGGACGAACGCGGCACGATCTTTCATATGCTGAAGAGTACGGATCCGCATTTCGAGCAATTCGGTGAGATCTACTTTACGACGATCTATCGCGATGTGATCAAGGGGTGGCACAAGCATCGCGAGATGACCCTCAACTACGCGTGTATCTTCGGACGGACGAAGGTCGTCCTCTACGACGATCGCGTCGACTCACCGACGAACGGCATGGTGCGGGAGATCTTTCTCGGCCCGGACAACTACTCACTGGTCGTCATACCGCCGGGTATCTGGAGTGGGTTCAAGGGAATGACCGACCCATTCGCGATCGTCGCAAACTGCTGCACCCATACTCACGATCCCTCGCGGACGACGCGTCTCGACCCGTTCGATGCCTCGATTCCGTACACCTGGGAGGTCAATCACCAGTGACATTCGGGCCACGTTTTGAGCAAGAGAGGATGCCGTGAAGGCAGTCATCTTCGCGGGAGGTTTCGGCACCCGTATTTCAGAGGAGAGTGGCGTGCGCCCGAAGCCGTTGGTCGAGATCGGTGGCAGGCCGATTCTCTGGCACATCATGAAGATCTACGCCGCCCACGGCATCAACGATTTCGTTATCTGCTGCGGATACAAAGGCGACATGATCAAGGAGTTCTTCGCCCGCTACTACCTGAATACATCCGATGTCCGTTTTGATCTCCAGACGCAGTCGATGGAGATCCTCAGTCACAACGGCAACGAGCCGTGGACCGTTTCGCTGATCGACACCGGTGAGTCGACGATGACGGGCGGGCGACTCAAGCGCGCAGCCGACTACATCGGTTCCGAGACGTTCTGCTGCACCTACGGCGACTGTGTCGGCGACATCGACATCGGCGGTTTGGTCGCCTTCCATCGTGAGCATGGTGCGCTGGCCACACTCACCGCGGTGCAGCCGCCCGGCCGGTTCGGCGCGCTCGCCCTGAACCCTCACGAGTCGATGATCACGCAGTTCAAGGAAAAGCCGGACGGTGACGGCTCCTGGGTCAACGGTGGCTTCTTCGTCCTCGAGCCCGAGGTGATCGACTACATCGCGGACGATTCGACCTCGTTCGAGGGGGCGCCACTCGAGGGCCTCGCTCGGGAGGGTCGCCTCGCGGCGTACCGGCATCGCGGCTACTGGCAGAGCATGGACACGATTCGTGACAAGATGGTCCTCGAGGCCGACTGGCAGTCGGGCAATCCAGCCTGGAAGGTGTGGTGACGATGACCGAACCGGGCAAGATCCTCGTGACGGGGAACATGGGGTATGTCGGGCCGTCGGTGGTGGCTCGCCTGCGCTCGTCGTACCCGGACGCGACTCTCGTGGGCGTCGACTCAGGTCTCTTCGCGCACTGCCTGACGGGGTGCGTGAGCCTTCCCGAGCACCGTCTCGACGTCCAGCATTTCTGCGACGTCCGGACCGTTGCCCCGTCGCTGCTCGACGGAGTGGACGCCGTCGTGCACCTTGCCGCCGTCTCGAACGACCCGATCGGGAACCTCTACGACGAGGTCACGGTCGACATCAACGCCCGAGCCTCGATTCGGCTGGCGGAGCTCGCGAAGGCGGCCGGCGTTCGTTCCTTCGTCTTCGCGTCGAGCTGCAGCGTCTACGGCATCAACGCAGCCGACGTCGCGACCGAGGACTCGCCCACCAATCCCTTGACGCCCTACGCCCGCTCGAAGTGCCTGACCGAGGACGGTCTGGCCGAGCTCGCGGACGAGGACTTCACCGTGACCTGCCTGCGCTTCGCGACAGCCTGCGGCATGAGCGACCGCCTCCGTCTCGACCTCGTGCTGAACGACTTCGTGGCCTCCGCGATCGCGACCCGGTCGATCACGATTCTCAGCGACGGAACTCCGTGGCGCCCGCTCATCCACGTGCGCGACATGGCCCGCGCGATCGACTGGGCGGTCGACCGCGATCCGGTCGCCGCGCCGCCCTTCGTTTCCGTCAACGCGGGCTCGGACGAGTGGAACTACCGGATCAAGGATCTCGCCGAGGCCGTTGCGGCGTCGATCCCCGGGGTCGAGATCTCGCTTGCTTCGGCCGGTGGTCCCGACAAGCGGTCATATCGCGTGGGTTTCGAGCGGTTCCGCACCCTCGCCCCCGACCATCAGCCGCAGGTGAGCCTGCCCGAGGCTGTCGAGGACCTGAAGGAGGGGCTCGAGCGAATGAGGTTCGCCGACCCAGAGTTCCGATCGTCGAATCTGATGAGGCTGGTCGTGCTGCAGGACCTGCGGCAACGGGGCCTCGTCGACGAGCGACTCGAATGGGTGGGCGCCGGGATCACGAAGGCGCAGGCGGGAGTGTCGGCTCATGGCTGAGGCGGGGGAGGGCGGCACGCTGCACCACTGCCGCTCGTGTGGGGAACCGCTCGCGACGACGTTCGTCGATCTAGGCGGCTCACCGCTCGCCAACGCGTACCTGTCCGCCGCTCAACTCGACGAGGCGGAGCGCTTCTACCCTCTGCGCGTCTTCGTCTGTGAGACGTGCTTTCTCGTCCAGCTGCCGCGAGCCGTCGCCCCCGAGGAGATCTTCGACGACTACGCGTACTTCTCGTCCTTCTCCGACAGCTGGGTCGCCCACGCACGCCGGTACGTGGAGCTCGTGATCGAGCGGTTCGGGTACGACGCATCGAGCAAGGTGATCGAGATAGCCAGCAACGACGGGTACCTGCTTCGCTCCTTCGTCGAGCGAGGCGTTCCCGTGCTCGGCATCGAGCCCGCTGCCAACGTCGCCGCCGCAGCCCAGGAGGCAGGCGTCCCGACGCTCGTCGAGTTCTTCGGGATCGAGCTTGCCCGTCGCCTGCGCAGCGAGGGTGAAGGGGCCGACCTGCTGATCGGCAACAACGTCCTCGCGCACGTGCCCGACCTGAACGGGTTCGTCGCCGGCCTCGCTGAGCTCCTGCTTCCCGGGGGCGTGGTCACGATGGAGTTCCCCCACCTGCTGCCTCTGATCGAGAAGACCGAGTTCGACACCATCTACCACGAGCACTTCTCGTACTTCTCGCTGCTCGCCGTCGAACGGCCGTTCGCAGCTGCCGGTCTGAAGATCTTCGACGTGGAGGAGATCCCAACGCACGGCGGATCTCTTCGGATCTACGCCGGGCACGCGACGGACGACTCCAAGCCGGTCGGAAGCAATGTCCTCGAGCTCCGCGCCCGTGAACGCGAGGCCGGGCTGGAGAGAATTGCGACCTATACCCAGTTTGCGGAGGGTGTACGGGCGGTGAAGCTCGACCTGCTCGAGTTCCTCGTCGGGGCCAAGCGCGCAGGGAAGTCCGTCGTTGCGTACGGGGCTGCGGCCAAGGGAAACACGCTGCTCAACTACTGCGGCGTCAAGGACGACCTGGTCGACTACGTCGTCGACCGGAGCCCGCACAAGCAGGGCCGGTTTCTTCCCGGGACCCACCTGGCGATCCACGCGCCGAGCGAGGTCGACCGAACGCGCCCCGACTACCTCCTGATCCTCCCGTGGAATCTGAAGGAGGAGATCGTCGAGCAGATGGCGCACGTGAGGGCATTCGGCTGCCAGTTCGTCGTTCCGATCCCCTCGACCACTGTGATCCCGTAGCGGGAGGGACAGCGCTGTTGGGAATTGACTGGGACGCGCTGCCGAGCGAGGGTGACCTCGGTCGGGAGTTGCACGGGCTGATGGGCGAGCTCTACCCGATCTGCCGAAGCCTCACCGGAGACGGCGTACGGGAGACGTTTGCGCGGATCGCCCGGGACGTGCCGCTCGAGATTACGGAGATCCCGTCCGGCACAGAGGTGTTCGACTGGGTCCTGCCCCGGGAATGGAACATCCGCGACGCGTGGATCGCGAACGCGGCCGGGGATCGCGTCGTCGACTTCCGCGACTCGAACCTCCACGTGCTCGGCTACAGCGTCCCCGTCAACACACGGATGCCGCTCGCAGAGCTACGCGAGCACCTGTACACCCACCCGGAGAACCCCGACTGGATTCCGTTCCGTACGTCGTACTACAGCGAGAACTGGGGTTTCTGCCTCAGTCGCCGTCGTCTCGAGGAGCTCCCCGACGGCGAGTACGAGGTGGTCATCGACTCGTCGCTCACCGACGGCAGCGTGACCTACGCCGAAGCCGTCGTTCCCGGAGCCCTCGACGCCGAGGTGCTGTTCTCGACGTATGCGTGTCATCCGTCACTCTGCAACGACAACCTCTCGGGGGTCGTACTCGCCGCTGCTCTTGCCAGGCACCTGCGTCCGATGCATCTGCGCTACACGTATCGATTCCTCTTCGGGCCGGGTACGATCGGCCCGCTCTCGTGGCTCTGGAAGAACGAGTCGCGGCTGGGACGGATTCGAGCGGGCCTGGCGCTCTCCTGTCTCGGTGACCCCGCCGCTCTCACCTACAAGCGCAGTCGCCACGAGGACGCCGAGATCGATCAGGCCGCGGCGAACGTCGTGCGCGCAGCCGGCGGGACCGATATCCCGTTCTCCCCGCTCGGCGGCGACGAACGGCAGTTCTCCTCGCCGGGATTTGCGCTCCCGGTCGGAGCGCTGACACGCTCGCCGGCAGACCGGTTCCCGGGATATCACAGCTCCGCAGACGACCTCGAGCTCGTGCGCCCGGAGGCGCTGGCCGACTCGTTCCTTCGCTGCCTCGAGATCATCGACGTGCTCGAATCGAACGGCCGGTACCGCAACGTAAGCCCCAAAGGCGAGCCGCAACTCGGAAAGCGCGGGCTCTACCGCAGCGTTGCCGGCGGCTCGAATGCCGAGGCCGCATTGCTGTGGACGCTCAACCAGTCGGACGGCGGGCACACACTGCTCGACATCTCGGACCGGTCGGGGCTGCCGTTTCGGGAGATCCGCAGCGCGGCGGCAGCACTCTGCGCACACAGCCTGCTGGAGCAATTGGATGCCGAATGAGTCGCCTCGCCGCTCCGGCCTGACGGCCGGTGCGGCCCGCGCGGCCGAAGCCCGGTGTGGCCGGGCGGCCCGGGGTTGCCGGTAGCTTGCCGGAGACAATGCTGGGCAACCTCAAGGACACACTCAACGACCGCGCATCGACCGTCTTCGGCCGCCTGGGCTACTCCGACCAAAGGACGCGCGACGCGAAGCGCGAGGCATGGTGGTGGTTCGACACGCGCTCGAAAGCCGCTCGGGGCCGGGGTGTGGTGGCCGGTCACGCCGTCGTCTGGACACACCCGGGCCGATGCGAGTTGCTGCCCGTCGAGGCAAGCGGCCCCGCGCCGGATGAGGTCACGATCGAGATCGTGGCGAGCATCGTCAGCACGGGCACCGAGCGGTCGACGTACTCGGGCGCGGCGGCGACGCGTATCCGCTACCCCTACCGGCCGGGGTACTCGGCCGCCGGCGTCGTCGTCGCAACGGGGGGCAAGGCGGGCCTTTCCGTCGGTGATCGAGTGGCCGCATCGGTCCCGCACGCGTCCGTGGCGACCATTCCGGCCTCCCTCGCCTATCCGGTCGCGCCGGGTGTCCCGCTCCCGGATGCAGCCTTTGTCCAGCTCGGGGTCATTGCCCGCCGAGGCGTTGCCGTTGCGGAGATCGAGAGCGGGCAGTCCGTTTGTGTGATCGGTTCAGGTGTGGTCGGGGCGCTGGCGCTGCGACTGGCGGTCGCAGCGGGCGCGGGCGATGTCACCGCGGTCGCCCGATCCAGGCGCCGTGAGCACGTGGCACGAGCCGGCGGTGCCGGAACGTTCCTCGCTGTTGGCGATGGCTCCTCCCTCGAGGACGTCGCGGCCGATGTCGTGATCGATGCCACCGGCGACCCGCAGGGGATCTTCGGCGCCGTTTCGGCGGCGCGGCCCGGAGGACGGCTCGTCCTTCTCGGTTCGCCGCGCGGTGTCACCGTCGCTGCGCCGGTCGCTGAAATCCGTGCGAAGCGCCTCACCGTCGTCGGTGCTCACATCTCGACCCTGACGCGTGGAGACTCGCCCGCGGGGGCTGTCGGTCGGGAGTCGATCGGGTTCCTCGATCAGCTCGCCGACGGCTCGGTCCAGGTCAGCGACCTCGTCGACGTGGACGTCGACCCTCGGGACGCCCCGGCCTTCTACCGTGCCCTGCCCGGAGCAGGCGGGATCACAGCGGCGATGTTCGACTGGACACGGCTGACCCAGACGGAGAGGGTGCAGCGCCGAAACCCGTTGCGGCTACCGGATCTCGCAGCGCGCGGCGTCGGCTACCGCGACAAGCCGCTCGCGTTGCGCGGCGGTGGCGGTAGGCTCGTCGACGATCCCCTCGCAGGCGCGTCGGGGATGCTGAGGGTTGCGCTGCTCGGCTGTGGGGATATCGGCGAGCAGAATGCGGGTGCGATCGCACAGGCGACGAACGCACGCCTCGTCGCCTGCTTCGATCCTCTTCCTGCGCTCGCCGACGAGCTGGCGACCCGGTACGGTGTCGACGCTGTCCGCTCGGTCGAGGAGGTGCTCTCGAGAGACGACGTCGATGCCGTCTTTCTCTCGGTACCGCACGATCTCCATGCGCCGCTCGCGATCCAGGCAGCGCAGGCGGGATGCCACGTCATCGTCGAGAAGCCTCCGGCCCAGTCGCTCGACGCGACGGTCGAGATGGTCTCCGCGGTCCGCCGCGCCGGGGTCTCGTTGACGGTGTGCTTCCCCCACCGATACGACGCCGGCGTGCTGGCGGCGCGTCGGCTGATCTCCGGCGGCGCGATTGGTGAGCTCGAAGGGACGTTGACGAGCTTCCTTTCCGACAAGCCTCCCTCGTACTGGCACGGTGGCTTCAGCGGCCGAGCTGCATCCGACTGGCGTGCGTCGCGGGCGCGGGCGGGCGGGGGTGTGCTGATCATGAACCTCAGCCACTATGTCGACCTGGGGCTCTACCTCGCGGGCACCGAGGTCGAGTCCGTGTCCGCGTTCGTCTCGAGCAACGACCCCGGCGCAGAGGTCGAGGACGCGGTCACCGTCTCGATCCGCTACGCAAACGGCGCCGTGGGCTCGGTGTTCGGGAGCTCGGCCGTCCCAGGCACGTGGGAAGGACGCGGGTCCACCGAGCTGCGGCTCTGGGGGAGCGACGGACACGTTTCGATCGAGGGTGGCCGCGAGGCATTCTCCCTGAAGGGGTCGGGCGGCCTTCGGGCCGGGCGTTGGCACTCGCTGGCCGACCTACCGGCTGTCCCACTCAGGACCGCGTTCGTGACCCGATTTGCGACGGCGCTCGATCGAGGAGTACCGGCGGATGTGGGAGTCGAGGATGCGCTGGCCGTACAGGCGTTCGTCGAGGCCGCGTACCGTTCTGCCGCCGACGGCGTGCCCGTACGGCCCGGCGACCTCCTCCGCGACGCCCTCGCCCGCGTCGACGCCACCGAGAGCGGCGGATCGGCGTGAGCAACGATCCGCTCGTCAGCGTCGTCACGCCCGTCTACAACGGGGAGGAGTACATCGGGCAATGCGTCGAGAGCGTCATGGCCCAGACCTACCCCCATTTCGAATACGTGATCATGGACAACTGCTCAACCGATTCGACGGCGGAGATCGTCGCGGAGCACGCGGCTCGTGATCCCCGGATCCGGCTCCTGCGACCGACCGAGTTCGTCGGGCCTGATCCCAACGCGAATCGAGCGCTGCGCGAGATTTCCGCGTCGAGCACCTACACGAAGGTCGTCCACGCAGACGATTGGCTCTTCCCCGAGTGTCTCGAGCGCATGGTCGCGCTCGCGTCGGCCCACACGACGGTAGGGATCGTCGGTGCGTATCGACTGGAGGGCACGGAGGTCACGCTCGACGGGCTCCCGATCACAGCCGAGGTCGTCCCGGGCCGCGAGCTGTGCCGAGCCCAGCTGCTCGGCCGCCCCTGGGGATACCTCCTCGGCTCGCCGTCGTCCGTCCTCTATCGCTCGGATCTCGTTCGGGCGCGACCCGAGTTCTATCGGCTCGACAACCCGTTCCAATCGGACCAGGAGGTCTTCTACCTTCTCCTGCAGGAGAGCGACTTCGGGTTCGTCCACCAGGTGCTGACGTTCACCCGGCGCCACGATCAGGCGGACTCGTCGTACTACACGCGCGTCGGGGCCGGCCAACCCGGGCAGCTCAGCCTGCTCGTGAAGTACGGGCGGGTCTTTCTGTCCGAAGGCGAATACCAGCAGCGCCTCGCGGCGCGGGTCTCCGGATATGCAGGTCTGCTGGGACGGAGGGCGACCCGGCTCAGGGACCCCGAGTTTCGCGGTTACCACGCGGGGAAGCTCGCCGAGCTCCGCGGCGAGATAGCACCCCGAGACGTCATCGAAGGCGCCCTGCGGGCCGCCGGAGGGCGGCTGCGGCGATGAGGGTGACCGTCTCGGAAGGGCACGCCGCTTTCTCGGGGCCGCTGAGCGCCTCCGAGGTGGTGTATGTCGACGCGGATCAGTTGCCGACGGACGGCGTGGCCGAGATCGAAGTGCTCGCCGTTCCCGTGGGTACGGCTGTCGACGACCGGGGTCCGGCGGCGCTCGCTCTTCTGGTCGAACCCGTGCGCCGAGCGCTTGCCTCGGTCGGCGGTTCGGTGGAGGTCGTCGGTAACGGTGCCCTGGCGCGGTGTCTGCGGGCCGAGGTCGTGTCCCGGCGACCGGGCGAGCGCCCGCCGGATGTGATCGTCGATCTCTCGGGCGACCCGCATGCGCTCGCCGACGTCGTCCGAAGGGTGGCCGACCTCGGAGCGATTGTGCTCGCAGGCGATCCCGCCGGACGTGCAGTCGACATCGATTTCTACCCCGACGTCCATGTCCGCGGGCTCCGGCTGATCGGGTGCCCCGCTGTCGAGTGGTCTGAGACGCTACTCTCGACGCCCCCCGTTTCCTCGGTGCCGGACGCGCCGGCGGAAGCCCGGGTCGGTAGGCCGGTACCGCTCGGCGCACAGTGGTACCGCGTGTCGGCCTAGGGAAGCTTGCCGGGGACTGCGGCTGCAGCGCTCTGGCGGAGCGCTTCCTTGGTGCCGATGTCCAGCCAGACGTCTGAGAGTGGGACGCCCTGCACGGCACGGCCTTCCCGGCAGAGCAGGTCGAAGAACGCTCCAGGCCATTCGGCCCGTCCGAGCTCGGCGATCGTCGTGGAGCGTACGGCTGCGCAGCCCCAGATCCACTCCGAGCGCGGCCGGGCCGGCTTTACGTCGATGCCGGCGATGGTGTGCTCGGGTCCGAAGACGACGACATCCGAGCGCGGCAGGTCGGCCGAGGCAATTCGGAAGAGGCCAAGCGCTGCCTCGCAGCCCCCCGCGACGGCACGAACCAGCGGCACGTACCCGTCCTCTGGATCCCAGAGCGTGTCCGGGAACCCGATCAGCACGACGTCGTCGTCCTCGAGTCCCTCGGTCCCGGCGAGGATGGAGTCGCTCACGGTGGCCGGATTCCCGAGGACCGTCTCCGCCCCGATCTCGTCGGCGTGCGCGATCACGTCGACCTTGTCTGCTCGGGTGACGACGCGGAGCCGGCTCGCGCCCGCACCGCGCATCCGGTCGACGAGGTAGTCCATCACCGGTCGGCCGTTGACCGGCAAGACCTCCTTGGAGCAGTCGAGGGGCTGCAGACGCGTCGCATAGCCCGCTGCCGGGATGACACCGACGATCTCCATGCGCAGAGCCAAGCCTCCGGTCGCCGGCGTGCCGTCAGGCGACCGGAGGCACCATCGTCAGCTCGACCGCCGGATGCGGCTCGACGCCGGTCACCGCGTCGAAGTAGCGCGTGGCGAGCGCGCTGATCAGCGGTTGCTCGTCGGGGAGCGGGTACTCGTCGACCGAGCGGATCAGTTGCAGCTCGCAGAGCGTGCCGACCAGGCCGAGCTCGTCGGCGATATGAAGCTCGCTGCGCTCGATCGGCCGGCGTTCGAGCTCGATTCCGAGTGAGGTTGCGAGCTCGGCGACGACGTCCAGGGTGATGCTCTCGAGGGCGCCCTCGGTCGGCGGTGGTGTGACAACACGTCCATCCCGCACCATCAGCACACAGGCGCCTGTCGACTCTGCCAGCCTGCCGGACGAGTTGAGCAGGAGCATATCCTCGTAGCCTCTGCCCCGACCCTCGATCCGGGCGATCCTCGCAATCTGGTAGTTCGATCCGGTCTTGATGCGCGCGGGCATGGCCATGTCGGACGGTCGCTGCCAGGTGCTCACTCCGACTGCGATTGGTGCGGGGAGGTGCCCCTTGTCCTGGTGGTATCCGGTCAGAACGAGGTCCGACACCGTGCCCATGCCGTAGTGGCCCTCGACGACGAACAGTGTCGCGCGAACATAGAATTCCTTGTCGGGGAGGTACAGAGCGCGCGTGAGCTCGATGCATGCTTGCTCGAACTGCTCGTACGTCAAATCGAGCGGAATGTGGAGCAATCGTGCCGACCGACCGAGCCGCGCGAAATGGCGTCTGAGGTGGACGAAGCCGAAGCTGCCGTCAGGCTGCCAGTAGCCCTTGAGGCCTTCGAAGACGTTGAGGCCGCGCACCACCGCCTCGCTCGAGATGTGGAGGACGGCCTCATCCCAGGGGCGCAGTCGACCGTTGAAGAAGACCCACTCGGGGCGCTGGAGACGGAGCGAGCCGAGACCCGTCCCCGTCTTCCACTTGCTCGGATCGGAAGTTCCCTTGCTCATCGGGGCAATCCTACCGAGGTGGGGTCCTCCGGGAGACCGAGCGAGGCGTGCTGAGGGGGCTCGAGGTCGTCCGGGCGCCGCTTCCGTAGCGCCGCCCAGACGGGCTCGATCACCGGACGGCCGAGCAGCGCCACCGACCCGATGAAGACCGGGACGCCTGCGGCGATCAGGAGTATGAGCCCCCCGACGGGCGAGAGGTGCTGGCTTACGGGGAGTAGGGCGAGGAGCGTCACCGCGAGCGGGACGGAGCAGGCCAGTGGTCGTGCGAGCGCGGCCAGAAAGTCCCGCAGTGGCAGCGCCAGCTCGTGGAGGAGGATCGGAAAGGTGGCTCCGGTCGACGCCAGGATCGCGATCAACATCGCGATGGCTGCCCCGGCCGTGCCATGGCTTGGCACAAGGATGATGAGCGACACGAGCGCGACGACTGCGAAGATCGTCGACGCGACGAGCGGCAGGTGAGGTTTCCCGATCCCCTTGAACAGTTCGCCGGCGGGACCCGCTAGCAGGCGGACGAAACCGAAGAAACAGAGGATCCGCAACGGGGTCTCGGCTGCAGTCCATTGCGGCCCAAGGAGTGCCGGCACGATCGGGTCGGCTGCGATGGCCAGGGCGACGGTCGGTGCCAGCCCGAGCATCACGGTACGCTGCATGTTCTGCACGTACGCCCGTCGCACGATCTCGAGATCGTCCTGCAGCTGCGAGTACACGCTGAACATCACCCTGCCGACGATCGGGCCGATCACCGTGATCGGCAACTCGGCAAGCCGCCAGGCAAACGCGTAGACGCCGACCGCTGCACTGCCCAGAAACCGGCCGACGGCGAGGTTGTCGAGGCTGCTGTTGGCGACGTTCATGAGATTGGCGGCGCTGACGAACCGGCCGTACCGGAGCATCGACTTCAGTGCGCTCCAGGAGGCGTCGCGTGGCGACGGGCGCCAGGGCACCAGGATCCACACGACGAGCGCCTGTGTCGCTGCAGCGGCGATCAGGCCGAACACGAGGCTCCAGGCGCCGAGCCCGGCGACCGCGCACCCGACCGAGACGACGGCCTGGACGAGGTAGCTGCCGAGCTCGCTCTTGACTCGCGTCTTGAAGTCCAGATCGCGTTCCAGGATCGCGTTCGGGACGACCGTCAGCCCGCGGAAGACGAGCAGGACGCTGAGGCCGCGAACGATGTTCGTCACGTTCGGGCTGTGGACGAAACTCGCGTAGAGCGGCGCGAGCGCTGCCACGACGACCGCGAGCGCGAGTCCGCTTGCGCTCGAGAACACGAGGGCCGACGAGGCCCGTTTACGCGGATCCTCGCGAAAGTGCACAAGTGCGGAGCCGACCCCCGATTCCTGAACGTGCGCGAGGATGCTCACCAGGGTGGTCGCGAGCGCTACTGCCCCGAACTCCGCCGGCGTGAGCAGGCGGGCCAACACGAGCATCGCGGCAATCGACAGGACCTGGCCGCCGCCGTAGCTCAACCCCACCCAGAGCGAGTTCTTGACGATCCGGCGGTCGAGATCGTGGTGTGGCGGCGGCACGGGAGGCGTGGCGCTTTCGGGCTCTCGAGCGTCGCCGCTCAAGCCTCGCGCGCCGCCTGTCGATTGTCCATTCATGCCAGCGTTATATCGGCAGCGGTCTGCCCCTTCCCAAATCGGCGGTCCTCGACTACGTTTAGACCGTCCGACGTCGTGCGGGGAGGGCGTACCGCAGACAGCGGCGACAATGGGTAGGCGAGAAAATGGTAGAAGGTGGGATGCAGGAAGCCGCTTGGTCGGCGGGCTCGGGTTTCCGCTATCCGAGCTAGGGGAGAGGGGGAGACATGTCAATGGCCGGTAGTCGTCGGGCAACCGCGAGGCTCGTAGTGGCTGGCGAGCCGGTCGAGCCGGTCGCGCCGATCGATGCTGCCGCAATGTCGGCCGTGGTCTCGCGGCGACGCGACTGGAAGGTCGTCCGGCTGCTCGTGTTGTGCGACACGTTGACCTTGATGCTCGCAACGATCGTCGGCGTCGCTGCCGTCGATCCCCGGCACCCGCTCCCGCCCGTCGGCTGGATGCTGGTCGCCGTTCCGCTCGGGATCATCCTGTTCAATTCGCACAGGCTGTATCAGCGCGACCGCAGCCAGATCAGCGTCTCGACCCTGGACGAGGTGAGGGACGTGCTCACGTCCCTCGGACTCGTCGGGTTCGCGACATTCGCGGTCGCGCTTGGGTTCAATTTCTCATGGGCCCTGCCGGCGGATCCTCTCAGCGTCGTGTTCTTCTGGGTCGCCGGGATCGTCCTCGTTTCTTCGGGGCGTGCGGCACTCCGGCAGCGGGTGATCCCGTACTCGTCGTTGCCACAGAAGACGCTGGTCCTCGGTGCCGGCCAGGTCGGGCAGTCGATCGTCCGCAAGATTCGCCGCAATCCGCAGTACAACATCGAGGTGATCGGATTCCTCGACGACGACCCCCAGGCTCTCGACGCGGACGTGTCGGACGTACCGATCCTCGGCGCGGAGCGTGACCTGCTGGCCACGATCCTCGGGAAAGGCGTGACGCGTGTCGTTCTGGCATTCTCACGTTCGACGCATGAGGACGTGCTCCGGCTCGTGCGCAGCGCAGGGCTTCGCGACGTCCACATCTCCATCGTGCCGCGCTATTTCGAGATCATCGCAGCGAACGTCGGCATCGCGGACGTCGAGGGCATCTCCGTGCTCGAACTGCCGGTTGCCGGCCTGTCGCGGTTCTCCCTCCTCACCAAGCGGGCATTCGATCTTCTCCTGACGATTCCCGCGCTCATCCTCCTCTCGCCGTTGATGATCGCGATCGCGATCGCGATCAAGCTCGAGAGCCGGGGCCCGATCCTGTTCCGCCAGACGAGAATTGGTCGCGACGACGAGGAGTTCAGGATCCTGAAGTTCCGAACGATGGTAAACGGCGCAGAGCAGTTGCGCGACGATCTCATGCTCGAGAACGAGTCGACAGGCCCGCTCTTCAAGATTCGCCAGGATCCCCGGATCACGCGGGTCGGAAACGTGTTGCGCCGGCTCTCGATCGACGAGTTGCCACAGCTCTTCAACGTCGTCTCGGGAACGATGAGCTTGGTCGGGCCACGTCCGTTCGTCGTCTACGAGGACGACAAGATCGACGGTTGGGCGCGCCGTCGGCTCGACCTGACACCGGGCATCACGGGCCTCTGGCAGGTGCTCGGGCGCAACGACATCCCGTACGACGAGATGGTCAAGCTCGACTACCTCTACGTGACCAACTGGTCGCTCTGGTGGGACATGAAGCTTCTGCTGCGCACGATCCCGATCGTGTTCGGGCGCTCGGGCTACTAGCCGCTGGGTCCCGCCGGGTCGATTTCCCGACCAGGTGCCGCGGTTGCGTCTCCCGGGACAGAGGGAGCTTCTCCCTGGACGGGCCGATCCGCGTGTCGCCCGACGATTCGCTCGGCGTTGGGGTTGGTCGGCCGCCCGGCCACGATCTCTTCGAGGTCCCGCTCGACGCGGCGTCCGTGGGCCTCCGTGGAGAACTGGACGGCCGTCGCGCGACAGCGATGTGCCATCGCCAGGCGATCTGGGCTGCTCACGGCAGCGTCGAGCGCTGCTGCGAGACGTTGCGTATCGAGTGGCTCGGGCAGCACGAACCCGTCGACGGCCTCGACGATCACGGTCGATGCCCCGACCGCGGCGCTGACAACGGGCGGGATGCCGCACGCCATCGCTTCGATCACCGTGGCGCCCCAGACGTCCGACCGTGAGGGCAGCACGAATGCGTCTGCGGCGCGGAAGAAGGTCGCGGCATCGGATCGTGCCCCGAAGAAGTGCACCCGGTCTCGCACCCCGCAGGCGCGTGCGAGCGACTCGAACCGCGCCTGATCGGCGTTCCCGCCGACGACGACGAGCTCGAAGCCGGCCCGTGACGAGGCAGCCGCCTGAATCGCCCGGTCGAGGCCCTTGCGCTCGAAGTCGTGACCGCAAAACAGGACGAGAGGGCCGTGTACTGCCTGGAGGCCAAGGGAACGACGTGCTTCCTGCCGGTCTCCCATGCTGAACTCCGCCGTATTCACGCCCGGGGGAATGACGCGGATAGCGGCCTCGTCGATCCCGTAGAAGCGCATGAGGTGATCGCGTACGATCGGAGCCTCGGTGTGGAAGCGCGCGAACCGTGGGTTGCGGATCGCCCGTCGCTCGAGCGCGTATCGTGCTTGGTTTCCCGGGTGACGGAGGCGCGTTGCAAGCCAACGGGCGGTTCCGTGGCCGGCAAGCTCGGACTCGCCTCGCTGGACACCGGGCAGGTGGAGCACATCCCCCACCCACGTACTCGGGGCCCTGACATGCACGATGTCGTACCTCTCGCCTTCGAGCATCGTGGCGGCGTTGCGTGCGAACGATCTGAGCTCGCGCGAGGAGAATCCAGCGCCCGCTGCGACCGCGGCGACCGGGACTGCATGAAACGTGCAGTCGGGGGCCAGGCCGGGCTCGGTTCCCTCCAAGCGGGAGTAGACGTGCACGTCATGGCCGCGCGAGGAAAGGTAGCGGGCCAATTCGACGTGGAATCGTGGAAGGCTCCCTCCGAGGTGAAACGCGCGGTAGACGAGCGCGATCCGCACGTCACTCACTTTCGGAGAGCTGGAGACCTGACCTCACGCGGGACTTCCGGTTCTGGGGCGCTCGTCGTCGACGAGCTCGGACATCGTGACCGGCGGCTCGATCGTGACCCGATCGATGTTCGCACGGAGCCACAACTCGAGCGTCGCGAGCGTGAAGAGCTTGAGCTCTCGATCGCTCGTCGGTGTCGTGCCGCGGACGAGTGCCGTGACGGCGTCCGGTCGGAGCAATCCGCGGCTGAGCGCACGCTCGGAGAGCAGGAGGCGCTCGAGCAGCCTGTTCCCCTCTCCGAGCAGGAGCCCTGCAATCGGGACAGGGAACCCCCGCTTGGGCGCGCTGAGGAGCTCGGGTGGAAGCAGGTCTTGGACGGCTCGGCGAAACAGCGTCTTCCCGGTGCGCCATCCGAACCGCTCGTCGGCGGGAACCCGGCTGACACGCTCGACGAGCGCGCGGTCGAGCAGAGGGACGCGTCCCTCGAGTGAGGCGGCCATCAGGACCTTGTCCGAGCGCAGCAGCATGTTGTCCGGCAGATACGTGAGGAAGTCTCCGACCAGCATTCGGCGGCCCGGGTCCAGGCTCCCGTACGGCGCCAGCTTTTCGCTCAACGGCCCGAGCAGGTTGACAGGGCTGGCCGTCTCGGCGAGCCCTGGTGCTAGCAGCTGGCCGATCTCGGCCGGACTGAACGATCGAAACCACGATGCCCAACGGAGCTGATCGTCCGTGACCGAGAGAGTCTCGGCGGCGCGACCCAGCCGACGGTGGGTGCGCTTCCCCGCGCCCAACTTCATCGCTCGTCCGAGCAGCCGGGTGGGAACCACCCTGCCGACGCGCAGCATTCGTTCCATGCGGTACTTCGGATACCCCCCGAAGACCTCATCGCCGCCGTCACCGCCGAGTGCGACCTTCACCTGGCGGCCGGCGAACTCTGCGAGCAGGAGCAACGGGATCTCGGAGGGCTCGGCGATCGGCTCGTCTCTGAACCACGCGAGCCGAGGGAGCGCCTCCAGGAACGAGGTGCTGTCGACGACGACTTCGTGATGCCGAGCGCCATGGCGTGCTGCTGCGAGGCGTGCGAGCTCTCGCTCGTCGTAGAGCGCGTCGGCGAAGCCGATCGTAAAGGTGTCGACTCCCTCTGCGCCGGTCTCTCGGGCGAGCCCGAGGACGGCGGTGGAATCGATCCCGCCGCTGAGAAGGATCCCGATCGGGACATCGCTCATCAACCGGGCGCGTACCGCTTCCCGCAGGAGCCCTCGCAGGTCGCCCGGCGAGAGCGACTCCGGTTCACCCGGCTCGAGCGTCCAGTACGGGCGACGGGCTGCCTGCACGCCGTCGTAGATCAGCAGATGCCCCGGCTCGAGGCGCTCGATCCCGCGGAACAGCGTCCGCGGGGCCACCGTATAGCGCTGGAACAGATGCGACGCAACCGCCTCGGGATCGACCTCCGGCTTTCGGCCCGAGATGATCGCGACGGCGCGCGCGTCGGAACCGAAGGCGATTCCACCCTCGGACTCGTCGATGTAGAGAGGCTTCTTCCCGGCACGGTCGCGCGCGAGAACGAGTCTTCCGACGCGACCGTCCCAGATGGCGAAGGCGAACATTCCTTCGAGGCGGGGGAGAAGGTCCTCGCCCCATTCCTCCCAGCCGTGCACGAGCACTTCGGTGTCGCACCGCGTACGGAACCGATGCCCCAACGCAACGAGCTCGTCGCGCAGGAGCACGTGGTTCCAGATCTCGCCGTTGTACACGGTCACCACCGAGCCGTCCTCGTTCGCGAGCGGTTGTCTGCCGCCGCCGAGGTCGATGATGCTCAGTCTCGCGTGGCCGAGTGCGACGCGCGGCTCGAGCAGGACGCCCGACCCGTCCGGCCCGCGGTGTCTGAGCGCAGCAACGGCCCGTTCAACGGCCTCGCGGGTCGGCGGTGCCGCGTGCTCCCCCACTGCCAGTCCGACGATCCCGCACATCGCGGTCAGTCCGCCCGGTGCCGAGGGCGTGTGGGCGGCAAGGGGTCGCGGTCGAGGAACTGGGACACCGTGGTGGCGACGCGCTCGGCTGCCCGACCGTCCCACGCCGGGATCGTTGGCGGCCGGCGCGGTGGTCCCACGGCGACGCGGTCGATCGCTGCCGGATCCAACCCGAGCAACGTATTCGTGCCGAGGCGCACGGTCACGGGGCGCTCCGTCGTGTCCCGCAGCGTGAAGCACGGCACGCCGAGATACGAGGTCTCCTCCTGCACCCCGCCCGAATCGGTCAGCGCGGCCCCTGCATCAGCCTCGAGTGACAGGAATTCGAGATAGCCGAGCGGGTCGAGGAGCTTGACGCCGGTTCCGGACGACCATCCTTCCAATCGGGCGCGGGTTCGCGGGTGAACCGGGAAGACGACGGGAGCGACCTTCGAGAGCTTCTCGAGTCGCTCCATCACCTCCTTCAGCAGCGGGCCGTCGACGAGCGCGGGTCGATGCAAGGTGACGAGCACGTATTCTCCGGGCGACAGCCCGAGGGACTCGGCAACCCGGAGGTCGCGGAAGCGGTTCTCGCAGGCGACGAGGCTGTCGATCATCGTGTTGCCGACCAGGTGAACGCGCGAGGAGTCGATGCCCTCGCGTTCGAGATTCACGAGCGCCTCGTCAGAGTGGGCGAGGAGGACTTCCGCGAAGGCGTCGGCGACGATCCGGTTGATCTCCTCGGGCATCGTCCGGTCGAAGCTGCGGAGACCCGCCTCGAGGTGAGCAGTGGCGATGCAGAGCTTCGCGGCGACGAGCGAAGCCGCCAGCGTCGAATTCACATCTCCCGGCACGATCACGATGTCGGGGCGCGCCGCCTCGAAGATCGGCTCGATGCGCTCCATCACCCTGGCCGTCTGCTGCGCGTGTGTGCCCGAGCCCACGCCGAGAAGGTGGTCGGGCTCCGGGATCCCGAGTTGGCCGATGAAGACGTCGGACATCGCACGGTCGTAGTGCTGGCCGGTGTGGACGATCACGTGCGCCGCGTCTGGGAGGCGGGCGCGAAGGGCGGCGATGACGGGCGCCATCTTGACGAAGTTCGGTCGTGCTCCGACGACGTACGCGATCCTCGAAGCGTCGGAGACTCCGGCGCTCAACGTGTTCCCTCGCCCCTCGACCGGCGGTTGCGCACCATCTCCTCGGCAACCAGCTTGACGAATGCCCCGTTCGTGCGGGCGTAGCGTCCTGCGAGTCGGCGAGGCTCCTGCGCAGTGCGGTAGGCCCACTCGAGCCCGAGCCGCTGGATCGGGCGCGGTGCACGGTTCGTCACGCCGGCGATCACGTCGAACGAGCCGCCGACACCCATTGCGAAGCGGGCGCCGGTGATCGCTTGCTGCGAGTCGATCCAGTCCTCCTTGCGAGGCGAGCTCATCCCGACGAACAGCGCGTCGGGCGCGGCCTCGCGAATCGTCTCCGCGACGCGGCGGTCTTCCCCGGAAGGGAAGTGCCCGTGGTGGAACCCTGCGATTCTGAGCTTCGGGTGCTGCTCCTCGATCCGGGCCACGGCGCGGGCGATCACATCCTCGCGGGCGCCGAGGAAATAGGCCGAGAGATCGTCCCGTTCCATCGCGGAGAGCAGTGCGTCGAGAAGGTCGATTCCCGCCACCCTCTCGGGGATCGGCACGCCGAGCGCTCTCCCGGCCCAGACCAGAGACATGCCGTCTGCGCTGACGAGTGTCGCGCGCTCGAGGTAGCCCCGGGCCACGGCGCTGCGTCGCGCTTCGACGACCTTTGCAGCGTTGAGCGAGAACTGGGAGTGATGGCCGTCCACCTGCATGAGCCCGACGATACGTTCGACAGTCTCGGTCAGTGAAAGAGCGTCGATAGGGCAGCCGAGGATGGTCGTTCGTCCGACTCGGGCCGGTGTTGGCGTCATCGCTGGGACGCCCCCTCTGCCGTCGTCTCGGCCGCGACCCCCGACCCACGCGCGGTTGCCTCGGCGGCGGGCGCCCCTGCGTAGCGCAGCAGCAGCCGTCGGATCTCACGTCGTTGCCGCGACGGCGCGTATCTCGTGCGAACCCTCTCGGCACCCTTCGCGCCAATTGCCGCGGCGCGCGCCGGGTTCTCCAACAGCGACCGGATCGTCGTCGCCAGGGCGGCGGCGTCTCCTGCCGGGACAAGCTCTCCGGCTCCGTCCGAGAGCGCCTCGGGGATCGCGCCGACGGTCGTCGCGATGCACGGAGCCCCGTGCCACATCGCCTCGAGGAGCGCCAGTGGCAGGCCCTCTGTGCGTGAGGGAAGGACGAACAGCGCGGCGTGAGCGTACTCGAGCTCGAGGGAGCGGCCGCCGATCCAGCCGAGGAACTCCGTTCTTCCCGCGAGTGGAGGAGCTGCTGCGGAGCCGCGAAGCGCTTGCTCCTCACCTCCCGACCCGGCAAGTGCGAGGCGTAGGGAGGGGACGTCCGGTGCGATCTCGGCTGCGGCCTGTAGGAGGACGTCCACCCCCTTGTCGTCGACGAACGAACCGACGAAGAGAACCCTCCCGGGAACCCGCCCATCGGGGGGATCGGCAGCAGAGGCCTCGTTCACATCGGGTGCATTCGCGACGACATGCACGTCGAGGCTCGCGTCCACGGCGGCGATCCTGTCGACGAGCGACTCGGCGAGGACGATCACGGCGGCGGACGCCCGAACGCAGCGGCGTGCGACCCCCCCGACGATCCCTGCGGCCTCGAGCTGATCATAGAAGCTGGCCGGGTGGATATGCAGGAGCACGGGGACTCCTGTGACGCGCGAGAGGACGATAAAAGACGCCTTGCGGATCGTGGACGCACCCGCGGAGATATGGACGTAGGAGAGCGCGGGCCGCTGAAGTGCGCACAGCGTTGCGAACCGCAGCCAGCCCACCAGCCAACTTCGGATCTTGGCGATACCGCCCCCGCCGCGGAAGCTCGTCACGAACACGAGGCGTGGCCCTGCCGGCGGCATTTCGATCGTCCCGATCTGCGCGATGACGTTGGCAATGCCGCCGTGACTCTCGGGCGACGGGCCGATCACGGCGACCCACTCGTGCCTGCGGCTCACGCGCGCTCCCGACCCGTTGCGCGCGCCGGACCGGACGGTCGGCGGGAGTCAGAGGCGGGTGTCGAGATGTGTGCCATGGTCGGCCGGTGGGCGCACGTGTGCATGCGGGCGCCGGAATTCCGGCCTGATCTCAATGTACGAGTGAACGCGGTCTCTGGCAAGCCCGCCCGCGCTGCTCGAGCTCGATGCTTCATTCCACGCCATCGCAAACGGCGCGCTGCAGGTCGGGCTCGAGCGGGTTCGCGGCGATGGCGCGCCTGCAGGCGGCGCGCGACGCTCTCAGCCGCCCGGCCTTCCGCAGAGCCTCCGCCTCGCGGTAGCTCTCCGTCCACGGCTGAGCGCTCAGCTCCGCGGCGCGGTGATACAGAGCGGCTGCTGCGACGAACCGACCGTCCTGATCAGCGAGGAATCCCTGGAAGTCGACGACGGCAGGGTCCCAGCGATTCCAGGACCGAGCCGACGACGCCGTCCTGGCCGCCGTCGCCAGCGAGCTCGCCAGTTGTGAGCGGGCCTGGTCGAGCCGGTACTGCGCGGCGGCAGGGCCGGCGAGCACCATGAGCGTTGCCAGAAGCCCGATCACGTATCCACACGTCCGGGCGGTGGTCGGAACGCGGCGATGCCCATACCCCGAGACGGTGCCGGCAATCAGCATGGCCGGAATCAGGAGACCCGCGAAGCCGTAGATCCAATCGACGGAGCTGATCAGGAAGAAGACCCCGAGCGAGCCGGCCGCAGCTGCAGCCGCAGCGCGGTCGGAACCGATCCCGCGTCTGACGCACCAGGCGATCCCGCCGACGAGCGTCAGCAGCAGCAGCAGCCCGATCGCCCCGAGCTCAGCCAGCATCTCGAGCTCGAGCGAGTGCGGCTGCAGGACGTATGCGTCCTTGTTCGTGCGGTCGATCGTCCAGCGTCGCGTGAAGGTCCCTGTGCCGTATCCGGCCACGGGCTTCTCGGCGCTCATGTCGAGGGCCACGCCCCAGAGCTCGATCCTCCCCGTCGGTGAGAAGCTCGACAGTCGCGTGTCGCCGGCAGCGACCTTCGAGGGCTGGTTCGGCTCGGCCGTCAACCGGGTGCGGAGCGAGTCGAGGCGAGGAACGACGATGGCGGCGGCGACCGTCACCGATGCGATCGCCAGCACGGCGCCGGCACCGGCGAGGGAGTACCACTGCTTTCGGGTCAGTCGCAGCGGAGGCAGCGAGATCAACGAGAGACCGCCGCCCGCGAGCGCAAGGAGCAGGGCCAGGAGGACGTAGCGGGAGAAGGCGGGGTCGTCGAGCGGCCGGTCGTCGATGAGAGCCCGGTCGACTGCCCGGAGCGAGAGGAAGAGCACCACCGAGCAGGCGAAGAGGAAGGCAGCGAGAGCGGCGAGCCGGGCACGCCGGGCCAGCGCAAGTTGCAGCAGCACGGCCAGGGCGATGGCTGCGATCGAGCCTCGTGACTGGGTCAGAAACGCAACCGCAAGGAACAACACCGCGCCCGCCGCGCCAAGCGATCGCTCGACCCGCCGACCGGAGGACGCGGCCCACAGTGCAAGTGGTACGCCCATCGCGGCGATCGTCGCCTCGCCGTTGTGGTAGCCGATCGGCCCTTCGAGCTGGCGCAGGCGGAACCATTCCGCGGGTGTCGATCCCGATCCGACCGTTGCGAGAACGTACACGGTGTGCGCGGCCAATCCGATGAGCACGCCGCGCAAGACGGTTCGCGAGCGTCGCGCGAGCGCTGACCCCGCGATCAACGCGGCGGCGGCCGCGAGCGTCAAGGCGCCGAAACGCCACGCGAGGTGGGGCAGCCCGCCCCAGACGGTCGAGCACGCAGACCAGGCGCCGAGGGCGACCAGGATCGACGCTGCGAAGAGCGCCGGCTTCGACGGTGTAAAGCCGAGAGCGAGGAGCGATGCCGCAGCGATTGCCACGATCCCACCGAGGATCCCCGTCGAGAGCGCGTAGTACCCACCGCTGTACTCGAGGCCGATGACGACGAACACACCGACGGCCACCGCGATGCCCGCAGCTTCGCCTCTCTCACGAGTCACGATCACGAGCTCACTGACGATGCGGCGAGGTGGACAGCCGGCGGGCACTCCGTTCGGGGCGGGCACAGCATGACCAGCTGCCCTGCTCCGGAGTCGGCGAGAGCGGTTCCGGGATAACGTGTCGGTTCTGCCACCTCATCCCAGAATAGTGACGTTTCGAGATCGTGCCTCCGGAAGGGACAGTGCCTTGGGGGGCGCCCCATGAGCGCCCACGACCGCCTCGGCTGGTACGCGAAGCGCCTGACGTTGATGCAGCCCGCTGAGGTCGCCTCCCACGTGCAGCGTGCCGGTGGAGCCTATGTCGACGCAGCCGTATGGAAGGTCTCGCCTCGTGCCTGGGCCCGTCGGTGGGAGCCGGCCGACACCCGGGTTTTCGGCAATGTGCGGGAGGCCCAGGCGCCGCTCGGATTCCTCACGCCTCAGAGCGCAATGCTGTTGGCGCGGGTGCTCCCGGCTGCCGCAGACGAAATCGTGGCGGAAGCCACGCGGCGGCTTGCCGGGGATGTGAAGCTCCTCGGCTACGAGCCGTTCCGCGTCTCGCCGGACTGGGACGGGGCCACCGATCCCTTTTCCGGCGAGCGGTGGCCCGATCGACACGGCCGTTTGATCGATTTTCGGCACGGCGTACCCGGCGATCCCAAGTTGATCTGGGAGCTTCATCGTCTCCAGGAATTGCCCCTGCTCGTGCTGGCTGCCCAGCTGGCGGGCGAGGAGGCATATGCCGCTGCGGCGCTGAACCGGATGCTCGCGTGGCTCTCCCGTCACCCACCGGGCCGAGGGATCCCCTGGGCGAACACCTTCGAGCCAGGGTTGCGGGCGCTTTCGCTCGCAGTCGCCTTCGACGGGCTACGAGGCTCGTCCGTGCTCGAAGAACGCAGTGCCCGCTCGATCCTACGCGGGCTGTGGCAGCACGGCCGCTGGATCGAGGCAGGGCTGTCTCGTCATAGTTCCGCCAACAATCATCTCGTCGGAGAGCTCTTGGGGCTGCTCGCCGTCGGCCTGTTGGCGCCTGAGCTAGCCGCGTCGCGGCGGTGGGCGTCCCTCGCGGCTGCGAAGCTCGGTGAGCAGGCCGATGCCCAGGTCCTTGCCGACGGGGCCGGGGCGGAGCAGTCGTTTGCCTACTCGGTCTTCGTGCTGGATCTGCTCCTCGTTGCAGCGGCCCTGATCCGTACCCGCGATCTCGAGGTCGGTGCACCCATCGGCAACGCGCTGCACCGCGCCGGAGACGCTCTTGCGCTCCTCCTTGACCGGGATGAGCCCGACCCGGCCTTCGGTGACGCCGACGACGGTCGCGCGCTCGTGCTGGACGGCTCTCGCGGCCGTCACGGCCGCGGCATCGCCGCCGGGATCGTGGCGTGCTGCGGTCACGGTGGAGCGCGTCGCATTGCCGCCACCCCCGATGCCATGGCCCTGCTCCTTTTCGGCGAGGAAGGCATTCGCCGTTCGACCGCGACACCGCCCGCGGCGCCCGCGGGCAGTGGTGCGCTCGAGGAGGCGGGTGTGGTCGTGCTCCGCACCGGAGGCGTGCGCGTGCTCTTTGATGTCGGACGGCTGGGGTACCTCAGCATCGCTGCCCACGGACACGCCGACGCTCTCTCGGTGGCCCTCTCCGACGGCTGCGACGAGGTCGTCGTCGATCCCGGCACCGGCAGCTACTCCGACCCTGCGCGGCGACGTTGGTTTCGCGGCACGGCGGCGCACGCCACCGTCACCGTCGATGACCGAGACCAGTCGGAGCAGGGCGGTGCATTCCTCTGGCTCCGGCATGGAAACGCACGGCTGCTCCTGTGGGATCCCGACCGCCTCGTCGCCGTCGGCGAGCACGACGGCTACCACCAACTTCCAGACCCGGTCGAGCACCGGCGGGCGCTCGTGCGGATCGGCGAGCGCGCGATCCTCGTCGTCGATCGGCTCGAAGGTCGACTGAGCCACTCCGCGGTCCAGAACTGGCCGCTTCACCCCGCCTGCACGGTGCGAGAGCTCGCGACTGGCGTCGTCGAGGCGATGTGTGGAGATGACCGGGCCGTACGGATCGCGCTGGCCTCGACCCATCCGGCGACGACGTCGATCGACCAGGATGGCTCGTGGTCGAGGTCCCTCGAGAGCTGGCAGGAGGCGCCGAGATGCCGTCTGACGGCCTCGTTCACGGGTGTCGTCCACCTTGCGGCGGTGGTTGGCGTGGGGGCACCCGGCGACGCTGTCCCCGTGTTACGCCTCGAGGACTGCGCCGGGCATGTGATCGCCCACGTCGCGGCCGAGGGTCATGAGCGCACCGTGAGAATGGCGCTGGCGGGTGAGCCCGAAGTCGATCTCGGCACCTGAGGAGCTGTTTCGCTCACCAACTCGCGTCGGCGGCCCCGGACGGGAACCACCCGCGGAACGCTCATCAGGATCCAGATCGTCATGAGCATCGTCGCGTCCGTCAGGACGGGGCCATAGAACGCGTTGACCATGAACGCGAACCACGTGCACAGAGACCAGATGAGCAAGGATTGCTCGACGCCGACTGCGCCACGTAGGCGTCGCGCGACATCGGCGACGTATGCGGCCATGACTGCAAGGAGAGCACCGAGCGCGAGAACACCGCCGCCGGCAAGAAGGTAGACGAAGCTGTTGTGTGGGTCGCCGGTGAGATCCTGGAGCTGGCCCAGGAACATGAAGCGGACTGGGCGCCCGAACCCGAACCCGGTGAGGAGGTGTTGATCGATTCCGTCGAGCGCCGTCTTGACCCCGAGCCGGCGCCATTCGACGTTGATGTCAGAGCTCGGCGACGAACCGAGGCGGGCGAACAGCGTGTGGGTGAGAGTCGGCTGGAGGAGCGGGACGAGAAGTATCACCGCGATCAACGCCGGCGCGATGATCGGCAGGAGCCACACGACCGATCGGCGCAGCGCCTTCCGTGCGAGCAGCAGCGCCGGGAGAATGACGGCGACAGCGGCGTATGTCGTACGGCCGAACGAGACGACGATCCCGAAGAGCGCGACGCCTGCGACCGCGGCATGGCCGACCTGGTAGCTGAACCTGTCCCCGGCCCGCTCCAGGTTGAGGAGCGCACAGACGAGGCTCCCGACGAGGTAGATGGCGGAGCTGAGGGCGAGCACTCGGATCCCGCCGGTCGAGAGCGCCAGGCTGTCGGTCTGGGATCCGCCGGTCGCGAGATTGAGCAGCGCGAACAGGAACTGCAGGACTGCACCGCCGTAGAACACGATCGTGATGCCACGCCAGAGCGCGTCCGCGGTGGCATTCGCGAGGCTGACGGCAATGCCCGCGTAGATGACGATGCGGATCGGCTGTCCGAAGAATCCGGTTCCGTACCGCTCGTTCCCGTGGACAATGGCCAGCATGACGAAGATCGCGAGACCGAGAAGCGGCCAGGTGACCGCGAGTGGGAGGGGAGGACGGTCGGTGGTCGTCTCGTGGCGAGTGAGGCGCGTTGCAATCCAGGCGCCGACTGCGAGCATGAGGATCAGGTCGGTGGCGTAGATCGCGGTCCCGCCTCCGACCGGCAACGGTTCGGTGAGGAGGGCGAGGTTCGTGAAGTTGAGTCCGAGTGCAATGCACGCGAGCACGAGCGCGTGTCCCGACAGGAGCGCCCCGAACGCGAGCAAGGCGATGGGGAGGAGAGCGAGTGGAACCGCCGCTACCGCCTTGCCGTTGCCGAGCGCTACCGCTACGACGACGTTGGCTGCCGCTGCGGCGGCCAGGAATGTGGGCCACCACCACTTTGGGAGGGGGCCAGCGCGTCCCGCGGGGATCGAAGCCGCACGCACGGCGACCGACTAGTAGCCGTACTCCGAGATGGTGCCCTCACGGTTCATGACGAACCCGAGAACGTTCGCGCCGACGAGGTCGAGCTTGGCGAGCGCCCCTGCGACGGCACGCCTCCTCGTGCCTTTGCCGACGACGAACACGATGTCGGCTCCTGCCTGCGACGCCATCGTGGCCGCGTCCGAGGCGACCTGGATCGGAGGCGAGTCGACGACGACGAGGTCGTACTCGCTCGAGGCGGCAGCGAACAGGGTCGCCATCAGGCTCGATCCGACGACGTCCCCCGCGTTGGGAAGGGGTGTACCGGCCGTGAGGAGATGGAGGACGCTCGGCGTGTTCTGAATCGGCCTCAGGACGTCCTGGTAATGCATGTTCGCTGCGACCACGTCGGTCAATCCCGGTGCGACGGTCGCCCCGAAAAGCGTGTGCTGCGTGGGCTTTCGCAAGTCGGCGTCGATCAGGAGCACGCGACGCTCGCTCTGGGCGGCGACAAGGGCGTAGTTGGCCGCCACGGTGGACTTCCCCTCGCCGGCACCTGCACTCGTGAAGACGATCGGGAGGGCCCGGTTCTCGCGAGGCCGAAGATCGATCGCGAGCCGGAGCATCCGGAAAGGCTCGGCCGAGGCGGCGCGAACGTCGATCACGCCCCGCGTCACAGGGATGGCCTCGGCCACGGCTGAACGTCTGTGCGATGCCATCCTCACACCCCTGCCCGGGTCTGGCTGGGTGCGTTCTTACCAGGCCCGGCGTCGTACGGCCCCGCCAACGGTACGGCGGATCTCGTCGACCCCGCCTTCGGGAACGAAAGAGAGGGAATCGTCGCCAGGAGCGGGCGCCCGAAGACCGCGCCGATGTTCTCCGGGTCGGGCATCGGATCGGCGAAGTACTCCGCAAGCAGGGCGAGAGCGCAGTTGAGCAGGAGGCCGAGCAGGACGGCCAGAGCGACCGTCAGCTTGATCCGCGGTGAGACGAAGGTGGTCGGCACGGAGGCCCTGTCCACGACGATCACCTGGTCACGGAGGGTGCCGGTGTCCCGGATGAACGACCGCAGGGCAATCGTCGCGGTGTTGGCCACGAGCGCGGCGTCCCTCGGGGACTCGCTGCGTGCCGAGATCTCGAGGAGCTCGAGGTCGGCGACCGGCTTGGCGGAGATCGCGATGCCGGCCGGGTCGACGACCTTCCCGAGAGAGCGGGAGACGCGATCCTTCACGGTGCTCGTGGTGACGATCTTGGCGTAGGTCTGGGCCAGGCGGGTGCCGACCTCGAGTGACCCGAAGGCGTCACCGGCGGTCGTGATCTTCTGCTGGACGCGAACGAGCGCCGTCGCTTCGTAGATCTTCGGCTGGAGAGAGGTCACATACCAGGCGACACCCCCGATCAGTGCCGTCAGGCCGATGATGAGGAAACGATGTCGCCATAGCGCACGATAGAAATCGACGGTCGCCATAGCTCCCTCAGAGGTTACCCAGAACGTGTCGGCCGTCAATCGCTGCCAGGAGCGCTTCTTCCCAGCGCACGATGGCGGTGTCCCAGCTGTACTCCGCTCTCGCGTGCTCCGCGCAGCGCGCGCGCAGCTCGGGAGTGAGCTTCGCGACGATCCGTCGGATCCCTTCGGCGAGCGATCCGGCGTCGGCGCGCGGCACGATGAGCTCGTCGTCGATCCGACCGAGGATCTCGGGCGTCGCCCCGACCGCCGTGCCGAGAACGGGCGTTCCACTCGCGAGCGCCTCGACCGTCGACATCCCGAACCCTTCGTAGGCCACGGTGGGTAGGACGAACAGGTCGGCGGCTGCGTAGAGGGCATGCAGCTCGGCTTCGCCGACCCGGCCCAGAAACCGGACCCGACTTTGGACGCCCAAGGACAGCGCGAGCGCTTCGAGAGCTGAGCGCTGCCCACCGTCACCGGTGATGGCGAGCGTCATGCCGGGGTCGTCCGCGATGGCAAGCGCGCCGAGCAACTCTTCGAGTCCCATGCGAGGCTCGAGCCGGCGGGTCGTGAGCAGAAACACCGCGTCGGGTGGGATTCCGTGCCGGGCCCGAACGGCCTCGGGTGCCTCGAGGGGCGGCTCCAGGAACGACGCATCCACACCACCTCCGACCCGGTGGACGGTGCCGCGGGCGGCCGGATGCTGGTCGCAGAAGAGGCGACCGCTGAACGCACTCAGCACGAGGACTCCCGCCGCACGCTTTTCCGCCTTGCGCTCGAGCGCGGCGTACGTCGATCGCAGGGCCCGTAGCTTGACTCGATCGACGCGGCCGACACGAGTCTCGAGAAAGCGGCTCTCGAGCTCGAGCGACGCGTGGTACACGAGCGCGAGGGGGACGTCCGGCTGCCCGCTCCCGAGCCCCACAGCCGTGGTCGCCTGATGCCCAACCAGCACGTCTAGGTCGATCTTCAGTTTTCTCGCAACACGGTAGGTCGCGACCGGATCGGTGACCGTCTGCGGCAACCTACCGCGTGGGAGCATGCGCAGCACGTCAACACCTTCGTCGATCGACCGAGGCGCCCTGGAAGGGTGCTGCGGCACGATCGCCGTGACGGTGTGGCCGCGCCGCGCGAGTGCGCGAGCGGTGTCGGACGCCACTCGCGCGGAGCCGCCGATCACGTCCGGAGACCACTGGTCGCTGGCGATCAGGATCCGCATCGCTCAACCGAGCTCCTCAGTGATCAGCTCGAGGAGGCGTGCCGTTCTCGCATCCCAGGTGTTCATCGCCGCGATCGCCTGGCGCCGCTCCGCTTCCTCGGGCTTGGCGATCTCGAGCGCCTCCGAGACTGCGGCAAGGAACGCCGTAGCCCCCGAGGTGACTGTGACGTCGGGCTCCATCCCGCGGAGCTCGGGTAGCCCGCTCGCAACGACGGGCTTGCCCGCGGCGAGGTATTCGAAGAGCTTCAACGGGAAGCAGCTGCGTGTGTACTTGTTCTCGAGGTATGGGATCAGGGCCACGTCGAAGCTCGCGACGACCGCTGGGAGGGACTGGTACTCGACGCCACCAAGCCACGTCACGTTGGGCCGGGAGGCGACTGCCGTCAGCCGTTCGGCCGCCTCGGGAGCCGTTGCCGGCCCCGCCAGGACGAGACTGCCCGTCAGGGACGGCCACGCAGCGAGGGCGTCGATGAGGTCGAAGTCGACCTTGCCGGGCAGGAAGTTGCCTGCGAACCCGAGGACCGGCCGCGGCAGGCGCGCGAGGTCCGGTCGCGCGAAGGCCCGGTCGACCCCGGGTGCGAAATGGTCGAAGTCCCCGACATTCGGAACGAGGTGGGTCCGGGGATTCACCTGTGAGTGCCGCTCGTACAGGGGCTTCGAGGTCGTGAAGACGATGCGCGACATTCGCGCGGCCCGGTCGTCGGCCTCGGCGATCAGGCGCCTGTTCCGCTCGCCGGACGTCTGCTCGGTGTAGTCGTCGACGCAGTCGTACACGGCGAAACCGTCGAGGCCGCCGCCGATCGCCCAGGTTGCGGTGGGGTCGTAGAGCCAGACGATCCGGGGCCGCGGGAGTTGCCGCGCCGCGCGCGATACGACCCAGGAGTTGAATCTCCCGTTGAGAACGCTGCTCGTGCGGTAGCGCTGCCCCCAGGGCAGGAGGTTGAGGGTCTTTCTCACGGTCACGAGGGGCGCGACCTTCTCGCCCGTGGTCAGCCTCCTCACGAGCGAGCGTCGGCCGGGCCCCCGGATCAGCTGCAGAGCGTGGGTGCCGAGGAAGTGCCCCGTCTCGACGAAGAGAACGGGATGTCCACGGTCGGCGGCCCGGCGCATGATCTGCTGGCGGTTCGTCGGCAACGAGGCACCCCAGTCCTGCGGGGAGAGGCAGACGATCGAGAAGGCCTGCGAGGCGTTGTCGGTGTCGGCGATCGCGGAGTTCGGTCGAGATACGCTCATCGAGAGGCCCACCTGTCGTGTGTCGGCATCGCGGTGCCCGTCCTGAAGTGGACGGGCGCTCCGGGGAGCCGCTGCCGAGCGTACCGTTCGGGAGGCTGCGTGGGCCTCTGCTCGTGCCCTATCCTTCGGATGCCGAGGAGTTGTCGCACGATCGGCGAACATGGTGGTTTGGCAGGACGCAAGCTATGACCGAACTCGAGCCTAGCGCCGGCACACCCCTTCGGTTCGGCTCGTCCAGCGTCGGCCCGCCGAGCCCGATCACGCCAGAGCTCGCCCTCGTGGATCCGGTTGCCGCGGCTGCTGCGCGCGCTGCGCTTCCGGACGAGCCGTGGAACATGGTCGTCGATCGTGCTATCGCCGAGCTGAGAGCTCTCGCCGCAGTCTCGGCCCCGTCGGTGGTCGTCCAGCCGGTCGCGCCGTTGACGCCGGTCGCGCCGCTGACGCCGGTCGCGCCGCTGGCGCCGGTCGTCGAGCCGCAGCCGCGACGGCAGCGCGTCGGTGTTGCAGGCGTGCGTCGATTGGTCTTCATGCTGGTGTGGGTCGTGATGATCAGCGGCTTGGCGGCCCTGGCGGAGATCCGTCACTCCGATGGGCCGGCGTTCGGGGCCGGCGAGCCGGTCGTTCCTGGCCCGAAGGCTGGCCTTCCCACTCCCGTGCCGGGTGGAGGGTATGTGATCGGGCCGATGAGCGGCTTTCGGGTAGGAGCCGGTGGCCGGGCACTCGGTCATTTCCTGGCTCCGGTCGCCTGCCTCCGCGACGTGCCGATCGGTCCGGTTGCCGTTCGACCGGGCGGCGCCTTCTTCTTTCAGGGCTCGGCGAAGCGGGCAGACGGCCGCCGCGTCCAGGTCTGGCTCTCGGGTCGCTTCACCGGGCCCCGACGGGCCGTCGGTGTTCTCACCGTGGAGGGTGAGGGGTGCGTCCACCGGCCGGTCTCGTTCGTGGCCCGGCTCAGCTGACCGTTCCGATTCCGGGCCCGGAAACGGGGCGCCCGTACACGATGTACCTCTCCCGGGCAGAGAAGCGCGGATGGCACGCCTGCAAGGCGATCTCCTCGTATCCGTGGGTTCGGAGACGTGAGAGATCGGTGGCGGGAACGATCACCCAGCTCGTGACGCGGTAGACGTACGTGCCGTACGGCATGTCGAGCTCGATCCGGTCGCCTCGACGGAGTCGATCGATGTGGGCGAACGGGGCACCGTAGGTCGTTCGGTGGCCGGCGATGTAGACGAGCCTCGCCTGACCCGGGAGCGACGTGCGTCGATCGATCCCTGGCCCTTTCTTGAGAGCGTCGTGACCGGTTCCGTCGACGACGATCATGTTGAGGCCGAGCCGTTGAACCTTGATCCGCCCGAGTGGGTCTCCCTCGTGCGATTCCTCACCGAGCCGGTGGGCGGAGCGCCGTGCATCTGCTCGCTGCGCGGCGGCTGATACGTGGGTCACGCCGTCATTCGCACCCGCGGCCGGCGGCGGCTGGAAGTGCTTTTGGGTCGCGGCCAGTGTCTGAGTGAGCTCGTGCTGCTGCCACCGGGTGTAAAGGCCGGTCGCCGGGTCACCCCAGCGCCAGATCACGAATGCCCAGACGAGCGCAACTGCCCCGACGATGAGCAGGGCGTTGCCGGCAACGTGCGCGATCGTCGATGCTCGGCTTCGCTTCCGGGGCGATTTCTCGATGCGTTCGGCCTTCTCCACACTCCAAGGGTACGTAGAGGGCGTGCATTGTCGACCTCGGAATCACGCCTGCTCGTCGGCGTCGTAGCGACCGGCGCGGTCGTGGCGGGCTTGGATTGTCCGTTCGGAGCCTGTTAGGCTCCGTCGATGGGTGTCGGGAGAGGGCCCTCGTGCCGGACGGCGAGGGTATGGCGCGGACTGATGCGAGGGAGGTTCGTCTGCTCCGTCCTCGTGATCGCAGGACTGTGCGCCTCCGCAGCCGTCAGTGACACCGGCGGCGGGGAAGGGGCGCCGCGGCTCCGGCAGGTCCTGTCGTCGCTCGGTCACGGCGACCGCGCGCTCAGCCTCAGCACGAGCTCCCTGTACGCCAAGCCCGATCCCTGGAGGGCTTTCCTCGCGGATGAATCCACCTGTCCGGGGGGAGAACGAACGGATCTTCCACCCGCGCGCCAGGTCGCTGTCGTCGCGTGCCTCGTCAACTTCGCCCGCGAGCGCCGCGGCCTGCGTGAGCTGAGCGTCGACCCGGTGCTGAACACGGCGTCGGTCCGGAAGGCGAACGCGATCATCCGTTGCGAGAGCTTCGCGCACAACCCGTGCGGCGGAGACTGGGCCTCGGCGGTGAAGTCGACCGGCTACGCCGGGCGCTTCGGAGAGAATCTCTACATCGCGTCGGGGAGGTGGGGCGCGCCGAGGGTCGCCGTCGACGCCTGGCTGAACAGTCGCTCACACCGGGACAACCTGTTCCATCGGGGGTGGCAGGGGCAGGGGTTCGCGTTGATCTCCCGGGAGAGCTTCGACGGCTATCAGAATGTGTCGCTCTGGGTCAGCGAGCTCGGTGACCGATGACAGTCGAACGCCCTAGCGCGGTGCAGATTCCAGCGCACGCCCACGGATCGCCTCGTAGCTCGCGCAGATCTCGTTGGCTGCCTGTCGGAGGCGGGTCTGCGCTGCGTTCGCGGCAGCTTCGGCGGACATATCCGGCTCACCGTTGACCGTCGGCAGGCCGATCATCCGCCACGTCCCGTCGAGCATGATCGGGTCGGCGACGGTCAGGGCGTCGTAGACGTCGACGAACGAGCTCGCTGCCGCAATGAGCCTCGCGAAGGCCTCCTTCAGCGAGTGGTCAGGGACGGCGTACACGCGGGCGCTCGTGCCCGCCACCTCTCGCAGCGGTGCGACGCGCGTGTCGCGCCACGGCGCGCCGAAGGTCTCGGTCCTGAGCCATCTGATATCCGCTTCGCTGATCAGGCCGCTCAAGGTCTCGATCAGATCGTCGGGGTCGTCGATGCCGCCGACGTCCCGCGACGGAGCGCCGCTCAGCGTGCGATCGGCGTTCGAGGAACGAGCCGATCTTCTCTGGCGATGGCCGGAGCGGAGAGCGACCGTTGCGCCGATCGCGGCCACCAGTGCCACCCCCAGGATCACCCTCGCCTGTGCCGGGATTCCGTTTCCCTGGGTCGCTGCCACGCCGATTCCGCAGACGATGGCCCCGACTGCGGCCCAGATTTTCCAGAGCATGAAGACGACCTTATTCCTCGGGGCTCAGGAAGCGTAGGGCCGATGTTCTCGACGTAGTCGACCGACGCGGCCGGTGGTCGGGGCTTCGCCGCCGTCGACCGACCGAACGCGCCGGGCATGATGGCCTCGCCGTCTCACGCCTTCCGGCCGAGCGGCGCACGAAGGTGTACGCCCTCGCACGATGGCCGTCGCGGGCTCACGGGGCTCAGAGCGTCCGATCATGAGCCATGTCCGAAACGGCGCCGATCAGCTCATCGAGCGAGCGCACGATGCGGTCCGAAAGTGCGAGTGCCTCGGCCTCGGGCGCGTAGTGCTCGTTCGGGTACGCGATCACGTGCATACCGGCGGACTTGGCAGCGCGGATCCCGTTCGCCGAATCCTCAACCGCAGCACAGCTCGTGGGCGCGATCCCGAGTCGTCGCGCCGCCTCGAGATACACGTCGGGGCTGGGCTTTCCCCGGGCCACCTCCTCCGACGACACCGCCGCCGCGAAACACTCCGCGATGCCGGCTGCATCGAGCACGGCGTCGATCAGCGGCCGGTTGGAGGACGACGCCACGGCCAGCGGATACGTCGCCGCGAGCGCCCGCACGGCACCGACGGCGCCGTCGATCAGCGGCAGGTCGGAACGATAGCGCTCGAGCATGCGTCGCACCACCTCGTCGTTGATCTCCTCCGGCGTCTGTGAGAGCCGGAGCTCCTCGTGCATGTAGCGCGACCATTCGGGCGAGCTCATTCCCATCATCGCCCGCTGCGCCTCGGGCAGCGAGCGCCCACCCCAGTCGGCGACGAGATCCTCGCGCACCTGGTCCCAGACCTGCTCGGAGTCGGTGATGACTCCGTCCATGTCGAAGACGACCGCGGCGACCATGCGGTCGATCCTAGAGGCCCGGGGCCGCGCTCAGACTGCTTTACAGAGGTTGTCCGCGGCGAAGACCTGCCGCTGCTCGTCTGCAAGCTGCTGGTCGAGCGAGCGGTCGTACGCGCCGAGGGCGTCGCCCTGCCACATCACGTCGGGAGTTACTCCGGGGCCGATGATCGTCGCCCGGTAGCGCGCGCCCTTGCCGACGGGGTGGGTTCCGTGGGGATAGAAGCCGTAGCAGAAGGTTCCCGTGCCCTTGTGCATGAGGAAGCTGTTCTCGCGTTTCCAGCCTCGACCGTACGCCGAGTTGAACGTGTCGACGTACAGATTGCGCCCGAAGGTGTCGAGAGGGTTGCCGCCTGCCGTCGACCTGAACCCGTGGACGGGGGCGCCCTTGTAGAGGAACGTTCCGAACAGGTGGTCGTACTTCGCGTACGCCCAGTTCGCGTTGACCGTGAGCTCCGGCAGCGGCCCTGTCCAGTGTGAGAGCCGAAGCTCCCAGACGGCCTGTTTCGGGGTTGCGGCGACACCGTAGTTCGGCAGCATCCGCTGCCACGACTGGATCGCCCAGTTGGAGCCGTCCCGCGCCGTGCAGGCGGTGACGCGCCAGGCGAGCGGCGGTCCCTTATAGGTGCCGCACGAGTTCTGGATCGTCCTCCACACATTCCGCTTGTAGGTGCCCCAACCGCCCGAGTAGTCGAGCCTGAAGTCGACCTGGTGGCTTGTGGCTGACGGGGCAATGGCGTTCACGGCACCCCACGCGAGGACGTGCCACTTCCTGCCGCGCGCCGTGTACGAGACGACGGCCTGGCCCTTCGCATCGACCTCGAGCGTGACCCCTCGCGCGTTGCGATCGATCAAGGTGGAGGCGTTCGCGCCGACGGGGAGCAGCAGGGTCGCGGACACCGCCGCAAGAACAAGGTGGCGAAGTCGCATCATGAATGAGATCGGCATCGATCGGGGGATTCAGGCTCCCTCAGTTCAGTGAGACCTCGTCTCTCGCGTGCGGACCTCAGGCCAGACGGATCACGGTCATGCCGTCGCGCACGGTCAGCAGCACCTGGGAGCTGCGCGGATCGGCGGCGACATGTGCGTTGAAGGCCGCAAGGGGATCACCGTCCGAGAACACGCGGCCGCCGTGCAGCGTGTTGTCGGCCACGATCAGGCCGCGCTCCGACAGGCGTGGCAGAACCGCCTCGTAGTAGTCGATGTAGCCGGGCTTGTCGGCATCCATGAAGACGAAGTCGAACATGCCGGTGAGCGCTGCGATCGATTCGCCGGCAGGCCCGATGTGGATTGCGATCTGGTGCGCCCACGGGCTGCGATCGATGTGCGACTGGGCTACGGCGGCGCGCACGGGATCGAGCTCGCACGTGTCGATGCGCCCGTCGGCTGGAAGCGCAGCGGCCATCGAGAGGGTGGCGTGGCCGCTGAACGTGCCGATCTCGAGCACGCGATGCGGCCGTGCAGCCCACACGAGCATCTCGAGAAAGCGCCCGGCGACGGGGCCTGTGAGCATCTGGCCCATGCCGAGCGTGCGGTGCGTCTCGTCCGACAGTTCGGCGAGCCAGGGCTCGTGCGGTGAGGAGACGCTCTCTGCGTAGTCCTGAAGTCGCTCGTCGATATCCATCGGGGCACCGTAGCGAACCGGGACCATGCGAACGCCGGGGCCGTAGCCGGGCGAACCGGCTACGGCCCCGGCAGCTCGGGGTCCTTCGCGATAGGCTGCTTAGTGGCCGTCGAAGTAGCCGCCGCCGAGGCTCGCGAGCGACGCGAGTGCGGTGAGCGAGACGACGAGGCGGAGCAGGTTGCCCTTGGTGATCATGCCGCGAATCCTTTCGGGAGGGTTCGGCCCGCAATCGTGCTGCGGACGCCTTTGCTCCCTGATTTGTCGGCGATCCGCCCTGTCGTTGTCGTCCCCCGAACGGGGGTCTCGAACGCGCGATCTGTGCCCGAAGTGAAACGGCTCGGATCGGCCGGCGCGCTACAGGTCGGTCGGCTGCAGAGCGGTCGCGGCCTCGCGGTAGAGCCGCGCGGCCTCCGACTCGTTGTCGCGACGCAACTCGAGCTCCCCGCGCACCATCCACGACCGAGCCTGGTGGCCGACCGACTCGCTGAGCGCGTAGCTCTCGTCCACCTCGGCAAGCACGCCCTCGGCGCGCTCGAGATCGCCCTGCTCGAGACGGGAGCGCGCGAGCACGAGTTGTGCCGTGCCGATCTCCTGGACGTGATCGCGACGGCCCTCGAGTAGGACGAGCGCGCGCTCCGCGATCGACTCCGCCTCCGCGAGGTTGCCGCGCTCGCGGTGAATCTCTGCGAGCGAGCTCAGGACGTAGCCCGCCTCGGCCTCGAGCTGGGCGTCGACGAAGATGGCAAAGGCCTCGTTGAGCTGCGCGATCGCCGTGTCGTTGTCCTCGAGCGAGTGGTTGAGGCCTGCGAGGTTGTTCAGGACACGGCCCTTCGTGACGATGTCGCCGACTGCCTCGAACAGGTCACGCGCAATCTCGGCGTAGCGCCGCGCCAGCACCCAACGACCCTGACGCTCGGCGACGAGCGACGCCTGTAGGTTGACCTCCGCGTTCCGGCGGGTGTCGTCGAGGGCCGCGACCAGCTCGAGGGCGCGATCGATGTCCTCGCGGGCAGCTTCCCAGTCGCGCTGGCGCCGGTAGCAGCGCGAGCGCCACTGGAAGACATCGGAACGGAGGCGGTCATTCGGCTCATCGGTCCCGTCGAGGAGCGAGAGGGCGCGGGCGAACTCGACGTGGGCGGCCGTCATCGTCGAGAGCGTGTAGCAGCACACTCCGGTGAGATACGCGATCTCGGCCTGCTCGTCCGTCGTATCGGGGCCGCCCTCGGCCGTGATCCGCGCTTCGCCGAGCAGCTCGGCGGCCTCGGTCACCTTGCCGAGCCGGATGAGCGCCCACGTCTCGCCGCGCATCGCCCCGCGGTAGGCGGATCGCGGGGCCTCCGGTCCGAGCGACTCGCGCAGCGGCCGGAAGATCTCGATCGCGTCGAGGTAGCGGTGCTCGTCGAGGAGCACCTGTCCGGTTGCGAGTTCGCGCTCGATCCTCTCGAGATCGGCGGCGCCGAGCCCGGTCGCGATGAGCATCGGCTCGACACCGAGCCGCGCCGCAAGCCAGACGAGAAGCTCGCCGGAGGGGACGACCTCGCCGCGCTCGATCTGGCTGACGTACTGCTTCGTGAACCGGCCGTCTGCGAGCTCTACCTGGGTCATCCCGGCAGCGCGGCGGAGCGCGCGAACGCGACCGGCGATACCGGCCGCCGACGCGACGTTCGTTGCCTCCGTCACTGCGATCCCACCGTCCGATCCTTCCCCAAGGCGCCGCCAGACGTCCTGCGTGCAGTATGGACTACGCCGGCGATATCTCGGATGAAATCCAGCCACAGATCCCGTCTGCTCGAGCCCTGCCCATTTTGGACGGTTGCCCATACCGCTCATGCTTTTGGAGTGCGGCCCACCCAGCGGAAAGGAGACATCGTCACGGCCCGGCCGTCGCTATCTTACCGCGATGGGCTATGACGTCTCAACGCCGAGGGTGAAGGACAGAGGCTGCGACGAGCCGTCGCTGACACGACCGCCTTCCTGTCGTTCCAGTTGCCGATCTACTGGATGATCCTGGCGTTGGCGTGCGCTTCCCCAGATCGCCGTGTCTTCCGCCGGACTACGTCGCCATCCTCGTCTCGGGCCGTCCTACGGTGTTCTGCTCGATCTCATCCGGAGGCTCTTCGGGGTGCCAAGTCGAGCAGCCACTGCGATCTCGTTGGGCGATCGAGCGAACAGCTTCGAATAGCGGCGGGGGTGGGATTCGAACCCACGGACGAGTTGCCCCGTCAGCGGTTTTCAAGACCGCCCGATTCGACCGCTCTCGCACCCCGCCGAGCCACAAGTCTATGTCGCCGTGTCGGTGTCGCCGCGCGTCGCGGGCTTCGACGAACTCTTTTCGGGTGCTCCCCGTACGAGGTATGCCGCTGTGACCTGGCTCTCGTTCGGCTGCGGGCTGCCGCCGACTCCTTCCGTATGGCTCCATCGTCGATCCGCGGGAGGCGCGTCTCATCGCCGCCCGACGCCGTCGTTGCGAACGGTGACGAGCGCAATCGCCGGGCCGGCGTCGATCAGTCGACTGCGCCGCGACCCCTCCCGAAGCAGGTGCCGCCTGCGCCGACCGTGGCTCCAGGTACGGCAGGCAGCGGCTCGGCGGCGATCTGGGATCGTCCCAACATCCCCCGCACGAACATCCGCCCACCGGCGGTCTCGCGGAGCGGAAAGCGCTAGAGCGGGACGGTCGCGCTGTGGCCTCGATTCGAACCGAGCGCGTTCGGTCACGATGAGAGGAAGGTTCCCGCTAGGCTCGAGTGGGATGTCTTCGACGAGCGCCAACCCGGATTTCGACCAGCGCAAGGTGTCACCGTCCCCTTTTCGCGCTGCGTTCGGCCGGGCACGGATCGAGGCCCTCGCCGGGACCGGAGTCGGCCGCGAGGGTGAAGACGGCCGGCAGGCGTTCGAGTACGCGCTGCTGAAGCGGAGCAACAAGCGCTCGGCCGACGAGCGACTCTGGAATGCGCTCGGCCTCGAAGGGTGGGAGCTCGTCGGAGTGACCGTCAAGCACGCCGCGTTCAAGCGGCGCCTCGGCGACGCCCTCAGCCGTTGATGCGCTCCGGCGCACCGTAGGCGCGCAGCACGTCGGGCACCTCGCCCTGGAAGTTCTCGAGGATCGCGAGCAGCGCTCGATCGGTGACGACCGTTCCGTTGAGCGTGTGTGGCGTCTCGAGACCTGACGCGCCGCGGAAGCGGATGCCGAGCCGGCGCGCCTGGAAATCGGTCGTGTTCGAGCACGACGTCACCTCGCGGTAGCGCTCCTGAGTCGGAAACCACGCCTCGATGTCGATCTTCTTGGCAGCAGGCGCGCCCAGGTCGCCGGCCGCGACGTTGACGACGCGGTAGGGGAGGCCGAGCTTGGTCAGCAGGTCCTCCTCGAGCGCCACCATGCGGTCGTGCTCGGCCCAAGCATCGTCGGGCGTCGTGAACACGAACATCTCGACCTTGTTGAACTGGTGCACGCGAAACATCCCGCGGGTGTCCTTCCCCGCCGCGCCGGCCTCGCGGCGGAAGCAGGTCGAGAACCCGGCATAGCGGAGTGGCAGCTCGCCTGCCTCGAGGATCTCCGTCATGTGCAGGCCCGCGAGCGCCACCTCGGAGGTGCCGGTGAGGAAGAGGTTGTCTTCCTCGAGCGCGTAGATGTTCGACTTCTCGGTGGGGAAGAATCCCGTGCCGACCATCGCCTCCTCGCGGACGAGCACCGGCGGCAGCACCGGCGTGAAACCGGCTGCGGCGACGTGGTCGAGCGCGAAGCGGTACAGCGAGAGCGCGAGCAGCGCGGTGTCGCCGACGATGTACCCGAACCGCGAGCCGGAGAGCCGGGCCGCGCGCTCGAGCTCGAAGCGGCCGACCTCGCTCGCCTCCTTCGCGTCGGGAGACAAGGCCGGCTCGCCGAAGCGCCGGATCTCGACCGCGTCGTCCTCCGTGTCGCCGTCCGGGACGGAGTCGTGCGGTGGGTTCGGGACGAGCGCAAGCGCTTCCTCGCGGGCTGCCTCGGCGGCGGCGATCTCGTCCTCGGCGGCGCGTAGCTCTTCCTTCAGGCCCTGCAGCTCCTCGAGCTGCTCGGGCGTCGGCTTGCCCTTCAGCTTGGTGCGGCTGCGGAGATCGTCGACGCGCGGCACCAGCAGCCGCCAGGTCTCGTCGGCGGCGAGCAGGGCGTCGAACGCCTCGCCGGCGCCCTTGCGGGCAAGGGCGGCGCGCCAGGCGTCAGGCTCGGAGCGGGCTGCCTTGAGGTCGATCATGCGATCAAGTCTAAGTACGCATCGATGACGGTGGCGACCCCTTCCTCGTTCGCGCTCGGGCAGATCCAATCCGCGCGGTCGAGGAGCAGCGGGTTGGCGTCCTCGACGGCGATGCCAAAGCCCGCCTCGTCGATCAGCTCGATGTCGTTCTCGCCGTCCCCGAACGAGACGATCCGGGCGAGCTCGATCCCGAGCTCCCGCGCGACGAACGCTAGTCCCGTTCCCTTCGAGATCACCGGATTGCCGAGCTCGAGCAGGTACGGGAGCGAGGTCGTCAGAGAGATCCGATCGCCGAGCGTCGACGCAAGAGCGTCGCGCAGCGCGGGGATCGCGGCAGGGTCGGCGACGGCGACGAGCTTCGTCGGCGGCTGCGTGATCCAGGCGGCGAGGTCGCCCACCTCCTCGACCGGGATGTGCTGGAAGTCCGCGTACATGCGCGAGTACTCGGTGTGCTCCGCCACGTAGAGCCGATCGTCGACGTAACAGTTCGGCGAGTGCCCGAGCGCCGTGAGCTCGGTGATCGCCTCGCGGGCGGTCTCGAGCGGGATCGGCTCGTGGAGCACGAACGTGCCGCTTCTGGGATCGACGACGGCGGCCCCCTGGTAACAGACGACGAGGTCGGAGATGCCCGCCTCCTCGAGATACGGACGGACCGAGCGGAACATCCGGCCTGTGGCCACGATCACCGGGATCCCCGCTGCCTGCGAACGGGCGATCGCTGCGCGGGTGCGTGGTCGCAGCAGACCGTCGTGCCCGACGAGCGTACGGTCGAGGTCACAGGCGAAGGCCCGGACGTCGAGGGGGAGTGAAGGAGGGAGGATCAGCCGCCGGTTGCTTGCGTCACGTAGGCGGCGACATCCGCGATCTGCTGATCGGTGAGCTGGCCGGCGAAGGGAGGCATTGCGCCCATACCCTTGGTGACCCGGGTGACGACACGTTCGGTGTTCGGCTTCGCCTGGTCGAGGTTCGGGCCTACGTTGCCGGTCGCGCCGGCGTCTGCCAGCGTGTGGCAGCCCGCGCAGCCCGCGCTCGTGAAGACGGCTTTGCCCGCGGTCGGGTCGCCCGTGAGCTTGAGCGCCGGCAGGTCGCTCGTATCGGTCGTCGCGGTCGGCAGCTTGCCGACGACGGTGTCTGCGGTGGCAGTCGTCTCGGTCCCGTCGAGGCAGCCTGCGCCGAGCAGACCGAACGCAAGGGCGAGCAGAACGAGGCCGACGGCAGATGTCCTACGCATCACGATGTGAGTTTAACCGGGCGGCCGGATCTTGCGTAGGGTGTATGCATGATCGTCGGTCGGTCGATGCACGAGCGGTGGCTGTCGAATGCGTACGTCGTCGGCGATGCGCCCGGAGGAACGGCGGTTTTCGTCGATAGCGGCGCTCCGCTCGGCCCGTTGCTCGAGGTCGTCGAACGCGAGAGCCTGACGCCCACGCATCTCCTGCGCACGCACACGCATCCCGACCACATCGAGCACGAGGACGAGCTGTGCGCTCGTTTCGAGATTCCCGTCGTGACCGGCGATCTCGTCACCGGGGGCCTCGATGCTCGCGCGATTGCGCTGCCCGGCCACTCGGACGACGGCATCGCGTTCGTCGTCAATGACGAGGTCTGCTTCAGTGGCGACGTTCTCTTCAAGGACGCGGTCGGTGGCGGTCCGGCCGACGTCGTGCGTCACTCCGTGATGGAGGGCCTGATGAACCTGCCGCCCACGCTCCGGGTGTTGCCGGGCCATACCGACGAGACGACGATCGCGCGCGAGTGGGAGAACAACCCGTTCGTCGTGTACTGGCGTGGCGTCGTGCCGTCGCTCGGCGAGCAGGTGAGGGTGCTCGGCGACGATGCGGAGCTCGTCGTGTGGTCTCCGG
Source organism: uncultured Thermoleophilia bacterium (assembly GCA_963799575.1). Taxonomy (GTDB): domain Bacteria; phylum Actinomycetota; class Thermoleophilia; order Gaiellales; family Gaiellaceae; genus Gaiella. Next base: position 635,464 of record CAWCXK010000003.1, read on the forward strand.
ACTACGACGGCAACGGCAAGGCCCTCGTGCGGTTCGGTGACGGTCGCGAGGCGATCGTCGGCGGGTCGCGCGTCGAGCGCGCCTGACGGATTCCGTCTCGCGCCTTGGTCTAGGCCGCTCCCGTGTCCCCCGTTTGGCGCGCCGGACGTAAAGGTCTAGCCCGCTGACAAGCCCGTTGCGGGGTTTCTACTGACCGTCGCCGATCCGTTCGTGCCGACCCGACGGGAATATGGGCCCTGACGGTCACGGCGGCGCAGGGCGACTCTCGGTTACACCGAGCCTCGCTCCGACTCGTGGTTTGCACGGCTCGACCCGTGTCACGACCAACGAGGAGCGATCATGCGCGTGAAGATGACGGACGGCCGATTCGGCGGTCGTGTCTCGCGGCCACCGGTGTGGGCCTTCATGCTCACCCTGATGTTTTGCCTACCCGTGCTTGGCATTGCAGCGGCGAGCTCGCCCACCGACGGGACGAAGGTCCCGCACTACTTCGGCCCGTATCCGAACTGGGCGAATAGCCCGGCGCCGACCGCGGATGCCACAGTCGTGATCTCCGGTGACGGCATGGGCGCGACCGGCACCGCTCAGATCGGTGCCAACGGTGCCGTCACGGGGCTCTCGATCACGAACCCGGGCAGCGGCTACACGTCGGCGGCCGTCGCCATCGCCGGCGCCGGCTCCGGCGCCTCGGCGACGGCAACGGTGCAGACGACCGGCGCCGTGACAGGTCTCAGCCTGACGCAGAGCGGCTCGAAGTACAGCCATCCCATCGTCGGGCTCACGGGGGGCGGCGCAACCACGGCAGCGACTGCCCACGCAGTCGGCGGTGTCGCGGCCGTCACGCTGACGAGCGTCGGCACCGGGTATTCGTTCCCGACGGTCGACTTCGACCTGCCTGCCGAGACGGACGGTCTCCAGGCGCAGGCGCACGTCACCTGCAAGGAGACGGGCTGCAAGGCCGCCAAGGCCGGCGGCACCGTGACGGTAACGGGCGTCATCGTCGACGATCCAGGCTCCGGGTACTCCTCGGCGCCCGGAATCGCGATCCACGACGGAACCTTGTTCGACCCGATCGCCCACGCTCCGGGCACGTTCACGGAGGCGATCGCGACGAGCACCCTCAGGCTCGGCTCCTTTGTCGTCGACGGCACTGGCGCCGGATACACGTCGGCTCCTCTCGTCACCGTCACCGACTCGGCCGGCGGCAACGGCACCGGTGCGACTGCAAGGGCCGCGACGAGCAATGGCACGATCAGTGCCCTGACGCTCTCGGCGCCAGGCTCCGGCTACGTGATCGGTGCCGGCATCAAGAAGTTCGTCGACACGCTGCCAGGCTTCGGGGAGGCCACCAAGAACAACCTCGGCCAGTATCTCCCCATCGCCGAGGCCGACACGACGACCTTCTCAGCCGCGGACTACTACGTGATCGCGCTCGTGCAGCACCGTGAGCGGATGAGCTCGAGCCTGCCGGCTGCAGGCACGTTGGTCCGCGAGTACGTGCAGCTCTCGACGGTACCCGTGCCCGGCAAGAAGGTCGCGCTCAGGAACGACCTTCTCAACGGCACGTCCGTACCCGCTCTGATGCCCGGTGGGGCGCAGGCGTACGGCGTCGACGATCCTCACTACGAAGGACCGATCATCCCCGCCAGCAAGGACAGGCCGGTGCGGGTCGTGTTCTTCAACCTGCTCCCGACCGGCTCGGACGGCGACCTGTTCCTTCCGACCGACTCGAGCATGATGGGCTCCGGCCCCGGCCCGGTCATGGCGAAGGCGCCCCAGAACTTGGGCACCGTGCTCGATGCCGTCCGTAACCCGGTCTGCTCGGCCGCCCCGAAGAGCGCGAGCTGTTTTAAGGACAACCGATCAGTGATCCACCTTCACGGTGGCGTCACCCCATGGATCAGCGATGGAACGCCGCACCAGTGGATAACCCCGGCCAAGGAGACGACGCCGTGGCCCCGGGGCGTCAGCGTGGAGAACGTGCCGGACATGGTCGGCACGGCGAAGCCCCCGAACGTTCCGGATTGCGCGGCTGCGACGAGCGGATGCGAGACCTTCTACTACACGAACCAGCAGAGCGCCCGGCTGCTCTTCTACCACGATCACTCGTGGGGAATCACCCGGCTCAACGTCTATGCCGGCGAGGAAGGCGGCTATCTGATCTCCGATCCGACAGAGAAGAAGCTCATGGCCAACGGAACGATTCCGGCAGACCAGATTCCGCTGCTGATCCAGGATCGCACCTTCGTCCCGGACGCCGAGCACCTGGCCCAGCAGGATCCGACCTGGAACAGCGCCCGGTGGGGCGGAGAGGGCAACCTCTGGTACCACCACGTCTACATGCCGGCCCAGAACCCCGGCGACCCGAGTGGGATGAGCGCCTTCGGCCGCTGGATGTACGGCCCCTGGTTCTGGCCACCGGCGGACCCGCCGTACGGGCCGATCACGAATCCGTACTACGACGCGAATTGTGACCTCGACGTCCCGTCGACCTGGCAGTACGCGACCGATCCGTTCTGCGAGCCCAAGCTGATCCCGGGCACGCCGAACATCTCGGCCGGGATGGAGCAGTTCAACGACACGCCGATCGTCAACGGGACCGCCTACCCGACCACGACCGTCGCACCGAAGGCATATCGCTTCCGGATTCTCAACGGAGCGAACGACCGCTCCTGGAACCTGCAGTGGTACGTGGCCGATCCGACGACGGGAACGAGCAGTGAGGTCGCCCTGAAGCCCGCCGAGGTCGCGGCGGCACAGACCGACCCGAGCGTGTTCCCGACGCCCGACACGACAGTGAGCCCGGTCGGGCCGGACTGGATCCAGATCGGCACCGAGAGCGGGTTCCTTGCCGCCCCGGCGGTCGTGAAGAACCAGCCGATCACGTGGATCACCGATCCGGCGCGGTTCGACTTCGGCAACGTCGATCAGCACGCGCTCCTCCTCGCGCCGGCGGAGCGCGCGGACACGATTGTCGACTTCTCGAAGTTTGCCGGCCAGACGCTGATCCTCTACAACGACGCGCCTGCGGCATTCCCGGCGAGGGTCGCCTGCTACGACTACTACACCGGCGGTCCAGATCTTGGCCCGGCCTGCGCGCCGAGCACCCTGCCGGGGTACGGGCCGAACACGAGGACGATCATGCAGGTGCATGTCGCGGCATCCATGCCCGCGGCGGCGTTCGACCTCGCCGCGCTCCGGGCAGCGTTCAGGCACCACGCGGACGGATCCGGCGTCTTCGAGTCGAGCCAGCACCCGATCATCGTCGGGCAGGCCGCCTACAACTCGGCCTACGGCACGAAGTTCGCCGCAAGTGGCAACTGCCAGACGAACACGACCAAGAAGTGCGACGGGTTCGCGCGCATCTCTCAACAGGGCGGCGACAAGTTCACCTTCGACACGCTACTCGGCAAGAAGCTGGCGATCCCGCTCGAGCCAAAGGCACTCCACGACGAGATGAACGCGGCATCGTTCGACGAGTACGGTCGGATGACAGCCAATCTCGGTGTCGAGGCGGTTCCCGCTGCCCCGGGAACCCAGGTGGTCACGCTGTATCCGTTCGTCAACCCACAGACGGAGTTGATCGACGCCACGAACCTGCCCGTCGGAGACACCGTGACGCCGATCTCGTCCGCGACTGACGGAACGCAGATCTGGAAGATCACCCACAACGGGGTGGACACGCATCCGATCCACTTCCACCTCTTCGACGTGCAGGTGATCGACCGGGTCACGTGGGACGGCATCATCCTGCCGCCCGACCCGAACGAGCTCGGCTGGAAGGACACGGTCAGGGTGAGCCCGCTCGAGGACACGATCGTCGCCCTCAGGCCCATCCTGCCGAAGCTGCCGTTCGAGATCCCAAACAGCATCCGGATGCTGAACCCGATGATGCCCGCCGGCGACACGTCGATGTTCAACAGCAGGACGGTCAACGGCACCCCGGCGGCGAACGCGATCACGAACCGGATCGTCAACTTCGGTTGGGAGTACGTCTACCACTGCCACATCCTGTCCCACGAGGAGATGGACATGATGCGACCCGTCTCGGTGGCCGTCGCCCCGCTCGTGCCCGGCACGCCTACCGGGTCGGTGAGCAGGAGCGGTAACCGGGATCAGTTGACGTTGACCTGGAAGGACAACTCGCTCAACGAGACATCATTCCGCGTCGAGGAGTCGACGAACGGAAGGACATGGACAACCGTCGGCACGAGCGTCTCGCCTCTCAACCAGCAGAACGTCCACGGGAGCCGGAGCCTGGTCTACACGGCGTACGACCCGACCCAGGCGGCCGAGTACCGGGTCGTCGCCGACAACACCGTCGGGTACGGCGGCGAGTTCCCGTCGATCACGGCGAGCTCGACCTCGGGTGTGTTGGCAGTCGCCGCGACGAAGGGCGCGCCGCCGTCGGCGCCGACGATCCGGTCGGCGTCGGCCAGACGCGCCGGCGCGGCCGAGACGGTCACCGTGACGTGGGGAGGCGTGACGGGCGCCACCGGGTTCACGATCGAGTGGAGCTCGACGTCCAACTTCCGGACGATCGCCGGATCCGGAAAGGTCGGTGGTGCGACGACGACCTTCACCACCGGGTCGATCGCACGCCAGACCTGGTACTTCCGGGTCACGGCGACAGGCGTCGGCGGCTCCTCTCCGCCATCGCAGGTGAGCACCGTGGCGTCCGCGTAGCGGCGGCGCCGCTGTCGACGGCAGGAGGGGCCACGCTATGGCCCCTTCTGCCGTCGGCGCGGCTCGTCGGGCGGCCCAAGACGATACGGTGGGCGGGTGCGCCTGATCGTCGCCCGCTGCGAGGTCGTCTACTCCGGCCGTCTCAACGCCGTCCTGCCGGAGGCGGTGCGGCTGCTGATGCTGAAGTCGGACGGCTCGTTCCTCGTCCACGCCGACACCGGCGGGTTCAAGCCGCAGAACTGGATGACGCCTCCCACCGTGATCGAGCCGGAGGGCGAGCCGCTCGAGCGCATCGTCGTGCGCAAGCGCGCGGGCAAGACCGAGGACAAGCTCGACATCCGGATCGTCGAGATCCTGAGCGACGACGAGCACGACATGGGGGAGGCCGCCGCGCTCGCGAAGGACGGCGTCGAGCGGGACCTGCAGGAACAGCTTGCTGCACAACCGGAGGCACTCGGTGAGGAGCTCCGGCTCGTGCGGCGAGAATGGCCGACCGACATCGGCCCGGTCGATCTGATGTGCCGCGACACCGCCGACGGCTGGGTCGCGGTCGAGATCAAGCGCATCGCGACGATCGACGCGGTCGAGCAGCTCACGCGCTACCTCGAGCGGATCCGGCCCGAGCCGGGAATGGGGGCTGTGCGCGGGGTGCTGGCCGCGACGAAGGTGGTCAAGCAGGCGCGGACGCTCGCCGAGGCTCGCGGCCTCCGCTGGGTCGAGGTCGACCTTGCCGTGCTCCGAGGCGAGCGCGAGCCCGAGCTGACGCTCTTCGGCGGCTGAGCTACGCCGTCAGGACGACGGCAGCCTTGAGGTAATCGGTCGGCGGGTCGGCGAGAAGCCCCGCCACGCCCTCGAGCGCGACCTGGTGCGTGATCAGCTGCTCGAACGGGAACGCGCCGCTGCCGAGGAATGCGAGCGCCGTGCGGACATGTCGCGGCGTGTGGTGGAACGCGCCTTTGAGCGTGACCTCCTCGTAGTGGATCCGGAACGGATCGACGCGCACATGTGCTTCCCGCGGCAGGCCGCCGAAGGCGAGCACCGTGCCGCCGGGCCGGACGAGATCGAGCGCGAGCTCCCACGCCTCGGTCGTTCCGGCGGCCTCGATCACGACGTCGGCACCCTCGCCCGTGCCGAGCTCGGCGCCGAACGCCGGTGCCAGCGCGCGCCGCTCGGGACGCGACCCGACGCCGATCGGCAGCCCGCCGGCATCGGCGATGCAGGCACACAGCATCAGCCCGATCGGGCCGAGCCCGATCACCGCCACCGTGTCGCCGGCCGAGACCCCGGCCGCATCGACCCCGTGCAGGCAGCAGGCGAGCGGCTCCACCATGGCCGCGAGCTCCGACGGCATGCCCGGCGGCACCGCCAGCAGATTCCTGGTGGCGATGCGCCCCGGGACGAGGATGAACTCGGCATAGGAGCCGTTGAGGAGCGGCAGCAGGTTGACGCAGAGGGTCTCCTGGCCACGCAGGCAGGCGGGGCAGAACCCACACGGAGCGGAGTTCGCCGCGACGACGCGACGGCCCGTCGCCACGTCGACCCCGCAGAACTCGTGTCCGAACGGGCTCGGCGGCGGCCCGAGCAGCACGGGATGTCCACGTCGAAAGGCCTTCAGATCGGTGCCGTCCGTGAGCGCCACCTCGACCTGCACGAGCACGTCGCCGTCGTCGACCACCTCCGGCCGCGGCACGTCCTCGAGCCGCAGGTCGTTCGGCCCGTGGAAGATCAGCGCCTTCATGCCGAAGTGTGCCGCCGAGGATGTGGGGTGAGGCTTCCGCCGGTCTACCCGCGTTCGCCGCCGTCACGGCACCAGCACCACCTTCAGCGCGGCCCCCTCCCGAAACAGCGCGAGCCCCTCCCCGAACCGCTCGAGCGGCATCACGGTCGGCTCAGGCACGTCCAGCGCAGGAAGGAGCGCAACGGCCTCCTCCATGTGCGCCGGCGTCGCCGACCGAGACCCGATCACCGTGAGCTCGCGCCGGTACATCCCCGCCGCAGGAAGCGTCCCGGCGTCGGCGAACAACACCACCGTCCCGCCGGGCTCGACGGCCGCGAGCGCGGTCTCGCCGCCACCGGGCGCGCAGAGCACTGCCGCGTCTACCGGGCCGTCCGGTGCCACACCGGCCCGCTGCGGCAATCGATCGACGGCGAACACCGTATCGCCGCGCCGCTCCAACACCGCGCCGAAAAGTCGCCCGATGAAGCCGTTGCCGACGACGAGGACGCGCCCCCGCGGCACCCGCTCAGCGCCGCGCAGCACGCACGCGAGCGGCTCGACGTACGTCCCGACGGCGTCCGGCACGGAGTCGGGCAGCTCGACCCACCCGGTCGCGCGCACCCGCTCCGCGAACCCGCCGGGAACGATCGTCGGCTCGGGGAACCGCTCGCAGGTGGATGCGTGCCCGCTCAGGCACCGCGTGCACGACCCGCATCCCGCGTGGTGGATCAGCGCAACCCTACGGCCGTCGGAGGTCACGGCGACGACCTCGTGCCCGAGCACGGTCCCCGGTGCCGAGAGGCCGATCTTCTCGACGTCGGATCCGCACAACCCACACGCGACCACGTCCACGAGCTCCCCGGGCGGCGCCGGCTCTGCGATGTCGGCGGGCGCGGGCGTACGGCGTGCATCTAGGACGACGGCGCGCATCGGCGTATCGTAGGGCTGGGGTCGGCGACGAGCGGAGGAGGAATACCGATGGCCGTGAAGCTGCATCGCTGCCCCGTCATGTGGGCCAAGCTGGGCAAGCATCCGTGCTGGGCCGTCCAGAGCGCGCTCGACGACATGGGCGTCGAGTACGAGGTCGTGAAGGAGTCCTGGCCGAGCCGCAAGGGCCGCACCGCGGTGATCGAGGCCACGGGCCAGAACGGGCTACCGGCGATCGAGCTCGAGGACGGAACCTGGTACCGCGAGCAATCGGCCGAGATGGCGAAGGCCATTCGCGCGGGCAAGTTCGGCACTCCTGCCACCGCTGAACCACCCGCCTGAAGGCGCTACACTGCGCGGGTAACGGGGCCATAGCTCAGCTGGGAGAGCGCTACGTTCGCATCGTAGAGGTCGGCGGTTCGATCCCGCCTGGCTCCACTCTGAAGCCCCTGGAAACAGGGGCTTTTTTGTATCTCGAGCGCGGCGTTCGTCAACCGATGACCGAGATTGGCGTCACAGATGCAAACGGGTCGAAGCGCTGTCCTCGACCCGATGCATGATGTCGTTCGCAGTTGGACGGGTGCTGCCATCGTCTCCAGGGAGGTCGAAGATGCGATCGGGCAAGATCCTTCGTCATTCGGTGGCCATCGACGAGCAGGATGTCTTCTGCTTGATCCACCGGCCCGTCGAGCTAACCGAGCTCCAGCCCAGTCGATTCACCGGCCGTGTTGCGTCGTGGGCCGAGCACGCGGAGCGTCGCTACGGCGACTCCATCAACCCGGTCATGACCTACATCGAGAACGGGCCGCATCACGTCTCGTGGATTCATCACGAGGGCGAGGACTGGCGGTCCGGCGAGAGGTTCTGCGGCTACCACATCATCTGCGACTGCATCAACGGCGTCGAGGGGAACTCTCCGAAGGAGTCGGTCGACCAGATCCTCGGCTGCCGGGCCGTGCTCCACGCACTCCAGCGACGGGCGGCCTTCGTCGACCACACGTATCGAACCTGCGAGATCCTTGCCGCCCTGAGAGACCCCGACACCGGCGACTTCGAGCAGCCGAACACCTTCCACGAGTTCGCCGTCAAGACCATCGCCAGCCTCCTCGAGCTCGACGCGAGGCACCCGGAAGAATGGCCGGGCAACGTGATCAGCGGCGAGCATCGCGTCAGCGTCCTCTCGACCCTCTTCCAGCTCCATCCCGAAGTGGTGAAGTGGTACGGCTGGATGCTTGAAGAGAGCGGGGTCGTCGAAGGCTTCGACGGAGAGGTCCTGAAGCTCAGTCCCGAGGCGCTCGCCGCGTAGCCTCGTCGAGCAGCGGCCTACCGAAGCGCACTCCGCAGCAGGTCCGCGCCGCCCTCCGCCAGCGAAGCCGTTGCGGCTTCGTACCCGGCTTCGATCGCCCGGTCGAGCGCCTTGAACTCCCGTAGCCCGACGTCCTGCGCCGCAGGGCTGATGACGAGGCTGGCGAGCTTGCGGTTTCGCTCGCTCCGCTCGCCGCTGCCGAGGATCGTCGAGCGCGCCATCGTCTCCATGATCGACGGGATCCGGGGGCTTTCACCTTCTCGACGGGTGTGCCGCCGGGCAACGTCGACGGCGACGATGGGTCCTTCCGCGAGGTCGTACATCGTGTCGACCGGCAGGTTGTTGAGCACACCGCCGTCGACGAGCAGCCGGCCGTCCTTCCCAACGGGAGGGACGAGGCCGGGGATCGACATGCTGATCCCGACCGCCTCGAACAGCGGCCCCGTTCGGTGGACGACAGCCTCGCTCGAAACGAGATCTGCACTGACGGTGTACAGCGGTCGCGGCAGCTCCTCCACCTGGATCTCGCCGAAAACGCGCCGGAGCATCCGTTCGGCCCGTCGGGTACGGGTGAGGGCGTAACGCGGCAGCGTCCAGTCGCTGAACGGCGAGCGCTCCACGAGCTCGGATCGGCAGACGGCGCGGATCTGGTCGGCGTCGAGACCGAGCGCGGACGTTCCCGCGATAAACGCGCCCATGCTGCAGCCACCCAGTCGATCGACGGCGATGCCGGCCTCGGCAAACGCGGCAATCACGCCGATGTGCGCGAGACAGCGGGCCCCGCCGCCCGAGAGAACGAGCCCAAGCGAGCGGCCCGATATCCGTCGTGCGATCCGTCCGATATCGATCTCATAGCCGGCCTCGTCGACGACGTGGTGCGCCTCCGGGAGAAGCGCGTCGAGCCACTGCGCAGTGCGACCGGCGGGCATCGGCCCGAGGAGAACGAGGTCGGTGACGGTCTCCGTCGAGGAAACGGCGGCGTCAGCGTCGGTGAGGAGGAGCAGCCTGTCCCCGTGGCGGCGCACGAATCGATTCCACTGCGAATCGTGTCCGTCATCGTCGCCAACGAGGAGCACGTTTCGTGCCGCCGCCTCGGCTCGCGCGAGAGCCTCCGTCCAGTAGGTGGGATCCTCTGCCCCGGTAAGCGTCGAGACCGTGCCATCGTCCCCGAGCTCGGCGGCAAGCGTGCTCCCGAAGCGGGTCGTGTCGACGGCAGTAGATGCTCCGAGAATCGAGAACACGCGCGCCTGGCCGCGGGGCTCCTCGAGGCCCCCGGACGCCTGCAGCTGCCGCGCGAGCTCGATCGCGATCGCATGACCGAACGCAGAGTCACTCTCGAGCAGGCGGTCGAACGAGGGCCGGGCGATCTCGAGCAGCTGTGAGTCGCGCACCGCCCGCACCCCGGCCGAACGCGCGGATCCGGTCAGGAGCGCCAGCTCGCCGAGGGCCGCTCCCGGACCGAGCTCCCTGACCGTCCTCTGCTCGCCCTCGCGCATGACGACGATCCGCAGGCGCCCGGACAGTACGACGAAGAGCCGGTCGGCGTCGTCGCCCTCGTGGAAGAGCCACTCGCCGGCGTGCAGGTGACGCGGTGCCGCATCCTGGATCAACGTTGCGAGAGCTGTCGCATCAACGCGATGGAAGAGAGGCACGAGCCCGAGGGCAGCAGCCGTTGGGTCCGGTGTCACCGCAGTCACGGATGAGTAGGATCCATCACACGAGGATCCGGCGCAATCTCGAACATTCACCGCGTGAGCCTGGGGAGATCCTGCGGCTCTGGCCAAGGTCGTCGCGGCAGGGATGCTCCGCCTCGCTGTGCAGGCACCTCAGCTGACGACGTAGTCGTTCTGCATCGCCCAGAGTGCGGCGGCGGCGCGGGTCGAGACACCGATCTTGGTGTAGATGTGCTGGATGTGGTGGTCGGCGGTCTTGGGGGAGATCACGAGCCGGTCGGCGATCTCGCGGGTCGTCAGGCCACGCGCGGCGAGTTGGAGCACGTCCACCTCCCGGCGTGACAGTCCGCCTCGATTCCGGGGCCGCTTCGCCATTCGCGCTTCGGGCTCGCCGTGGCCGGCGGCGACGAGCACGGCGCGGGTGGCGCTCGGCTCGAGCACGCCGTCCGATTCGAGGCGCCGTAGCTCGGCGGCCGCTTCGTCGTCGGAGAATCGCGGCCGATCGGCGCGTTCCGTGGTCATGCCGACGTAGACCTCGGCCGCCGCGAGCACACATGCCCCGCGGTCGCCGGCCGATCGGAGCCGCCTGTGGTACCCCGACCCGTCGCATTTCTCGTGGTGCCCCGAGGCCGCCGGAGTCAGGGTGGCAAAGGCCGGCGAGCGGCGGAGCATCTGCTCGGTGAGCATCGGGTGGAGCTCGACGCGGTCGAACTCCGTGCGCGTCAGCGGCCCCGGCTTGTCCCAGATCGAGTTCGGCACCGCGCTCGTGCCGAAGTCGTGCACGAGTGCCGCCCGGCGAAGCGCGGTGGTGTCCTCGTCGGAGAGCCCGAGAACGCGGGCGGCATCCGCGGCGAGCTGTGCGCAGCGGCGGCTATGCCCGCCCCAGTACGACGACTTGAGGTCGATGAAGTCGGCCGCCACCTCGAGCGCATTGTCGAGCGCCTCGCCCTCCAGCGTCCGCCGGGGCTCGGGCTCGAGTGCGTGGACGGCATCCCAGGGCTCGGTGTCGCGGAGCCGCTCGAACCAATCGGCGCCGCGCTCGAGGAAGAGGTCGGTGAGCACCGGGTCGTAGGTCTCATCCCGCCGCTCGCGGGCCGCGTCGAGTGCCCGCTCGGGCGAGAAGAGACGCCCGATCGCCTCCATGTCATGGCTCAGGTGGACGATTCGCATCGGCAACGGAATCGCGTCACCGCTGACGTGCCGCGGGAATCCCTTGCCGTTCCAGCGCTCGAACGTGCAGGCGAGAGCCTCTCGGACGCCCGGTCCGAAGTCGAGCCGTACGACGAGCATGTCGGCGACCTCACAACCGGAGGCGAAGTTGTTGACGGCCCACTCGTGGGCGTGCTCCGCGATCATCGTGACGATCGCGTCGCGCTCCTCCTCGGGACGCCACACGGTGGCGTATTCGACGACATCGGCCATCACCTCGGTTGGGTTGCCGGCGTCGTGAACGAGCGTCCTGGCCCGGATCGCGATCTCGTCGCCGAAGAGGGTGGACACCTCGTGCGCATGACCCGTGCAGCCGACGTAGCGCAGGAGCGAGACCCAGTACGCGTCCGTTCGCACGGCGTCGTCGAACTGCGCCTCCTCGCACAGCCAGCTCGCAAGGAGGCACGAGCGCAGCTGCGACTCGAGCGGCTGACCGAACGCGTTGTCCTGCGCGAGCGCCAGCGTCGCGACGAGCTCGGCGAGGCGGAGTGAGGGCGAAAAGATAGGGCGTACTCCCGATGTATCGACGTGGGCGATGGGGAAGCATCCTCTCACACGAGACGCGCCTCGTTGAGCGATGGCTCGAGCCGGAGCGCGTCGGAGACGGAGGGAACAATGTCGAGTGCACGCACCATCAAGGTGGGAGTGATCGCGGACCAGACAGGCCCGCTCTCGTTCGTCGGAATCGCCAATGCGAACGTCGCCCGCATGGTGATCGGTGACATCAACGCCAAGGGCGGGCTGCTGGGACGCCAGGTCGAGCTCTGTCTGGAGGACAGCGCCACCGACGACGCCGTCGCGGCCGAGAAGGCCGAGAAGCTCGTCCGCGAGGACGGAGTCGACGTGATCCTCGGCGGCATCTACAGCTCCACCCGCCAGGCGATCAAGGGGCCGGCCGTCGTGGAGGGGAAGACGCTCTACATCTATCCCGAGCAGTACGAGGGCCAGGAGTCCGACCCGCTGATCTTCTGCACCGGTCCCGGCCCGGCGCAGCAGGTCGATCCACTGATCCCGTGGCTGATGGAGAGGACGGGGGCGAAGCGGTTCTTCCTTCCCTCGGCCGACTACATCTGGCCGCACGTCCTGAACCAGCGCGTCACCGAGGCGGTGATCGCAAACGGCGGTGAGATCGTCGGTGAGGAGTACTACCCGCTCGACCACACGGACTACGCCGCGACCGTCGAGCGCATCACGGCGAGCGGTGCCGATGTCGTGTTCAACACGATCGTGCCGCCCGGGCTGTCCCCGTTCTTCGCTGAGCTGTACGACTCCGGGTTCGTCGCCCGCGGTGGGCAGCTCGTCTGCACCTACATGGACGAGAACTTCCTCAACCTGATGCCGGCCGCCCACTGCGAGGGTCTCTACAGCTGTCTCGACTACTACCAGTCGGTCGAGGATGCGTTCAGCCAGAAGCTGCTCGCACAGTACGACGCGCTCTACCCGGGCGAGGCGCAGTTCACGGGCGGCAGCGCCTGCTCCGGCCTCTATCGCGGGCTGCGGCTCTGGGCCGGTGCCGTGAGCGAGGCCGGATCACTCGACCAGGCCGACGTGATCGCGGCGCTCGATCGGGCCGAGATCACCGACGGGCCTGGCGGGCCGGCAGCGATGGTTCCCGGGCAGCACCACCTGCGCCTTCGGATGTACATCGCGCAGGCGCGCGGCGGCCGGTTCGAGATCGTCGAGAGTCTCGGAGCGATCGATCCGCAGGAGACCCTGGTCGCAGCACCGGCTCTCGCCGGCTGATCCCAGTCCACCCCGACCAACGCACGATGAAAGGAGAACGACATGCTCCTCGCGACAACGCAGGTCGAGGATCTCGACCGGTTCCTGGAGGTCTTCACGGCGCAGGGTGCCGAGAAGCGCAAGCAGCACGGCTCGAAGGGCGCGACGATCTTCCGCGATCCCTCCGAGGAGGATCGCGTGTGGGTCATCTTCGACTGGGACGAGCAGGGCTGGCAGAGCTTCGTCTCCGATCCGGAGGTGCCGCCGATCATGCAGCAGGCCGGACACAAGTCGCGGCCGGTGGCTGCGCAGCTCGTCAGTCACTGCGACGCCTGATCGGATCCGAAGCGGCCGGACGGGGCGGCGCCACGAGACACGTGGTTGCCGCCCCGCCCTGCCGTGAGCCACTTGGTGTAGTTCTGCCCGCACAGAAGCGGCGGGTGGCCGGAGTGGCGCGCGTTCGGACGCTCGACGACGAACGCGTCCCCGTCATCGCAACCACTGCCGGCAACCGCTTCGTAATCAGCGAGGTCGAGGCGCCGGTGGGCCTTGACGGGATCTCCCCAGGCGTCGATGCCGAACAGCGCCGCACGACCGCTCGTCGGGCGATGGAGCCCGAGCAGGAGCCGGATCGTCGTCGTCTTGCCGGCACCGTTCGGCTAGGTAGCCGTAGACCTCGCCCGGCTCGATGAGGAGGGCGAGGTCGTCGAGAGCTGCGACCTTGCCGTAGTGCTTCGACAATCTCTGGGTCAGGATCGCGCCCGTGCCGTTTGCCCGCATGCGCCGAGAGTACGCCCGGCGCCGGCGGGCGCCGGGCGTCAGGAGCGTGTTACATCCCGAACACGATTCGAGCTGCAACGCGTCCCGCTTCGACGTCGGCGATCGCCTCGTTGACGTCGTCGAGCGAGCGTGTCTCGCGGATGACCTTCGTCCTGCCTGCGGCGTGCAGCGCGAAGACCTCGCGGAGATCCTTTCTCGTGCCGACGATCGAGCCGACGACGGTGATGCCGTTCAGCACGGTCTCGAAGATCGGCAGCGTCACCTCGTTGTCGGCCGGGAGCGCGACGAAGACGAGGGTGCCACCACGGCGGAGTGATCCGTATGCCTGCTCGAACGCCTTCGGCGCCACGGCCAGCGCAATCGCCTGGTTGGCGCCGCCGAGCTTCTGGATCGCGGCGACCGGATCTTCCTTCGCTGCGTTGACCGTGAACTCGGCGCCGAGCTCGCGGGCGAGCTCGAGCTTGTCGTCATGGAGGTCGATCGCGATCACGCGGCCACCGGCGATCTGCGCGTACTGGATCGCGAGATGTCCGAGCCCGCCGACGCCGAAGACGGCGACGAGGTCGGATGAGCGCGTGCCGGCGACCTTCACGGCCTTGTAGGTCGTGACACCGGCACACGTGAGTGGTGCGGCGTCGAGCGGGTCGACGCCTTCGGGTACCTGCACGACGTAGCGGGCGTACGCAGTCGCGTACTCGCCGAAGCCCCCGTCGAACGAGTAGCCCATGTTCTTCTGCTCGAGGCAGAGCGTCTCCCAGCCGGACACGCAGTAGTCGCAGGTGCCGCACGCGTAGCCGAGCCATGGCATAGCGACACGGTCACCGATTGCCACCTCGGTCACGCCGGGGCCGAGCTCCGCGACGATGCCGACGCTCTCGTGGCCGGGGATGAACGGTGGTGACGGCTTCACCGGCCAGTCGCCGCGTGCGGCGTGGATGTCGGTGTGACACAGACCTGCTGCCTCGACCTCGACCCTGATCTGCCCCTCCGCGAGTGGGAGTCGTGGCACGTCCTCGACGACGAGCGGTTCGTTGAACGCATGAACCACTGCCGCGCGATAGGTGCCCGTCTTCGGCTCGAACCGGACGGGCTCTCTCTCGGTAACGGTCATGAGATCTCCTTCTGTGGGTGATGCCTTCATGCTCCCTCGGCGGCCTGTCCTCCCGCATCGGGGACGCGCACGCCGGGGGTGGGGGGAAAGTACGGAGCGCGAGCGGGACGGCGGCGTCAGCGGTCGAGCCGGAAGGGCGGGTACTCGTCGCGCATCAGCAGCACGTAGGCGGCGACCCGCAGCGCCCAGCGGTTGATCCCGAGGACGATGCCGAAGATGTCACGGGGGTAGCGGCCGGTGAAGAGCAGCCCGAGCGCGGCGATGAGTACGAGCACGCCGTTCAGGGTCAGCCCCCGCGAGGCCCAGTTGTCGCCGCCCAGCCAGCCCCAGTTGCCGATCAGCACCCCGAGCACGAGGTAGTGGGGGATCGCGAGCAGCCAGCTCTTCACGAGCACGAGCCCGCGCGAGAGATGCTCGGGGTAAGGGACTTCGAGCCGGGCCGGATAGTCGACGTCGGCGAGCGTGAACGGCGGATAGCGGTCGGTGCCGAGGACGCTGAAGGCGTAGAACGCGACGCGCCAGCTCCAGCGCAGGACGCCGACGTTGAAGTCGAAGATCCCGCGCGGATACCGGCCCGTGAACAGGATCGCGAAGAACGCCACGATCGTGAGGACAGCCACGGCGAGCCAGAGGAACGCGAGCACGAAGTAGTGCGGGATCGCGAGCAGCCACTTCACGAGCCACAGCCCGCGGCTGACGTGCGGGTCGAGCTCCCCCTCGATGAGGACGGGGTAGGCCTTCTGGTCGCCCGCGTCGAGCACGGCCTCGCCGCCTGGTGTGGCTGGCGTGGCGGCCGCGCCGCTCGTCACAGCCGGGCCTCGCGAGCGGAACCCGAAGAACATCGCGACCAGGCCGATGAGCAGGAAGAGACCGCCCGCGATCAGCAGCCCGAGCGCAACCCAGCCGAGGAAGTTCACCTTGACGCCGAGGCTGAGGTCGGCGGCCACGCCCGCGGACGCGTCCGCGTTCATGACGACGACCGACCAGGTGCCCTCGCTCGGCGGCCAGATCAGGGAGACGGTCGTGCCGGTCGCCTTCTCCGTCCAGAAGGGTTGCGCGGCGGGCGGCCCCGCCGGAGGGCCGCCGGGGCTCGTGCGGTAGTCCTTCGAGAGCGCCCCCTTCCAGCCGTCCATGTGGACGTGGACGACCTCGTCGTGCGCAACGCCCGCCAGGTACGCGTCCACCGCCGCGGCAGGGCCGATCCCGACGAACAGGGGCTTGCCGTTGCCCGAGCCTCCCTCTGCTCTGAACGTGACCACGTCACCCGGTGAGCTGAGGACGTCGGGCAGCCCGTCGATGATGCGCAGCCGCTCGCTCGTGACCGCGAACCCGGGGCTCACGAACGGGGAGGACGAGCTCGTGAAGAAGCCGCCGTCGTCACGCTGGCTGGCGTTCGCCCACGCAACGGTGCCGCTACCGGCGAGGAGGCCGAAGCCGATCAGCGTCAGCACCGCGCCGATCACTCCGAGGACGATCCTGCCGCCGCTGTGCCCGCCACTCGCGCGTGGCGCGCGATCCGGGACTCCGCTCGTGGGCTCGCTCATCGTGGTCCCTCCTGATGTCGCTCTCCGAATTGTTGCCCGCCCGTGCCCGCGTGGCATCGGGAGAAAGTACGGACCACGGTGGGGCGATGGCGCAGGAGGGCCGCCGTGGCCGGCCGGTGCAGCGATTTGCCTCCCCTCGATATACCGAGTATAGTACTCGGTATGTTTCCCGATCCAGTCGACCTGTGAGCGTCCCTCACGCGCTCCTTGCGCTGCTGAGCGAGGGGCCGAAGTATGGCCTGCGGCTTCAGAGTGAGTTCCAGGCGCGGACCGGAGAGGTCTGGCCGCTGAACGTCGGGCAGGTGTACGCGACGCTCCAGCGCCTCGAACGGGACGGCCTCGTCGTGACCGACGACGGCGAAGGCGATCGGTCGCGAAAGCAGTACCGGATCACGGCTGTCGGGGAGCTCGAGCTGGACGCGTGGCTTCGCACCCCGCCCGATCTCATGCCCCCTCCTCGGGACGAGCTCGTGATCAAGGTGCTCGTGGCGATGCAGGTCCCCGGAGCCGACGTGCACGAGATCCTGCAGGTGCATCGGCGCCACGTGATCGAGAGCATGCAGCGATACACGCAGATCAAGGCGGCGGCTCGAGCCGATGAGCTGGCGTTGACGCTCGTGGCGGATGCCGAGATCTTCCGGCTGGAAGCGATCGTTCGCTGGCTCGACACGGCCGACGTCCGCCTGAAGCAGGGACGGATTCTCGCGGCGCCGGCGGCAAGCGACCATGCGCTCGGCTCGCCCCTCTCGAAGGAGGTCTCGCGATGACGTGTGCCCTCACGCTGCGTCAGGTATCGAAGGTCTACGGATCGGGCCCGACGGAGGTGCATGCGCTTCGCGACGTCGATCTCTCCGTCGAGCGGGGCGAGCTCGTTGCCATCATGGGGCCGAGCGGCTCGGGCAAGAGCACGCTGCTGACGATCGCCGGGAGCCTCGAGGAGGCAACAGGCGGCCTGGTGCTGGTGGACGGCATCGACCTCGCCACGATCTCGCGCTCCGAGCAGGCGAAGCTGCGGCGACGGTCGATCGGATACGTCTTCCAGGACTTCAACCTTCTGCCGGGGCTGACGGCGCTCGAGAATGTGACGCTGCCGCTCGAGCTCGACGGGACGCATGCGAGGGCCGCGCGCGCGACGGGACTGCAGGCACTGGAAGAGCTCGATGTCACGGATCGCGCCGATCGCTACCCCGACGAGCTGTCGGGCGGCGAGCGGCAGCGAATCGCGATCGCGCGAGCGATCGTCGGAGAGCGGGGGTTGCTGCTCGCCGACGAGCCGACGGGCGCGCTCGATTCCGTGAACGGCGAGGCTGTCATGCGCCTGCTGCGCGCGGCCACCCACCGCGGGGTCGCCGGTGTCGTCGTCACCCACGAGGCGCACCTCGCGTCGTGGGCCGACCGCGTGATCTTCCTGCGCGACGGCCAGGTCGTCGACCAGACCCTCGCGCCGCCCGGGCCGGAGTCGCTCCTCGCGACGGGTGAGCGACCCTGACGACGCTGGCTCACGTGCCGGCGCTCGACGGGCCGGCGAACGGCGGTGCGGCAGCCCGTCGGGCAGTCATCCGCTGGACGTGGCGGATGCTCCGGCGCGAGTGGCGGCAGCAGATCCTGCTTGTGGCCCTGCTCACCGTCGCGGTTGCCGCCGCAGTCGCCGGCGTCTCGATCGTGTCCAACTCGGGCGCCCCGGACGACGCGGAATTCGGTTCGGCCACGCATCTCCTTCGGTTCGACGGAGCCGACCCGCAAAGACTCGAGGTGGGGCTCGGCTCCGCCAGGAAGTGGTTCGGGACAACCGAGATCATCGGCTACCGCTCGGTCTCCGTCCCCGGCAGCGTCGACACCGTCGAGTTTCGCGCCCAGGATCCGCACGGCATCTTCGCGAGCGAGCTCCTCGCCCTCCGTCGGGGCAGCTATCCGGTTGGTGGCGGGCAGGTGGCCGTGACCGACGGCGTCGCCGACCTTCTGGCGCTCGAGATCGGAGACACCCTGGCCCTCGACGGGCACCGGCGAACCGTGGTCGGCATCGTCGAGAACCCCCGCAACCTGACAGACGAATTCGCCCTGGTTGCCCCGGCAGCCGCAGGAGCGCCTGACAGCGTCAGCGTGCTGGTCTCTGCGGACGCCGCATCGATCGACAGCTTTCGTGAGAGCCGGCAACCCGGCCTCTCCGCCTGGTCGGGGTCCGCCGCCCGCGGGACGGACGGCCGGCGCGCGGCCACGCTGGCGATGTTCTCCATTGCCACCGTCTTCCTGCTCCTGGTATCGCTCGTCGCAGCTGCCGGGTTCACCGTCATCGCCCAGCGCCGACTCCGTCAGCTCGGCCTGTTGGCCGCGACCGGCGCGACCCCGAAGCACCTGCGGCTCGTGCTGCTGACGAACGGAGTCGTCGTCGGCGCTATCGGGACGCTGGTCGGGACGGTCGTCGGACTCGCGATCTGGTTCGCCGCCCTCCCGACGCTCGAGACCGGTTTCGACCACCGCATCGGCGTGCTCAGCCTGCCCTGGGCTCTGCTGGCGCTCGTCGTTCTCATTGCGATGCTCGGCACAACCCTCGCTGCGTGGTGGCCCGGGAGGGCTGTTACCCGGGTGCCCATCACCATCGCCCTCTCCGCGCGACCCCCGCGGCCGAAGCCTGCACATCGCTCGGCTTTGCTCGCGGTGCTGTTGATCGCGGGCGGAGTGTGCAGCCTTGCGCTTGCCGACCGAACCACGCGGCCCCTGATCGTGGCAGGTCTTCTCGCGACGATCCTCGGCACCCTTCTCCTCTGTCCCCTGGCAATCCGCGTGCTCGCCCGTGCCGCCGGCCACGTCTCCATTGCTCCGCGCCTCGCGCTCCGGGATCTCGCCCGCTACCAGTCCCGCTCCGCCGCGGCGCTGGCCGCGATGACCCTCGCCCTCGGCATCACGGCAGCGGTGGTCGTCGTCGCCTCGGCCGAGGAGAAGCGGGAGGCCGAGCGGCTGGCCGCCAAGCCCCCGAACCTCTCTGACCGCCAGATCCGGGTGTACACCGGCCGAACGCGGGATCCGCAACTCATCCCGGTACCGCCGCAGTCGGACTCCCGGCGTGCCGCGAGTGCCAAGCGTGTCCGGCGGCTCGCCGCAGCGCTCGGTGCGCAGGCCGTCGTGATCCCGCTGTGGAAGGCCGTCGAACCAGGTGCTTCGCCCCTCGCCACCTTCGAGGGCGACCGCGCCGTCGTGGCAGCCGGCCTTGCCAGGAAGAAGGGCCGAAACGGCTTCAATCTCGCCTCGAGCCTGTACGTCGCCACACCTCTCCTGCTTCGGCACCTCGGCATCGATCCGGCGACGATCGATCCAACCGCGGACTTCCTGGCCGACCCGACCGTCCCCACCGGAGAGCTCGTCGCCATTCGCTTTCGAGATCGATTCGCGCAAGCCGTCACGCACGTCCAGAGGATCAACAGCACGGCTGTCCTCGGGGCCGGAGGCGGGAGCTCCGACCTGCCGTCATCGTTCGTCACCGTCCACGGCCTACGTCGCTACGGCTGGACGCGCGTTGCGAACGGCTGGCTCGTCGAGTCGAGCCGGCCGCTGAAGAGCGAGCAGATTGCCGCCGCGCGCAAGCTCGCCGCCGACGCAGGGCTCACGATCGAAGTCCAGAAGCAGAGCACCTCGCTCGCGAGGCCGATCGCGATCGCAACCGGAGCGGGCGCGCTCCTCGCGCTGACGATCCTCGCGATGACGGTCGGGCTGATCCGCAGCGAGAGCCGAGGCGACCTCCGCACGCTGACCGCCACAGGAGCGACGAGCCGCACACGGCGCACGCTCACGGGCACGACCGCGGGCGCTCTGGCCCTTCTTGGGGCCTTGCTCGGAGTCGCCGGTGCCTACCTGACAATCACTGCGATCTATCTCGGCGACCTCGACTATCTCGGCCGGATCCCGGTCGTGCCCCTTGGCCTCATCATCGTTGGCGTTCCGCTGACCGCCGCGGCCGCCGGTTGGCTGGCAGCGGCGATCCGGCAGCCCCCGCCGGCGCGGATGATCGACTGATGGGCGCCGGCTTCAGCGCCGCCGGCTCGGCCGTGCGATCCGACCGAACGCGCGCTGTCCGCCGTCGGAGCTCGTGAACGGCCGCCGCGGCCGAGCGGGGCGCGTCGGTCGCTGAGAAGTGAGTGCGTTGGAGTGCGATGAGTGCGGTGTGGTGATTGCGGGTTACTCCCTCACACCTCTGGCGCAAACAGCTCAGCCGCGCGGCGTGGCGCGCTCGAGCACGAGGACGGCGTTGTGGCCGCCGAATCCGAACGAGTTCGAAACGGTCGTGTCGACCGTCGTTGCGCGTGGGGTCGTCACGTAGTCGAGAGCGAGGTCGATGTCCGAGTTGTCGAGGTTCCAGCTCGGCGGCAGTTGGCCGCGGACGAGGGGCATGAGCGCGGCGATCGCCTCGATGCCGCCGGCGGCTCCGAGCGTATGTCCGTGCAGGGCCTTCGTCGATGAGAGAGGAACGTGCCCCAGGCCTGCGGCTGTGATCGCGCGGGCCTCGGCGAGGTCGCCGAGCGGGGTCGACGTCGCGTGTGCGTTCAGGTAGCCGACGCTTGCGGGGCGCACGAGCCCGTCGGCCATGGCGAGCTTGATCGCCGCCGCGGGGCCCTCGCCGGTCTCGTCGGGCTGGGTGAGATGGCCTGCGTCGCAGTTGCTCGCGTAGCCGACGACCTCGGCCAGGATCCGCGCGCCCCGGTCGAGCGCACGTTCCCGCTCCTCGAGGTAGACGATCCCGGCTCCTTCGCCGATGACGAAGCCGTCCCGGGCCTGATCGAACGGCCGTGACGTCTCGTCGGGGGGTCGTCCACTGCTCGAGAGCGCGCCGAGCTGCCGGTACGCGGCGACGATGAACGGCGAGATGGGTGCCTCCGCGCCCCCTGCGAGCATCGCGTCGGCAGCGCCCGACCGGATGAGCGAGACCGCCAGCCCGATCGCGTCGGTGCCGGCCGCGCAGGCGGTGGCGACCGTGGACGAATGGCCCCGCAGCCCGAGGATCCTGGCAACCGCGGCGACCGGCGAGTTCGTGAGCCCCAACGGGATCGTGAACGGGCTGACGCGGTCAGCGCCCCGACCGAAGAACTCCGCAGACGACCGGTGGAGCGTGTCGGCGCCGCCATGAACGTTCGCGACCACTGCCCCGACCCGTCTCGGGTCGATCGAGGGCGACCCCGCATCATCGAGCGCCTGGGCCGCAGCGACGACCGCAAGGAGACCGGCCCGGTCCATTCGCTTTGCCTCGCGTCTCGGGATGCCGGCGTCGTCGAGCTCGTCCACGACGCATGCGGTGATCTCACCGACGCCGTCCAGCTCGACCCGTCCTGCGCCACTTCTACCCTGCTCGAGGGCGTCCCAGAACGCTTCGCGACCGCTCCCCACAGACGACACGATTCCGGCACCGCTGATCACGACACGGCGACGGGCTACAAGCTCGACCTCTCGCATAACGTCCGCTGAGCATACGAGTTCGGCCTGGGATCGGGATCCGGCTCGACGCACGTCGAGTCGTGCTCCCGGACGTAGAGGACCCATCGGGGATCTCGCGCGGCTCTGTCAGACGGCGCACCGGCGTTCGGCCGACGAACAGCGGCAGGGTTTTCGTCGCTGCTAGCAGGGCAGTGAATACAGGACGTAGGCGTTGACCAGCTTGTCCTTGCCCTTCATCCGGAGGCCAGACCATTTCTCCACCACCGCTCCGGCCGGTAGTTGCGCATAGGTCCCGGGGCCGATCAGCACGCCGCCGACCGGAGCCAGCCCCTCGAGACGAGAGCCGGTGTTGACCGTGTCGCCGACGACGGGGTAGGCGACGTGGCCGTCGCCTCCGACCTCGCGAACGATCACGCCGCCGCTGTTGACGCCGATGCGCATTCCGGGCCAACCCGGATTCTCGTCGGCCAGGCTTGAAACCCTGCGCTGGAGCGCCAGAGCGGCGCACGCGGCCCGTCGTGCGTGGTCCGGCTGGTCTCCGCTGTTGTTGAACGTGGCCATCAGTCCGTCGCCGGTGAACTTCTCCAGCGCTCCGCCAAACCGTTGTGTGATCAGCGGCGCTGCAATGCCCCAGTAGCCGTCGAGCACTGCTGCGACCGCGGTCGGCGACGAGCGCTCGGAAAAGCTTGTGAACCCGGCGAGATCGGCGAAGAGGACACTCACTTCCTGGTGGCGCTCCCGGGTCGTCGCCAGGTAGAGCCGACGGAACCGCTCGTCGCGCCATTCGAGACGGGCGGCCAGTCCGACGATCAGGTAGGCCGTCACGATCAGGCCGTGCCACTCCCACCAGCTTGCGTGCCACTTGCGCTCGCCGGTGACCGCAACGCCGATCATCGCCTCCGAGAGCAACACGAAGCAGGCGACCACCGTTGCCGGAAGCAGGCTCCGGCTTTGACGAAAGATGCCCCAGTATCGCCAGGCACTGACCGCATACAGCAGTGTTCCGAGGACCGCGATGACGATGAGAAAGCGGCTCGTCGCTGCCTCGCCGTCCGGCCCGCCGACGGGCGGAAGGTCGGCGACGGTCAAGACGAGCCACAGGCCCATCAAGACCAGCACCACCATCCGGAGGAGCCTCCGCCGTCGAACGAGCAAGGCCGCGCCGCGGGGGCGAACGTCGACGAACGCCGACCCGGCTGCAAAGACCGCGCCCACGAGGAGCCCGACGGGAATGGAAACCTGAAAGCCGGCATGTTTCTCCGAAAGGAGAATGTTGGGTGTCCCGAGAGCGTGAAGCCAGAGAAACCCACCGGTGGCCATGAACGCGAGCGAGAGGAGCAGGACGCGGGCGTCCGCGCGCCGGTTCGCCGCCTCGCCGGCCACGTAGCCGAGGCCGAACGCGACCGCGCCGACGATCCCGAAGACCACGAAGTGGAGTCGATAGTTCTCGATATGAGGATCGAGCCGTGACCGAAGGAGCAGCGACGCGAGGCCGACCAACGGGATCAAGGCGGCGATGACGCCCATCGCGACGAACGCCCGGGGGCGCGCTCGCTGCCGAAGCGTGGTCTTCGGCTCGCGCCCCCGACTGTCATCTGCATAGGTCTGTCGGCTGCTACTCACCTCCACCTGGGAAGTCCCTCTGCCGATGGGGTGCGCGGGCGGCGCGGGCGCTCTGCGCTTCCGGCACGTTTGTTGCGGTCGTCGGCCGCCGGCACCGGGCGATCGAGCTCGCCGGTTCGGACAGCTGGATAGCTCTGTGGTGGGGACATCTCCTGGTGCTCCTTCGATTTGGCCGATTGGCGGGGCCGAGCATCGGCCACCGCCAGGTCGAAGCAACGGTCCTGCGATCGTCGAGAACAGCCTCGCAGTGACAGGCGCGAGGCACAGTACGGCTAGCACCCGTATTGCCGTTCGAACGAGGCCCGCCGTCGCGCCCCGGAGGACTTCCACGTATCGCCCGCTCTTTGCGCACATTCATCGATCGCGTGCGTTGACGGCGAGCCCCGCGGTTGCGTAGGTTGGTCGAGCACCGAGCACGGAGTTCTCGCAGCTGGAGATGGCGCAAGCCGCCGAAGGCAACGGAGCCCGGAAGCCAAGAGGCAGGACGCTTCGGCGTCAGGTCAGTTGGCTCCAGGCCGAGGTGGGAGCAACCGGCTCGGTGCTTTTCTTTGGCGTCGCGCCGGGGGGTTGCGTCACGACCGTGGATGAGGTCGCAGCGGCGCGGCAGCGGCCCTTCGCTTTCGTCAGCTGGCGTAGGTTCCTGCAAGCGGCGGGGGCACCAGGTCGAGCGCGTTCCCTGCGCGCATGAGCTCCGCCTCGCTCACCGCCCCGCCGATTCCCGTCGGGGCATTGACGGCGAGCGTCGCGTAGAGCACCGCCCACCGCAACCGATCGGCCGGCTCGGCGCCGCGGAGGTCGGCCCAGATATAGGCGGCCGTGAGCAGGTCGCCCGCACCCGTCGTGTCGACGGGATTGGCAACGGTCTCGCACGCGAACCTGTCGGTGAGGCCTCGGCTGAACGAGACGGCGCCTTCGCCGGCGAGTGTCACGACGACGGTGTCCGCGAGCAGGGCCAGCTTCGCCCCCGCGTCGTCGATCGTGCTCCCACCCGTCAGCAGGAGCGCCTCGCGTTGGTTGAGAAAGAGCGCGCGAGCTCGCTCGAGCGCGGCGGGCGGCCGACCTGCGTATGCGCGTCCGTCGTCGTCGCCGCACGTCACGAATCCGAGCGAGCCCTCCGGGACGATGAAGAGCTGATCCAGGCTCGCGGACACCGCGCGTGGCGAGTGGGTGAGCACGTCAGCCGCGAGCGCCCGCGCGCCAGGATCGACGGTGACCATCGCCCGGTCACCCCCGAAGGGCATCACCACTGTCGTCGGCGTCCGCAGCGCCGGCCGCGTCCCGACGCAGTCGACACCCTCGTCGGCCAGCGCCCCTCGGACGAGGTCACCGGCCACATCCTCTCCCAGCGGTGCTGCGATGGCGGCCGATAACCCGAGTCGGGAGGCGCCGACAGCGGTGATGGCTCCGCCGCCGGGGGTCCGCAAGAGCTCCGCCGCAAACTTCTCCTCACCCAGTGCCGGCAGCGACTCGAGCCCGACGAACGTCAGGTCGAGGAAGACGGGCGTGGCGACGACAAGGTCGATCAACCTCGTTCGAGAATATCTCGGGGCCGCATCACGTGATGAGTGATGGGCGCGGTGAGCGTCGCATGGAGCGGCGGCGGATCTGCGTTCACTGGCCGACCGGCCGGGTCTCCGCCTGGGGTTTGCGGAACGCATCACGCGAACCGCCGCGAGCAGGAGCCGGCCCGTCTTGAGCGAACCTCGCTCGGATGGTTCGGATGCCACTTGGGGGGCGCGAGCGCGTGCCGCGACCTCCGCGTCGTCGTGCCTCGCTGCGGCGGCCTCCCGTCGCCGCGTTGGCGCTCGGGCTCGTCAGTGTGGCCCTTGCATCGTCAGCCGCTGCTGCGCCGCGCATGGCGATCGGGTTCCACGACGACGCGACATTTCGCTGGAGCCCGGGAGCCGCGGATGCGGTCGCGAAGACCGGAGCCGCTCATGCCTCGGTGATCCGGACGATCGCCGACTGGCACGCGCTCGCGCCGCAACGGCCGAGGGTGGCTGGTGACTCGTTCGACCCGGCGTACAACTTCCGCGACCTCGACGAGCTCGTGAGGAACGCCCAGAGGCAGGGAATTCAGTTGATGATCACGCTCTGGGGAACGCCGCGCTGGGCGAACGGTGGCAAAGGCCCAAACGTTGCGCCCAGCCGTCCCGCCGACCTGACGGCGTTCAGCCGGGCGATCGCCGATCGTTACTCGGGCCGACACGCGGGCTATCCCTATGTCGGCCGGTACTCGATCTGGAACGAGCCGAACCTCGAGATCTTCCTGGCCCCACAGTTCGACCGGGCGGGGACGATCACGAGCCCGCGCACATATGCCGCGCTCTATCGCGCCGGCTCCGCTGGTGTGAGGAGCGGGAACGCGACAGCCTTGGTGGCGATCGGTGAGACGTCCAATCAGGGGCGCGATCATCCGTCCACGAGTGGCGCCGCCGACTCGGTTGCACCGGGCACCTTCGCGCGGCTCCTTGCACGCGAGCCGGGGCTCAAGTTCGACGCCTATGCAACCCATCCCTATCCGACGCGCCCGAACGCGCCTCCGACCGAGAAGGTGCGTTGGCCCAACGTCACCCTGTCGCAGCTGCCGAAGTTCGAGGCGTCGCTCGACCGCTGGTTCGGGCGCAAGAACATTCCGCTCTGGGTCACCGAATTCGGGTACCAGACGAAGCCGGCAGATCCGCTCGGCGTCACCGAAGCCCAGCAGGCGAGATACCTGGCACAAGTGATGAGGCAGCTCGAGGCCGACCCGCGGGTGCAGATGTTCGTCTGGTTCATCTTCCGCGACTCCGCGAAAGGTCACTGGCAGAGCGGAGTGAGTGGGCTCGGGGGGCGTCCGAAGCCCTCCTACAGCGTCTTTGCCTCTCTGGCGCAATCGGTTCGTGGGCAGACGCTGCGCGTGAGCGCCGGCGTCCCGCCGACGATCAAGCTTCCGGTGCCGCGACTCGCGTTCGTGACTCCCGCCGGATCGACGATCGGCGTCACCTACCGCGTCTACCAGGGGACGAGGATCGTGGCGATGGGGCAACCGGCAGCACGACTCCTGCTGAACCAGTCCGTTAGGTTCGTCGCGAATTTCAAGCCGGTGTGGGGCGAGTCCTACAGCATCGAGATGGACGCCGGTGACATCAGCGGCAACCACGCCTACGACACCTACGCCCTGCTCGCAACCGGCGGCGTCGGCGTTCCGACGACGCTGGCGCGAGCAAGGGGGTAGGGGGCACCTGTTCTGGGGCCGTCGGCGCCTCAGCGCCGCCGGCTCGGCCGTGCGATCCGCCCGAATGCGCGCTGCCCGCCGTCGGAGCTCGTGAACGCGCTCAGCTGGATCAGCTCGCCGTCGAGCTCGAGGCCCGAGCCGATCACGCCGGGGCCGCGCAGCCGCACGTCCTCGCCAAGCCCGGCCGACGCACCGCGCGTGGCAGGCGCATCGGCGACCTCGTCGACGAACCCAGCGATGCGCTCCACGTCCGCGGGCCGCTGGTCGAGCCGCTCGATCGCATCCAGCAGATACCCGGCCCGCAGCTTCGGCCACAGCACGCTGAACGCCGCCGGCCGCGACACCGTGTCGAGGCACAGCGCGTCCCCGATCGCGAGCACGGCGCCGCACTGGCCCGGGCTCGAGCGGAAAGGCGTCCTCGAGCTTCCTTAGCCGGTCGCCGTACGCCTCGAACGTGTCGCGCGCCGCCCCGGTGGGGGAGGAGACGGACATCCGCACCTGCTTGTCAGCGATCTCGCTCCACACCTCGTTTTGAGCGACGCCGCGGGCCATCGGGCGAGCGGCGAGCATCTCCGCCTTGCGCCGCCGCAGGTGCGCATGCGAGATGTGGGTCGCCGAGTCGAAGTCGACCGACGAGCGATTCCAGCGGCCTTGCTCGACGCACGAGACGGGAATCGGCAGCTTCGCGCCGGCGCCGACGAGCACCGACACGTTGAGGATGCGGTTCTGCTTCGCGCCGACGAGCTCCTCGCCGTCGTAGAGCAGCACGGTCTCGTCGAGCGGGTTGATCACGGCGAGCTCGGGCACCGAGCCGCCGTCCGAGATCTCGGTGATCGAGAGCCCGCGCGGCAGCGCCTCGTCGAGCGTGATGTACGCCGCGACGGGATCGCGGGTGGGGAAGAGCGGCGTGATCACGATGCCGCGGTGCTCGACGGGCTCGCCGAGCTGGAAGGTGAAGGGTGAGGTCGGTGTCATGCGGTGCTCCTTTCGGGGTCGAGAAGGAGTCCCGCCGGACGGCTGCCGGTCTTACGAGCGTCAGAGCGTGAGGACGAGATTCTTCCAGTCGCGTTGCCGCGGTTGGGCCACGATCAGAATGCGCACGCCGTCGACGATCTGTTGGAACTGGCCGTTGCGAAGCGACCAGACGATGACGATGCCTGAGTGCTCGCGGCGCGTCGACGCCCACTCTCTGGCCAGGAGATCGAAGTGCACTCCGTCGCACGTCACAAGGATGCGCCGCTCTTCGTCGGCGAACCGCAGCAGCGACCGATCGGGAAGCGCGCGCCAGGCGAGCATCGGTCGCGATCGCGAGGACGTCGTGCGCCCATCGCGCGCAGCGGGTCGCCGATCCGATGGGTGAGAGGTGCGCGTCGAGCAGCAGCTTCATCCAGCCACCAGTTCCGCGTACGACGAGCCATCGATGAAGGGATGCAGCGCTTGAGAGCTCGTCGCGCGAGCGCGTTGGCTGCGGTCGCCTCGTCGATCTCCTCGGCGGATAGGCGGTTCGGTACGAGCGGGCGAGGCGGCAGTGCAGCTCGGTGACGAGGGGGAAGTCCGCGACGCACGTTTGCGACTGAGCCGTGCGTTGTCGATCGTCTTCGCGGCCGCCAGGCCTCGAGGAGCCGGCTGCTGGGTTGATCGACCGGATCGCGCATCGCGGCCGCTCCGCCCTGGAAGGTGAACCCCAGGTGAACAGGCGGGTCTGTCGTGGCCTGCGGCCAGATCTCTCGCGCACGGCGCTCGTTGAGAGCGCCCGGTGCGCTGTCGCCTGCCTCGTCGACGTACAGGTCCATGTTCGAGAAGCGAATGCTGAAGGGTGTGTCCCTATGTAGCGGGTCGGACATCGAGCTCGAGGCGATGCAAGATGAACGGATGTCGTACGTCGCGTACTCGCCGATATGGCGCGTTCCGCAAGGTGGGCTACGGCGGGGGAGGCGATGTACCGGGTCGTCGAGCGCCGACTACGACATGCCGCCGGCGGATCTGGCAGCGCGTGCGAAGTCCGAGCCCGAGCTGGACGAGGTCGATCGCCTCTTCACCGGCGGCTGACCGCCCATAAGACCGAGCGTTGCCACGCCTGACTCGCCCGGTATGGACACGTTCGGGTTGGCCGACTACTGTCGGCAGAGGATGGCGGCAACAGTCGGAGGATATGTTGATCCGCGCGCGCATGCCCTGGCGACCGCTATCTACGCGTGTTCGGGCGGCGACGGAGATCCCGGTCCCCGTCGAGTCGATCGCCGAAGACCTCCTCGGCCTGCGCATCGAGGAGCGCCCGCTCGAGTGGTCGGGGATGCTCTACCGGCCGAGCGCACGATCGTGCTCAACGCTCGCGGAGAGCCCACGGAACGAACCGCCGTTGAGGCGGCATCGGTTCACGATCGCCCAGAGATCGGGCATTGAGTGTTCATTGCCTGGAAGGGGCGGGCGGCGAGTGTCGAGCCGTCGTTCCGCACCTGAATCGCTGTCATGTGCGCGATCTGAGCCGCCGCGGCTCGGCGCGTCCTCCGCCTCAAGCAGCCGCGGCGTGTCGCCACTGGTAGCGGGCGAGATGACGAGAATCGTCATGAACCCGATGGTGGATCGGGGAGCGGCTGAGCCCGTCGCTCACGACGGCAGCCCGTCAGCCTGCTCTTTGCGCGATAAAGATGCTGCTCATCTCCCTCGACAGGGGTGTTAGTAGCCGGAATGTCACTGACATCGGCTTCGATCTTGGTGGGAGAGAGGTCGCCGAGATCTCCGCAGTAAACGAACGGGTCATTCTTGGTGCGTCGGATCCACAGGTGTACCTTCTGGCCGTTGCCGGGTGAGGCCAACACCTTCTGACCCTGGTTCGATTCTGGGCTGGTCTGGTTCTGCGAACTCCACACGAAGCGCTCGGGACTTTCGAAGTGATCGTCGTACTGGGCTTGTTCTGACATGCCTTTCTTGTCAATGGTGACGAAGAGGATCTCGTCCGATGCGTGAGAGACATGTCCGTACATCACCCATGGGCCCATCGTGTAGCTCCCGCCGTGAGCTCGGCGGCCTGCTTCTTGGTGTAGCCGGCCGATGTGTTCGGCCATCGGGTTGACCGCGGCCTGATCGAGCATGCCTCAGGCGAGCGATCACCTGATCGTTTCGCCGAGCCCGGATGGAGGATTCCTCGCGGGTTGTCCGATCCAGCTGAACCCATCTGTGGTTCGCTCAAGACGCTTCAGGTACGCCAGGGCCACGGTTCCGGCTCTCCTTGTACGAGCACCCGGGCTCCGACGAGATCTGCTCGGCTGACGTCGCGTGCCCACTCGAAGAGCAGCGGGTCGCCGTGGTGGATCGGTGCCTTCTCCGGCCACGGCTCTCCGCGCGCGAACACAACGAAGTCCCGGTCCGCGTCACGGAGATCGGCCCGCCGGGCGTCAGCTCGATGACTGCACCCTCATGCAGGGGCTCGGTGGCCTCCGCGACACCGCACGCCACCTCGTAGGTGAACAGCGGGATAAGGTTGCCGGCGTCTGCTGAACTTCGGGTTTCGAATCGTCCACGAGGGGGTCGCCTCGAAGGGACCTCTGGCGGGTTCCGGGCCATCCGGCTGATGGGCCAAACCAGCTCCGCAACAGCGGATGCAGCGCGTTGCCGGCTTCGCCATCTCTTCGAGCAACGTTGACGGCGACCTTGACGAAGTTGAACGTGAGCACCTCACCGCCGACACGAACCTCGGCTGGCCCCATCGGAAGGTGCGGGTACTTCGCGCGGTCAATGCGAAATCGGGCTACACCGGTGTGGCTCGCCCGACAACGGATTTCCCCACTGGAGCCGTGTCCCACGACCGAGGGGCGCAGAAGGTACTCGGCGAGGCGCCATGGATGATCTCGGTGACCATCGTCGAATGTCGCACCCAACGGCTCAGAACAGCGAATCGGTGCGAAGGTCTTCCCGTCGAGCTGGAAGAGCGCACCCTTTCGTGCCGGCCCGGTCGCCACGGCCATCATCCAGAAACGAGACCACGCGGGGTCGTTCGCTCGCGGACGTTCCCGATCTCTTCGCTTCCGGCGTCGGCGACCAGGCGTGGATCCCCAACGACGATTGCGTGCGACCACCGGCAGAGATCGCCTACGTCAACTGGTTGACGAAGCTGGCCCATTTCCAGAAGGGCGCTGACCGTCACAAGCTTGTAGGACTTCGACGCCTCCTCCCGGATGAACGCACCGAGGATGTCGCCGCACTGCTCGACGACCTCGGCTTCCTCGGGGGTCAGGAGGTCCAGGTCTTTCAAGAACCCGAACCACAGCCCGTGCTGTCGAGTGGTGCTGCGCGGGTTCAGTTGGGCGCGGAATGCCTGCAGCGCCGAGGGGCGATACCCGTAGTCGTCGACGAACTCTCGGCAGTAGTCGGCCAGCACGTCAGACCTTGAGCTGCGCGCCCTCACCAGGCGACGCCATCAGGTCGACGGCCTCGAGCTCGTAGTTGACCGAGCAGCGTCCGGCAGGTCGAACTCCCCCGAGCGTGCAGCATCGATCACGTCGTTCTGCGGTCGACGACCGCGCGGCCTCCGAGCGTTAGCAGCGTCCGAGGCTTCGCTGAGGAAACTCCTGGTGGTTCCCGATGAAGTCGACGACCTCGAAGAGCTGATCCTTGTTCTCGGCTTTGCGCAGGCCGCGGCCGAGCTGTTGCAGGAAGACGACCGGTGACTCCTCGGACGGAGCATCAGCACTGTCTCGATCTCGGGGACATCGAGCCCTTCGTTGAACAGGTCGACCGTGAAGATGACCTCGACCTCTCCCGACACGGAGTCCGTCCACTGATGCCTGCCGCGGGGCGGAACCGTCCCCACTGTGAACGGCCACCGCCTGCACTCCCGCGTCCGCGAAGTAGCCCGCCATGAACCGAGCGTGCGTAATCGACGAACAGAAACCGAGCGTCGGGCCTTGTCCATGGTCACGCCAAGCTTCCAGCGATTGTTCGGCCCGTTCGTTGGTCTCGATGGCTGTGGCCAGCGCTTCGGGGTCGAACTTCCCGTTTCGCCATGGGATGGGAGCGAAGTCGACCAGGTCTTTGAGGCCCTGGTACTGAAACGGGACGAGCTCGTTGCGCTTGATCCCCTCGACCAGGTTGCACTCGAACACGAGATTGTCAGCACAGAGTGTCAAGAGGTCAGCCCCGTCCATCCGATCCGGGGTCGCAGTCAGCCCAAGGAGGAACGATGGAGAGAAATGCTCGATCAGCCGTCGGTAGCTCGACGCAGACGCATGGTGAAACTCGTCAATGACGATGTAGTCGAACGCCGTGGGATCAAACTCCTCGAGATGTCGACTGAGTGTTTGTACGGATGCGAAGAGCACATCCGAGTCGAGTGACTTCTCCCTTCCGTAGTAGAGGCCGAGATCAGCCGATGGGAGGACTCTCCGGGAGACGTCCCGGCTCTGGGTGAATGATCTCTTCGCGATGCGCGACGTAGAGTGTCCGCCGAAATGCCGGTCGCGTCGAGTCGAACGCCGCCAGCCAGGTCTTCCCCAGCCCTGTCGCCATGACGACCATTCCGCGACAGACCCCTCGTGCGGCGTCTGACTCGCGCACGAGCGCCACCACATCGGGGTCGGACCGGCTCGCGGGGCTGTTCCTCCGGGACACCCGCCGGCTCCTCACCACCCGCGACGTTGATTACGACCCTGCGATCGCGGTAGTCGCGCAGCAGCCCGTGGGTGAGGTCGACCCCGCGTGAGTCGCGCCAGAGGAGCTCGAATGAACGAGAAGCTGGTCGACCGCCTTCGTGCCGAGATTCCATCGATCCCACCGTGGATTCCTGATCGTGAGAGGTTCGATGAGCCAACAAACCCCTGGGCATCCGACGACGATGAACTGTGGAAGAGATATGCCTTCGGGTGGAAGCTTTCGCCCGTTGTCTTCCAGACCTTGACTTCGAGATGCTCGTTGCCTTCAGTCTGCTCGTCGCACAGATCAAGGAGGTCCGAGAGTGCGTCAGGATCTGTGATGTCCATGTAGTCCGTGGTCAGGATCCGCACCCGGGCGCCGCGGTCAAGTGCATCCCGCAGGTTTGGGAGGACGATGTCGAGACCGGACGCCATGATGAAACTCACGACCAAGTCGATGCGGTCAAACGCCGACTCCTTCAGGCACCGCAGCAGCTCGCCCCGGAGCCGCTGATCCGCAATCGTTGCATCGAAGAGGTGGGGTCCGTCTGACGAAGCACCCTCGCCCAACAACGGCTGGAGATAGTTACCGAGCCTCGGAATGACGCTGCGAATACCCCCGCGCGGGTCGGGAACGTCGCCTCGGTAGCGAGGGATGACGTGAACGTGGAGGTGGTCGATCGTCTGACCGGCTTCGGCCCCGTCGTTGAAGCCCACGTTGTACCCGGAGGGCTGGAATCGCTCGTCCAGGATGAGCTTCACGTCGTTCACAAGCTCCATGAGATCCCGCTGCTCAACCAGCTCGGCATCCCACCACGCCTCGATCAAACGGAATGGAACGACCAGCGTATGACCCTCAGAGACCGGGAAGGCGTCGAAGAACGCGAAGGCTGACCGATTGGAAGCGATCCACTCGGCCTGAGGAACTCTGCGAAATGGGGAGTCGTTCACGGCGGTCTACGGACAGTAGTAAAGGATTGGAAGTTTGGGGCGCGGTCTGCTGTGCACCGCGGGTGCGAAACGTGAGGGGTGGGGGCAGGCGTTCCTTTCCCGACTCGATCTCGCCACGAGGTCGTCGGAAGTCAGGCTTCCTTCATTCCGCCTGTCTGTTTCCGGCCGGATGCGTCCTCCGCGGATCGAGCTTGCCGGGGGTGTCTTCCATGTCGTCGCTCAGGCTGGGAACAAGCGACCGGCTGAGAGCCCGTACCCGCTCACTCGAACGAGGGCGAACGCACCTACTTCGGGGGGATAGTCAAGCCTGTCCGGCTCCGCTTGCATTGCGTCGTCCCTTGCTTCAAAGGAGCCGCCGCAATGTTCCGACGCCTCTCTCGTGGCCCGATGTTCGCTGCCGGCCTCACAGCCGGGCTGGCCCTGGTCATTCTCACCCAGACCGCGTTGGCCCGCGTGTCCGCGACCGACACGGCAACGATCCGCGCCTGTCTCCAACACAACGGCGACCTCAGAATCGTCGCCACCGAGCGGCTCTGGAACCGGTGCCCGGACGCTCGACGCCTCGAATGGCGCATTCAAGGGGAACCGGGACCGGCGGGCCCCGCCGGAGCGCAGGGCGATCGTGGCCCGGCCGGGCCGGCCGGCGCCAGCTCGCTCGTCAGCCCGAACGGGCTCTTCAGGATCGACATCACGAATCGCGGGATCTATCTGCGCGGGCCGACCGCAACCGTCTACGTCGATCGTTTCGGCGCGGCCACCGTCCCCGGCAACGGGATCGTTGGGAGATGACACACATGCAGATGACGACACCCACCACCCGTCGCCGGGCGCTCGGCCGGATGGGGATCGTGCTCGCCGGGGCGATCGGAGTAGGGTCCGGTGCCGCGGCGGCCCTCGGAGGCACGCGATCGGCTGCCACGATTGACACGAACGGGCACCTGTTGCTCCACGCCGCGGGGCTGCGAACGGCTCCGGGCCTGCGAGACCCCCGAGCTGCGCGAACAGAGCACGCCGACCCCTTCGCCGAGCTGCTCGACGATCGCCGAACGAGCATCGGCACGTTCCGCACGGCCACTGTCGGTTCCGGCTCGCTCCACACCTTCGAGCTGCCCCACGGCCTCCTGCTCGGGCTCGGCGCGGGCGGGCTGGAGGGAACCTCCCACGCAGTGGTCGGGGGCACGGGGCGCTACGCAGGTGCAACCGGGACGTACTCGATCGCACCGGCACCCGAGCTCCCCGGGCGCTCGCTCACCTTCGCGTTCACCTTGATCCTGCCGACACCGGAGGCGTAAGCAATGGCCAACCTGTTCCTGAAGCTCGACAACATCGCGGGCGAGAGCACCGACGAGAAGCACAAGGGCGAAATCGAAGTCGAGTCGTTCAGCTGGGGACTGACGCAGGCGGGCGGTGCGGTCGGTGGCGGCGGCGGGGCAGGCAAGGCGCAATTCGAGGATCTCACCCTCGTCGCACCCACGAGCTCCGCCTCGCCGAAGCTCTTCGTGGCCGCGGCCAGCGGTGAGCACGTGAAGGAGGCCAACCTGACCTTCCGCAAGGCCGGCGAGAAGCCCGTCGAGTTCTACAAGATCCGGCTCGAGGACGTTCTCATCTCGAGCTTCCACACCGCGGGCGCCGACGGCGAAGACCGGCCGGTCGATCAGTTCAGCCTGAACTTCGCGAAGATCCAGGTCAGCTACGCGCCACAGAACGACGACGGATCACCCGGAACCCCAGTCACCGGCAGCTGGGACGTCAAGAAAAACTCTAGCGCGTGACACCCCCGGCCATGGCGGTGCAGGCGCCGTCGACGGACGTGGCCGGCGGAGCCCGCATCCGCCGGCTCTTCGCAACAGCCGGGTACGACGCGACCGCGGTCGCAAACGCCCTCCACCGCGAGCAGCCGGCGGAAGGACGCGCGGTCGGATTGCTCGACCAGCGCGATGCACACGTCCATCGTCGCCGCCTCGGACAGCGAGAGGATGCTCTGGCGCTGCTCATCCGGCTCTGTCTCCTCGGAGAGGCGATCGACCTCGCGTCTGCTGAGCGGCAGCTCGGTGGCATCGACTCGCTGGTCGACTCGGGACTCGCGTACGCAACCGGCGACCAGGTGCGCGGGCTCGTACGGGTCGTGCCTCACGACGACCTTCTGCTCGTATCGGACGGGCCGGAATCGGGCGCCGGTGCCGACCACGTCGCCGGGGTGCACCGACCGAGCGCGACACTCGCGCACCTCACCGTGCGCCGCCGCGTCGGTCGCGCGCTGGACCTCGGAACCGGGCTCGGGATCCAGGCGCTGCTCCTCGCGCGGCACGCTGAGACCGTCGTTGCGACGGATGTCAACGAACGCGCTCTGGCCTTCGCTTCCTTCAACGCGGCCCTCAACGGCGTCCGCAACGTCGAGTTCCGGCACGGCAGCTTCTTCGATCCAATTCACGGCGAGCGCTTCGAG
The DNA here is from genome assembly GCA_963799575.1 of uncultured Thermoleophilia bacterium. Taxonomy (GTDB): domain Bacteria; phylum Actinomycetota; class Thermoleophilia; order Gaiellales; family Gaiellaceae; genus Gaiella. The sequence continues at coordinate 671,424 of CAWCXK010000003.1, forward strand.
GTAGCGGTCTGCAACCCGCCGTACGTCATCTCTCCCGCCACCGAGCTCACCTACCGTGACGGGCCGCTCCCGCGCGACGGCGTGAGCGAGCTCGTGATCCGCACGCTGCCGTCGGTCCTCGAACCGGGCGGCGTGGCCACGGCCATGATCAGCTGGGTCGCCTCGACCGAGGGTCTCACCGACCGGCCGCGCCAGTGGGTCGCCGACAGTGGCTGCGACGCAATCCTGGCCTGCTCGGTGGCCGAGGACGCCCTGACCGCGGCGGCAAGCTGGAACCGTGACACGCGAGGCGATGCCGATGTGCACGCGAGCCGTGTCGACGAGTGGGCCGACTACTTCGCCGCCGAAGGGATCGAGACGATCGCATACGGCGCCCTCGTCCTGCGCCGGCGGCAACAGGGGTCGGCCTGGTGGGCCGAGATGCGGCTGCCGACGGGTGGGCTCGGGCCGGCCTCGCACCAGATCGAGCGGATGCTCACCTCGAACGACCTGCTCGCAGAAGCCACACTCGAGGACCTGCTCGAGACCCGTTTGACGGTCGTCCCCGAGGCGCGGATCGACCTCAGCTACCGGCGCACCGAGGACAGCTGGGAGGCAACCGAGCCGATCTTCCGCCTCGACGCCGGCATCCCCGTCGGCGCCACGCTGGACGAGCCGGCGCTCGACGTCGTCCGCCGGCTCGACGGGGAGGCGACGCTGCGTGAGGTGCTCATCGATTGTTCGGGGGACGCCCAGGTCGCCACCGACGAGCTGGAACGCGGGGCGGGCCGTCTGGCAGAGCGACTACTCCGGCTCGGGCTCGTCACAGCCGCCTGAGGCCTCGAGCGTTCGCGCGTAGACTCGCGAACGTGATCGCGCTCTTCGTCACGCTCCACGTGCGGCCGGCCCTCAGGGAGAGGCTCGTTGCCGCGATCACGGCCCAGGCCGCCGCCTCGCTCGAGCGTGAGCCCGGCTGTCTCCAGTTCGACGTTTGCGTCGACACCGCCGATCCGAACCGGATCCTGCTGTACGAGGTCTACGAGGACGAGGCCGCGTTTGACGCGCACGGGAACACACCGCACTTCGCTAGCTGGCGGGCGGCGGCGGACGAGTGCCTCGAGCACGTCGAGCGAACGGTCACCTCGATCGTCTCCTCCGGCACCACGCAGTAGCGATCCATCCACATTCCGGTCGATCCTCTGCCGTCCGACCCGACCTGTAGTCTTGTTCTCAATGGAGACAACGTTTTCGATGGATGGTGTTCGTGAGGGCGTGGCGGAGCAGGAGGCTGCGACGGATCGCCGGGTGTATGAGCTTGCGAGTCTGTCTGCGCATTTGAGTGCGGCGACGGCGCGTTGGCTCGAGCTCATATGGGAGATGCGCGAGGAGGGTGACAGCAGCGATCTGGAAGCGTTTGTTGCGTGGCGCTGTGGGATCACGGCGCGTGAGGCGAGGGAGTTTTTGCGGGTCGCGGAGGCGTTGCGGGAGTTGCCGCTGATTCGGGCGGCGTTTGGGCGTGGTGGGCTGACGTTCACGAAGGTGCGGGCGTTGACGAGGGTCGCGACGGGGTCGTCGGAGGAGGGGCTGCTGGACTTGGCGGGCGCGCTGACGGCGGGGCAGTTGGAGCGTGCGCTGCGGGCCTTCCGCCGGGTGGCGGCCGAAGACGCCCGTGAGGCGCACGAGCTGGAGTACGTCGACTTCTACGTGGACGAGGATGGGACGGTGTTTCTGCGGGCGCGGCTAGCGGCCGAGGACGGGACGCTCGTGATCAAGGCGCTCGAGGTGGCGCGTGAACGTGTGCTCGAGCGGCGCCGTCAGGAGCGCGCTGCAGCCGCGGCCGACCCGGGAACCGAAGTTGGAGCTGTTGCACCTTTTGATCTGCCGCGTCCTGTGCGGGTCGAGGCGCTGCTCGATCTCGCCGGAGCAACGATCGCGGTAGCCGACGAGCCCCGCCGTGAGCGGGCGCGCGTCGTCGTCCATGTCGACGCTGCCGCTCTCGCCGCTGATGGTCGTGGCCGCTCCGAGCTCGAGGACGGCCCGCTGATCTCCCCCGAGACAGCCCGACGGCTTGGCTGCGACGCCGACGTCGTGGCGCAGATCGAGCGCGACGGCCTCCCGGTCAGCGTCGGCCGCAGCCGCCGCACGATCCCGCCCGCGCTGCGCCGGCTCCTCGAGGCGCGCGACGATCACACTTGCTGCTTCCCCGGGTGCGAGAGCCGCCGCCACCTCCAGGCCCACCACCGCGAGCACTGGGCCAACGGCGGCGAGACCAGCCTCGAGAACCTCGTGTTGCTCTGCCACCAGCACCACCGCCTCGTCCACGAAGGCGGCTACACCCTCGAGGACGACAACGAGAGCGGCATCCGATTCCGCAACCGCCACGGCATCGTCTGGCCACTCGCACCACCCCGGCCACCGCCCGGACGCACAGACGACCTCCTCGCCGCAAACCAAGCGTCAGGACTCCAAATCGACCACAACACCAACCGAAACGGCAGCGACAACTGGGCCGACTTCGACCTCCAGCTCGCCGTTGCAGCAATCACGACAGCCCTCGGCTGAAAGTCGCGGGGAGCAGGCTTGTGACATCGTGCGCATACATGCACGAACGCATATCAGTGTTATGATGCTTGATGCGTCACGTGGTGCAATCGCGTACAACGCTGTCCATCGACGCGCAGGTGTTGCGCGCTACCCGGATCGCCGCTGCCCGTGCGGGCAAGCGCGACTCCGAGATCGTCGAGCAGGCGCTGCGCTCCTACCTCGGTCTGGACGTTGTGCCGGCGGTGCGCGCGCGAGCGGGGATGGACGCCGACGCGGCGGATCAGCTCGCGTACGAGGAGTTGCACGCGTCTCGCGCCAGGCGCTGATGCGCCGCGTCGTCTGCGACGTCGGCGTCGTCATCTCCGGTCTCCTCTCGGCCGCCGGGCCGCCCGGCCGATTGCTCGATCGGTGGCGCGACGGTGAGTTCGACCTGATCGTCTCGCCACGCTGGCTCGCCGAACTCGCGCGCGTGCTCGAGCGGCCGAAGATCGCCCGCTACCTCGTCGCTGGCGACGCCGCGGAGCTCCTTTCTGCCATTCGGATCCAGGCCGAGTGGATGGACGATCCGCCGGCCGAGACCGGGCTCACGCCTGATCCCGCTGACGACTACCTGGTCTCGCTCGCCCGGGCGACCGGCGCCGACTACCTGGTCAGTGGCGACGCTCACCTGACCGGCCTCGTCGATCCGAGCCCTCCGGTGCTCACTCCACGTGAGTTCGAGGAGCTTCTCGGGCCGCGGGCCTGAGCCGTGCGCCGGGGCGCCTCGGCAGGCACAGACGTCAGTCGGGAAAGGTCACCGTCGACGACGCAGCCACCATACCGGCGTTCAACTCGTTCGCCGAAACGATCTGGCGGCCGAACGGGACGAGGGCGGCTCCGGCCATCTTGATGTCCGCGATTCCGAGCGGGATCCCGATGATCGTCAGGCACAGTGCGACACCGGTCAGGAGATGCCCGAGCGCGAGCCACCAGCCGGCGAGCACGAACCAGAGCACATTGCCGACCACGCTCAGGCCCTTGTGACGGCCAGGAGCTTGCACCAGTGCACGCCCGAACGGCCAGAGCGCGTACTGGCCCAGCTTCAACGACTGCTTCGCGAACGGCAACCCGATGATCGTGATCGCGAGCAGGATCGCCGCGACCGCGTAGGCGATCGCGAGCCAGAGCCCTGCGAGCACGAGCCAGATGATGTTCAGCAGCGCTTTCATCGCAGGGCCACGGAGGCTAGCGACCCCGGCTCGGAGGTCACGAGAACAGCCGCGTCTCCTCCCGCGGCCGTCGCGCCTGCTCCGGAAACCGCTTGATCCCGACGCCGTCCAGAGCGCCGGTCGCAGGATGGGTCGCGAACCGTGGCAGCAGCACCTTCAGATAGCCCCGCGCCTGCCCGTTCCCGCGCTCCGCTGCAGCAGTGATGGCGCACACGAGGTCCGCGCACTGGAGCCCGATCGAGTGGTGGCTCGGCCCGAGAAAGAGCCCTTCGACGATCCGGTCGAGCTTGGAGTAGGGGCTGCCGTCATGGGTGAGGTCGGCGAAGAAGCGGCGCAGTCGCGCGTCGTCCTCGCGGAAGCGGCTGTCGACCACGATCATTCCGACGTCGTCCTCCTGCGCGAGCAGCATCTGGAAGCGCTCGGCCAGGAACATCAGCCCGGTCGCGTAGGTGTCCTCGTCGCTGCCGAAGAACTCGGGCGCGGCGGTGCAGCCCAACTCGATGTCGAGCAGCGTCACGTAGCAGCGAAGCGGCGGAGCGACCGAGCGCGGCGACGATCGCGTCGGCGAGGGCGGGCGGGACCTCGCCGGTGCGGATGCCGTGCCACTTCACCTCCTTCTCCACCGGCCAGCCGTGCGCGACGAGCGTCTCCTGCCAGAGGTCGCGCAGTGCGTGCCAGTCGGAGTCGCGCAGAGCCGCGCCGCCGAGGGCGAAGAACTTGCGCTCGGAGAGCCGGCCGGATTCGTCGAGGAAGAGAAGGTGCATCCGTGTATCGGTACGCGGGTTGCTGTCCTGTGTCAACCGCTGGTGCGGTGGTCTGTCGGGTAGGGCCGGCCCAGCATGGCTTGTTCGGACATCTGGTGACGCCAGGTGGGGTGTGGTATCAGTTCGATATCATCGCTGTCGTGGCAAACATGCACATCCGTGACCTTCCGCCGGAGGCGGTCGAGACGCTGCGCACTGCGGCGAAACGCCACGGGCGGTCGCTCAACGCGGAGATCGTCGCCGTGCTCGTCGAACGGGCCGAGCAGCGAGGCACAGCGATCCACGCTGGCGGAGCGACTCGAGGAGGCGCGCCAGGAGTGGCGGAGGATGAATCCGGACGGCTTCCCCCCGGGGCTCGAGCCCGAGACGATCATCCGGGCAGCCCGTGACGCCGGCTGAGGTCGTTCTCGACGCCTCCGCGCTTGTGCGCGGTCTGCTCCGCGAGTCCGCCGACGCCGTCGAGGTCGTCGCTCGCGTCGCAGACGGCTCCATCACGGCGCACGCGCCCGACCTGATCGGCCCCGAGACGGCGAACGCACTCTTGCGGCTCGTGCGCGCGGGGCGCGCCACGCCGGGCGGCGCGGCCACGATGCTCGAAGGCGTCGCCTCCTCAGCGCTCGTCCGCTACCCGAGCGCACCGTTCGCCCGTCCGGCCTTCGATCTCGCCGTCGACACGGGCATCTCCGCTTACGACGCCTTCTATGCCGTGCTGTCCGGGCTGCTCGAGCTTCCGCTCGTCACCGCCGATCGCAGGTTGGCAGCCGCGGTCGAGCGTTCCGTGCTCGTCGTGTAAGAAACTGCTGCCGAATGGCAGATACTGGTGACAGTGCACTTCCAGGCCGACACCATCTCCCTCTCGCCATCCGACGTCACGGCCTACCTCGGCTGCCGCCACCTCACGAACCTCTCGCTCCGGGCCGCCAAGCACGAGATCTCGAAGCCGGACGTTCCGAACGAGCAGGCCGAGCTCGTGTTCCGCAAGGGCCTCGAGCACGAGGCGGCCTACCTGCAGTCGACTCGTCGACGACGGGAAGACGGTCGCGGACGATCGCGCTCGAGCCCGATCACGACTGGGAGCGCGCCACCCGCGAGACGATCGACGCGATGCACGAAGGCGTAGACGTCGTCTACCAGGGCGTCCTCGCGAGCGACGGCTGGCGCGGGGTGGCCGACTTCCTGATGCGGGTCGAGACGCCGTCCGCGCTCGGGCGTGGAGCTACGAGGCGCTCGACACGAAGCTCGCCCGCCACGCGAAGCCCGCCTACATCCTCCAGCTTTGCTTCTACAGCGAGCAGCTCGCGCGGATCCAGGAGCGCGAGCCGGCGCAGATCCACGTGCTGCTCGGGAACCAGAGAGCGGGAGTCGTTCGCGCCGGGCGAGTTCGGCGCCTACTACCGGCGGGTGTGCGCGCGGCTCGAGCAGTTCGTCGCCGAACCGCCCGTGACCGAGCCGTTCCCGTGCGCCGCAGTGCGGCATCTGCGACTTCAAGCCGCTCTGCGACGCGCACTGGGACGCGGTCGACCACCTCTCGCGGGTGGCGGGCATCAGCCGCGGCCAGATCGAGAAGCTCGAGACGCGCGGCGTCGCAACGCTGGCGGCGCTCGGCGCAGGCGGAGCCGGAGACCCGCCCGGCCGGCATCAGCGAGGACACCTTCGCGAAGCTCCGCCAGCAGGCCGCGCTCCAGCTCGCGGCCCGCGAGATCGGGCGTCGACGACTACGTGATCCTGCCGCCGCAGCCCTCGTCGGGCTTCGCGCTGCTGCCCGACCCCTCGCCGGGCGACCTCTTCTTCGACTTCGAGGGCAACCCGTTCTGGGACGAGCGACGGCAGCCTCGAGTACCTGTGGGGCATCAGCGACACCGCCGATGCGTTCACCGCGCATCTGGGCGGCGATCGCGACGAGGAGCGCGACGCGTTCGAGCGATTCGTCGACGACTGTTCACGCGCGCCTCGCGGTGCACCCGCGACCTGCACGTCTACCACTACGCCCAGTACGAGATCACCGCGCTGCGCCGCCTGATGGGCCGCTACGGCACGCGCGAGGACGAGCTCGACGACCTGCTCCGCCGCGGGGTCTTCGTCGACCTCTACAAGGTCGTCCGCGGCGGCGTCGCGCGTCTCGCGCCCCGGCTACGGGCTGAAGGAGATGGAGGCGTTGCTCGACTTCGACCGCGCCGGCCGAGATCAAGGACGGCGGCACCTCGATCGTCGAGTTCGAGCGCTGGATGGCAGACGCGCGACCAGGCGATCCTCGACGGGATCGCCGCCTACAACCGCGAGGACTGCATCGCCACGCGGGTGCTGCGCGACTGGCTGCTCGAGCGGCGTGCCGAGGCACTCGCCACGCTTCGGGCCGTTCCCGCTGCCCGAGCCCGATCGAGCCGAAGCCCGTCAAGCCGGAGAAGGCCGAGCGGGCTGCATCTGCGCGAAGTCGCTGCTCGCCACCGGGACCACCGAGAACGCACTCGCGGCGCAGCTCCTCGACTACCACGACCGCGAGCGCAAGCCGGTCTGGTGGGCGTTCTTCGACAGGCTCGAGCTCACCCCGGAGGAGCTGCTCGAGGACTCGGAGGCGATCGGCGGCCTCAGCCGGATCGGCGTGCCGCGAGCCGGAGAAGAAGTCGATCGTCTACACGTTCACGTACCCGGCGCAGGAGCAGAAGATCGGCAAGCAGCCCCTTCGACCACGCCACGACGAGGAGCGCGGGCGAGATCGTCGAGCCTCGACCGCGATGCTCGCACGCTCGAGCTGAAGCGCGGCCCCTCGCTCGCCGAGGTGCCGCTGCCGCAGGCGCTCCTCCCGGGCGGCCCGTACAACACCGACGCGCAGGAGGACGGCGCTCGAGCGGATCGGCCGCTCGCTGCTCGCGGGCGACGGCCGCTATCCGGCGATCGAGTCGGTGCTCGCGCCGCGAGCCGTTCGACCGCGACGTGCAGACGAACGACCTCGACGAGATGACGGAGCTCCTGCTCTCGCTCGACGGCCGGCACCTCGTGATCCAGGGTCCACCGGGCTCGGGGAAGACGTGGACCTCTCGGGCCGGCTGATCGCCCGCCTGATCGCCGACGGCAAGCGGGTCGGGGTCGCCTCGACGAGCCACAGGGCGATCCACAAGCTGCTCGACGAGGTCGAGGAAGGCGCCGAGTCCTCGGTCTCGCGTTCGCGGGAGCGAAGAAGGCGAGCCGCGGGCAACCCCGAGTCGGATTCTACGACGGCGACGTCGTCACCAACGTGTTCTCGAACGACGACTGCCACGACACCGCACCTCGTCGGCGGCACCGCCTGGCTGTTCGCCGACGACGAGCACGACGGCATGCTCGACTACCTCTTCATCGACGAGGCCGGCCAGGTCTCGCTCGCGGACGCGCTCGCGATGGGCACCTGCGCGCGCAACCTCGTGCTCGTCGGCGACCCGCAGCAGCTCGGCCAGGTGCTGCAGGGGTCGCATCCGCGACGGGAGCGAGGCGTCGGTGCTCGAGCACCTGCTCGACGGTGACGCGACGATCCCGCCCGACCGCGGGCTGTTCCTCGAGACGACCTACCGGCTGCACCCGGACGTCTGCGGCTTCATCTCGGAGGAGTTCTACGAGGGCCGGCTGCAGCCCGATCCCGTGACGTCGACGCGGACGACCCCGCTCGGCACGGGCCTGCGCTGGCTCGCCGTCGAGCACGAGGGCAACCGGCAGGAGTCGCCGGAGGAGGCAGCCGCCGTGCGCGGCCGAGATCGAGCGCGCTCGCAGCTGCGGGCGTCGGCGCTCGACGAGATCAAGGTCGTCGCGCCCTACAACGCGCAGGTCGACCGCGCTCCGCGACGGCTGCTGCCGGCCGCGATCGAGGTCGGCACGGTCGACAAGTTCCAGGGCCAGGAGGCGAGGGTCGTCTTCTACTCGATGGCGAGCTCGAGCGGGGAGGACGTCCCGCGCGGCCTCGAGTTCCTGCTCTCCCGCAACCGCCTGAACGTCGCGATCTCGCGCGCGCGAGTGCCTCGCGTACCTCGTGTGCTCGCCGCGGCTGCTCGAGGTCAACTGCCGGACGATCGAGCAGATGCGGCTCGCGAACGCGCTGTGCCGGTTCGTCGAGCTGGCGCGTCCGCTCGGCGTCGACTGACGCTCGGTTGCCGCCAACCGCCGGTTCAGTGACACTTCGGCTGTGCAGCCCCGCGAGCTGATCGAACAGGCCGAAGCTGCCGACCTGCGCCTCGTCCGCTTCCTCTGGTGCGGCAACGACGGCACCATCCGCGCCAAGGCGAGCGGCACGGCGGGGCTGGCCGACCGCCTCGAGACCGGGATTGGCGTCACCGTCGCGATGCAGGCCATGAACTCGCTCGACCAGCTGCAGCCGGTCGAGGGGATGGGGCCGGTCGGGGAAGTGCGGCTCAGGCCCGACCTCGAGACGTTCTGCGTGCTCCCCTACGCGCCGCACACCGGGGCGTTGCTCTGCGACCACTCGCTCCCGGAGGGTGGGCCGGCGCCTGTCTGTCAGCGAACGTTCCTCAAGCGGCAGGTGGAGCGGCTCGCCGAACGTGGCGCCGTGCTGCGGGCGGCCTTCGAGAACGAGTTCTCGCTCGCCACGGTCATCGACGGGCGGTTCGTACCGGTCGACTCGGCGCTCTGCTTCTCCACTATCGGCCTGACGGCGTCGCAGGAGTACGTCGACGAGCTCGTCGCTGCGCTCGATGCACAGGGAATCGTCGTCGAGCAGTTCTACGCCGAGCTCGGCCACGGCCAGCAGGAGCTCTCGACGGCACACGCTCCCGTGCTTCAGGCCGCCGACGAGCAGATCCTGATCCGCGAGACGATTCGCGGGGTCGCGAGCCGGCTCGGGCTCGTCGCGTCGCTGGCGCCGAAGCCGTGGCCCGACAACGCGGGCAACGGCTGTCACATCCACTTCTCGCTCTGGGACGCCGACGGTCGCAACCGCTTCTACGACGCAACGGCCGGCGACAGTCTGTCGCGAGAGGCGGCCGCCTTCCTCGCCGGCGTCCTCGGCCACCTGCCAGGCCTCTGCGGGCTGACGGCGCCGAGCTTCAACTCCTATCGCCGCATCGTGCCGCAGTACTGGGCCGGTGCGTACGCTTGCTGGGGCCACGACAACCGCGAGGCCCCGATCCGTGTTCCTTCTGTCTTCCGCGGCCATGAAGAGGCTTCGACGAACGCCGAGCTGAAGGCCGCCGACGCGACGTGCAACCCGTATCTCGCGCTCGGCGGGCTCATCGCCGCCGGGCTCGACGGGATCGAGCGCGAGTTCGAGCTGCCCGACCCGGTCGAGGTCGACCCCGCCACGCTGAGTGAGCCGGAGCTCGAGCGACGCGGGATCCGCCGCGTGCCAGAGAGTCAGGCAGAGGCGCTCGACGCACTCGCGGGTGACACCGTATTGATGGACGCGCTCGGCCCGACGCTCGCGCATTCCTATCTTGCCGTCCGCCGCTCCGAGTGGGCGGCCTACTCGACGGAGGACGAGGCATTCGAGCTCGAGGGCCACTTCTCGAAGTACTGAGCACGGTCGGGCTCGTCGACCACCACGCGCACGCCGTCTACCGTGAGCCGCCCGTGACGCTGGACCAGTTCCGCGGCCTCTTCACCGAGAGCCCAGACCCGGCGCAGTGGCCGCATGTCGCCTCGAGCCTGATGTACCACCGCTCGATCGCGCGGCTGGCGGCGTTCCTCGGCTGCGAGGCAGATGAGCGGGCAGTGTGGGAGCACCGGCTCGCATGCGACCCGCGCGAGTACGCGGCGACGCTCCTGCGTGCGACCGGGACTGACCTGCTGCTGCTCGACGACGGTTTCCCGCCGGAGTCGATGGCGTTCGGCCGAGAGGAGATGGGCGAGATCGCAGGCTGCGCCGCGCTGCCGGTGCTGCGGATCGAGCGGATCGCGGAGGAGGCCCTCGACCAGCCGCTCGAGGCGCTGCGTGAGCACGTGCGCCAGGGCGTGCGATCGGCGCGGGAGGACGGCTTCGTGGCGCTGAAGACGATCGTCGCCTACCGGAGTGGGCTCGACGTGAGATCGCCCGACGAAGCCGCCGCCGCCGAGGCGCTGCGGCTCGAGTCGGGGCGTCTCGCCGCGAAGCCGTTGCTCGACCTGCTGATCTGGGACGCGCTCGAGGCCAATGAAGCTGCAGGGCAGCTTCCCGTACAGGTTCACACCGGCTTCGGCGACACCGACCTCTTCTTGCCGCTTGCCGATCCCACCCGGCTGAAGCCGCTTCTCGACCGCTTCCGCACGACGCCCTTCGTGCTTCTCCACTGCTATCCGTACGTGCGCGAGGCCGGCTGGCTCGCGCACGTCTACTCGAACGCATACATCGATCTGTCGCTGACGATCCCCTTCAGCGCCCGGCCCGCCGATGCGCTGCGAGAGGCGCTCGAGCTGGCGCCCGTGTCGAAGCTGCTCTACGCCTCGGATGCGGCCCGGACGCCCGAGCTGTACTTCCTCGCGGCGGCCTGGTGGCGCGAGGCGCTCGCCGAGGTCTTGACGGATCTCTGCCCACCGACGTGGCCGAACGGGCGGGGCGCGCGATCCTGCGGGAGAACGCGCTCGCGTTGTACGGGCTCGCGCCCTGACGCAGCGCGGCGTCGAGGGTCCGTCAGCAGACCGCGGGCTCGGGGAAGACGCCAATTCGGAGTAGTCGAAGCGATGAGCAACGGGGTGCAAACTCGATACCTGCGCGAGATCAACGACGGCCTCTTTGGCAAGGTGATCGAGTCCTGCATCATTTCCGCAAAAATGCGAGGGCTCGAGCATGGGCACGCTCGGTGGCTCGCCCAAATACCCTCGGCTAAATCTCCTGAAAGACGTCGTCCGCGATGGTGCCGAGGGCCTGGCGCGGCTCGCAGTCCGGCCCGCGTGCTCGTAAGACCGCTCGGTGATTCACTCGGTGGAGTGATTCCATTGGCCGTGGCGATGATCGATACTTCTCACCCTGTCGCCGCTTCTCTGGACCCAGAAACAGGACGTCGGGCCGCAGCCGCGGGCCGGGGCTGCAGCCGCCTACGATGGCGCACGAGGGCGAGTCGTGCTGTTCGGCGGCACGACGCTCGCGGGTGTTGCGTTCGGCGACACGTGGGAGTGGGACGGCACGGACTGGACCCAGGTCGAGGACGCCGGCCCGGCCGCGCGGTCGGGCCACGCCCTCGCGTACGACGCGAATCGGTCGCGGGTCGTCCTCTTCGGCGGCGCGCTCGCGGATGGGACGCCGAGGGGCGACACCTGGGAGTGGGACGGAGCGAGCTGGACACAGGTTGAGGACACGGGACCGGACGCGCGCACGGATCTGCAGATCGCGTTCGATGCGAAGGCGACGAAGTGCGTCCTCTTCGGCGGCCTCGCCGCGACGAATGCGCTTCGCGGTGACACCTGGCTGTGGGATGGGACGACGTGGACGCAGGCGCAGGACACAGGCCCCGGCGCGCGCCGTGGGCACGTCCAAGCGTACGACGCGATGCGGAGCGAGGTCGTCCTCTTCGGTGGCGATAGCGGCTCCGGCGCCGTCGGCGACACGTGGTCGTGGGACGGCGCGGTGTGGACGCAGCGGGCACATTTTGGGCCGCCGCCCTCGGCGTCGGCAGCGCTCGTCTTCGACGGAACGGTCGCGCTCCTCTACGGCGGAGTCGCCTCGCTCGCCGACCCGAGCGCCAAGCTGTTCGCCGGGACATGGCAGTGGGACGGCGCACACTGGACGCAGCGCCAGGACATCGGGCCAGGCCCACGATCGTCGATTGCGGCGGCCTTCGACGCCGCGAGAGGGTGCGCCTTGATCTTTGGTGGGGTCGCTGTCTCACCCTCGAGCCAAACGGCGTCTGACGACCTGCTCGGAGACACGTGGGAGGAGCAGGGCTCCGGGCCACCCATCCAGCTGACCGCGCTGACGGTCGACCCGGCGACCGTCCCGGCCGGCGGCACGACCACGATCGAGGCGAACCTCTCACAGCGCGCTCCCGCCGGTGGGGCGGTCGTCGTGGTGACCGCGACGGGCGCAGCGGGCGTGCCGAACGTCGAGGTTCCCGGCGGCGCGACGTCGGCGAGCGCGACGTACCCGGTTCCCTCCGACACTCCGCCGGGCGACGTGACCCTCACGGGTCAGCTCGCCGGCAGCTCCCAGACGGCGACGCTCCACGTCACCGGCTCGGGCGGCGGGGCGACGATGGCAGCGTTCACGATCACCCCATCGGCGGTGCAAAGCTCCCAGGGGGGCAACCTCGTCTTCCAGGTCGACCTCACGGCGCCAGCCGCGCAGGGCGACGTCACGGTTGAGGTGACCTATCAGGGGGGCAGCATCGGCACGATCTCGATTGCCGATGGCTCCACGTCCGGGCAGATCACCGTTTCGGTCGGAGCGGGACAGGCGCCTCCTGGCGAATATCAGTTCGACGCGACGCTCGGCGCCCAAACGCTCTCGGCGACGCTCACTTTGATCTAACCGGCGTCCGTCACTCCCGGGAGCCGTCCGGGGTGACCCGGAAGGAGCGGGCTGAGCTCGTCGGGATTCCGCGGTCGTACCTGAGCGAGCTCGAGAATCGGCCGCCTCGACTACCAGGCCTCGGGTGCCTACGGCTGTCGCAGGCCCGCAATCAGCTGGTCCACGAGCTGCACCGGCTTCACCCGCCGGAGGTCGAGGGCGCACGAGCGAATCTCACGCTTGCCACGGAACCGGTAGTGGCGCTCCTGGCCGTCGTAGGCGATCGGGCAGGTTCCGGTGAACTTCGGCAGCGTGGCCGGCATCAGCTGCGCGATCGCGGCCGTCAGCGCCCGGCGTTCGGCAACGGTGATCCGCCGCGAGCGACGGCCCTCGGCGCTGATCGTCGTTGTCGTGATCCGCGCACTCCAGTGGCACATGCCGGGCGGGCAGAGGCCGCCGGTGGCGCTGACGCTGACGAGAAGCCGCGGCTTCGGCGTGGTGGCGGCGGCTGCTGATCCCGCGGCCGAGGCCGCCAGGACGACGAGCGCGAGGAGGAGAGGCAGGGTGCGGCGTGGCATCTACCGCGTATACGCCGCACCCGGCGCTCTCGTCACCGCGTGACGGGCGTCTTCCTCGGGGTCGGTCGCCGCGTCGGCTTCTTGACGGGCTTGGCGGGAGGCTTCGCAGGCTCCGGCTTGCTCGCCGCCGCGATCTGGGCGTCGAGATCGGCCATCAGCTCCTGCACCTGCTTGCGCGACTTCACGATCTGCTCGAGTTGCGCCTTCAGCACCGCCTCCGTCTGATCGACGAGTTGCAGCGAGGAGAGATACTGGGACTTGAGGTAATGGAGCTGAGACTCGTCGAGATTCGCAAAGGGTGACGGATCGGCCATCGCTAGCGTCCTCCGCCGAAGATCGAGCCAAGCAGGCCGCCGACGGGATTGGACGGCGCCGGGACGCCGAAGAGACCGAGCAGCGAGCCGAGCGGATCGAAGGGATTGAACCCGGAGCCCGTCGGGTTGGTGGGTGACGGTGCGCCGGGGCCGACGGGATTCACCGGGGGCGGGACCGTGTTCCCGGGGACAGGTGGGGGTGGTGGGTAGGAGACGCCGGGTGGCGGCGGCACCGCCTGGCCGGGCGTGACGTACGGCGGCGGCGTCGTATACCCGGGGGGTGCTGCTGCGGCAGGAGCGCCGTGGCCGCCACCGCAGTTGCACCCGCAGTGGCCGTGTGAGTGGAGCACCACCGGTGGGTACGGCGGATAGGGAGGAAACGGCGCATACGGCGGATAGGGCGGGAACGGCGGAGCGGGAGCACTCGGCATCGCGACGATCGGTCCATCGGGCATCGGGCGACCTCCATCAGGTCAGTTGCGGGCGGCTACCGGCAAGGCTGGAGGACTGGCCGACCGGCCACAACACGCAAACGGGGCATCTCGGCGCCCGATCGAGTCATCCCGATCGCGCCAGCGGGCGATCACCTCGCGCTTCGTCGGCCGTTCGTCGGCAGACTGCCCCCATGACAGAGCTCGTAGCCGGCGTCGACGGCACCAAGCGCGGCTGGGTCGCGGTGATCCTGATCGACGGTCGCTTCCGTGAGGCGCGGCTGATCGAGGGCGTCGAGTCGGAGTTCTCCGAGCTCGCCGACACGAAGCGCATCGCGATCGATATCCCGATCGGATACGGGCCGCGCCAGGCGGACGCGCTCGCCCGCGAACGCGTCGGCGGCAGCTCCGTTTTCACGATCCCGGAGCGGGAGCGGTTCGACGCACCGTTTGCGGAAGGTGGAGGCATCTCCGCGCAGGCATATGCGCTCGGCGACCGGATCAAGCACGTCACGGCGCTCGCGGCGCGCGACCGGCGCCTCCGGGAAGCCCACCCCGAGCTCTGCTTCACGGCGATGAACGACATGCGACGGCTCAAGTTCCGCAAGAAGTCTGCGGGTGGGGCGTTCGAACGCCTTGGGCTGCTGCGCAAGCACGGGATCAACATCGACCCGGGAACGCTCGGCGGCGCTGCGACGATTCCGCTCGACGACGTGCTCGACGCCGCCGCTTGCGCATGGACGGCTGCGCGCCGCGATGCCGTGTCGCTCCCCGAACCGCCCGAGCGGCGGGATGGGGTGGGCGCTGCGATCTGGTATTAGCGCGTCCCCTCATCACGAGGGCGTCTCGTTTCCGGCTCGCGCAGAGCACGCCTACACGGGGGCTAGGCGCGCCCCGCGCTAGTGCCCGTTCCAGGAGAAGTGCATGTAGTCCTTGGTGTCTCCGCTCCACGAGCCACCCCAACCCCAGCCGATCGATCGAAACGCCGCCACGACCGCCGGAGTGACCATCCCGGTGCGCATCTTCTTGCGGTTGGCGTAGACGAGCTGCTTCGGATCGCGGGTCATACCGCAACCCACGTAGGGGTTCTCAGACGGGTTGAGATCGACCGCCAGGCCGTAGGCGTGGTTCGACCAGCTGCCCGTGCCACTGCCGCCCGTACATGGTGACGGCACGGCCTGCCGGCACTCGAAGGAACCGCTGATGTCGTTGTCGGGCGGTCGGGCGTTGCTCGGCCCGTAGGCGTCTGCCACCTGGAGGTGGCGGATCGGGAAGTGCAGCTGGTAGAGCTTCGCGAACACGCGCTGGAGCGGGGCGGCGGCCTTCTCGTTGACGACGAGCTGCCCGGTGTGCGGCTTGCCGTCGAAGCCCCAGGTCTTGATGGTGAGGAGCCTGAGCTGAGTCAGCGTGACCGGGCAGCCTGCATGCCAGTAGCCTCCCTTGAGCTCTGTCTTCAGCGGTGTCGGTAGCGGCTGGATTGCAGCCCGTGCCGCCAGCCCGGCGACGGGCAGTGCGAGCACCGTCGCGACCACGGCTAGCTGGACTGCGAGCAGGCGCGTCATCCCGACAGGCTACCCCGAGGTCTCCGCCGCCGGTGGCTGCGACAGTCCGTCGAGCAGATTGATCATCATCTGCGACACCGGCGGTTGCCAGACCGCGCCGGCAAGCGTGAACGCTCCGGCCGAGAACACGCGAGCTCCCGACCGCGTTTCGTAGTAGGTCATCTGGGCGCTGCGTCCGTCGCCGAACACGTTCGGGATCTCCGCCACTACCTCCGTCCCCTTCGGCGAGGCAGGGGAGAGGCCGTCCACCTCGATGCCACCGCTCGCAAACTGCGCACCTGGATCGAGGCCGGTGTGGTCGAAGATCCACGCGCCTGCCGCGCTCTCACGCACGACCCACGGTGAGCCGTGCCGACCGCTCGAGCGCGAGGCGAAGTAGCGCGCGCCCGTGAGCGTCGCTTCAGGCCTCCCGAGCTTGCGGTACTGGCCGACGAGTGTCATCACGCCGTCGGCGATTGTGATCTGGCGGAAGAAGTTGTTGGCCGAGAGGAACATCAGGCTCCCGCCGAGGTTGCGAAATCCCTCGACCGCATCGAACTCGTGCGCGGTCACGTACTCGTGGTGGCCCGGGAAGACGATCAGGTCGTACGCGCGGGCGAGCGTGCCGCCGTGTGCCCGTCGCAGCTCTGCGTCGGAGAGGACGTCGACGGCGTAGCCCCAGTGGTCGAGCCAGCGCAGGAACGGCTCGTCGTAGGAGCGGAAGTGCGGCGGCACGCCGCGGTTCTCGAACGGACGGATGAGCCGGGCCTTGTAGAGATGCTCCGGGTCGGCATACCAGGTGTCGGGGCTACCGTCGCCGTCATCGTCTCGGAAGTTGTACGCCTGCCAGGTCTCGGTCGGCATGACGACGGCGATTCGATGCCCGCCGAGCTTCTCGGGCGCAAGCACGAACGGTGCATACCCGATCCGCCCACCGGGTGCTGTCAACTCCGCGAAGTAGAGGCCGCTCGGCCAGCCGCGGTCGAGGCCGATCCGGATGCTCTGCCTCTTCTCGACGAGCGCGATCCGGCGAGGTACACCGACGGGCGTGCCGCGCATCTCGTCGGCGCTCGCCGAGGCGAGCGCGCTGCCGACGCGGTAGAGCTGGACGGTGACCGAAGTGGCCCGATCGTACGAGACGAGACGGGCGACGCCGCCGCGCGGGTAGCTCTCGGCAGCGAAGGAGGCCTCGATCGTGGGGCGGTGCAGTGCAGTGCCGCGCTCGTCGCGACCGTCGGTGGCTGGGGGGCTCGGATCGTGCCAGAGGGTGATGCCGAGCGCGGACGCGACCAGCACGAGGCAGACCGGTACGAGCAAGACCCACCTCGGAGAGCTCATCGTTCGGGGCACGGATCGCGCATCGTCGGCCTACACGAGCCGATGCTCGGTCGCCCACCGTGCGAGCTCGTGCCTCGTCGAGAGCTGCAGCTTGCGGAGGACGTTCGAGACGTGGCTCTCGACGGTCTTGACCGACAGGTGCAGCCGGGCGGCGATCTCCTTGTACATGTAGCCGCGGGCGATCAGCTGCAACACCTCGCGCTCGCGCGGCGTGAGCTCGTCGAGCTCGGCGTCGCCCCCGACGCGGTCGCCGGCTCTGAAGGCATCGAGGACGAAGCCGGCCAGTCGTGGCGAGAACACCGCGTCACCGTTTGCGACCTGCTCGATCGCCGCGGCGAGCTCCGCACCCGAGATCGTCTTCGTGACGTAGCCTCGGGCGCCGGCTCTGATCACGGCGATCACATCCTCGGCGGCGTCGGAGACCGACAATGCCAGGAACCGCACGCCCGGCCGCTCGGATGCGACCTGGTTGATGATCGCGTCGCCGCTGCCGTCGGGCAGATGCACGTCGAGGAGGACAACATCGGGATCGAGCTCCTTGATCAACGGCACCGCGGCCGCAACCGTGCCCGCCTGACCGACCACGTCAACCGCGTCTCCGAGCTCGGCCCGCACGCCGGCGAGGAAGAGATCGTGATCGTCGACGAGCACGACACGGCGCTTCACGAGAGGCTCCTCTTGAGGTGGAGCTCCACCTCGGTGCCGTCACCGGGGCTCGTCACGACGGTTGCCGTTCCGCCCGCGCGCTCGAGCCGTCCCTCGATCGACTCGACGAGACCGCGCCGGTCGGCCGGGACGGAGGCCCGGTCGAAGCCCGCGCCGCGGTCGCGCACGAAGACCGATACCTCCGCGTCGGTGACTTCGACGTAGACGTCGATCTCTTCGACGCCGGCGAACTTTGCCGCGTTGGTCATTGCCTCCCGTGCAGCGAGCACGATTGCACCAACAGCCCCGTCGATGGGGCAGTCACCCGAGCTCGCGAGCTCGATGCGCACCCCGTGGAGCTCCTCGACATCCCCGGCCGCCGCCGAGAGTGCAGCAACGAGCGACGCATTGTCGTCGCCGATCGGCTGGTCGGCATAGAGCCAGCCGCGAAGCTCGCGCTCCTGCCGGCGCGCCAGCGACACGACGCGGTGTGGCTCGCTCGCGTGCCGTTGGATAAGCGCGAGCGTCTGCAGGACGGAGTCGTGGACACGGGCCGCGACGTCCGAGCGCTCGTCGCCTCGAATCCGGGCTGTCCGCTCGGCATCCCGGTCGAGGGCGAGCTGCCACACCCACGGCCCGGCGATCAGCAGCAGCGCGCCCGCGACGGCGCCGGGTGCGAGAAGCGTCGAGGTTGCACCGCCGCTCGCGAGGAGCGCAACTGCGCCGATCGCTGCCAGTGCGATGCCGCCGTAGGAGAGTGGCGCGTCTGGCCTGAGGCCGCCACCTCGCCGCCACGCGAGTGCGAGGCCGGCCGCGATGAGGGCGATGCCGGCAACCGACCGATCGGAGAGGCCGAGAGCGCTCAGCAGGAGGGCACCTGCGAAGACCGTGAGCACTCCGGCAACCGAGCGCCGGGCCGAGCGCGAGTACGCCCAGACCGCCAGGTAGAGCACGATCCCGGCGCCGCCGGCGAGCGCGAGGAGTGCGAAGACGAGCCTGACGAGGGTGACGTCGACCGCGAGGGTCTGCGCAATGCCTGCGCAGACCCCCGCGATCACCCGGTCGTCGGAGCTCGGTGCGAAGCTAGGCCGCGACATTCCGGGTCATGGTAGGGCGCGCTCGATCGTGACCGATCCGAGGCCGGTGTGCCCGTTGATCACGAGCACCCGAGGCCCCTTCTCGAGCACGCTGCTCTCGACGTTGCGGCCGCTGCCGCTCACGTTCCCGGGAAGGTTGACGTCGCCGATCTCGACCGTTCCGCGCGCGTCCAGTGCGACGTCGTTCGGGACGATCACGTGGAGCTCGCCCACATCGACGCGCGCATCGACCCGGGTCTCACCGAGCGGGATGTCCATCTGGCTGAGATCGAGCTCGAGCGTGCCGATACCGAGCGTGTAGGTGCTCTTCAGGTTCTCGACGCTCGTGACCGCGACGGCTCGATCGCCGACGCCCTTGCCGAGATCGACGTCGAAGACGGCGAAGAAGGCGCCAACGGCGATGAGCACGAGCGCGATGAGCGTCGCGAGCGTGATCGTGACCCACTTCCCGAGTCGCCGCATGCGGCGAGAGTCTCGCTCTGCGAGCTGCGCCGGGGAGGCCGCGGGCTCCGACGCGGGATCGGTGCTGATCTCCGCTGCGGGTTGGCGCGTGATCCAGAGGATCACGACGCCGGCGATCAGGAACAGGAACCAGGAGCCGCCGCTGAGCGACAGTGAGATGCGTGAGAGCAGAATGGCCCCTGCGACGGCGAGGAAGCCGAGCCCGATCAGCGGCCACGGGCGATCTCGCCGGTTTCGTAGCGCGGCGGTTGCGACGGAGTCGTCCTTGCCGTCGTCGGGCATGACGAGCGCCGCGGCGGCATAGATCAGGATGCCGGCGCCGCCGAGGAGGGTGAGGACGACGAAGCCGACGCGGAAGATCGCCGGGTGGATTTCGAAGTAACGGGCGAGGCCGCCGCTGACACCGGCGACCATGCGATCCGAGCGGCTGCGTTGCAGGCGGCGGATCTCTGGGATGTGTGTTGTTGTTGTGTTCATGTCTGCAGAATGGCCTGTGCCGACAGCGGCGACTATCCGGAATGACCCTAGTCCGACCCTGAGACGTCCCCTGCTCACGTCGGCACGAGCAAAAGGAGATCTGCGCATGGCCACACCCGACCACCGCGTCACCGGAGTCGATTTCGTCTCGGTGCCGACCCAGGATCTCGACCGCGCGGCTGCCTTCTACACGGACGTTGTCGGCCTCACGCCCGGCCCGCGCTGGCAGCGCCACGGCGCGCCCGCGATGGGCGCCGAGTTCGAGACGGGTACCGTCACGATCGCGTTGATCGTGACCGAGCTGCTCGGCATCGAGTTCAGCCCCCACAACGTGCCGATCGCGCTCCACGTTGACGATGTCGCAGCATCCCGGGCCGAGCTCGAGGCGCGTGGCGTGACCTTCCTCGGCGAGACGATCGACAGCGGCGTGTGTCATCAGGCGCTCTTCAAGGATCCCGACGGGAACACGCTCGACTTACACCACCGGTACGCGCCGCGGACGTAGGGCAGCGCGCCTCCCATGGCCGTGCGCCGACCACCGCTGATCGTCCTGCCGCCGAGCGAGGGGAAGTGGGCGCCGGCGCGTGGGAAGCCGATCGACCTCGAGAGCCTCTCGTTCCCGAGCCTGACGCTGTTGCGCGATGGGTTGCTCGACGACCAGCTGCGCCACGCGCCGACGACGACCGCGGCCCGTCTCTACACGGGCGTGCTCTACGCGGCGCTCGACATCGCGACGCTGCCGCGCGGAGCCGCACGCAACATCGTGATCGTCTCGGCCCAGTTCGGTGCGCTAAGGCCTTCCGACCGGGTGCCTTTCTACAAGCGGGAGATGGACGCGCGCTACTGGCGGGCCGATCTGTCCACCGCTCTCGACGAGGCTGCAGCCGGACGCCTCATCGTCGATTGCCGGTCGGCGACCTACGTCGCCGCCTGGCGTCCGTCGCGTGAGAGTGGTGTCATACGGGTTCAGCTGGCGGTCGTCGATGAGGTGGACGGGGTCAGGCGCGTCGTGTCGCATCTGGCCAAGAAGACGCGTGGCGAGGTGGCGCGCCACCTTCTCGTCGCCGGCGCGCACCCCCGCACGGCCGAGGAGCTCGCAGACGCTGTCGCAGGCCGGTTCGCGTGCGAGCTCGAGCCGCCGGAACGCGTCGGCGCCCCGTTCGTGCTCACCGTGGTGCAGCGCTAGCGAGCGACCCTCTGGTCGAGGGAGGGCGGCTCAAGCACGGATCAGGTCCATCCGATGCGAGAGACAGATGTCATCGGCCCATGACTCCCCCCGCGCGCGCCCGCTGGATCCGGGAGGGCTCGCGCCCCGCATCGCGCCGTTCGTCGTGGCATTGCTCCTGGCGTTCGCGTTCCTCAACCTGAACTACGACGGCGGATCGCCTGAACGCCTGATCGTGGCAGCGGCTGTCGCCTCCATGCTCGTGCTCGCCGTCGGGGCAATCCCATGGCGCCGGATGCCCGGCTGGGTGCAGACGTTTCCGCCGCTCGCGTTCTTCGTGCTCGTCGCGCTGCTCATCGACGCCGATGGGGGCTCAGGCTCGTCGTTCTCGCCGCTCGTGCTCCTGCCTGTCCTCTGGCTCGCGCACTACGGCACGCGCGGGCAGTTGCTTGCCGGCATCCTCGGCGGCGTCGCCGTCTTCATCGTCCCGATCGTTTGGCTCGGCGCGCCGAACTACCCTACGGGCTACTGGCAGACCCCGACGATGTGGATGATCACCACCGCCCTCGTCGGCACGGTCGTGCACGAGCTCGTCCGCGAGATGCAAGCTCGGGCCTCGAGGTCGATCGAGGTGGCGGGCACCGACGAAGTCACCTCACTGCCGACCCGGGAAGCCTGGAACGAGCGCCTGCCGCAGGAGCTCAAGCGGGCGCAGCGGGAGGCGTGGCAGCTCTCGGTAGCGCTGTTTACGGTCGAGGGCCTCGCCGGGATTCGCGAAGAGCGAGGCGACGCGGCGGCAGACAGCCTGCTCCACGAGACCGCGTTTGCCTTCTCCACGAAGCTCCGCGGCACCGACGTGCTCGTGCGCTACGCCGACGGCACGTTCGCGGCTGCCTTCCCGGGCTGCTCTCTCGGCGCGGGTCAGCAGATCGCGACGGGACTCCATGGGCTCGTCGAGGATGCGCCACTCTCCACCGGCGTCGCGTGCTGGGACGGGGCGGAGACCGCCGACTCCCTGATGGCCCGTGTGATCAGCGCGGTGGGTGACGCACGTGACCTCGGCAGCTCGACGGTCGTCTCGGCGACGACGACCTAGCCCATTCCGCGCAGGCGCTCGTGGAAGCCCGTGCTGGGCGCGTGGACGTTGAGCATCCGCGCTCCGTTCGGTCCGGTCCCGAAGGCGTGGTCGACCCCGGGTGGTGCTGCCACAAACGATCCTGCATCGGCCAGGATCTCGGTGGTGCCGAGCCGGAACCAGACCGTCCCCTCGAGCACGTAGAACGAGTCGGTGTGGTCCGAATGGCTGTGGGGGTCAGGCCCCTCGTGGGTGGGGTCGAGGTCGAACTCGATCAGGCAGAGCTCGTCGGTTCCGATCTTGATCGTTGCGACGCGGTTGTTGGCGCATAGCGCCTCGCCCTCGCCGCCCTGGAGCAGGACGGCCCCCTCGGAGATGAGCCCGTCGCCCGGCCCGGCGTCGACGCTGTCGAAGCCGCCAGGCTCGCCCCGGTCGAGCTCCCGGAGGTGCTCGGCGAACCGCGTATCCGGCGTGTGGAAGTTGAGAAAGCGGGTCGGCCTCGTGCTTCTGAACCCGTGCACGAGGCCGGGCGGAGCGCAGACGGTTCCGCCGGGTCCGACGAGATGCTCCTCGTCGCCGATGCGGATCGCCAGCTCGCCTTCGAGCACGTAGAACGAGTCGGCGTGCCCGCGATGGAAATGGAGGTCGGCGCCCGGTCGTGCCGTCGGAAACCACGACTCGGTGACCGACAGTTGCTCGAGCGCGGACTTGAGGACGATCCTGCCGTCGAAGAGCGACTCGCCCTCACCAGGCCCGTGGAAGACACCGTGCATCTTCGGCCGAGTATGAAGCGCGCAGGTGCCGCTCCGCGGTACGGCTACCCACACACATAGTGCTCCGTGCCGTCTCCGCGAATCGCTTGCCGGTTGCCGTCACCGGCCGGTCGAGACCGGAATGATCGTGCCCTTGTTCATGATCCCGTTCGGGTCGAACGCCCTCTTCAGGGTCTCGATCATCGGGTACGACGAGCCGTACTCGTCCTCGACCCAGCGCGCCCGCGCCTTCCCGATCCCGTGATGATGCACGATCGAGCCGCCCCGGGCCAGCGTCTCCTCGCAGATGATCGAGATGATCGGGAGGTAGTACTTCGTGACCTCTTCCTCGGGCGCGCAGTCGACCAGGTCGTAGAAGTAGTTGAAGTACATGTTGGTGCCGTTGATGTAGCTGTGGGATGAATGACCGCCGGCCATCGTGATGTCGGGGATCTCCGCGAGGATGCGAGCGAGGGCGCTCTCGTAGATCTCGTTGACGGTGCTCCAGTCGGCCGAGATCTCGGTCGTGCGGTTGACGTTGCCCGTCGTGCGGATGCGCTCGTCCTCGGCGGTGATCTTCTCCGGCCCCCAGACGAGGTCGTCGAACCAGGTCGCGATCAGGCCGCTGTCGACCTGCTGGCACTCCGGGTAGCGGGACACGATCTCTTCGATGCCCTCCGCTGTCGCCTTCGCGATGCCTGCCGCCCCCTCCGCCATGAACAGCAGCACGCAGTCGTCGGGACCTGCGAAGCGCGAGAAATGGAGCCCGCCGTCGCCAGGGTCGTAGAGCCGCGCCACCGACGGGTGGTAGCCGCTCACCATCACCTCGCGCAACGCCTGGAAGCCGGTCTCCATGTTCTTCAGCGTCCAGCCGAGGAACGCGTTGTTCTCGGGGAGGTAGGGGAAGAGCTTCACCGTCACCTCGGTGATGAAGCACAGCGCGCCTTCGTTCCCGATCACGATGTGGCGGATGTCAGGCCCAGCGGCCCGGCGTGGGACGTTCTTGATCCGGGCGATCTCGCCACCCGGAAAGACCACCTCGAGCCCGACGACCATGTCCTCGATCCCGCCGTAGAGCGTCGAGAACTGACCGATGCTGCGGGTGGCAACGAGGCCGCCCATGTGCGCAACCGGCTTCGACTGTGGTGAGTGGCCCGTGGTGAGGCCGAGCTCGCGGACACGATCCTCGAGCACCTGCAGCGGCACGCCGCACTGGCAGGTCGCCTGCATGTTGTAGACGTCGATGTCGATGATCCTGTCCATCGCCGACCCGTCGAGCACGATCGAGTCGGGCACGACCGTCTCGAGCCCGCCCTCGGTCGCGGTGCCCCCGGTGCGCGCCACCACGTTGATGCCCTGGCGATCGGCGAACGCGAGGACCTCGGCCGCCTCCCACGTGCTCCGGACCATCGCGACGGCGGCGGGTGCAGGGAGCGTGTAGACGCCGAAGATGTTCTCGAGCTTGCGGAAGTTGTCGATGCTCCGTTGCTGCAGCAGCTTCTCGTCGGTGACGACGCTCGCGGCGCCCAGGATCTGCTGCAGGCCCTCGACGATCTCTGCTCTGGTCAGTTCCATGCTGGTTCCTTTGGGTCGGCTCAGTGGAAGATCGGGTACGAGCGTTCGAGGACCTGATCCGTGGCGGCCCTGATCGCCGGGTAGACACTCTCGTTCATCCGGGTGTAGATCGCCGTGTTGGCGGCGTCGGGAGCGAACGACTCGCGCCCGCCCGTCATCCGGGCGGTCGCCGTCTCGATGTCGGGGTACAGCCCGGCCGCCGCCGCGGCGCAGATCGCGGCGCCGAGGCCCGCACCTGCGGCGCGGGTGCTTCGCGTGGCCGGGATCCCGAACACGTCGGCGAAGGTCTGCATGACGAGCGGGCTCGACGCGCCGCCACCCGCGATCATGATCTCCTCGATTGCAATGCCGAGCTCGCGACTCATCTCGTCGACGTTGTGCTTCATCGTCAGGGCGATCGCCTCGAGGATCGAGCGGTAGACATGAGCGCGCGTATGCCGGGCGTCGAAGCCGAGCATCACGCCCTTGCGGAACGGTGCGTCGGTGGGAGCGAGCCAGTCGAGCACGGTCATCAGGCCGTCGCTGCCGGCGGGAACGCTCCGTGCCTCCTCCTCGATCAGCTCCTCGCGCGAGACGCCGAGCGTCGCGGCCCGCTCGGCGAGCTCCGGGCCGAGGAGCGCGAGGAACCAGCTGAGCGTCCACATCCCGCGCCGCACGCCGCGGCTCTCGTAGAGGTAGCGGTGGGGGGCGCAGCCGAAGTTCGTCCAGAACGACGTCGGTGCCTCGTGGTTCTCGTAGCCGGGCACCATCGCGGCAATGTAGGTGCCGAGCGAAACAAGTACGGTCGACTCACCGGTCGGCCCGGCGCCGAGCGCTTCGACTGCCTTGTCGTTCGCGGTCGACACCACGGGGAGCCCGGCCGGGATGCCCGTGGCTGCGGCGGCGTTGGTCGTGACCGTCCCGATCACCTCGCCCGGGAGCTGGAGCTCGAACAGCATCTCCCGCCCGAGCCGGAACTGCTCGAACAGGGCCGGGTCGATGCTCCAGTCCCAGGCGTCGACGTCGATCGGCCACTGCAGGAGGATGTTGTTCGCGGCCGAGTCGCGACGCTCGCCGGTGAGGCGGTGGCCGAGATAGCCGGAGGAGGTCGTTGCGTACGCGAGGGCGGGGTCGTCGGGCAGATAGGGCAGGTACGCGCGCTCGTCCATCCAGCTGATCACCGGCTCGACGAGCGACCCGTCCGCCTTCAGGAACGCCTTGCAGCATCGGATCGTGCAGAGGCCGACCGCGGCGATCTCGCCGGGATCCCCGCCGAAGCGCTGGAGCGCCTGGCGGCTCGCTGCCGCGAGTGAGCTCCAGAGGTCGTCGTCGGGATGGAAGACGACCCCGTGTTCCGGTCGGCTCATCGGACGCAAGGGCTCTCTGCCCTCCGCGACCACGGTCCCCGCGCCGTCGACGATGACCACCTTGGTGCTCTGGGTGCCGCCGTCGATCCCGATCAGATACGGGCCTGGCATGGTGCTCACGAGCCCGTCCTAGCGGACGAGATAGCCGCCGTCGACCGAGAGGATGTGGCCGTTCACGTAGTCGGAGGCGCGGCTCGCGAGGAAGACGACCGTCCCCATCAGGTCGAGCGGTTCGCCCCAGCGGCCGGTCGGGATGTGATCGAGCACGCGCTGGTTGAGCACCGGGTCGCTTCGGGTTGCCGTCGTGAGCTCGGTGGCGTAGTAGCCGGGGGCGATCCCGTTGACCTGGATGTTGTGTTGCGCGAGCTCGTCGCAGTAGGTCTTCGTCAGGCCCGCGATGCCGTGCTTCGTTGCCGCGTACGCCGGCGCCTGCTGTCCGCCGAGGAACGAGAAGACGGAGCAGATGTTGATGATCTTGCCGCTGCGCTGCGGAACCATCCGCTGGGCGGCCTCGTAGCTCATCTCGAACGCGGCCGTGAGGTTGACGGCCACGGTGGCATCCCAGAGCGGACGCCCGTACTCGAGCACGTCGGCAAGCGGGGCGATGCCCGCGCTGTTGACCAGGATGTCGACGGAGCCGAGCTCCTCCCGGCACGCGTCGACGACCCGCCGGGGGGCGCCGGGCTCGGTGATGTCCACCTGCATCGACCCGGTGCGAACGCCCTCCGCCTCGATCAGCCCCGCCGTGACGCCGTCGTCGTCCATCAGGCTCGGCACGAAGACGTCCGCGCCGCCCTTTGCGAGCGCAAGCGCGAAGGTTCGGCCGAGTCCCGTGTTGCCGCCCGTCACGATGGCGCGCTTCCCCGCGAGAGAGAAGAAGTCCAGCGTGAAATCGGCGCTCGTCGTCGCGGGTGCCACCGGCAGAGCCTACGCTGCGCCGAGCGCGGCCGTGATCTGGGCGATCGCCGAGGTCTCTTCTTCCTGCACGCCGCCCTTGGCCTCCGCGACCGCATGCGCCACCTCGAGCACGAACGCACGGTACGCCTCGAGCTCGTCGGGCGCCTTGGCGGTGAGGGTCGCGACGGCGGTGGCGAGCGCCGTCATCGTTCCCTCGTTGACCTCGGTCGGCGAGGCGAGGAGGCCGAAGCCGGTGCCATGGGTCTCGGCGAGCTCGCGCACGAGCTGGCTTGCGTTCTCGCGGTTCGACGCGAGGTCCTTGGCGATCGCCTTGGCCTCGCCGAAGCTATCGGTGAAGTCGCGGTGCGCGACCGAGACGAGCATGCCGGAGCCGGTCACGCCCTTCTGCAGCGCGTCCCATTCGTCCTCGGTGAAATCTGCCTTGCCTGCCATGGTCGTCCTTCCTCTAGCGGTGATGACGGATTCTTACAGCCGGCTCAGTCGAGTCGGAAGCCGCCTGCCTCCTCGAGCGCCTTGATTCGATCCTCGAGCGGCGGGTGGGTCTGGAAGAGGCCCGAGAGGAACGCGCCGGGGCCGGTCACGGCGCGTGTGGGGCTCTCGATGAAGAGGTGCGCCGTGGCGCGGTCGGCGTACGCGACCACGCTCGTGTCGAGCTGAAGCCGGCGCAGCGCGAGCGCCATCGCCTCGGGGTCGTTGAGGATCGCGGCGGCGCTCGCGTCGGCGAGGAACTCGCGACGCCGGCTCAGCGCCAGCTGCAGCATCACGGCAGCGATCGGTGCGAGGACGAGCGCGACGATCGCCGCGATGAGCTGCACCGGGTTGCGGTCGCGACTGCCGCGGCCACCGAAGAAGGCCATCCGGAAAGCGAAGTCGCTGATCATCGCGATGACGCCGACCAGCACGGCAGCGAGCGTCATGAGCCGCACGTCCTTGTTGCGGATGTGGGAGATCTCGTGGGCAAGGACTGCCTCGAGCTCGCGCGTCGGCATCAGCTTGCGCAGGCCGCTCGTCACGCCGACGTAGATCGAGGAGGGCCGCGCGCCCGCGGCGAATGCGTTCGGCGCCGGGTCCTCGATCAGGTAGATCGGTGGCGTGGCAGTCAGCCCGGCGGCGATCGACACGTTCTCGATCAGGCGGTAGAGCTCCGGGTCGTCGCTCTTCTGCAGCGGGCTCGCGTGCGTGAGCCCGCCGATCAGGCGGCCGGCGTTCCACCAGGCGAAGACGCCGTAGGCAAGGCCGAACGCGAGCAGGCCGATCGCTCCGGGCCGCCCGACGAACACGGCCGAGGCGGCGGCGAAGACGGCGATCAGCAGGGCGAACGCGAGCACGACGTAGACCGTGCGGCGCCGGTTGGCACGGATCTGCTGCTGGAGCGTCATCTCGCCGGGCCGGAGGCTACGACTGGAAGCTCACCGCGACAGGAGCGCGATCTGCCTGATCGGCCGCGAAGAACTCGCGCGCCGCGAACCCGACAATGCCGGCGAAGAGGAGCGACGGAAACGTCTGGATTGCCGTGTTGTAGGCCTGCACGGTTGCGTTGTAGTACCGCCGCGCCGCGGCGATCTTGTCCTCGGTGTCGGTGAGCTCTGACTGGAGCTGCCGGAAGTTCTGCGATGCCTTGAGGTCCGGGTATGCCTCGGCGACGGCGAAGAGACGGCCGATCGCCTGCCCGAGCAGCGAATCCGCGGCGCCCGCGGCGGCGGGCGACGACGCGTTCGCCATCGCTGCGCGGGCCTCTGTGACCTGCTCGAACACGCCTCGTTCGTGGGCCGCGTAGCCCTTGACGGCCTCGACGAGGTTCGGGATCAGGTCGTTCCGGCGCTTCAGCTGGACGTCGATGTTCGACCAGCCGGTGTTGACCTCGTTGCGCAGCCGGACGATCCGGTTGAAGAGGTAGATGCCGAACAGCACCAGCACGACGACGATGCCGCCGAGGATGAGTGCCCAGGTCATGACGTCAGTGTGGCATACGGTGCCGTCGGATCAGCAGCGGGGGGTCACCTTGGGCACGGTGCCCCCGGTCGGAACGCCGAACCGCTTCGCGAGCGCTGCGAGACGGGCTCGATAGAGGTTCATGTCCGCTCGGACGAAGTCGCCGTGCGTCTGGCAGCGCCAGCCGGGGTAGAGCTCGTGGTGGAACCGGCTCGTGAGGCTCTCGTTGTGGCCGATCACGTCGCCGAGCTTGATGTGGAAGCGGCTCATCAGCCACGCCGTCAGCGCGAGCGAGGACGCCAGCTGACGTGCGTTGCCCGTCACCTGCGCGTCGGTCATGCCGACGTGCTCGATGCCGATCGCGGTCCAGTTGAGCCCGACCGTGTGCCGGCACATCACTCCGAGCGACACGAGCTGGTAGATCGTCCCGTCCGTGTCGATCACGAAGTGGGCGCACGTGCCGGGTAGCTCGTGCAGCTCCGCGTCCGCGACGTCCGCGTTGAAGGTCGAGAACGCCGACGAGAAGGTGCTCGAGGCGGTGATGTGCTCGACGATCACCTTCGGGTTCCGGAGCTGCCAGGTATCGAGCGCATAGTGGCGCTTCGCGTACGCCTGCATCTCGGTCTTGCGCCTGGCCGGGAAGGAGATCGGCTGCGAGACGATGTGCGGGCGAGGTGGGGCAGAGCCGGCTGCATGACCGATGGGCACGCCGAGCAGGCCGATGCACGCAAGAGCGAGCACGAGGCGGTGGGCGGCGGTCATCCGCCGGGAACGCTAGCCGTCGTCGCCTTCGTGCTCGGCGAGCCAGGCTCGGGCGACGCGCTTCTGCGCCCGCGTCAGCCACGCCTCGACAACGAGATCGTGGAGCTCGGCCCGATCGAGTCGTGCAAGGTCGGGAATGCGCACGAGCACCGCCGGGTAGTTGTCGAAGTGCGGCGTCGTGAAGTAGATGCCGCGGTCGTCCGACAGGAGGATCTGCTTCTCGTCGAGGTCGCCGACGCGGAACATGAGCACGTCGTCGAGGCGCTCGCCGGTCGTCACGTCGACGGCGTCGCGGCGCCGGCCGCGGTGGAACGCAAACGCCTTGCCGTGCACGGTGTACTCGGGCCGGCCATCCTCCGATACCGCGCGCGCCGTATCGGGCAGTGCCAGCGCGAGCTCGTCGAGATCGGCCATCGTCGCCATGGCGGCAGTCTGCCAACTTCACACAAAACTCAATCGCGGGCACCCTGACTGCTGTGATCATGCGTGGGTGCAGATCCGCTTCCAACGGCGTCGCGCCGTCGTGCTCCCACTCACCGTGATCGTGATGCTCCTCGGTGCGGTGTCGGCTGCTGCCGTGCCCGCGTCGTCCTCGAGGGCGCAGCCCGGGCCGTTCGCCTACGTTGCCTTCGGCGACTCGTTCTCGGCAGGGGAAGGGGTCGTGCCGTTTCTCCAGAGCGGGGCCGGCTGCGATCGCTCCTCTCGCGCCTACTCGACGTGGGTCCAGCCCCCCGGCTACGCGAAGCCGCTCTACGCGATCGCGTCGGGCAATCGCCGTGCCGCCGCGGGCGGGGCCAACCTTTACGGCTCGAACCAGAGCGTGCGCTCCGCAGGTTCCGTGTCATGGGCGTCGTGGGCGTGCTCGGGTGCAACGACGGCGAATGTCCTACCGCGGAGCCTCGGCGGCGTGCCGCAGGGAGCAGCCCTGAGAACGCAGCTCGATAGCGCCGACCTCGCCGGCGCCAACCTGGTCACGCTCACGATCGGTGGCAACGACGCGGGATACGTCGACGTGCTCATCGCATGTGGGCTCGGGAACTGCAACACGCGCGCGTTCGAGCGAAGTCGCGCAGCGATCATCGACCGGGCGAAGCCCCGGCTCGAGAAGGTCTACCGCGCGATCGCGGCCAGGGCGCCTCACGCGCGGATCGTCGTCCTCGGCTATCCGCAGCCGTTTCCCGCGGCGAAGGCGCGGCAGGCGTGTAGTGCGCTCGGACCGTTCCAGGGCGAGCAGGACATGCTGCGGCGACTCGGCGTTCGGCTCAACGGGACGATCAGGGCGGCGGTTGCCGACGTCGCGCGCTCCGGCGCCAGGGTCGAGTTTGTCCCCGTGGACCGCCGGTTCGAGGGCCACGAGGTCTGCGGCAGCAAGGGCCAATGGATCAACGGGATCATCATGAGCTCGACCGGATTCGGACTCGATCCCGGCTCGTTCCACCCGACGCTCGGCGGTCAGCGTGACGGCTTCGGGGCTGCGGTCAACGCCGCCCTCCGCCGCTGAAGCTGCGCGGGGAGGTGACGTCCTCCTGTCGGACGAGTAACCTCTGGGTCGTGAGCAGTCGCTACGGCCGCGATGACGATGTACCGGTTCTTCCGGAAGAGGACGACTGGTTCGCGACGCCCTTCCAGGAGCCGATGGAGACCGACGAGGTCGCCTGGCAGGACGACGAGCCGGAGCCGCCGCCGCGATCCGCCCCTGACGGGCTCGCGCAACGCCAGATCGTGATCATCCTGGCGGTGCTCGCGATCATCGCTGCGATCGTGATCGCGATCCTCCTCGTGCGCGCAATCAGCGGGTCGGGCGACTCCCCGGCGACAACGCCCGTGACGACGGCCACGACACCCACCGACACGACGCCGACCGACACGACACCCACCGACACGACGCCGACCAAGACGACGCCCAACACGACGGGCGCGACGGCGGTGCCGACGGATGCCACCCTTCGTGCCGGCAGCAAGGGAAGCTCGGTGACCGCGTTGCAGAATGCGCTGAACCAGCTCGGCTTCGACGCGGGGGCCGCCGACGGCAACTTCGGCGCGACGACGACGGCGGCTGTGATCGCCTTCCAGAAGGCGAAAGGCCTCACCGAGGACGGGGTCGCCGGTGCCGCGACCCTCAAGGCGGTCAACACCGCTCTCGCCGCAGGCTAGAGGACCCTAGTTCTCGACGGTGACGAGCGTCCCGATCGGCGTGTAGGGCCACACCTTCGCCGCCGCGGCGAGCGGAAGCTCGACGCAGCCGAGGCTTTGCGGCGTCCCGAAGCTCGAGCGGTTGAACGCGTGGAGCGCCTCGCCGTGGTTGAAGTAGCTGATCCAGCGGATCCCGGGATCGTTGTAGTGCGACCCGTCCGGGTTCGTGCCGGCCATCGTGCCGATCGGGATGTGCTCGAACACGGGAAACGTGCCGAGCTCGGTCGGAGCGGCCGGGACGCCGGTGTTCCCGGGCGATGTGAGGATCGTCTTGCCGTCGTGCCACAGCGTCAACAGCTGCGGGACGTTCCGGTGCACGTAGACGTAGCTGTAGCCGTCCGTACGACGCTTGCCGGCGAGAGCGTCGGCCAGGAGTGCGTGCCACACCTTGGGGCCGACGAACGCGTCGACCTCCAGGTCGTGGTCGTGCTCGAACATCATCACGGCGCCGCGCGTGATCTCGTTCCACTCGAGCGTGCGCCAGATTCCCTTGAGCTCCTTCGGCGTCGTGGCGGCGTACGGCCAGCTGAAGTGCCCTGCGGGCGGATCGGAGACGGCGGCCACCTGTGCCGCCGCGGTGCGGGCCACCGGGGTGCCGGACGAGCTCCAGTCGACGGGGAGGTATCCCGTCTGAGCGAGGAGCTGATGGAGCCGAAGGATCGTGCCATGACGCACGTCCCACGCGAGCGTTCGGGTCGCTTGCTCGCCACCACCTGTCGCCCCCGTCACGTCCACCTGCACGGGTAGGCGAACCTTGACATGGGACGAGATGGGGTAGCCGAGGCCCGTCGGAGTGAACGACACCGTGTGGGTGTCGAGGCGCTGCCAGCGCCCGGGAACGGCGGGAGTGATCGTGGGCATCGCCGCCCCGAAGACGGTCGACGCAGGCCGGGAGAGCGTGACCGTGATCGCACCGTTCGGCTGGAGGAGCTGATCCTGCTTCGGCTCGACGAGCGCCTGCACGCGCGAGCGAGACGGGAACCAGCTCACACGGGCCGGTGACGACAGCCGCTCCCAGCTCCGTGGGGACGAGCGCACGGTAACGGCGCCCGCGCTGCCGAGATCCACTCGCGACGACGCCGATCGAGACGTTCGAGCGTGGCTCTGCGAACCGCAGCGTACGCGGCCCGTTCTCGTCCCGGAGGACGACGACACGCACCGGCTGGTCGAACGAGACCGTGACGGGCTTGCCGGTCGGCACCTCGAGCCAGCGGCCCCGAAGCTCGGCGGTCGGGGTCACGAGGTGGAAGGTCTTGCTCGCGGAGCTACCGACCAGCCAGCCGACCCAGGCGGGGCGCTTCACCGTCACGTCGACCGTGAGTGCCTCGCCCGTCGGCACGCCTCCGCGGGGCCACAGCTGTCCACCGCGCACGTCGACGGGAACGACCGCGCCGCTGCTCGTCTGCACGGTGACCTGCGACACGCTGCCTGCGTAGCCGGGCTGCTCGACCACGGCGAGCGCGGCGGTCTCGCCTCCGAGACCGACCTCTGGCCAGGCAAGAAGGGCCGCTGCGGCCGCGCCGGCGCAGCCGACGAGGATCACGGCGAGAGCCCACAGCACGGGCTTGCGGCGCGACCGCCGGCGGGGCCGCCGGCTGAATTGCTCAATCGCCATTCCCCCTCAATACCACGCCCATATGAGGGCAATGCAAGGTTTCGCTCATCAGGCTGGCTCTGGTTTGCCCCGCGGCTCCCGTGGGCAGGCTTGGATGATGTCGCACGAGCAGACCAACGTCGAGGATGCGCTCCCCGTCACCTTCGTCAAGGACGACGGCGCGATCGTGATCAACTTCGGGATTCTCTGCGGGCGAGAGGCGACGCAGGCCGAGATCGACCGGCTCGCCCAGGCGCTCAACGACGAGGCCGGCGCGGGGCCGGACATCACGATCATCTCGTCACGGCGCCAGGACTACGGCCACGGGATCGAGACGATCACGCACCAGGTCATCGTCGAAGCAACCGGCGTCCAGTCGGCGCTGCCCGAGACCGTGTGCCGGTCCTGGGTGGAGGGTTGCGCCGCCGAGCGGCGGGTCGAGTCGCTCGGCCTCGGCTTCTGAGCGCAGGTCGCACGCCGGGAACAAAAACGCACCGAGTCGGTGTTCCCCCTGAGTGCCAGGGCCGACTGACCTACCGCCGAAGCGGGCTGCCTGTTGGCCGGCTCTCCCGCCTCAGTTGACTTGCGTCGTCTGCTGCGGTGGAGACTCCGTGCTCGGTGCTCGATCAACCTACGCTCCAGATGGCCGGTCGGTCAATGGTGGCCCGAGGTGGAATCACCGCAGTTTGCGCAAAAAGCGTGATCAGCGGTGCGCGCCTTCGCGGCCGGGCGCCGCCGGGAGCGAGATCCAGACGTCCGCCCCTCCGTCGCCCCGGTTCGCGGCGCCGACCGAGCCCCCGTGCACCGCCGCGATCATTTCCACGATCGAGAGTCCCAGTCCGGAGCCGCCGCCGGTCCGGGCCTCGTCGGCGCGGCTGAAGCGGTCGAAGGCGCGACCGATGAACGCGTCCGGAAAGCCCGGGCCTGCATCCAGAACGTGCAGCTCGACGAAGGCGCCGCTCTCCGACGTCGCGAGGCGCACCGACCCGGCGCCGTGCCGGAGCGCGTTGTCGACGAGGTTGGCGAGCGCCTGCTCGAGCCGATCGCGATCGGCCCACACGACGGCTGCTGTCGGCTCGACGTCGAGCGGCAAGCCGTGTTCCGCGGCTGTATGCCGGAACCTCTCGAGCACGCTGTCGAAGACCTCCGCGACGAAGACTGCCGCCGGCCGCACCGGCAGGCCGTCGTGGTCTGCGCCGGCGAGCAGCAGGAGATCGTTGGCGAGCCGGCTCAGCCGCTCGGTGTCCTCGCCCGCTGAGCGCAGGGCCTCCTCGAGCTCGGCGTGGCTGCGCGGCCGGCGTAGCGCGAGCTCGAGCTCGGTGCGCAGGAGCGAAAGCGGCGTTCGGAGCTCGTGGCTCGCGTCCGCGAGGAAGCGCCGCTCGTGGGCGAAAGCACCTTCGAGGCGGTCGAGCATGGTGTTCAGCGTCTCGGCGAGCCGCGAGATCTCGTCGTTCGCGGGTGGCACGGGCAATCGCTGCCCCGGCGTCTGAGCCGAGATCACGCGGGCACGCCGCCGCATCGCCTCGACGGGGCGCAGAGCGGCGGCAGCGAGCAGGTAGCCGCCGAGGGATGCGAGCAGGAGACCGAGTGGCCCGGCAATCAGAAGCTCGCGCAGAAGCCGATGCAACGTCTCCTCGCGCGATTCGAGCGACCGTGCGACGACGAGCGCCTGCTGCCCACCGGGAGCGCGCACTGCGAGCACGCGCCAGCGGTGGCGGAGCCCCGGGATCGCCATCGTTCTCAGCACCTCCTCGCCGGTCAAGACACGCTGGAGGGTGACGCGGTCGAGAACGGGGCCGAGGCCGGGGGGTGTCGAGCGGGTCACGCCGGCGCGCCCGACGATCTCGGCCACGGTCGAGCCTGCTCTGGCGTCGGGATCGACGAGGTCGCTGTCCTGGCGCAGCCGCGGGAGCGACTCGGCCACCTGGCCGCGCAGGCTGCTGTCGACGCTCGCGATCAGCGTTCCGCCGACCCGGTGATAGAGGAACGCGCCGATCACTGTCAGCACCAGCGCCATCGCGACGGCGAAGCCGAGCGTCAGCCGAACGCGGATCGGGAGCCTGCGCATCAGCTCTCGTGCGCGAGGCGGTAACCCTGCCCGCGCACCGTCTCGATCGACGCCAACCCGAAGGGCCTGTCGACCTTGTCGCGGAGGTACCGCACGTAGACGTCGACGACGTTCGACCGGCTCTCGAACGCCGCATCCCAGGCCGCTTCGAGCAGCTGCCCCCGCGAGAGGACCTGCCCCGGGCGACGAACGAACGCCTCGAGGAGCGCGAACTCCTTTGCGGAAAGCACGATCTCGGCGTCTCCGCGCCAGGCCTTGCGTGCCGCCGGGTCGAGGCGGATGCCGGCAGCCTCCACGACTGCCGGCCGGTCGACCGGCACCCGCCGCGCGAGCGCGCGCAGGCGGGCGAGCAGCTCCTCGAAGGAGAAGGGCTTCACGAGGTAGTCGTCTGCGCCTGCGTCGAGCCCCTCCACGCGACTCTCGATCGAGTCGCGGGCTGTGAGCAGGAGGACAGGCGTCCAGACCTCCTCCGCGCGGAGCGTGCGACAGGTCGAGATGCCGTCGAGGCCGGGGAGCATCACGTCGAGCACGATGGCGTCATAGGCGACTGCTCGGGCCATCCAGAGCGCGTCCTCTCCGCGGCCCGAGACGTCGACCGCGTGGCCCTCCTCCCGCAGCCCACGCGCGAGCAGCTGCGCGAGCCTCTCCTCGTCCTCGACCACGAGTAGCCTCATGGCGCCATTGTCGCTGCCGCCAGATGAGGAGGGGATGAGCGCGCTCTCATGGCGGTCTCATCTGCAGCTGCTGCACTTGGGGTGGTGGCGACGTACGAGAAGACCATGCAAGCCTCCGGTGAGGGGGGTGCCGCGCGGGTAGCCGCCGAGGCCACCGGCGGTGCGGCGGGCAACGAGCGCCTGACCGGGGTCGTGGCGGCGATCCTCCTCGTCCTCCTCGCAGCCGAGGGAGCGACGATCCTCCGCATCCATGGTCTGATCACCGCGCACGTCTTCATCGGGATGTTGCTCGTCCCACCCGTCGCGCTCAAGGTTGGAAGCGTCGGCTATCGGCTGCTCCGCTACTACGCCGGCAGCCTCGAGTACCGCGTCAAGGGGCCGCCCGCGCTCATCCTGCGGGTGCTCGTCGCGCCGGCCGTCCTGCTTTCGACCGTGGCTCTCTTCGCGACGGGTGTCGCGCTCGTCGTCATCGGGCCCGGCGGCGGGGTCGTCGTCGGCCTGCACAAGGCGAGCTTCATCGTTTGGTTCGTGGCAATGGGCGTCCACGTGCTCTGGCACGTGCGGGGGCTCCCCCCGGTGCTCGGGGCGGAGGCCACGGGCCGACCCAGGGTGAGCGGCCGCTCGCTGCGGCTCGTGCTCGTCGTCGTCGCCCTCGTCGCCGGTGTCGCGCTCGCTGCGGCGACGCTGCCCGAGGCCCACTCCTGGGCGCACTGGACGGCCTCGTTCCGCGGCGACGGTTAGCGTCGCACTCGCGGGCGCTGCCGGGCCTCGCGGACGGGCCGCTCGGCGACGAGTGAGAGCGCGAGCAGCGGGCAGGAGTCCACGGCGCGCTGCGCGTGGGCTTCGAGCTCGCGCGGCACGAGCCCCGGCTCGATGACGGGATAGCCCCAGTCATCCAGCCTGATCAGCTCCGGGAGGAGCTCGGCGCAGAGCCCGCGGCCGTCGCAGGCGATCGGGTTCAGTCGGAGTGAACGGCTCACGCGGCGTTCCGCGTGCGCAGGATGGCACGACCACCGCCACTGCACCGGCCGCCGGCGTGCAGCTCGACCTCTCGCGCGAAGACCTCGAGCGCGCTCCCGAGGAACCGGGCCGCGCCATCGGGATGGCGACAGGCGCCGCGTCCCTGCACCTCCCTGAGCCAGCGATGGAGCTTGGGCACGTCGCGCACATCGCCGGCCGCCAGCTGCTCGAACGCCGTCGCGATCGCTGCGAGCCCGTAGACGCAAGGCCCGCATTGCCCTGCACTCTCGTTCGCGAGCCACCGCGCCACCCGGGCGGTCTCGGCCAGCCCGCACGTCCGGGCCGGCAGCGCCACGAGCACGCGTGCGCCGAGGCGTGCTCCCCGCGCTGCGAGGTGCTCGTCGAGCAGTGGTACGTCTGCGGCGTCAGTGGAGAGCCAGCTGCCGAAGTAGCCGCCCACGAGGTATGCGCCGAGCGGCTCCGTCGCACCGCCGACTCCCTCGACGACGTCGCGGATCGAGGCGCCGAGGGCGATCTCGATCACGCCGGGTCGCTGCACCGCACCGGAGATCGTGACGAGCGCCGACCCGGGCTCGGCCGGCGTGCCGAGGGCGCGGAACCACCCGGCTCCGAATCGCGCGATGAGGGCGAGGTGGGCCAGGGTCTCGACGTTGTGGATCAGGGTCGGCCGCTTGTTCACGCCGCGCTCCGACGGGCGCGGGGGAGTGAGGGCGGGCTTCCCCGGGCCTCCCGAGAGCCAGTCCACGAGCGCCGTCTCCTCGCCGAGGACGAAGCGGTCAGGGGCCGCCGCGAGCACGACGCCGATCCGATCGAGGCCGGCGTGCCGACGCTCTCGCAGCGCGTGCTCGACCGCGGCCAGCTCGCGATGCGCGTTGTCGGCCACGACGAGGATCGCATCTTCGGCGCCACAGGCGCGTGCGGCCAAGTCGAGCCCGTCGAGCACGAGGTGTGGAACGCTGCGCAGGAGCTGCTTGTCCTTGAGGCTGAGCGGCTCTCCCTCGACCCCGTTGCCGACAACGACGCGGCGGCCGCGACGGGCGAGCACGGCCGACAGCTTGGCAGCGCTCGGAAAGCCGGCGCCTCCGCGTCCGAGGAGCCCGCTCCCGTCGATGACGGCGGCGAGCTCTCGTGCGTCGAGCTCCGGGTACGGGCCGTAGGCGGACGTGTGCTCGCCGAGGTCGGCAGCAACGTCACGGCGTCGCGCGCCGGCGAGCAACCGCGCCTGCGGAGTGCTCCGGGAGAGTTGGGTAGCGCTCATCCCTCGAGCGCTCCGGCGCTCCCGCCGGGGAACGCGCGCAGGGTGCCGCCGACGCTGCCCGAGCCGTGGTCGATCAGAAGGTGCACGTCGAGCGAGAGCGTTCGGCCCGAGGCGTCGCGAACCGTGACGGCGACATGGCTCCCGGTGAGGCCGACGATGCGTCCCGTATATGCGGAAGGGGATCGTGCTGGCCCGTAGCGGACCTCGCTGGCGCGCATCGCGACGCCGCCCCCTTCCAGTGGGATGCCCCAGAGGTCGATTCGGAGGCGCGACGCGACGGTGCCGCGCGTGACCGCACTGACCGCGACCGACTCGAGCCCGTGCGCGTCGGGCCCGGTTTCGGCGAACCGCCCCACGAGGCGGGCCGAGAACGGCGCCGTGGGCAGGGTCGTCAGGCTGACGGGAGTGGCGCGTGCCGCGGTCACGACCCGTGTCGCGCTTCCGCCGAGGAGCGTTGCCGGCGTCCCCGCCCGGCGCGCCCAGCCGTGCTCGAGCGGCCCGGAGCGGTACCACACGATCCCGAGCACGAGGGCGAGGAGCGTGGCGCCCACCGCTCCGAGGCGGGGCCCCGCGGCGGCGGCAGAGCCATGCGCCCGCCACAGGATCGAGCCCGCGACTGCTGCCCCGCATCCGGTCGCGAGCGCCGTCATCCAGCCGAGCCGCGCGTCCGAGCCCGTCCCGAGCCCGTGCAGCATCGCCACCGGCCACGCGGCGTAGGCGAGCCAGTGCACGGCCGACCAGAGGCGCAGGCCGATCCGCCGGCGGAGCAGGCTCGTGACGACGAGCGCGAGGAGGAGATCGAAGGACACTGCCCCGAGGCCGAGCCAGAGGGGCCGGTACGGGGAGAGAAACGGGACGAGGGCGTCCCTGAAGCCGATCGGCGCGAACCCGTCGGCGACGGTTGTGACGACGTGGACTGTCACGAATGCGATCGCCAGCAGGGTGACGTTGCGATGCAACCCCGCGACGACGAAGCGCGGCCACCGGCCGCCACCGGCGCCGAGCGGCCCCATCACCCCGAGAACGATCCCGATCGTGAGCAAGACGAGTGCGACGGCTCCGCTCCCCCGTGTCAGGTACCAGTACGCAGTGGGGGTCGTGACGGCGAGGACGCTCACGCGCGATCGTCCCGCGGCCAGCCGCCGACGGTGACGACGCCTCCGCCCGCTCCGACGAGCCGGGCGCTCATGGCTCGCGCCCGAAGCCAGGCCGGCGCAGCGCGGCCGAGCACGATCGCAGCGGTGCTCGCGGTGTTCGCGTCGACGCACGAGGCCGCAGCCACGGTCACCGTGCGCCACACGCTCTCGGCGGGATGTCCGGTGCGTGGGTCGACGATGTGGTGACGCTCGACCGAGCCCGCCCGCCAGCGTCGCACGACCGTGCTCGAGGTGGCGAGCCCGCCGGCGGCAATCGCGACGACGGGGCCGTTACCGTCGAGCCGTGCCCGGTGGTCATCCGCGATCAGCACCGGCCAGCCGCCGTCCGGGACAGGCCCGGCGACGGCGATGTCGCCTCCGAGGGAGACGAGGACGCCGGAGCCGGTGCGGGCCGCGGCCGCCCGCGCCGCGCGGTCGGCCGCGAACGCCTTTGCCGTCGCCCCGAGATCGAGCTCGGTGCCGGCCGGAAGGCGGAGCACACGACGTTCCCGGTCGAACTCGACTCGCTCCCAGCCGGGCGCAGGCGCAGGCCGGGCCAGTAGCGTCGCCTCGTTGCGCGAGCGGACGAGCGTGAACGTGCAGTCGTAGCCCAGGAGGCGGAGCGCTGCCCCGACCGTGGGGTCGACGAGCCCGTCGGTGGCCGCGGCGGCCCGGAGCGCGACGTCGACGGCCTCGGCGAGGAGCGGGCCGACCGCGACCTCCTTGCCGGCGCCGCGGTTCAGCAGGCCGAGCTCCGAGTCGTCCCGGAATCGGCTGCACGCTGCGTCGATTCGCTCCAGCTCGAGCCGAAGCTCCTCGGCGGCCTCCGGGAGGGAGTCCTCGTCGGTCGTGAGAATGGTCGCGGTGGTGCCGAGCCCGGGGATGGACGCTGAGGACGGCGTGCTCACGACCCTCCGGAGGCGACGACGGGGGGGCTCGGCGTGGCGATCGGCGCGGGCGTCGGTGTCGGCGCGGGGGCGGGTGGCGGAGTCGCCGATGCGGGCGCCGGGCGCGGCACGGGCTTCGACACCCGCAGTACGGCGACAGGCTGCGCCTTGCGGACGGGCGCCGGAACCGTTCGCGGCTTCGCCTGCTTGCGGCCCGGGGACCCCGCTGCCGCGAGGCCCGCAAAGGCGCCTGTCAGGACGATCGCGCCCGCGACGGACGCGCGCGTGACCGAGCGCAGGCGGCGGAGACCGGCTTCGCGTGAGTCCCCGGACGTCCGTTTGGGGGCGTTCGGCACCTCCTCATCTGAGCAGGCGAAGATGAGAGCCTGATGAGGCCTTCGCGCGCCGGGTGGGCGTCCGCTACCAGTCGGTCGGCTTGTAGTCCTTGAGGAACTTGCCCCACAGGTGCTCGCCGGTGTTCGTGCCGTCGATGATCGGATCGACGATGCGGGCCGCTCCGTCGACGATGTCGAGCGGCGGCCGGAATCGGTGCTCGGCCGTCTTCTGCTCTGCAACGTGGACAGGATCCTCGTCCGTCACCCAGCCCGTGTCGACGCTGTTCATGTGAATGCCGTCGCCGTGGTAATCGGTCGCCGCGGTGCGGGTCATCATGTTCAATGCCGCCTTGGCCATGTTCGTGTGTGGGTGCCGGGTGGTCTTGAAGCGGCGATAGAACTGCCCCTCGACAGCGGAGACATTGACGATGTGCTTGTCGCGATCGGCCGTCGCGAGCAGCAGAGGCTTGAGTCGCGCATTGAGCACGAACGGCGCGACGGCATTGACGAGCTGGGTCTCGAGCAGCTCGACGGTCGACACCTCGGCGAGGAGGAACCGCCACGAGTTGCGGTCGCGCAGGTCGACCTGCTGCAGATCCTGGTCGAGCTGACCGTCGGGGAAAAGGTGGCCCTGATCCGATGTCTCCTCCGGCAGGAGGCGCACCTGCGAGAGATCCGCCGAGCTCGCTGCGGCGGCTGCGTCGAGCACCGCGAGCCCGGCCGCATCGAGGACGGGCTCTTCCTCGGACTGGAGCATGTCGTAGCGTCGCACGCCCGTCGTCGGTCCGAGCAACCGCTGCACCTCGGGGGCGAGCGAGAACTCCGCTGCGCGCTCGACGTCGAGCATGTGGCGGTAGAACGCCGGCGGCCGGCGGACGGTCTGGCAGGCGTTGTTGACGATGTAGTCGAGTCGTTCGTGGGTCGTCAGCAGGTGGTGGCAGAACTCCTCCACGCTTGGCGTGTGGCGCAGGTCGAGCCCGTAGATCTCGAGCCGGCCCTCCCAGTCGGCGAAGTCGGCCTCCTGTGCGTAGCGCGCAGCCGAGTCGCGTGGGAACCTCGTCGTCACGATCAGGTGCGCGCCCGCGCGTAGGAGCTTGATCCCTGCTTGATAGCCGATCTTGACCCGACCGCCCGTGAGCACGGCGACCCGGCCCTCGAGATCGGCGGTCTCGGAGCGCTTGGCAAAGTTGAACGCTGCACACGGCGGGCAGAGCTGGTCGTAGAACGGATGCAGCTCGTGGTAGGGCTGCTTGCAGACGTAGCAGTGCTGCTCCTCGTTCGTCCGTACCACCGGCTCGTCGCGGTCCTCGGGCTCGAATGTCTTCGGCGGATAGACATTCGGCGTCGTGAACACCGGGCGGTCGCGGAGGACGCGAATCCCCGTGTCGGCGAGCATCGCCTCGTCGGCACGGATGCTCGCGTCGCGCTCCTCCTTGCGCTTTGCCTTCGTGAAGCGACGGCGTTGAACGACGTCCGGATTGAAGACGTCCGCGGCCGCCGTGATCAGCCGTGCGCGCTCCTCGACCGTGAGGGCGCCGAGGAGGCCGCGGTTGTGGGCAACCGACTCGAGCAGCTCGGTCGCCTCACGGAGCTTCGCCGCCATCTCGTCGTCCGGAGGAAGCGCATCGCTGGTTTCTGCCGTCGACATCGCCCGGGAGGGTATCTGGCAGGGCTGGGACGGTACGCTGCCGCTTGTACCGATGGCTGTCGACCTTCCCGATAACGATCCGGTAGAGACCCGCGAGTGGCTCGAGTCCGTCGACGCAGTCGTCGAGTCGGACGGCCGCGAGCGGATGGGGTACCTGCTCGACCAGGCGATCGATCACGCCCAGGAGTTCGGCGTCAAGGTCTCGGCCGGGCTCAGCACGCCGTACGTCAACACGATCCCGGTCGACGAGGAGCCCGAGCTGCCCGGCGATCGCGAGCTCGAGCGGCTGGCGACGGCGCTCGTGCGCTGGAACGCGATCGCGATCGTGCTGCAGGCGAATGCCGAGTCGTCCGAGCTCGGCGGTCACATTGCGAGTTACCAGTCGGCCGAGACGCTCTACGAGGTCGGCTTCAACCACTTCTGGCGTGCCCGCTCCGAGGCTCACGGCGGCGATCTCGTCTACATGCAGGGCCACTCGTCGCCCGGCATCTACTCGCGCGCCTTCCTCGAGGGACGGCTGACCGAGGAGAACCTGCATCGCTTCCGACAGGAGGTCGACGGCGGCGGCCTCTCGTCCTATCCGCATCCGTGGCTGATGCCCGAGTTCTGGCAGTTCCCGACGGTCTCGATGGGCCTCGGCCCGCTGATGGCGATCTACCAGGCCCGGTTCATGAAGTACCTCGCCGCGCGCGACATCGTCGATCCGGGCGATCGAAAGGTCTGGGCCTTCATGGGCGACGGCGAGATGGACGAGCCGGAGTCGATGGGCGCGATCTCGCTCGCCGGGCGCGAGCGACTCGACAACCTCGTGTTCGTCGTCAATTGCAACCTGCAGCGCCTCGATGGGCCGGTGCGCGGGAACGGCAAGATCATCCAGGAGCTCGAGACGAACTTCCGCGGCGCCGGCTGGAACGTGATCAAGGTGATCTGGGGCTCCAGCTGGGACCCGCTGCTCGAGAACGACCCCGACGGCTGGCTCCACCTCCGCATGGAGGAGGCGGTCGACGGCGAGTACCAGACCTTCAAGTCGAAGGACGGCGCGTACGTCCGCGAGCACTTCTTCGGGAAGTACCCCGAGACGCGCGCGATGGTGGAGGACTGGACCGACGAGCAGATCTGGGGGCTCCGTCGCGGCGGTCATGACCCGCAGAAGGTCTACGCCGCATACGCCGCTGCGGTGCGGACGACGGGCCAGCCGACCGTGATCCTCGCCAAGACGATCAAGGGCTTCGGCATGGGGGAGGCCGGCGAGGGCCGGAACATCACCCATCAGCAGAAGTCGATGAACGAGGAGGCGCGGCTCGCGATCCGCGATCGTCTCGGGCTCCATCTGAGCGACGAGGAGGCGACGGGCGCGTTCTTCCACCGTCCGCCCGAGGACAGCCCGGAGCTCCAGTATCTGATCGAGCGCCGCGCGGCACTCGGCGGCAGCCTCCCTGCGCGCCACGCCGAGGCAGCTTCGCTCCCGACGCCGGAGCCGTTCACCACGGTGCTCGAAGGCAGCGGTGAGCGCGCGAACTCCACCACGATGGCGTTCGTCCGGATTCTCAACACCCTCGTGCGCGACCCGGCGATGGGCGAGCGCATTGTCCCGATCGTCCCCGATGAGTCACGGACGTTCGGCATGGAGGGGATGTTCCGGCAGCTCGGGATCTTCTCCCAGGTTGGCCAGCTCTACCAGCCGGAGGACTCCGAGGACTTCATGTTCTACCGCGAGGATCAGCACGGGCAGATCCTGCAGGAGGGGATCAACGAGCCCGGCGCCTTCTCGTCCTGGATCGCTGCAGCGACCTCGTACGCGAACCACGGCGTCGCGATGGTGCCGTTCTACATCTTCTACTCCATGTTCGGGTTCCAGCGGGTCGGCGATCTCGCCTGGGCCGCGGGCGACAGCCGGGCGCGGGGATTCCTGATCGGCGCGACGGCCGGACGCACGACCCTGAACGGCGAAGGCCTCCAGCATGAGGACGGCCATTCGCACATCCTCGCCTCGGTTGTGCCGAACTGCCGCGCCTACGACCCGACCTACGCCTACGAGCTCGCGGTCATCATTCGCGACGGCCTGCGCCGCATGTTCGACGAGCAGGAGGACGTCTTCTACTACCTCACCGTGATGAACGAGAACTACGTGCAACCCCCGCTGCCCGCGGATGTTCATGGTGGAACCAGTGTCGAGGAGGGGATCCTGCGGGGGATGTACCTCCTGCGGGAAGGGACGGGCGACGGCCCGCGGGTGCAGCTGCTCGGCTCGGGCACGATCCTCCGAGAGGTCATCGCGGGCGCAGACCTGCTCGAGAGCGACTTCGGTATCGCCAGTGACGTCTGGAGCGTCACGAGCTTCACCGAGCTCCGTCGCGAGGGCCTCGATGTCGAGCGCTGGAACCGACTGCACCCGCTCGAGGAGGCACGCGTTTCCCACGTCCAGCAGGCGCTCGCCGGCCGCGAAGGGCCGTATGTCGCCGCAACCGACTACATGCGCTCCTTCGCCGACCAGATTCGGCCGTTCGTTCCCGGCCGTT
Organism: uncultured Thermoleophilia bacterium; assembly: GCA_963799575.1. Lineage (GTDB taxonomy): Bacteria > Actinomycetota > Thermoleophilia > Gaiellales > Gaiellaceae > Gaiella. The sequence continues at coordinate 716,018 of CAWCXK010000003.1, forward strand.
ACGCCGTACTCGGCACCGACGGCTTCGGACGCAGCGACTATCGCGCAAAGCTTCGGCAGTTCTTCGAGGTCGACCGTCACCATGTCGCGGTAACGGCGCTGAAGGCGCTCGCCGATGACGGCACGATCGAGGCGTCGGTGGTGCAGTCGGCGATCGAGCGCTACGGCATCGACGTCGATGCCGCTGCACCCTGGAAGCGCTGAACGCCGGCGCCCGGGTGGGCGGCGTTCGTGCCGTTCGTGTGACAAGGTCTCCCCAGGGCCGTTTGAAACAGCGCTTCACGTCCCTTCCTGTCCCGAGCGGACACTAGTCGCGCCGTCCACCAGGCGGTACCTCTGTCGGTCTACTCAACGACCGAAGGAGGATCGACGTGAATCGACAGAAGCTTGGCCTCGTGGGCGCGGCGGCTGCTCTGCTGATGACCACCGCGGCAATCGCCACGGCGGCGGGCGACGCCCCGACGACGATCGACGCGTGCCGTGACTTCCGCCACGGACTCGTCCGCATCGTCTTCGACAACACCTCGTGCAAGCGAAACGAGGCGCACATCTCATGGGACATCCAGGGGGCGGCAGGGCCCACGGGTCCGGCAGGCCCCGCAGGGCCGGAGGGGCCGAAGGGCGCAACCGGTACAGCCGGGCCGGCGGGTCCGAAGGGCGATCCTGGTGCGGGGCTCAGCTCCGTCGCCGATCTGCAGAACACGAGGTGCAAGACGTTCGACGGTGCGAACGGTCACGTCGAGGTCGGATCGACGGCCACCGACCTGATCACGCTCACCTGCGAGACAGGTGGCTCGACGCCGCCCCCCACCGGCACCCCCCGGCTCGTGATCAACGAGGTCGACTACGACCAGGTCGGGGCCGATACCGGCGGGTTCGTCGAGATCGCGAACACCGGCACCGCTGCGGCAACGCTCGACGGGACGGCGCTCGTGCTCGTCAACGGAGATGACGGCACGGAATACGGCCGCAAGGCGCTCACGGGCACGCTGGCGGCGGGAGCGAAGACGGTGGTTACCGTCGATCCGCAGAACGGCGCGCCCGACGGGCTCGCGCTCGTCGACACGGCGAATGACGTCCTGCTCGACGCGCTCAGCTACGAGGGAGCGATCAACACCGCCACGATTGGCACCAAGGTGTTCGATCTGGTCGAGGGCACCATGCTTCCTGTCGAGGTGGCCGACTCGAACACGGTCGAGGGAACGCTCGCACGTATCCCGGACGGGACTGACGCGAACAATGCGGCCGCCGACTGGTCGTTCACGACGACGCCCACGCCGGGGGCGGCCAACGTGAAGACGCCCTAGCCACTGGATATCCCCGCGCGCGTGGCACGTTCAGACGGACGTGCCACGCGCGCGGGTCGGCTTCAACGCCCCTTCATCCGCATGTTGGCCTTGCCCTCGGCAGTCAGCGCCTTCCACTTCTTGCGCTCCTCCGACAGGGCCCGCTTGTCGAGCTTGCGCTCGAGGTGCGCGAGCTCGGACTGAAGCTTGAGGTAGCTGTCCCAGCGGTCGGCCTCGAGCGACCCGTCGGCGAGTGCGGCCCGCACGGCACAGCCCGGCTCGGTGTCGTGGGCGCAGTCGGAGAAACGGCACTGATTGAACAGCTCGGTGATGTCCTCGAACGCCTCGTCGATGCCGTCGTCCGCGACCCAGAGCTGGAGCTCCCGAATTCCGGGCGTGTCGATGATGAGCGCACCCGACGGGAGCTGGATCAGCTCACGCCGGGTGGTCGTATGGCGGCCCTTGCCGTCCTCGCGGATCTCCTGCGTTGCGAGCAACTCCTCGCCCGCGAGCGTGTTGACGAGCGTCGACTTGCCGACGCCGGACGAGCCGAGCAGCACGGCCGTTGCACCGGGCTCGAGCAGCGCTGACACCGCCTCGAGGCCGTCGCCCGTGAGGCTCGAGATCGCGTGCACCGGTACGCCGCCGGCGATCGTCTCGACCTCGGCGACAACGACTTCGGGGGCGGGGTGGAGGTCAGCCTTGGTCAGCACGATCACGGGCCGTGCCCCGCTCTCCCACGCCAGGATGAGGTAGCGCTCGAGCCGGCGGAGGCTCAGGTCCTCGTTCATCGAGGCGACGAGGAACGCCACGTCGATGTTCGCGGCCAGCACCTGCTCCTCGGTTGCCTGCCAGGCGGTCTTGCGCGAGAACTTCGTGTACCGGGGCAGGACGGCCGTGATCGTGCCGACGGCGGAGCCGGCGTCGGCTCCGGGAGCGACGACGACCCAGTCGCCGACCACGGGTAGGTCGGCGTTCGTGACCGCCTCGTGCACGAGGCGGCGCGGGACCTCGCAGCGCAGCTCACCGAGCCCGGTGAGCACGTCGTAGGCACCGCGATGCTGAATCGAGACCCGGCCGGGGACGACGTCGTCGCCGGCGTAGGGCTCGTACAGGGTGCTCAGCCGGTCGTTCCAGCCGAGCGATTCGAGTTCGGGCAAGCAATAGCTCCTTCGGTCCTCGGATACATGAAAGCGGCACGCAGGACGGCGCGCCAGGAGGTCGAGGAGTTTCTGCGATGGAAGAGCGTATCGCAGAAACTTCTCGACGATGCGTGCCGCACGCTTCGCGTGATCCTGAAGCCGGGAACCCACGGTGCCCCGTGACCCCTCCCTCGAGAGAGGAGCCGAACGCCGGCGGGGCTCGAGCTAGCCGACGGACCGCGCGGCGCGCGGCATGGAGGTAGCGATGTCAATCATTTCAACAACCTCCTTGGTCGGACAGGTAGAAGAACCTTCAGTGCCGTAAGCGTATCGCAGATCAGCTGCGAGCACTATCGGCGAGCACGGCTTCCGCCGCACGGCGGCCCGACGCGAGCGCGCCGTTCAGCGAGGGGTGCTCCCGGTGGTCACCGCACGCGTAGAGGCCATTGGCGAGGCAGACGGGCTGCGTACCGAAGCCACCGACCGGGTAGGCAGGCAACGCCCGCGGAATGCGGTAGGTCCGGAGATGCCGCCACTCGGCGACGCGCGACCCGAACCAGCCGCGGAGCTGGCGCTCGACCTGGTCGAGGTCGGGCTCGCCGGCACCGAGGATCGTGGTCGAGACGAGCGAGCGGCCGGGAGGGGCGTAGCTCGGCGCCGCCTCGCTCGGCACGCAGAGATTGTTGATCGGCCCGCCCTCGCCGTTGACGACGAGCCACGGCCCGGGAATCGGGCTTGCCGGCGCATCGAAGTACACGCAGGTCACCCCGTTCCAACCGTGGACGGGCTCGTCGACGATGCCGGACGTGGCGACGACGACGGCATTCGCGCGCAGCTGATCGCCCGACTCGAGCGACACCGCGTGCGGCCCGACGGTTGCGACCCCGGAGCCCTTCCGGACGTCGATACCTTCGGCGAGCTGCGTCGCGATCGCTCCCATGCCGCCCGCCGGCAGCGCTGCCGGCCCATCGGAGAACGCGCGCAGCACGAAGTCGAGAAAGCGGCTCGAGGTCGTGAGGCGCTCCTCGAGGAAGATGCCGCGGAGGAACGGCACGAAGAAGCTCTCGACCGTCGCACGCGAGACGCCGGCGCGCCGTAGAGCGTCGGCGGCCGTCGTCTCGGCGCCGCTTCCTCGCAGGAGCTTCAGCACCGCTGCGCTGTCGCGCACGCCGACGAGCCCGCCGGCGAGAGCGCGCAGGCTCCGCACCGGGGCGTGGCGCGGGTCGGCGAGCCGCCGAAACCGTCCATCCGAGCGGATGATCGCGCCACGCTCGAACGGCCCGAGGGCGAGCCGGTCGAGGTCGAGCACGGCCCGCGCCTCGCGGTAGGCGGTAGGCAGCACCTGAAAGCCGTGATCGAGCAGGAACCCGTCGACGGCGTCGGTCCTGACGCGGCCGCCGATCGTGTGCGATCGCTCGAGGACGAGCGGCTCGCGACCGGCGGCGGTCAGTGCCCGGGCGCAGGCGAGCCCTGCCATCCCGGCGCCGACAACGATGACGTCGTGGTCCACGTTCACGATCGCGAGGGTACCGCGCGAGGCTAGCCGGCGAGCGCGCTCGCGAGGCCCGAGTCGATGTCGGGCTCGCCGAACACGAAGCCGGCCGCTTCGAGCTTCGTCGGTGCGACGCGCTGTCCGGCGAGGAGCATCTCCTCGCCCATCTGGCCGAACGCAGCCTTGACGGCCTGTGCCGGCAGCGGAAAGATCGCGGGCCGGTGCAGGGCACGGCCGAGGGCCTTGACGAACTCCTGGTTCGTGACGGCGCCGGGCGCGACCACGTTGACCGGGCCATCGAGCGGCTGCTCGAGGGCGAAGAGATACGCCGCCACGGCGTCGTCGAGCGAGACCCAACTCCACCACTGTCGCCCGCTCCCGACGCGCCCGCCGGTTCCGAGCTTGAAGGGCAGCAACAGCCGCGCGAGCGCTCCGCCGTCCTTTGCGAGAACGATTCCCTGGCGGAGGTGCACCGTGCGCAGTCCGGCCGCGCGCGCCGGCTCGGCGGCCGCCTCCCACGCCTCGACGACCTCGGCCAGGAACCCCCGACCGGGGACAGAATCCTCGTCGACGACCTCGTCACCGCGGTCGCCGTAGAACCCCGTGGCGGATGCGCAGACGAGGACGGGGTGGCTTGCAAGTCCCGCTGCCGCTTCGGCGATCAGCCGCGTTCCGCTGACCCGTGAATCGAGCACCCTGCGCTTGACCTCGTCGCTCCAGCGCTGGCCGATGTTCTCGCCGGCGAGGTGGATGATGGCCTCGACGCCTTCGAGCGAGCCGTCGATCGTGCCGGCATCGATGTCCCACCGGATCTCGGCCGGCCCGGCCGGGGCGTGGCGGACGAGATGGACCACCTCATGGCCCGCGCGGTCGAGAGCGACGACGAGGGCCGACCCGATCAGCCCGGAAGATCCGGTGATTGCGATCCGCACGCCTAAAGTCTATACAAAATCAGGACAACACCGGGAGCGCTCTAGGATCGCGTGATGGAGGTCGACGCGATCGTTGCCAGCATCTGGCCCGGCGAGGAGCCACGGGTCGAGGTGCTCGGCGGCGGGATCACGAACCACAACTACAAGGTGGAAGCGGCGGGCGGACCGTACGTGCTCCGGATCGCAGGGCGCGACACCGCCGCGCTCGGGATCGATCGCGCGGTCGAGCACGAGGCGGCGCTCGCTGCTGCCGCGGTCGGCGTCGGTCCGGATGTGGTGGCCTTCGTCGAGCCGGAGGGCTACCTCGTCACGCGCTTCATCGAGGGCTCGATCGTCCCTCTCGAAGCCATGCGCGAGCCTGCGTGGATCAAGCGTGTTGCGCACGCGCTCCGCGCCGTCCATCGGGGGCCGTCGCTGCCTGCCCGCTTCAACTCGTTCCGGGTCGTCGAGGACTACCGGACGACCGCGTTCTCGCACGGCGCTGCGGTGCCGCCGAGCTACGCGTGGGCACGGCAGGTGGCGCGGCGCGTCGAGCGTGCGCGCGGTGCGTTCGCCGAGCGCCCGTGTCACAACGATCTCCTCAATGCGAACTTCATCGACGATGGTCAGCGCCTGCGGATCGTCGACTGGGAGTACGCGGGGATGGGCGACGTCTTCTTCGACCTGGCGAATTTCTCGATCAACCACGGGCTCGACCGCGAAGGCCGCGAGGCACTGCTCGAGGCCTACTTCGGCGAGGTCCGGCCAGCGAATGAGCGGGCACTCGAGCTCATGCTCTTCATGTCGGATTTCCGCGAGGCGATGTGGGGCGTGATCCAGGGCGCCATGTCGGAGCTCGACTTCGACTTCGGGGCCTACGCGGCCGAGCACTTCGAGCGCATGGAGGTCACCGCCGCGTCGCCGGCCTTCGTCAACGCCCTCGACTCGGACTGAGCGCTCAGCGGCCGTGCCAGAACACGGCCGCCGCTGCGGCCGCTTGAGCGGCGAGGCTGATCAATGCGATTGCTACGAGCCAGCGAGGTGTGTGCCGCATGGTACGAGGTATCGGCTGTTTGCCGACCCTGCTTGAGACACAACGGTCTAGACAATACGGTCTCGAACCCAATACGCTGACGTCATGGACGCAACCCTCAACCTCGTGCTCGAGCGCGGATCCAAGCCGTTGCACGTCACGATCGCGGAGCAGCTCGCAGCGGCGATCGCGTCCGGTGCGCTCGCGCCGGAAGCTCGCCTGCCGCCCGAGCGCCACCTGGCCGAGTCGCTCGGCGTCAGCCGGATGACCGTGCGCCAGGCGCTCGGCGACCTCGAGCGGGACGGCCTCGTGCGCCGGGTCGTCGGCCGCGCCGGCGGGACGTTCGTCTGCGAGCAGGGCTCGAGCAGTCCGGCGGCTGCCGGAGGAGCGACGGGAGGCATCTCGGCCGAGCTGCGTCGCCAGGGCGGCGCCTCCGCGGTCGAGACTGTCTCGGCCGAGATCGAGCCGGCGGGGCGCAGGGTCGCCGCCGCACTCGACATCAAGCGATCCGACCGCGTCGTCGTGATCACCCGCCTCCGCCTCGCCGCGGGCAAGCCGTTGTCCGTCGAACGATCGAGCCTCCCGGCCAGGCGCTTCTCGGACATCGAGGACATGGACCTGAGTGGCTCACTCTACGACCTGATGGGCGACGGCTTTGGATTGAGGCCGGTGCGGGTGGTCGAGCGGCTCGAGCTCGTCGAAGCGCGGCCGTCCGACGCGCGTTCGCTCGGCGTCCGCCGTGAGGCGCCGCTGCTCCTCGTCGAGCGCATCGGGTACGCGGCCGATGGGACCCCCATCGAGTTTGCGCGGGACCGGTTCCGCGCCGACCGCACCCGGCTCGAGCTCGAGTCGACCACGATCTCCGAATGATCGGGGTTGGCGAGTGAGGTCGACGGCCCGCGCCGTCGTCATCGGCGGTGGAGTCGGTGGCTGCTCGATCCTGTACTGGCTCAGCCGCCTCGGGTGGGACGACGTGGTCCTCGTCGACCGCTCCGACCTGACGAGCGGCTCGACGTTCCACTCGGCCGGCCTCGTCGGCCAGCTGCGCAGCTCGTTGGCGCTGACGCGGATGATGATGAACTCGGTCGAGCTCTACCGCACGCTCGAGGCGGAGGTCGGCCTCGAGACCGGCTGGCGCGAGGTTGGCTCGTTGCGTCTCGCCTCCTCGCCCGAGCGGCTCGAGGAGATCACGCGCCAGGCGGGCTGGGCGAAGACATTCGGGCTGCCGCTCGAGCTCGTGTCCGCCGCCGAGGCGCAGGAGCTCTTTCCGCCGATGTCGACCGAGAGCGTCCTCGGCGCGGCGTACCTCCCGAGCGACGGGTACATCGACCCGAGCCAACTCACCTTCGCGCTCGCAGAGGGAGCACGTCGCCGAGGGGCCGAGGTCAATACCAACACGCGGGTGACGGCCATCACGACCGAGCGGGGCGGGGTGACCGGCGTCGTGACCGACAAGGGCGTGATCGAGACGGACATCGTGATCGACGCCGGCGGCATGTACGCGCGCGAGATCGGAGCGATGGCGGGAGTCACGGTGCCGATCATCCCGATGGCCCACGAGTACCTCGTGCTCGAGCCATCCGGCCTGCCGCTCGACATGCCGACGATGCGCGACCCGTCGCTCCTCGTCTACTTCCGGCCGGAGTCGGGCGGATTGATCATGGGCGGCTACGAGCGCAACTGCGCGCCGTGGTCGCTCGAGGGCATCCCCGCCGACTTCAACGGCAAGCTGCTCGAGGAGGACTGGCCACGGTTCGAGGAGCTGATGGAGAACGCGATCGTTCGCGTTCCGACGCTCGAGGGCATGGGTGTCGTCAAGTTGATCAACGGGCCCGAGGCGTTCACCCCCGATGGAGAGTTCATCCTGGGGCCGTCGGAGGTGCGTGGCTTCTGGGTTGCGGCAGGGTTCTGTGCCCACGGGCTCGCGGGCGCGGGCGGCATGGGGCAGCTCGTGGCGGAGTGGATCACGGAGGGAACGCCGTCGCTCGACGTGTGGCACATGGACTCGCGGCGCTTCGGCGCCTCCTACCGCTCGCGCGAGTACACGCTGGCACGCACGGCCGAGATCTACGAGACGTACTACGACGTCAAGTACCCGGGCCACGAGCGCAGCGCGGGCCGCCCATTGCGGCTGTCTTCCGCCTACGGTCGCCTCGAGGCGCTCGGCGCGGCGTTCGGCGAAAAGTCCGGCTGGGAGCGCGCGAACTGGTTCGAGCCGAACGCGGCGGCGGGCGACGAGTCGCTGCGACCGCATGGCTGGGCCGGGAAGCTCTGGTCGCCTGCCGTCGGCGTCGAGCACCGCGCCTGCCGGGAGGCGGCCGCGATCTTCGATGAGTCGTCGTTTGCCAAGATCGACGTCAGCGGCCGAGGCGCAGCCGCGTTCCTCGAGTCCCTCTGCGCGAACCGCGTTGCCCGGGACGTCGGAGCCGTCACCTATACCCAGATGCTCAACGAGCGTGGTGGGATCGAGTGCGACTTCACCGTGACCCGGCTCGCCGAGGACCGGTTCAGGATCGTCACCGGCACGGCGTTCGGCCAGCACGACCTCGCGTGGATCCGCCAGCACGCGCCGCGCGACGGGTCGGTGCACGTCGCGGACGTCACCTCGGCGCTCGCGTGCTTCGGGGTGTGGGGGCCGAGCACGAGGGCGCTGCTGCAGGCGCTCACAACGACCGACCTGTCGAACGACGCGTTCCGGTACATGCGTGCCGCGGAGCTCTCGATCGGCGCCGTTCCGTGTCTCGCAGTCCGGGTCACCTACGTCGGCGAGCTGGGCTACGAGCTGTACTGCCCGGCCGAGTTCGGTGCCCGACTCTGGGACACGATCTGGGAACGGGGAGCGGAGCACGGCCTCGTCGCCGCCGGCTACAAGGCGATCGATTCGCTGCGGCTCGAGAAGGGTTACCGCGTGTGGGGCGCGGACATCACGCCGGAGGACTCGCCTGTCGCCGCCGGCCTCGGCTTCGCGGTGAAGCTCGACAAGGGAGCGTTCCTCGGCCGCGATGCCCTCGTCGCCGAGGGCGAGCCAGGCCGCGTTCTCCGCTGCCTGACGCTCGACGACGCCCGCGCGGTTGCGCTCGGCTCGGAGCCGGTCCGCGTCGGGGATCGCCTCGTCGGCCGGGTCACGAGCGGTGGCTACGGCTACACCGTCGCCCGCTCGATCGCCTACGCATACCTCCCTGCGGCGGACGCCGACATCGGCACCCGCGTTGCCGTCGAGATCTTCGGCGACTGGGTCGAGGGAGAGGTGGCGGCCGAGCCGCTCTACGACCCCGACGGCGCGAGAGTGCGCAGCTAGTCAGCCGGCCCAGGGTGCGCGCATGTCCGGTGGCCGCAGGGCGGCAAAGGGATCCGTGATCGCAAGCGCCTGACCCGCGAACGCGAACTCCTCGGCCGGCCGGCCGCCCGCCCGGCCCGAATCGCGCCGACCCCCGGTGGGGACGAGCGCGCCCCGGCGGATGAGCACGCGCTTGAGGTTCGTGGCCGAGACGTCGTAGCCGAGCGCGGCCGTGTACACGTCCCGTAGCTCGTTCAGCGTGAACGTCGCCGGCGCGAGCGCGAAGCCGATGTTCGAGTACGACAGCTTGCCGCGAAGCCGGTCGCGCGCCGAGTGGATGATCGCGCCGTGGTCGAATGCGGTCGGGGGGAGGCCGTCGACCGGGTGCCAGCTCGTATCGGCCGGCACGGACGGGTCGACGCCGAGCGGCACAAGGCCGAGGTAGGCGGTCGCGATCTCCCACTCGACCGGGTTCCGTCCCGGGTCGCCGTAGGTCGCAACCTGCTCGAGGTGGGCGACCTCACCGAGGTCGACCTTCACCGCGAGATGGCGGCGGATTGAGGCCTCGAGGGTTTCGTCCGGCGCGAGCATCCCACCCGGCAAGGCCCACGCGCCCGAAAATGGCTCGAGCGCCCGTTGCCACAGAAGCGCCTGGAGCACGCCGTCCCGGACCTGCAGCACCGCTGCCAGAGTCACCTGCGCAGGCTTGCTGGTCGGGGGGTGCCCTGGTGCTCGTTTGGTAGACTGCCCCGGAGGTTTACGACTCATAGTCAAAAACTAGCGAAAGGTTCGGACGATGACAAAGAGCCCAGGGAAGCGAGCGGCTGGGGCGGCGGTCGTCGCGGGGCTCGTGGCGGCGGTCGCGCTCCTCGCCGGCTGCGGCAGTAGCAGCGACGCCGCAGGCACGACCGCGAGCACCGTCACGGAGACGACCCCGACGAAGGCGATCAAGGTCGGTCTGATCACCGACCTCGGCCAGCTCAACGACAACGGGTTCAACGAGGGCGCATACAACGGGCTCAAGCGGGCGGAGCGGGTGCTCGGAGTCAAGGGCCGTGTCATCGAGTCGGCATCGGCCGCCGACTACATCCCGAACATGTCGACGCTCGCGCGGCAGGGCTATGACGTGATCATCGGCGTCGGCTACGCGCAGGGCGACGCGATCGCGACCGTCGCCAAGAAGTACCCGAACACCAAGTTCGCGATCGTCGATGTCGACCAGAGCTCGCTCAAGGGCAAGCCCGCGAACGCCCTCGGACTGCTGTTCCGTGAGGAGCAGGTTGGCTACCTTGCGGGCTACCTCGCCGCGCTCGAGGCGAAGCGCTCCGGCTCCAACAGGGTCAGCGCCGTCGGCGGCTTCAAAGAGCCTCCGGTCGATCGGTACATCGCGGGCTACCGGGCGGGTGCGAAGGCAGCCGTCCCGGGCACCGTCGTCAAGTGGGGGTACTCCCAGGACTGGGACGACCAAGCGAAGTGCAAGGAACTCGCGCTCAACCAGATCGCGGCAGGCTCGAAGGTCGTGTTTCAGGTCGCGGGCGGCTGTGGCCTCGGTGCCCTGCTCGCCGCCAAGCAGCAGAAGGTCTGGGGGATCGGCGTCGACGGCGACCAGTCGTTCCTCGGCCCGCACGTGCTGACGAGCGCGCTCAAGGGTGTCGACAGCGCCGTCTTCCTGACGGCCAAGTCCGTCCAGGACGGAATGTTCAAGGGAGGGACGAACGCGATCTTCGGCCTCGACCAGGACGGCGTCGGCCTCGGCAAGTTCAGCCCGCTCGCAAGCGAGATGGATATCGCTGCAACGAAGAAGATCGAGCAGCAGATCGCTGACGGCACGATCACCGGCATCCCGACCACGCTCGGGTAGCGATCGGGGGGCCGGGGTCAGGCGTAGGCCCGACCCCGGCCCCTTTCTATGCCGTCCGCACCGAGTAGACCGGCGGCAGGTGGTCGGCGACCTGCGACCAGCTCGCACCCGCGTCCCCCGAGCCGAAGACCTCGCCGGACGTCGCACCGAAGTAGAGCTCGAGGCCCGAGCCGGCGCCGGCGGAGTCGAACGCCTCGCGCAGCACGGTGAGATAGGCGTCCCGTGGCGGCAGGCCGTTCCCGCGCGGGGCCCAGGTCGCTCCGGCGTCGCGCGTCTCCCAGACGAGCACGGCCCCTCCAGGCGTCGTCCTGTCCTCCGCGCCGATCAGCGGGATCACGTAGGCGCTGTCGGCATCGTCGGGATCGATCACGATCGGGAACCCGAAGTCGGACGGCAGGTCGGTGCCGTCGCCGACGTCGAGCCACGTCGCGCCGGCGTCGTCCGATCGGTAGACCCCGCCGTGGAACTGCATAAACAGGCGTTCGGGACGGCTCGCCGAACGGCGGACGTTGTGGACGCAGTGCTGGGCCGGCACGTCACGCGACTCCTCCGGCAGGTACTCGGGCACGATCCCGCTGTTCGAGGTGCGCCACGTTGCGCCCCGGTCGTCCGTGAGCCACACGCCGACCGCGGAGATCGCCACCATCAACCGGTCGGCGTCGCCCGGCCAGGGGACGATCGTGTGGAGGCACAGCCCCCCGCCGCCGGGAGTCCAGTCGGGGCGGGTCGGATGATCCCAGAGGCCGCGGTTGAGAGCCCAGTTGAGACCGCCGTCGTGGCTTTCGAACAGGCAGCCCGGATCGCCCCCCGCGTAGAGCAGACCGTCAGCCTCGCCCGGCGCGATCACCCAGATCCGGGCCAGCGACGCGTCGCCGTCCTTCGGGAGCGCGATTCCCTCTGCCTCCTGCCACTCGCCCGCCGGGTCGTCCGTGACCCAGATCCGCCCGCCGTAGAACCACGACGTCACCGAGGCGAGGTAGCGGCCCGAGCGCGGGTCGCGCATCGCGTACTCGACCGACTGTCCGGGAAACGCGCGCGCAGCGACGTCGAAGCCGGCGTCCGCGTCGCCCTCGAGCACGAACAAGCCCTTCTTGGTGCCGACCAAGATCTCCGTCATTCCGACCCTCCCGTGATCGCGGGGAGGACATAGATACGGTCGGCGTCGCCAACCGTCGTCCCACTCCCCGCCAGTTCACCGTTGACATAGATGTTGACGTGCGTTCGAACTGCGCGTCGCTCGTCGAGGATCCAGCCCGACACCGACGGGCAGGTCCGCTCCAGGGCAACGAGCACCTCGAGCACCGTGTCGCCCGCGAGGGCGTGCTCACGCCCGCCCGCGAGATCCGACAGAGGTGCGCGCAGGAGTACGAGCGCCATTGGAGGATCCTACGCATCCAGCCGACAGGAGGAGGCCCGTGGCTCGGCTTCGACTGTTCGAGCTAGGGCGTGAGCTCGAGTGCGCCGTGTGGGGAGCCGTACTCGGCGAGCTTGTCGAGGAACGGTCGCGCGGGGAACGACTCGGGGCCGACAACGCCGACTCCCGTCCACGCTCCTTCGGAGAGGAGCTCGAGCGCGATCACCGGGTTGATCGCCGTCTGCCAGACCACTGCCTGCGAGCCGTACTCGCGCATCGACCACTCGTTGTCGACGACGTGGTAGAGGTAGGTCTTGCGGGGTCTTCCGTCCTTGCCGATCCCGTTGACGAGGGTGCCGGCGCAGGTCTTGCCGACCATCCGGTCGCCGAGCGTCATCGGGTCGGGCAGCGTCGCTGCGACGACGTCACGAGGCGCCACCTCGACGCCGCGCACGCTCACCTTCCTGGTCGAGTCGAGGCCGAGCTTGCGGAGCGTCTTGAGGACGCCGATGAACTCGTCGCCGAGCCCGTACTTGAACGTGACGCGGTTGCAGTCGATCACGCGGGGCACGAGCAGCACCTCTTCGTGCTCGACGTTGACACACTCGACCGGGCCGATTCCCTCCGGGAAGTCGAAGACCTCGGGCTCGGAGAACGGCTCGGTCGTGAACCAACCGCGATCCTTCTCCCAGATCACGGGTGGGTTGAGGCACTCCTCGATCGTCGTCCAGATCGAGAAGGTGGGGGCGAAGTCGTAGCCCTCGACGACGAGGTTGGCACCGTCCCGGATCCCGATCTCGTCGATCACGGAGAAGAGCTCGTCGGCTGCGTGACGCGCGAACACGTCGGCGGCGCCGGGCTCGATGCCGATCCCGATCAGCGCCAGCTGGCCCGCCGCGACCCAGCTCTCGTGCTTCGCGAACTGGTAGTCGCCGAGCTTCACGCCCGTCTCGGAGTACGGCCTCTCGGGGTGGGGCTCGGACAGCGTCGCGGCCATGTCGAGGTAGGTCGTGCGAGCCTCGAGGCACGCGTCGAAGATCTGTGGGTTGAAGCGCGGGTCGGTGGCGTTCAGCACGGCGTCCGCCTCGACCTCCCGGATCAGCGCGACGAGAGACTCCTGGCTCGAGGCATCGACCGCGGCGGCTGCGAACCGGTCGGGCTCGCCGAGCCTGTCGACGACCGTCTGGGGGCGAGCGGCGTCGAGATCCGCAAGCGTGATGCGGTCGAAGAACGAGCGACGTTGCGCGATTGCGGCGAAGGCTGAGCCCACACCGCCGGTGCCGACCACGAGGATTTTCATACCCTGGTTCTACCTGATCGTACGGTCAGGAACCGGGTGAGGCGCTTTCGCTCTGTCATACACTGGCGTTGCCCGGCGTAGGGCCGGCGACGATTCCACGGGAGGATGAACGTGAGCGATTACGCAGTGACCAATCCGGTGACGGGTGAGCGAGTCGAGGAGTACGCCACGATCAGCGACGCCGCGCTCACGGACGCAGTCGCGACTGCGGACCGCGCCCACCGCGAGTGGTCGCGTGCGACGACGACCGAGGAGCGTGCGGCGCTCGTACGGCGCGTTGGCGAGCTCCATGTCGAGCGCCGCGAGAAGCTCGCGGAGATCATCGTGCGCGAGATGGGGAAGCCCGCCGAGCAGGCGCTCGGCGAAGTGGACTTCTGCGCCTCGATCTACGAGTACTACGCGACGGAGGCCGCGGCACTTCTCGCCGACGAGCCGATTGCTCTGTCCGACGGCGACGGGTCGGCGTTCGTTCGCCGGAGCTCCGTCGGCGTCCTGCTCGGGATCATGCCCTGGAACTACCCCTACTACCAGGTGGCGCGATTCGCCGGACCGAACCTCGTCGTCGGCAACACGATCCTGTTGAAGCACGCGCCGCAGTGCCCGGAATCGGCCGCCGCGATCCAGCAGATCTTCGACGACGCAGGCTTCCCGGACGGCGCCTACACGAACATCTACGCCACCAACGCGCAGGTCGCGGATGTCATCGCCGACCCGCGCGTCCAGGGCGTGTCGGTCACCGGCTCGGAGCGTGCAGGCGCCGCGGTGGCGGAGATCGCCGGGCGGAACCTGAAGAAGGTCGTCCTCGAGCTCGGCGGCTCGGACCCGTTCATCCTGCTGAGCACCGACGACCTCGACGGCGTCGTCGAATCCGCCGTCGCTGCGCGACTCGAGAACGCCGGCCAGGCCTGTAACGCCGCCAAGCGCTTCGTCGTTGCCGCCGACCTCTACGACCCGTTCCTGGCCAAGCTGACCGCTGCGCTGACCGCGGTCGAGCCCGGCGGACCCCTCCTTGCCGGACGCGGCGATGGGACCGCTCTCGTCCGAGACGGCCGCCGATCGGCTCGACGACCAGCTGCAGCGCGCAGTGGCCGGCGGCGCCACGCTCGTCGGCGGGGCGCGCCGAGGGAACTTTGTCTCACCCGGCGTGCTGACCGACGTGAGGCCGGGCAACGACGCCTACCGCGAGGAGCTCTTCGGCCCGGTCGCGATTGTCTTCCGTGTCGAGTCCGAGGAGGAGGCGGTCGAGGTCGCGAACGACACACCGTACGGGCTCGGCTCGTACGTGTTCACCGACCGATCCCGACCAGGCGCTGCGCGTCGCCGACCGGATCGAGGCCGGGATGGTCTTCGTCAATATCGTCGGCGCCGACGCTGCAGAGCTGCCGTTCGGCGGCGTCAAGCGCTCTGGCTTCGGCCGCGAGCTCGGCCGCTACGCCACCGAGGAGTTCGTCAACCGGAAGATGATCCGGATCGCCTGAGGATGCAGCGATGAAAGAGCGTATCGGAGCATCCTCAGGCGCTCCGGGTCCATGCTTGCTGCCGCGCGACGCGCGGATCTTGAAGGACACGCTTCGCGGGCACGGGTCCTGCACAATGCATTTCGAAGCGGAATCCGCCGCGCGTTGACGCAATGCGTTGGAGGTGATAGGAAGAACTACGCAATGCGCAATGACAGCTCCAGCGGCGGCGCCCGGACCGATCGCGCTCCACGCGGGGCTGTCCGGCGCGCGAGGCGGCTCGACGCAGTCGACCGCGGCATCATCGAGGCGCTCCAGCGCAACGGGCGCGAGCCCTTCCGCCGGATCGCCGTGACAGTCGGCGTGTCCGAGGCGACGGTGCGGGCTCGCTATGCGCGGCTCTGCTCCGACAACATCCTGCAGGTCACGGGTGTGACGAATCCGCTCGGCCTCGGTTTCGAGGCGCAGGCGATGGTCGGGATCCGCACCGCCGGCCCGCCCGACAAGGTCGCCGACGAGATCGCGCGGTGGGAGGAGGCCGACTATGTCGTTGTCACCGCGGGGCAGTTCGACGTGCTCGTCGAGCTCGTCTGCGCCGACCGCCGCGCGTTGCTCGGGATGACGAACCGGATCAGGGCGTTGCCGGACGTGATCACGACCGAGACCTTCCTGTACCTCGAGCTGTGGAAGCAGCTTTACGACTGGGGAGCTCGCGTGCTCGAGCCGACCGCGAAGGAGGAGCTTTGAGCACCGTGCGGGCAGATGCCGGGATTGCAGACAAGGGGTTGAAGACCGGCGCGCTCGGTCTCCTCTCGAGCATCGTGATCGGGGTCGCCTCGACCGCTCCCGGCTACAGCCTCGCGGCCTCGCTCGGGATCGTCGTCGCCGCCGTCGGCCTCTACGCGCCGGCCGTCCTCTGGGTGACGTTCATCCCGATGCTCTTCATCGCGGCCGGCTTCTACTTCATGAACAAGGCCGACCCCGACTGCGGCACCACATTCTCGTGGACGACGAAGGCGTTCGGGCCCTGGGTGGGCTGGCTCGGTGGGTGGGCGGCGTTGATCGCGCAGATCATCGTGATCGCCAACCTGTCGCAGATCGCGGGCGAGTACAGCTTCCTCCTGATCGGGGCGGACAGCCTCGCAGCGAGCACGTTCTGGGTCACCCTGGTCGGGGTGATCTGGATCATCGTGATGAGCTGGATCTGTTACGTCGGGATCGAGGCATCGGCGAGGACCCAGTACTTCCTGCTCGCCGCCGAGATCATCACCCTGTCCCTGTTCGCCGTTGTGGCGCTGTGGAAGGTGTACACCTCCGATCCCGCGGGCTCGATTCACCCATCGCTGAGCTGGCTCAACCCGTTCAGCATCTCCTCCAGTAGCGCCCTTGTCGCCGGTGTGCTCGCCGCGATCTTCATCTACTGGGGCTGGGATTCGACCGTGAGCGTCAACGAGGAGACCGAGGACTCGACCAGGACGCCGGGCATTGCGGCGATCCTGAGCACGATCATCCTCGTGGGCATCTACGTCTTCGTGGCGATCGCGGCGATCGCCTTCCACGGCCCGCAGTTTCTCGTCGACAACCAGCTTGACGTCCTGGCCGCTCTCGGAGGGGACGTGTTCGGCTCGCCGCTCGACAAGCTGCTGATCATCGCGGTGCTGACATCGGCGTCGGCGTCGACCCAGACGACGATCCTGCCGTCGACGCGAACGGCCTTGTCGATGGCGGTTCAGGGCGCCTTCCCGAAGCGGTTCGCGAGCGTCCACCCGAAGTACATGACTCCCGGGGTCGCAACGATCTGGATGGCCGTCCTGTCCATCATCTGGTACGTCGGCCTGACGCTCGTGAGCCAGAACGCGCTCTACGACTCGATCCTCTCGATCGGGATCTTCATCCTCCTCTACTACAGCATGACGGGCTTTGCCTGCGTCGTCTATTTCAGGCACGAGCTGACGAAGAGCGTGAGGCACTTCGTGCTCGTCGGCGTCGTGCCACTGATCGGCGCGATCGTGATGACGTACATCCTCGTCAAGTCGATCATCGACCTCTCGAAGCCTGAGAACTCGGAGTCGGGCGCATCGTGGTTCGGGCTCGGTCCGCCGCTCGTCATCGCAATCGGATTCATGATCCTGGGGGTGATCCTGATGGTGTGGCGCTGGTGGAACCACCGCGAGTTCTTCCGACGGCCGTTGGAAGTCGCAGATCCGGCGGTGCTCGATGCTTAAGACCATGGTGCTCGGCTACGACGACTCGCCGTCGGCGAATGCCGCCCTCGCAGAGACAATCCGCCGCGCGCCGCTCCTCGGGGCCGAGGTGTGCGTCGTGTTCGGCTACTACATGAGCGCCTTCGGCGGGCCTGCAGTCGAGGGCGAGTCGGCGGACTTCCGTGGTCAGCTCGAGAAGCTGGGGGCGCGGGCGGTTGCGCGGGCGGTTGACGACCTCGAGGCCGCCGGGGTCCGTGCGACCTCTCGCATCGCGGAAGGAAAGCCGGCGGACGTTCTCATGGCGGTGGCCGACGAGCTCGACGCGAGCACCATCGTCGTCGGCACCGTCGGCGAGAACCCGATCAGTGGTGCGATCCTCGGGTCTGTCGTGCTCAAGCTCGTGCAGCGATCCTCGCGGCCGCTCCTGATCGTGCCGACCGCGGAGGGCTAGCCGTGGCCGGGGCAGATCTGCAACAGCTCGCCCGAGACCACCTGTGGATGCACTTCACCCGGATGGGCGGCTTCGGCACCGGTCCTGGCGCCGGGCATGACGTACCGATCATCGTCAAGGGTGACGGGTGCTATCTCTGGGACTCGAACGGCAAACGGTATCTCGACGCGCTCGCCGGGCTGTTCTCGGTCAACATCGGGTACGGCTACGGCGAGGAGATCGGCCGGGCGGCGCTCGAGCAGATGCGCGAGCTGCCGTTCTACACGAACTGGTCGTACGCACATCCGAAGGCGATCGAGCTCGCCGCGGAGCTCGCGTCGCTCGCTCCCGGCGACCTCAACCGGGCGTTCTTCGTCTCGGGCGGCTCGGAGGCCGTCGAGGCGGCCTGGAAGCTCGCGCGGCAGTACTACGCCGCGCGGGGTGAGAAGCAGGTCAGGCACGCGCTCTCCGAGCCCGAGACCCGGCACGACTCGCTGCTCGCCGCCCGCGGGCCCCTCCGCTACAAGGCGATCGCCCGGCACATCGCCTACCACGGCACCACGATGGGCGCGCTCTCGATCAACGGCATCCCCGCGCTGCGCGCTGCCTTCGAGCCGCTCGTACCCGAGGTGCGCCACGTTCACAACACGAATCGCTACCACCGCCCGGACGGGGAGGCCGAGGAGGACTTCACCCAGTTCCTGCTCGACGACCTCGAGCAGGCGATCCTCGCCATGGGGCCCGAGACCGTCTGTCTCGTCCACATGGAGCCGGTCCAGAACGCGGGCGGCTGCTTCACGCCCCCCGTCGGCTACTGGCAGGGCGTGCGCGCCATCTGCGACGAGTACGACATCCTGCTCTCGGCCGACGAGGTGATCACCGGCTTCGGGCGGCTCGGCCACTGGTTCGCCTCGGAGCGCTACGACATCAGGCCCGACATCGTCACCTGCGCCAAGGGTCTCTCGTCCTCGTACGGCCCGATCGGCGCCGTGCTCGCGCGCGACACGGTGATGGAGCCGTTCCTCGATGCGACGTCGATGTACTCCCACGGCGTCACCTTCGGCGGCCATCCCGTCATGTGCGCGATCGCGCTGAAGAACATCGAGATCATGAAACGTGACGGGATCCTCGAGCACGTCCGTAACACCGAGGCCTCCTTCCGGGCAAAGCTCGAGACGCTGCTCGACATCCCGATCGTCGGCGATGTGCGGGGCACCGGATTCTTCTACGGCGTCGAACTGGTCAAGGATCAGGAGACCAAGGAGACGTTCGACGACGCGGAGTGCGAGTCGCTCCTGCGCGGCTACCTTTCCCCGGCTCTGTTCGACGCGGGCCTGATCTGCCGCCAGGACGACCGTGGCGACCCGGTGGTGCAGATCTCGCCGCCGCTCGTCGCCGGCGAGGCGGAGCTGGACGAGATCGTCGGGATCCTCGGCGACGTGCTCGGCGAGGCGGCGAAGCGGATGCAGCCCGGCCGCTAACCGCGTGACGCTGTACGGTTAGCCCCACTGCCCTCGTGACCGTTGGGTGGCAGAATCCGCACGAACCCGACGAGGAGGCGCAGGTGGAGAACGGAAACGGACAGGTCGTCGTCGCGCGCGATGTGACCCGGCGGTACGGCGACGGTGACACGGCGGTCGACGCGCTGCGCGGCGTCTCGGTCGATGTCCCGGAGGGGCAGTTGACGGCAGTCATGGGGCCGTCGGGATCGGGCAAGTCGACGCTGATGCACATCCTCGCCGGCCTCGACAAGCCGACGTCGGGCTCGGTCACGGTCGCGGGCCGCGAGATCACGACGCTCGGTGACAGCGATCTCACGAGGCTGCGCCGCGAGCACATCGGGTTCGTATTCCAGTTCTTCAACCTTCTCCCGATGCTCAACGCGGAGGAGAACATCACGCTGCCGCTGACGATCGCCGGCGCGAAGGCGGACAAGGGCAAGTTCGACGCGCTCATCGAGTCCGTCGGCCTCGGCAACCGGCTCCACCACCGCCCCTCCGAGCTCTCCGGCGGCCAGCAACAGCGCGTCGCCATTGCGCGCGCCCTCGTGTCCGAGCCAGACGTCGTGTTTGCCGACGAGCCGACCGGCAACCTCGACTCGAAGACGGGGGGCGAGATCCTCGAGCTGCTGCGCCACGCTGTGCGCGATCTCGGGCAGACGGTGGTGATGGTGACGCACGAGGCGCGGGCCGCCTCGATCGCCGACCGGGTTCTCTTCCTGGCCGACGGGAACATCGTTCGGGAGCTGGCCGGCGCGTCGGCGCACGAGATCTCGGCGACGATGGAAGAGATCAGCGCCCAATGATCAAGTTTGCCCTCAAGGGCATGATGGGGCGAAAGCTGCGAACCGCCCTCACAGCTCTCGCGGTCGTGCTCGGGGTCACGATGGTCAGCGGCACCTTCGTGCTCACCGACTCCATCGACAAGGCCTTCAACTCGATCTTCTCGAGCGTCTACCAGGGAACCGACGCCACGATCACCGGCAAGTCGGCGTTCGATCTTTCCGACGGCTCGGGCACGACGGCCCCGCCGTTCGACGAGAGCCTCCAGCTGAAGGTCGAGGCGCTGCCTGATGTCGCAGCCGCCATCGGCGGCGTCGCCGCCGAAGCGCAGCTGATCGGCAAGAACGGCAAGGCGATCGTCTTCGGCGGTGCGCCCAACCTCGGCTTCAGCGTCGATCCCACCCAGCCCGACTTCAACACCCTCACCCTCGAGAAGGGTGAATGGCCCGGAGCCGGCGAGGTCGTGATCGACGCATCGACCGCGTCGAAGAAGGACCTCTCCGTCGGCGACGTGATCGGCGTCCAGGCCGAAGGCCCTGTCGTGCAGTTCAAGATCTCCGGCCTCGTCAAGTTCGGGTCCGTCGACACGATCGGCGGTGCAACGCTCGCCGGCTTCGATCTGCCGACGGCCCAGAAGCTGTTCCGCAAGGTCGGGAAGCTCGATCAGATCCGGGTCGCCGGCAAGCCCGGCGTCTCCCAGTCGCAGCTCGTCTCCGAGATCAATGCGATCTTGCCCCCCGGCACGCAGGTCCGCACCGGCGCGCAACAGGCTGCCGAGGATGCAAAGAATACGAATGCGTTCATCTCGTTCCTCCGCTACTTCCTGCTCGCATTCGGCGTCATCGCGCTGTTCGTCGGGGCGTTCGTCATCTTCAACTCGCTCTCGATCACGATCGCCCAGCGCACGCGTGAGCTCGCCACGCTGAGGACGCTTGGAGCGTCCCGTCGTCAGGTGCGGTTCTCGGTCATCGTCGAGTCCCTCGTGATGGGCACGATCGCGTCGATCGTCGGGCTATTCCTCGGTCTCGCGCTCGCGACCGGTCTGTTCAAGCTGTTCGACGCCGTCGGCTTCACGCTGCCGAACAGCGGCCTCATCTTCGGCACCCGGACGATCATCGTGTCGCTCCTGCTCGGGATCCTCGTGACGCTGATCGCGAGCATCCTGCCGGCCTTCAAGGCGACGAGGGTGCCGCCGATCGCCGCCGTGCGCGAGGGCGCGACGATCGCGCCGGGACGGTTCGCGCGCTTCCGGACGCCCATCGCGGGCGTGATCACGATCCTCGGATTTGCCGGCCTGCTCTGGGGGCTGTTCGGCCCCAATCTCGATACGACGCAGATCCTGCTCTTCATGATCCTCGGGATGGTGCTCGTGTTCATCGGCGTCGCGATGCTCTCCGCGCCGCTGATCCCGGGTCTCACGGGCATCCTCGGGTGGCCCGGCGCAACGTTCGGCGGTGCCGCCGGTGCGCTCGCCCGCGACAACGCCCGCCGGAACCCGCAGCGCACCGCCTCGACGGCAGCTGCGCTGATGATCGGGCTCGCTCTCGTGACGCTCGTCGCAACGCTGGCCGGAAGCGTCGTTCAGACGTTCACGGGCGCCGTCAACGACATCTTCGTCGGCAACTACGCCATCACGGCGCAGAACAACTTCTCGCCGATCCCGATCGATGCGGCCGAGGCCGCTGCACGCGCGCCTGGGGTCGTCGCCGTCGGCAACGTCCGCACCGGCGAGACGAGGATCTTCGGCTCGACCGAGTTCTCGACGGCCGTCGATGCCGGGGCGTCAAAGGTGATCAAGCTCGACTGGGTCGAGGGCTCGGATGCCGTCTTCGGCGAGCTCGGGAAGGACGGGGCGTTCGTCGACAAGGACTTCGCCAAGAAGCACAACCTGAAGGTCGGATCGCCGGTCGAGGTCACCTTCGCGAACGGCAACACCGCGACCTTCACGGTCAAGGGGATCTTCGACCCACCCTCCGGTGGCTCGCCGTTCGGCGTCGTCACCATCTCGACCGAGTCCTGGGACGCGGAGAACGCGAACCCGAAGAACATCTACTCCTTCGTGCTGATGGACGGCGGCGAGACGGATGCCAACGCGGCTGCGCTCGAGGCGGCCCTGAAGCCGTTCCCGAACGCCAAGTACCAGACGCGCCAGGGATTCGTGGACAACCAGATCTCGGGACTGAAGTCGATCCTCAACATCCTCTACGTCCTGCTTGGCCTGTCGATCATCGTCAGCCTCTTCGGGATCGTCAACACCCTTGTCCTGAGCGTCTTCGAACGGACCCGTGAGATCGGGATGCTGCGGGCGATCGGGATGACGCGGCGGCAGACGCGGCGGATGATCCGGCACGAGAGCGTGATCACGTCGTTGATCGGCGCGATCATCGGCATCGTGCTCGGCGTCATCCTGGCCGGCCTGTTGATCTACAAGATCGACCTGATCGACTTCTCGTTCCCGACGAGCCAGATCATCGTGTTCGCCATCGCTGCGATCATCGTCGGGGTGCTGGCCGCGATCTTCCCGGCACGGCGCGCGGCGAAGCTCGATCCGCTCGAGGCGCTCCACTACGAGTAGTGGTCTGCTCCGTCCGGCGGGGGGTGCGAGCCTGGCGCCGGACGGAGCGGCTCGTCAGTTGCGCGACCGGCGGGCGACGCCGTCCGCCTCGGCCGCCTCGGCGACCGCCGCCGCGACCGCGAGCGTGACGTCGCGGTTGAACACGCTCGGGATCACGTACTCGGGCCCCAGCTCGTCGTCGAGGATGACCGACGCGATCGCGTGGCCGGCCGCGACCTTCATACCCTCGGTGATCGTGCTCGCCCGCACATCGAGCGCTCCGCGGAACAGGCCCGGGAACGCCAGCACGTTGTTGATCTGGTTGGGGTAATCCGACCGTCCCGTCGCGACGACGGCGACCTTGCCCGGTGGCAGGTCCTCCGGTGCGATCTCCGGCGTCGGGTTCGCCATCGCGAACACGATCGCGTCGTCGGCCATCCGCTCGATGCCTGCCCGCGACACTGCGCCGGGTGCCGAGAGCCCGAGATACACGTCGGCGCCGGCGAGGAGCTCGTCGGCCGTGCCCTGCAGCCGTTGCGGATTCGTCCGCTCGGCGAACGCCTGCTTGATCGGATTGAGACCTTCGCGCCCGTCATAGATCGCCCCGTTGTGATCGCACCCGATCACGGTGCGGACGCCGGCGTTCATCAGGATGTCGGTCACCGCGACGCCGGCCGCGCCGACGCCCGTTGTGACGACCGTGATGTCCTCGATCTTCTTGCCGACGACGCGGAGCGCGTTGAGGAGCGCTGCCAGCACCACGATTGCCGTGCCGTGCTGGTCGTCGTGGAAGACCGGGATGTCGAGCTCCGCGCGCAGCCGCTGCTCGATCTCGAAGCAGCGCGGGGCGGAGATGTCCTCGAGATTGATGCCGCCGAAGCCCGGGGCGATCGCCTTCACGATTGCCACGATCTCGTCCGGGTCCTTGGTGTCGAGACAGAGTGGCCAGGCATCGACGCCACCGAACTCCTTGAACAGGAGCGCCTTGCCTTCCATCACGGGCATCGCGGCTTCCGGGCCGATGTCGCCGAGGCCGAGCACGGCAGTGCCGTCGGAGACAACGGCGACGGTGTTTTGCTTGATCGTCAGGTTCCAGGCCAGGTCGCGGTCGCCGTTGATCGCCATGCAGATCCGCGCGACGCCGGGCGTATATGCCATCGAGAGGTCGTCGCGCGTCTTCACGGGCACCTTCGACTGCATCTCGATCTTGCCACCGAGATGCATCAGGAACGTGCGATCCGAGACGCGCTCGACCTCGATGCCCTCGACGCCACGGACGCGCTCGACGATTCGCTCGAGATGTTCCGAATCGGAGGCATCGACGGTGACGTCGCGGATCTTGATTCCCTTCTCGACGCGGACGAGGTCGATCGCTCCGAGTGAGCCGCCCGCCTCACCGATCGCGTTTGCGAGGCGCGCGAACGCGCCCGGTGCGTCCGCCAGGCGCACGCGGATGGTGGCGCTGAACGACGCGGAAACATGACTCATTGCCGGATCACTCCTTCTGCGGCGAGTGCCGCAATCTCTTCGGTCTCGTATCCCAGCTCGCCGAGAATCTCGGCCGTGTGCTCCCCGACGGCGGGTGGCGCCGACGGGTACAGGGCGCGTCCTCCGTCGAACGAAAGCGGCAGGGCGGTCAGCCTGAGATCGGGGATCGTTGGATGGTCGAGGTGCTGGATCATGCCGAGCGCTTCGGTCTGGGGTGCGCTGGCGACGTCTGCGACGTCCGCGACGGGCGCGGCAGGGACGCCCGCCTCCGTCAGCCGGGCGTGCCAGTGCGCCGTGTCGTTCGTGGCCAGTGCCTCTTCCAGGATGGCACAGAGCTCGTCGCGGTGTGTCACCCGGTCCGGGTTCGAAGCGAACCGGGGGTCGCTGACGAGCTCGGCCCGGCCGACCACCGTGCAGATCCCTGCGAACAGCCGGTCGTTGCCGCCGGCGATCATCAACTCGCCGTCCCGGGTCGGGAACACCTGGTACGGCGCCACCATCGGGAAGCGCGTGCCCTGGCCGTGAGGCACGGCGCCTGTCGCGAAGTAGCCCGCGAGGTGGTAGCCGATGTAGCCGAGCGCGGTCTCGTAGAGCGAGACGTCGACGACCGATCCCTCGCCCGTCGAGCCGCGCTCGAGCAACGCGGCCAACACACCGACGGCCGCCCACGTTCCGGTGCCCTGGTCGATGAGCGACGAGCCGACGCGCACGCCCGGCCGACCGGGCTCGCCCGTCATCGAGATCAGGCCACCGGCCGCCTGCATGAGGGCGTCGTAGCCCGGCTCGTGGCTGAGCGGTCCGACGTGGCCGTAGGCGCCTACCGAGCAGTAGACGAGCCGGGAGTTGCGGCCCCGCAGCGCCTCGGCGCCGAGCCCGAGCTCCTCGGCAAGCCCGGGTCGCAGGCTCTGCAGGAACACGTCGGCGCCGTCGACGAGCCGCAGGAGCGCATCGCGGCCACGCTCGTCGCGGAGCGAGAGCGCGAGCGACCGCTTCCCCGCGTTGGCGGAGAGGAACATCGTCCCCTCGCCGTTCCAGAACGGCGGCCCCCAGGCGCGGCCGTCGTCGCCGGTGTCGGGGCGTTCCACCTTGATCACGTCCGCCCCGAGCGTCGCCAGAATCTGGGCGCAGTACGGGCCGGCGATCGACGTGGTGACGTCGAGGACGCGCATGCCTGCGAGGGGGGTGAGTGAGCCCGCTGCCATCGCTCCCATCATCGCGGTTCGGGTCTCTGCGAGGATGCAGACGTGTTCAACCAGATGATCGACTGGGTCTCGGGCTCGAACTGGAGCTACGTCGCGATCCTTGCCGTTGCGATCCTCGATGCCTTCTTCCCGCTCGTTCCGAGCGAGTCGATGGTGATCATCGCGGGCACGCTCGCGGGGGCGGGCGACCTCAACGTCTTCCTCGTGATCCTCTCCGCCTGGGTAGGCGCAGTAGTCGGCGACAACATCTCGTACGGCATCGGCAGGTTCGCCGGGGAACGGACGGTGAAGCGGCTCTTCCGTCACGAAAAGGCCCACAAGGGCTTCGATTGGGCCGAACAACAGCTCGAGGAACGCGGGAGCTACATCATCGTCATCGCGCGCTTCATCCCGTTCGGTCGCACCGCCGTGACGTTCACCGCGGGCTACACGAGCGGCCTGCCGTGGCACCGCTTCTTCCGCTACGACGTCGTCGCCGGCGGGCTCTGGGCGACGTACGCGACGATGCTCGGGTACATCGGCGGCAAGCAGTTCGAGGAGCAGCCGTGGAAGGGCGTGCTCGTCGGGCTCGCGATCGCGTTCTCGGTGGCGTTCCTCGTCGAGTGGGTCAGGCACCGCCGAGCCAAGCGAGTGGTGCCCGAGGGATGAATGTCCACATCACGGGCGCCAGCGGGTTCCTCGGCTCGGAGCTCGCGAAGCTCGCCCCCGGCGCCACGAGCGAGCGCGTGGAGGTGCGTGATGCGCTCGCCGTCGCGGAGCTCTTCGCTCGACTTCGACCGGAGGTGGTGATTCACACCGCGTACCGCCAGGACGGCGACGGTGCACGTGAGATCGTGGTCGATGGGTCTGAGAACGTCGCCCGCGCCACCACCGCTGTTGGCGCAAGGCTCGTTCACCTCTCCACCGACGTTGTCTTCGACGGTCGCAAGGGGGCTCCGTACGTCGAGGCCGACGCACCTTCGCCGTGCACGGAGTACGGCCGGGCGAAGGCAGAGGCGGAGGAACGCGTGCGGGCAGCAGCGCCGCTCGCGCTGATCGTGCGGACGTCACTGATCGTGGGTGGTCCGGGCCACGCGCCGTCGAAGCACGAGCTGACGGCACGGGAGCCGGAGGCGACGTTCTACGACGACGAGATTCGGTCGCCGGTCCAGGTGCGGGACCTTGCGTTGGCGCTCCTCGAGCTGGCCGCGCTCGACGTCTCGGGTGCGCTCAACGTCGCCGGCGCGGACGATGTCTCGCGCGCGGACCTGGGCGAGCTCGTCGCCGGCCGTTCGGTGCGACGCTCGCCCGCTCCGCCGGGGCGTCCGCTCGACTGCTCGCTCGACTCGTCCCGTGCGCGTTCGCTCGTGCAAACCGAGCTCCGCGGTGTGCGCAGCGTCTTCGGCTGAGCGAGCGGCGCGATGCGCACGAGGAGCGTGTTCGGATGCGGCTCCGCGGGCTAGAACGCGATCTTGACGAGCAGGATGACGGCGAGCGCGGCGAGGAAGAGCACAACGAGCACGGCGATCGCGATCGCGCAGCCTCCGGCGGCGAGCCTCATCGGTGCCTGTGGCGTCCCGTCGGCGCTGAATGCGTGGGCGAGCTGCTGCTCGACGTGCAACTGGATTCGTTCGCCGAGAAGCTCTTCGGAGCTCTTCTCGACCTCCGTCTTGAGCGGTGGAAACGCCTGCTTCTCACCGTCGACCGAGAGTTGGAACAAGCGCTCGTGCTGGATGTCCTTCAACTTCGCCTCGCCGAGGTCGAGCACGCTCGCGCCGTCCGGAAGGTCGTTTCCGATCAGCGATCGCGTCGTCTCGGAGAGCAGGATCTGACCGCCGTGACCGGCCGAGCAGATCCGGGCGGCACGTACGACGTCGAGCCCGAGGTATCCCTCCTCGGCGACCGTGGGCTCACCGGTGTGCAGCCCCATCCGCACCCGCACCGTGGCGCTGTCGGGCCACGTGTGGGCCTGAAGCGCGCGCTGAGCGTCGACGGAAGCACGGACGGCATCGCGGGCACGACCGAACGAATAGAAGAACGCGTCGCCCTGCGTGTCGACCTCCGAGCCGCCGTTCGCCCCGAACGTCTCTCGCACGATGCGTCGGTGATCGCGCGTCACATCCGCGTACGCGTCTCCGAGCTGCTGGAGCAGCCGGGTAGAGCCCTCGATGTCGGTGAATACGAAGGTGACGGTTCCGGTCGGCAGGGTCGACATCGCGCGATCGTAACCCGGGCGTAGGCTGAAGGCATGAATCGCCTCGCCACCGAGACGAGCCCGTACCTGCTGCAGCACGCCGCAAACCCAGTCGACTGGTACCCGTGGGGGCCGGAGGCGCTCGAACGGGCTCGCGCCGAGGAGAGGCCGATCCTGCTCTCGGTGGGCTACAGCGCCTGCCACTGGTGTCATGTGATGGCCCATGAGTCGTTCGAGAGCGCGGCCACCGCCGCGCTGATGAACGAGCACTTCGTCAACGTCAAGGTCGACCGTGAGGAGCGGCCGGACGTGGATGCGCTGTACATGGACGCCACCGTCTCGATGACCGGGCAGGGCGGCTGGCCGATGACCGTCTTCCTTACACCCACCGGCGAGCCGTTCTACGCGGGCACGTACTTCCCGCCGGAGCCGCGTCACGGCCTGCCGTCGTTTGCGCAGCTCCTGCTCGCGGTCGCCGAGGCGTGGCAGGTGCAGCGCGACGACATCGTCACGCAGGCGCACCGGCTCGTCGAGGCCGCAAGCCACTCGGCCCGGATCGAGCCGTCGACAGAGCCGCTCACCGCGGCGCTCCTCGACGAGGCGGAGCGTGGGATTGCGCGGACCTTCGATCAGGCGTACGGCGGCTTCGGCCGGGCGCCGAAGTTCCCACCGGCCTCGACGCTCGAGTTCTTGCTGCGCCGGGGGACGCCGGAGGCGACGGCGATGGTGGCCAAGACGCTCGACGAGATGGCGGCCGGCGGCATGTACGACGTCGTCGGCGGCGGCTTCCACCGCTACTCGGTCGACCAGCGGTGGCTCGTGCCGCACTTCGAGAAGATGCTCTACGACAACGCGCTGCTCGCCGCCACCTACCTGCACGCCTTCGTGGTCACGGGCGAGTCGCGGTATCGCACGATCGTCGAGGAGACGCTCGATTACGTCATTCGCGAGCTGCGGCTGACGGGCGGCGGCCTCGCGTCGGCCCAGGACGCCGACACGAACGGCGTCGAGGGCCTGACGTTCACGTGGACGGAGGCGGACGGCGTGCCGGCAGAGCTGCTGGAGCCGTTCGAGCACGGTCGTTCGATCATCCGCGGCTCGCTCGATCCTCTCCTCAGGGCAAGGCTTCTCGCGGAGCGCGAGCTGCGGCCGCAGCCGGGCCTCGACGACAAGGTGCTCGCATCGTGGAACGGGCTCGCGCTCGCGGCCCTCGCCGAAGGCGCACGCCGGTTCGAGCGCGCGGACTGGCTCGGCGCGGCGCGGGGCGTGGGCGAGTTCCTGCTCGGGCCGCTCTCCCGCGCGGACGGGCGGCTCTCGCGATCGTGGCGGGAGGGGAAGGTGAGTGGCGAGGGCTTCCTCGACGACTACGCGAACGCTGCCCACGGCCTGCTCGATCTTCACCTCGCGACGGGTGAGCTGCGCTGGCTGCTCGAGGCGCATCGGCTTGCCCTCCTCGCCGTCGAGCTCTTCTACGATCCCGTTCACGGCGGCTTCTTCCTCGCACCAACCGGGGGCGAGGAGCTCGTGGCGCGGACGAAGGGCCTGGACGACAACCCCATTCCCTCGGGCAACTCGATGCTCGCCCACGTGCTGCTGCGACTCGGGCGGATCTGGGGCGACGACGAGCTCGAGCGGCTCGGCGGCTCGGTGCTCTCGCTCGTGGCGCCGACGCTCGGCCGCGCCCCTGGTGCCTTCGGCTGGACGCTCTGCGCGCTCGACCTGTGGCTCGCCGCGCCGCGGGAGATCGCGATCGTGGGGGCGCACGACAGCGCCGTCGCACGAGCGGCGCTCGCTCCGTTTGCGCCCACCACGGTCGTGGCGATCGGGCCGGCCGACGGCGTGCCGCTGCTCGAGGGCAAGGGCCTCGTCGACGGCCGGGCGGCAGTCTACGTGTGTGAGCGGTTCGCCTGCCGGGCGCCGGTGACCGACGCCGCGCTGCTTCGCGCCGACTAATCTCCAGCGCATGACAACTATCGAGCAGACCGGCGCCGAAGAGGTCGCGTGGGACCTCTCCGACCTCTACGCCTCAGGCGACGACCCACGCATCGAGAGCGACTTCACGGAGGCCGAAGCAGCGACGACGGCCTTCCGCGATCGCACCTACGGCAAGGTCGCGACCCTGTCGGCGACCGAGCTCGCCGAGGCGATCACCGAGTACGAGCGGATCGAAGCCATGGCGACGCGCGCCCTCTACTACGCGCACATGAGCTTCTCCACCAACATGGCCGACCCCGCGCGCGGCGCGCTCGTCGCGAAGCTCGGCGAGAAGGCCGCGAGCCTCGAGACGCAGCTCCTCTTCTTCGGGCTCGAATGGGCCGCAATCGACGACGAGACGGCCTCGGCGTTGCTCGAGGACTCGGCACTCGACCACTGGCGCCACTGGCTCTCGGCGCAGCGGGTCTTCCGGCCCTACCTGCTCACCGAGCCGGAAGAGAAGATCCTCACCGAGAAGGCGGTCTCCGGCGTCTCGGCGTGGGGGCGGCTGTACGAGGAGGTGCTGGGCGGCATCCGGGTCAATCTCGAGGGCGAGGAAGAGCCGGTTGCGCTCGAGTCGGCGATGGCAAAGCTCTACTCGGCCGATCGGGACGTCCGCCGGGCGGCAGCCGAGGGCGTGACCGAGGCGCTCCAGCCGACGATCCGCACCCGCACCTCGATCTTCAACACGATCCTCGTCGACAAGTGGATCGACGATCGGCTGCGCGGCTACCCCACCTGGATCACGTCGCGCAACCTCTCGAACGAGACGTCGGACGACGCCGTCCAGGCGCTGATCGACGCCGCGACCTCGCGCTACGACGTGCCGCAGCGGTACTACAAGCTCAAGGCCAAGCTGCTCGGCCTCGACAAGCTCGAGCACTTCGACCGCTTCGCGCCGGTCGCGGACGACGCCTCCAAGACGTCGTGGGACGAGGCCCGTCGCGTTGTCGTCGATGCCTATGCCAGCTTCTCGAGGGAGGCCGGTGCCGCCGTCGAGCAGTTCTTCGACGACAACTGGATCGACGCTCCGGTGCGGCCCGACAAGCGCCACGGCGCCTACTGCGCAACGAACGTCCCGGGTGTCCACCCGTACGTGTTCATGAACTACACGGGCGACCGCCGCTCGATCCTCACGCTGGCCCATGAGCTCGGGCACGCGCTCCACGGCTCGATGGCGCAGCCCCTCGGGCTCTTCAACGCTTCCACGCCGTTGACGACCGCGGAGACCGCCTCGGTATTCGGCGAGGCGCTGACGTTCAAGGGGATGCTCGCGGCCGAGGACGATCCACGCAAGCGCCTCGACCTGCTCACCGGGCAGCTCGAGGACGCGATCGCGACGACGTTCCGCCAGATCGCGATGAACCGCTTCGAGAACCTGACCCACAACGAGCGGCGGGAGCAGGGCGAGCTGTCGACCGAACGGCTCAGCGAGCTCTGGATCCAGTGCCAGTCGGAGCTCTTCGGCGACTCGGTCGGGGTCGACGGCTACGACTCCTGGTGGAGCTACATCCCGCACTTCATGGGCACGCCCGGCTACGTCTACGCGTACGCGTACGGCTACCTGTTCGCGCTCGCGATCTTCCGCTCCTATCAGCGTGAAGGCGACGCGATCGTCGGCCCCTACCTCGATCTGCTGCGGGCAGGTGGCTCCAAGGCACCCGAGGAGCTCGCCTCCATGGTTGGCCTCGATCTGAGGGACCCGTCGATCTGGGCGAGCGGGATCGACGCGATCGCAGACGACCTGGACGAGGCCGAGGCACTTGCGGTCGAGATCGGCCTCGGCTGATAACAACAGTCTCTCTGTAGAGGACCGTACGGTCGAATTCA
Organism: uncultured Thermoleophilia bacterium; assembly: GCA_963799575.1. Lineage (GTDB taxonomy): Bacteria > Actinomycetota > Thermoleophilia > Gaiellales > Gaiellaceae > Gaiella. The sequence continues at coordinate 747,267 of CAWCXK010000003.1, forward strand.
CAACAAATGGGGCGGCCCTGGCGTCTAGGTGATGGGACGGTTAGGGTCGTCCCTCAAAGCCAGCTTCACCTCACTCAAGGAGAGGTACATGCGCAGAGTCATGCTCATCGCGCTCGCGCTCGTCGCGTCGCTTGGAATCACGGCGTCGACAGCGACGACCGCTAACACGGAAGCCGGCGTCACTGCGACTTCCATCAAGATTGGTGGCACGTTCCCGCTGTCCGGGCCTGCCTCGCTGTACGCGACCATCCCGGTGGCGATGAAGGCGTACTTCTCGTACATCAACGCGCGGCGTGGGCCTGATGGCAAGCGCGGCGTCTACGGTCGGCAGATCATCTGGAACTACAAGGATGACCAGTACTCGCCGCCGAACGCCGTGCAGCTGACGCGCGGCCTCGTCGAGCAGGACAACGTGTTCGCGATCGTCGGCTCGCTCGGCACCGAGGTCAATACTGCGATCCGGCCCTATCTGAACTCGAAGAAGGTCCCGCAGGTGCTCGTCTCGACGGGCGCGACGACGTGGGGCGCGGACTGGAAGCAGTACCCCTGGACGACCGGCTGGCAGCCCGCGTACCAGCTCGAGGGCCGCTTCTACGGGGAGGCAATTGCGCGTAATAGCCCGAACGCCAAGATCGGCGTCATCTACCAGAACGACGACTATGGCAAGGACTACATCGCCGGCCTCGAGGCCGGTCTCGGCGCCAAGGCGTCGAACATCGTCGACAAGGAGCCGTTCGAGGTCACCGCACCGAGCGTTGCCTCGCAGATCGTGAAGCTCAAGGCCAGTGGCGCGACGGTCTTCGTGATCCTTGCCACACCGACGAAGACGATCCAGTCGTACGCGACCGCGAACGCGCTCAAGTGGTCACCGGACGTGATCTACACCAACTCGGTCTCGGCGACGGACACGTTCCTGACCCTCGCCAAGGCGAACGGCGGCGGCGACCTCGTCAACCGGACCTTCACGACCCAGTACGCGAAGGATCCGGCGAGCCCGCGATGGGACAACGACGCCGCGATGAAGCGCTACAAGCAGGTCATGGCGAAGTACTACCCCAAGGGCCGCGTTACCGACGGCCTGAACCTCTACGGGGTTGCCACTGCTGAGGCGTTTGTCGAGCTGCTCTACGGCGCCGGCAAGAACCCGACGCGGGCGTCGCTGATGAAGGCGTTCCGGACCTGGAATCAGGCGAACCCGTTCCTGCTCCCGGGTGTCAAGCAGCGGACCGGCGCGACGAACCAGTTCCCGATCAAGTGCGAGCAGCTCGTCAAGTTCACGGACGGCACCTTCAAGCCCGTGTCCTCGACGAAGTGCTCGACCTCGGGCACCTAGTCCGACCGCAGCTCAGCTCGTACCGACGGGGCCGGCATTGCCGGCCCCGTCGTCGTTTCCTGGTCGGTCGGCGCCGCGCTTGAAGCGCGCCCAGTAGCCCTCCATCGTCGTCTCGCGCGTCGCCCGGTGAGCGAGGTCGGAGGCGTTGATGTTGACGGCACGCACGATCCAGCCGTCCCCGACGTCGAGCACGTTCACACAACCGGGCGCCTGCTCGAAGTGGCCGAGGAACATCCGCTCGCCGGTCAGGGCGTAGGAGAGGATCGCGCGGTTGACGGCACCGTGCAGCACGAGCAGGACGATGTCCCAGTCCGGATCGGCAAGCAGGCGATCGAGCGCCGGGAGGACGCGATCGAACAGCTCCCCGATCGTCTCGCCGCCGAGGAACTGCCTGTCGTTCGGCACGACGCCTCGGAACGCGTGCACGAAAGCCTCCTCGAGCTCGGACGGAGGAATGGCCGACAGCCGGTCGCCGCGGAGCTCCTGCAGCTCGGGCCAGATCTCGGCGGTGCGTCGTGGAGCAACGAGGTCGGCGGTCTCGAGCGTCCGCGGCAGGCCGCTCGAGATCACGCGGTCGAAGGCGATCCCCGCGAGAAGGCCGCGCGCCGCCTCCGCCTGCGCCCGCCCCTCATCGGTCAGGGGGACGGTTTCCGGGGCCACGGGCCGGCCGGCCTCGTCGAAGTACGCCACGGCACCGTGACGCATGAGGTAGATCCGGCGGCGCCCCGGCTCGGTCATCGGTAGCGGGCCAGATACGCGGGGCTTGCGACGGCGAGCCGCGCCTCGACCTCTGCGCGTATCTCGGCCAGATCGTGGGGGCGGATGTCGCCCGCGCGAATCCGGCGTGCCGTCTCCCAGTCCGCGGCCGTCGGGCCGGGAGTCTCGCGCTCGACGATCGAGAGCGCGTTCATCGCGACGAGCGTGCGGAACTTGAGGCGATGGTCTGTGAGCACGGGCAGGATCTCGGCCTCGAGGAACTCCCTCACCGCGGTCGCGAGCTCGCCCGCGTTCGGCCGGTCGGTGCTCACGGGGCCTTTCCGATCAGATCGAGGAGCTCGAGCTCCATCTCTGCTGCCAGACGACCGAGGATCGCGAGCTCGACGCTGCGCTCTTCGCTCTGGAGATGGCGTCGCGACTGGTTGAGCGCACCGATCGCCCACTTGCAGTTGCCGAGCACCTCCCAGGCGAGAAGCTCGGCCGGGGGCACCTCGATCCCGGTCAGCTCGGCATATCGCGCGAGGAATGGCTCGACCGCGCCGATGCCTCCGAGCCGGAGGTCGTCGCGGCCGAATCGCCATGCGCGGACGAGCGGCCACGCGAGATCCTCGGCCGGGTCCGAGAGGTGGGCGAACTCCCAGTCGAGGACGGCGACTACGCCGGTCCGGTCGACCATCAAGTTGCCGATCCGGAAGTCGCCGTGATTCACGACGGGGCGGCGCTCGAGCGGGATTCGCTCCCGGCACCACACGAGCCCGAGCTCGATCGCCGGGTGTGGCTCGTCGATCAGGTCGAGCTCGCCGTAGAGACGCTCCCACAGATCGGGAGCGGGCAGCTGAGGCACCGCGGACGCCGGAATCGAGTGCACCCTGGCGAGCTGCTCGGCCATCTGCACATCGAGTCCTGCGGGCGGCGCCTTGACGATGCGGCGACCGATCGTCTCGCCGTGCACGAGCTCCATCACGAACGCCTCGCGTCCGTCGAGATCACCGAGATAGGCGATCGGCTCGGGAACCCGCACGCCGGCGTCACGCGCAGCGGAGATGACGCCGAACTCGTCCCGGAGTGAGAGCGTGTCGGCGTGAATGACCCCGCCGCCGGCGCGGCGGAGGAGCAGCTCGCGTCCGTCGGCCGTCGTTACGGCCCAGGCTTCCTTCGAGGCGCCGCCCGCGAGCTGGGTTGCCTGCGTGACGACCGTGCCGAGCGCCTTCCCGAGCGCCACGTCGACGGCGTCCCTCACCGCCTCCTTCAACCCACGAGCTCCGCGAGAGCCTGTAGTGCCTCGGGCTGCCGCGCCTGCAGCACGAGCGTCGTGGCGCCGCTCTCGCGCCACGCGGCCAGCCGGTCAGCGATCCGGTCGCGGCTGCCGACCAGCGCAATCTCGTCGACCAGCGCGTCCGGCACGGCCCCCGCCGCGTCGCCCTTGCGACCCGCGAGGTAGTGATCCTGGATCTCGGCCGCCTCGGCCTCGAAGCCGTAACGCTGGGCGAGCCGGTTGTAGAAGTTCTGGCCACGCGCGCCCATGCCACCGACGTAGAGGGCGAGCATCGGCCGCAGGAAGTCGCGGCACGCCTGGACGTCGTCATCCATCAGCACCGGGACGAGTGGCGCCAGGTCCCAGTTCTCGGGACGCCCGCCGCGCCGGGCGAAGCCCTCCTCGAGCGCCGGCCCGTGGACGCCGGGAGCCCGCTCGGGCGAGAAGAAGATCGGGAGCCAGCCGTCGGCGATCTCGGCCGTGAGCGCCACGTTCTTCGGCCCGATCGCCGCCAGGTAGATCGGCACCTCGCGGCGTGCGGGGTGGATGATGATCTTCAGCGGCTTGCCGAGGCCCGTCGCATCCGCGCCGCTATAGGGAATGTCGTAGTGCGCGCCGTGGTGCTCGAGCGGCTCCTCGCGACGCAGGATCGTCCGCACGATCTCCACGTACTCGCGGGTGCGCGTCAGCGGCTTGCCCCACGCCTGACCGTGCCAGCCCTCCGCGACCTGGGGGCCTGACGTCCCGAGCCCGAGCAACACGCGCCCACCGGAGAGGATGTCGAGCGTCGCTATGGTCGAAGCGGTTGCGGCCGGTGAACGGGCCGGCATCTGCATGATCGCGCTGCCGACGCAGATGCGCTCGGTGGTCGCGGCGATCCATGCCATCGGCGTGACGGCGTCCGTGCCGTAGGCTTCAGACGTCCACACGGAGTGGAACCCGAGCCGGTCGGCCTCGTGCGCGAGGGCGACACCGCCGAGCGGGTCGTCGTATCCGAGTTGCAGAGCGAGGCGCATGTGAACGATCCTACTCTTGTGAGCACCGATCTCTTCCCTCCCGCGTACCTCGAGCGAAGGTCGCACTACCGGGAGTTCATGGAGAAGCACCTCTACCCGAACGAACGGTCGATCGACGTCGAGGACGATTCAGCCATGGAGCTCGTTGCGAGCCTGCAGGAGAAGGCGCGCGCGGCGGGCCTGTGGGCGCCGCACATGCCTCCCGAGGCGGGGGGCACGGGCGACGGGTTTCTCTACTACGCGTGCATGAACGAGGAGATCGGCCGCTCGCACTGGGCGCAGCTCGTCTTCGGCTGCCAGGCGCCCGATGCCGGCAACGCCGAGATTCTGCATCACTACGGCTCCCCCGAGCAGCGGGAGCGGTTCCTCGAGCCGCTCGTCGCCGGCCGGGCACGGTCGTTCTTCTCCATGACCGAACCGGATGTGGCGGGCTCCGATCCGACGCTCCTGCGCACGCGGGCCGTCCTCGACGGGGACGAATGGGTGATCGACGGGCACAAGTGGTTCTCGAGCGGCGCCGACGCGTCCACGTTCGGGATCGTCTTCGCGATCTCCGATCCGGACGCGCAGACCTACGAGCGCGGAACGATGATCCTGGTGCCGTCCGACACGCCGGGCCTCGAGATCCTGGCGCCGACCTCGGTGATGGGTCACGGCGGTCGTGCCTGGAACACGCACTGCGAGGTGCGATACGTCGGTGTTCGGGTTCCCGTCACGAACACGCTCGGCGAGCGGGGCGACGCGTTCCGGCTGGCGCAGAAGCGGCTTGGCCCGGGCCGCATCCATCACGTCATGCGGTGGCTCGGGCAGATGCAGCGCGCGTTCGACCTCATGTGCTCGTACGCGCTCGAGCGGGAGGCATTCGGCGGGCCGCTGGCCGACAAGCAGACGGTGCAGAACTGGATCGCCGACTCGGCTGCGGAGATCCAGGCTTGCAGGCTTCTGACGATGGACACGGCACGCAAGATCGACGAAGGGTCGGAGGCGCGCGTCGAGGTGTCGCTGCTCAAGTTCTATGCGGCGGGCGTGTTGAACGAGGTGATCGACCGTGCGATCCAGGTGCACGGCGCCCGGGGGCTCACGGATGCGACGCCGCTCGCGAGGATGGCCATGCACGCACGCGCCGGCCGGATCTACGACGGGCCCGACGAGGTGCATCGGATGGTGGTCGCGCGACGGATCCTGAAGAGCTACGCCGCCGGCGAGCCCTGGCAGTTCGGTTAGGCGCGTCGCGCAACCAGCTCGATCTCGATCCGCGCTCCGAGCGGCAGTTCGGCGACTGCCACCGTCGTGCGGGCGGGGAACGGCTCCGCGAACTGCCGGGCGTAGACCGCGTTCATGTCGGCGAAGTCCGCCATCGAGGTGAGGTAGACGTTGACCTTGACGACGTCGTCGAACCCGAGGCCCGCTGCAGCCAGAACGGCAGCCAGGTTGTCGAAGCACCGTTGCGTCTGCCCGCCGACGTCGGCGTCGACGAGCATGCCGGAGGCCGGATCGATCGGCGTCTGCCCGGAGAGGAAGACGTGGTCACCCGAGACGACCGCCTGCGAGTACGGGCCGACGGCACGAGGCGCGTCTGGGCTCGAGAGCGCTTCGCGGCTCATTGTCCGAGCGAGGGTGGTGCCACGACGACGCCGTCCGCCGTCTTTGCGCCGGGGACGTTCGAGAAGTGGAAGTCGATGGGGCTCCGGCCGGGCTGGACTGCCCAGGCGTGGCCGGTGAGCCCGGATCCGAGCGCGAGCCAGACGGCGTCGGCTACGTCGGTTGCGGCGAGCACGGGGAACCCCGCGGCGTCGAGCCGCTCGCGTACCACGCCGTCGAGCATCGCCGTGTCGGCAATGCCCGGGCAGACAGCGTTGATCTGGATCCCACGGCGCTCGAGCGCCGGTGCGACGCTGCGGACGAATCCGACCACAGCATGCTTCGTCGCCGCGTAAACCGGGTCGTCGGGCATCGCTGTGAGGCCGGCGAGGGAGGCAGTCGCGACGATCCTGCCACCCGTCGGCATCACCTGGGCGAGACGCCTTACCCCGAGCACGACGCCGTCGACGTTGACCGCCATCGCTCTGCGGTAGGTGTCGAGCGAGATCTCCGCCGGGTCGGCTTCGCCGCCGAGCACGCCGGCATTGAGGCAGGCGACATCGACCGGCCCGACGGCGTCCCATCGGGCCGGGTCGGTGACGTCGAATCCGGTCGTCAGGTCGAGCACGTCGACCTCGAAGCCCTCGGCCCTGAGGCGCGCGACCATCGCCGCGCCGAGGCCCGTCGCGCCACCGGTGACGAGCGCTCTCACGGGACGAGCACGACCTTTCCGGTCGAGCGCCTGCCCTCGACCAGGCGGTGGGCTGCGGCCGCCTCGGCGAGCGGGAACGTCGCACCGACGATCGGGCGCACCTGCCCGGCGCTCCAGAGCCGCAGCAGATCGTTCGCTGCCTCGCGGACGATCTCGGGCCGGCGCTGCATCAGTCGTCCCAGATAGAAGCCCTGGACGCCGACGTTCCGGCCGACGAGGAGCGCCGGATCGACCGGCTGCCACATCCCGCCGGCAAAGCCGATCGCGATGGCGGTCCCGAGAGGCCGCAAGAGCTTGATCGAGTCGGCGAACAGTTGACCCCCGACGGGGTCGAGCACGACGTCGACCGGCTCGAGCTCGTCCAGCTCGTCGTAGGTCACGGCCTCCGTCGCACCGAGCGAGCGGGGCAAGACGAGCTTGGCGGCCGAGCCCGCCGTGGCGACGACGACGGCCCCGAGATCGCGCGCGACGACGACCGCCGCGCTCCCAACGCCTCCGGCGGCAGCGTGCACGAGCACACGCGACCCGGGATGGACCACGACCTGTCGGGTGAGTGGGATCCAGGCTGTCAGGTACGCCATCAGGAATGCTGCACCTTCTTCGAACGTCGCTCCGGCGGGGAGGTCGAACAGCCACTCCGCGTCGACGGCTGCGAGCTCGGCATAGCCGCCGCCCGACGAGCGGACGAGTCCGACGACCCGACGGCCGTCCTCGGTCACGCCGGCGATCTCGGTGCCCGGAATCCAGGGCAGCTCAGGCATTTGCGGATAGAGGCCGCGCCGGACCAGCACCTCGAGGAAGTTGATCGCGGCGGCCTTCACCTCGACGACGACCTGGCCGTCCTCGGGCGTGGGCGGCGGTAGCTCACGGACGACGAGCTCCTCGGGCTCGCCGATTCCCTCGAGCACGACGGCCTGCATCAGCGCCCCGTGAACTGCGGTGGGCGCTTCTCGACGAATGCGGCCACGCCCTCCTGCCCGTCCTCGCTGAGGAGGCAGCGGCGGAAGCCATCGGCCTCGCGGCGAAGCCCCTCCTCGAGCGAGAGGTCGCGTGTCGTCCGGGCAAGCTCGCGGATGACCCCGATCGCGTGCGGCGAGACCGCGGCGAAGCTCGCTGCGACCGCCGTGGCGGCCGAGATCAGCTCGTCGGCCGGCACGACCTTCTCGACGAGCCCCCACGCGTACGCCGTCTCGGCGTCGATGAACTCACCGCTCAGGTTGAGGAGGTTCGCGCGGCCGACGCCGATGAGACGCGGAAGACGCTGGGTGCCGCCGCCGCCCGGGATCAGGCCGAGCTTGATCTCCGGCTGACCGAGGTGCGCGTTGTCGGCGCAGATGCGCACGTCACAGCACATGGCGAGCTCGAGCCCGCCCCCGAGGCAGTAGCCGTTGATGGCAGCGACGAAAGGCGTGTGGGCGGCATCCATGCGCCGCCCGATCGCGTGCAGGCCGCGCGCCGCGCCGCCCTCGCCACCGCCTGCCTCGCGCAGGGCCGGGAACTCCTTGATGTCGGCTCCGGCGACGAACGCCCGCTCCCCCCGCCGCGAAGGACGACGGCACGCGTGTCCAGATCGCCGTCGAGGCGCTCCACCTCCGCCTCGAGCTCCTCGACGAGTGCCGCCGAGAGGGCGTTCATCGGCGGGTTGTCGATCGTGACGAGTGCAACTGCACCTTCGTGCTCGGTGGTGACGAATGATCCCAATGATCCTCCTCGGTGGACTCGACGCGGGCGGTGCGCCCCTACGCGGTGAACTGCTCTCGCAGCGCGGACTTGCGGAACTTGCCCACCGCCGTCTTCGGGATCTCGTCGACCACCTCGAACCGCTCGGGCAGCCACCACTTCGCGAAGTGCGGCGCGAGGAACTCGCGCAGCTCGTCGGGGCTGGCCGTCTGACCCTCACGGAAAACGACCACGGCGAGCGGACGCTCCGACCACTTCTCGTCGGGCACCGCGATAACGGCGGCCTCCACGATCGAGGGGTGGCCCATGAGCGCGTTCTCGAGGGCCACGGTAGAGATCCACTCGCCGCCCGACTTGACGAGATCCTTCGATCGGTCCTGGATCTCGACATAGGCATCGGGGTGGATGGTGACGATGTCGCCCGTCTTGAACCAGCCATCGTCCGTCCAGCGGTCGGCGCTGTCGGGCGCGTCGTAGTAGGAGGAGGAGACCGAAGGGCCCCGCACCTCGAGCTCGCCCATCGAGGAGCCGTCCCAGGGCACCAGCCCTTCGGCGCCACGGGCCCGGATCTCGACGAACGGGATCGGCGGGCCCTGCATCGCGCGCTTGCGGTACGCCTCATCCTTGGAGAGGCCGGTCTCCTGGCCCGGGGCGCCGGACATCGTGCCGATCGGGCACATCTCGGTCATGCCCCAGCCGTGGACGATGTGGAGACCGTGTCGCTCGCCGAAGGCCTCGATCATCGCGCGCGGCGGCGCTGCGCCCCCGACCGTCATCGTCCGCATCGCCGAAAGGTCCCAGCCGCCAGGGTTGTCGTCGAGGGTCTGCAAGATTCCCATCCAGATCGTCGGCACGCCGGCGCTGACGGTCACCCTCTCGCTCTCGAAGTCCTCGAGTAACGAGACCGGGTCGAGGTGCGGACCGGGGTAGACGTGCTTGACACCGGCGAGGATCGACGAGAACGGGAAGCACCAGGCGTTTGCGTGGAACATCGGCACGACGGGCAGCGCGACGTCGTCGCAGCTCAGCCCGAGCAGGGTGTTCGCCGTCAGCGCGTGGATCGCGATCGCGCGATGCGAATAGACGACACCCTTCGGCTGACCTGTCGTGCCGCTCGTGTAACACATGGCCGCGGCTGCGCGCTCGTCGATATCCCTGTACTCCCAGGTGTCGGCGCTCTGCGTCGCGAGAAGCTCCTCGTAGTCGATCGCGCCGTCCGGCGTCGGTCCGGACCCGACGGCGATCACGTGCTCGAAGCCGACCCGGTCCTTGAACGCCTCGACGAGCGGCCACAGCGTCTTGTCCGCGATCAGGACGCGGTCGCCGGCGTGGGTCGCGATGTAGGTGAGGTCGTCGGGGTGGAGCCGGAGATTGAGCGTGTGCGTGACGAAGCCGCCGACGGGCGCGCCGACGTAGGTCTCCAAGTGCTCATGGTGGTTCCAGGCGAACGTCCCGACCCGGTCGCCGTCGACGAGGCCGAGCTCGTTGCGGAGGGCGAGCGCAAGCTGCTTCGTCCGGCGGGTGAAGTCCGCATACGTGTAGCGGTGCCAGCTCTTGTCCGCCAACCGGCTCACGATCTCGTTGTTGCCGAACACCTCCTCGCCGCGACGCAGGATCGCCGGCACGTTCAGCTGGTAGTCCATCATCAACCCGTCCATCAGGCGCCTCCTCCAAGAAGATGATCCGCGATCTCGGCCCGAAGCTGTGCCCCTGACGCTTCCCACGACTGGATCCAGAGGGCGCGCTTGTAGAGGCGGTGAAGCACGTGCTCCCACGTGAAGCCGATGCCCCCGTGCACCTGGATCGACCGCTCGCAGGCGGCGACGGCAGCGTCGGCACACAGCGACTTGGCGGAGGCGGCGGCGATGGCCGTGCGATCGTCGCCCTCGCTGAGGCACCACGCGGCGAAGAGGGCGAGCGACCTGCCGAGCTCGAGCTCCATCAGGGTCGTCGCGAGCGGATGTGAGATTGCCTGGTATGTCCCGATCGGCTTGCCGAACTGCTCCCGCTCGCCTGCGTATGCAACGGCGAGCTCGAGGGCGCGCGCGCCAACGCCGCAGGCCTCGAGCGACAGCGCGGCCAGCGAGCGCGAGCGGATCTGCGGCAGCAGCTCGGAGCTCGCGAGCTTCCGGCCGGCGTCGCCACCGCTGACGACGCCGAGGGGTCGCGTCTCGTCGTTCGTCTCGAGCACTTCGCGCGTGAAGCCCTCGAGCTCCCAGATCGAGTCGCCACCGACGTAGGCGACGCGCGTGGCGGTGTCGAGATCGGCGACGAGCGGACCCGTTGCAAGCGTCCAGCTGGCTGCGCCGCTCGCAACCTCGGCCTGGAGGTCTGGCGGAAGCGCAGGAAGGGTGACCGCGACGGTCGACCAGTACGGCGCGTGGGTCAGCGCGCGGCCCATCTCCTCGAACAGAATCGCCTCCTCGAGGAAGCCGAGCCCGGCGCCACCGTTCTCTTCTGCCACCGAGACGCCCGTCCAGCCGAGCTCTGCGAGCTCCTGCCAGGACGGCTCCGGATTGGCTGCGAGGAACGCTCGCGCCTGCGCGCGCAGCTCCTCCTGCTCCGGCGTGAACGCAAAATCCATTAGCGGCTCCTCGGGAGCCCGAGCACGCGCTCGGCGATGATGTTGCGAAGGATCTCCGAGGTGCCGGCCTCGATCGTGTTGCCGCGGCTGCGGAGCTGCATGTGCTGCCAGTAGCCGCCGTACGGCGCGTTGTCGGCGAGAAGCTGCGCATCGGGCCCGAGCAGCTCGAGCGCGAGCTTGGTCAGCCGCTGTGCCGCCTCGGACCACTGCTGCTTGAGGATCGATCCCTCGGGGCCTGGGATGCCGGTCTTCATCAGCACCGAGAGCGACCGGTAGGCGGTGTAGCGCAGCGCCTGCAGCTCGATCCACTCCTGCGCGATCGCGTCTCGCTGCAGGGGCGTTGCGCCGCGGTCGCGGGCCAGCTCGATCAGCTTGCCGACCATTACCTCGAGCGCCGCCGTGAGGGCAAAGCCGAGCGTGCCGCGCTCGTGGAGCAGGGTCGTCATCGCAACCTGCCAGCCGCCGCCGATCTCGCCGATCACGTTCTCGACCGGCACCTCGACGCCGGTGAAGAAGATCTCGTTGAACTCGGCCTCGCCGGTGATCTGGCGCAGCGGCCGCACCTCGACACCGGGCGCCTTCATGTCGACGATCAGGTACGTCAGCCCCGCGTGCCGCACCGAGTCGGGATCGCTGCGGGTGACGAGGATGCACCAGTCGGCGATGTGCGCGTACGACGACCACACCTTCTGGCCGTCGATCACGAAATGCCCGCCTTCGAGCCGTGCGCTCGTGCGCACGGCCGAAAGGTCGGAGCCGGCGTCGGGCTCCGAGAAGCCCTGGCACCAGATCTCCTGTGCCGCTAGCAGAGGCTGGAGGTGGCGGGCCTTCTGCGCCTCGGTTCCGAGCGCGATGATCGTCGGCCCGGCCATGCCGAGCCCGATCACGCCGAGGTGCTGTGGTGCCTCGGCGCGCGCCGTCTCTTCGAGGAAGATCGCCTGGTAGCTGTACGGCTTGCCGCCCCCGCCGTACTCCTTCGGCCAGGTGAGGCCGATGTAGCCCGCTTCGTAGAGCGCGCGGCTCCAGTTGCGGATCGCGTCATCGGTAAAACGCGCTGCCCCGCCGCGATGCCCTCGCAGCTCCGGCGGCACGTTCGCCTCGAGCCACGCATGGAGCTCGCTGCGGAACTGTGCCTCCTCGGGGGTGTCGCGCAGGTCCACACCGTGATCCTAGATGGTTGGCGGACAAGGGACTACACAGCTGCCCTTAACGGCGGATTCACCCGCGTCACAGGGTTGCCGGTCTACCCTGCTTCGAGCGCGAACGCCACTGAGAAGGAGGAGCCGATGTCCAGTCCCGAGAACCCGCCGACCGCCGAACCGACCGACCACCGCACCCAGCTCGAGGAGGCGCTCGTCGAGGTCAAGCGCGTGATCGCGGGCCAGGACGAGATGCTCGAGCGCGTGCTCGTGTGCCTCGTAGCGGGGGGTCACCTCCTGATCGAGGGCGTCCCCGGGCTCGCCAAGACGCTCACGATCAAGACGACGGCGGCCGTGCTCGGCGGCACCTTCCGTCGCGTGCAGTTCACGCCGGACCTCGTGCCGAGCGACCTCGTCGGCACGCGCATCTACCGCGCCGACACCGGCGGCTTCGACACCGAGGAGGGCCCGGTCTTCTGCAACTTCCTGCTCGCCGACGAGATCAACCGGGCGCCGGCCAAGGTGCAGTCGGCCCTGCTCGAGGTGATGCAGGAGCGGCAGGTGACGATCGGCCACGAGACGCACCTCGTCCCCGACCCGTTCCTCGTCATGGCGACGCAGAACCCGATCGAGTCCGAGGGCACCTACCCGTTGCCCGAGGCGCAGGTCGACCGCTTCATGCTGAAGGTGGTCGTCGGCTACCCGACCCGCGATGAGGAGCTCACCGTCGTGCAGCGCTCGCTCGTCCCGACGGCTTCCGTGCGTCAGGTCCTCGAGCTCGAGTCGCTCAAGTCGCTGCAGCAGGCCGTGCAGAAGGTCTACGTGGATCCGTCGCTCGTCGCCTACGCGGTCTCGCTCGCCGAGGCGACGCGCAATCCCGCGATGGTCGGGCTGGCAGATCTCTCCGCCTACGTCGAGTACGGCGCGAGCCCTCGTGGCCCGATCGCCCTCGTCCAGAGCGCCCGGGCGCTTGCCCTGATCCACGGTCGTGACTACGTCCTCGGCACGGACATCCGCTCGCTCGTCAAGGACGCGCTCCGGCACCGCCTCGTGCTCACCTACCGAGCGCTCGCCGAGCAGCGGACGGCGGACGACGCGCTCGATCTCGTCCTCGCGGCGGTCGCGATGCCGCCGCTCGAGCTCGGGCGGCCTGTCGCAGCATGACCAGGACTCGGCTGCGGGCATTCGGCGCCGTCGAGACGCCAGAGCGCCCCGGTCCCGGGCCGATGCCGGAGCCGTTGCTCCGTGCGCTCGAGCTCTCGATCGGCCGGCGCGTCGACGGCCTGCTCGCGGGCGATCACCGCTCGCACGTGCTCGGGCGCGGCAGCGAGCTCGCCCAGGTCCGTCCGTACGAGCCGGGCGACGACGTCCGTTTGATCGACTGGAACGTGACGGCGCGCACGCGCGAGGCGCACATCCGGGTGCAGCTCGCGGAGCGCGTGCTCGTCACCTGGGTCGTTCTCGACCGGACGCAGTCGATGGGATTCGGCACCGCCGATCGTCGCAAGGCGGATGTTGCGACGGGCGTTGCTCTCGCCCTCGGGCATGCCGCGAGCGCGCGGGGGAACCGCGTCGGGCTGACGTCGTTCGGCGCCGGCGCGGCGACGCCGCTGCCGCCCCGCCAGGGGCGCACGGGCCTCGTTGGGCTGTTGCTCGCCCTCGGTGACGAGGACGGACCCGGCGCCGCAACCGAGCTCGCGCCGACCCTTGCGCTGATCGGCGCCGTCGCACGGCAGCGTGCGCTCGTCGCCGTGGTCTCCGACTTCCGCGGCCCGCGCGACTGGCGGCTGCCGCTCCTCGATCTCGCCGCCCGGCACGACGTGCTGGCGGTCGAGATCCGCGATCCGCGCGAGGACGAGCTCGTCGACGTGGGGGAGGTGTGGTTCTCGGATCCCGAAACGGGCGGGAGGCTCCGGGTCGACACGAGCGACGCCAGCATGCGCGCCCGCTTTGCCGATGCGGCTGCGCAGGAGCGCCGTGCGGTCGCCGCCGACCTCGCCGCTGCCCGCGCATCCCACGTCGTGCTCTCGACGAGCGGCGATTGGCTTCGCGTCCTCGCTGCCCATCTGGGAAAGCGTCGATGACCTTCGGCACGCCCGTCGCGCTGCTCGGCCTGCTGGTGATCCCCGTGATCGTCGCACTGCTGATCGTGGGCGAGCGACGGCGCAAGGCGCAGGGTGCACGGTTCGGGACGCCCGCGCTCGTTGCGGCGTCTGCCCCGGCGCCCCGCCCGATCCGCCGAATGTTGCCGTTTGCCCTCGCGCTCGTCGCGCTCGCCGCCCTGATCGTCGGCGTCGCCCGGCCGCGGGCGACCCTCTCGGTTCCCGGGCGGCAGGCAACGGTGATCCTCGCGCTCGACACATCCCGCTCGATGACCGCCACCGACGTGAAGCCGTCGCGGCTCGCGGCTGCGGTGGCGGCGGCCCGCACGTTCCTCGATGTCGCCCCCGACGGGTACTCGATCGGGATCGTCTCGTTCTCGACCCGCGCGACGGTCGTGCTTTCGCCGACGACCGACCGTGACGCCGCCCGCCTGGCGCTCGATCAGCTCACGCTCGGATCCGGCACGTCCCTTGGCGACGCGATCGACCGCTCGGTCGCCGCCGCGCGCCCCGGCCTCACCGCTGCCCAGCCGACTCCGAAAGATGCTCCGCCCGCGACGGTCGTCCTGCTCTCCGACGGCGAGCAGACCGCCGGCGGCAAGAAGCCGCTCGTCGCTGCAGAGGAGGCGCACAAGCTCGGAGTGCCGATCAATACCGTGGCGCTCGGCACGAGCGACGCCGTGGTCGAGGTGCCGCTGCCCGGCGGGCTCAAGGAGCGGGTCACCGTGTCACCCGACGCGAAGACGCTGGCCGAGGTTGCAAGGATCACGGGCGGACGGTTCGCGGCAGCCCCGACCGCGGAGAAGCTGAAGCAGGTGTACAGCGACCTCGGCAGCCGCATCGGCTCGAAGCGCGAGAAGCGTGAGGTCACCGCAGCGTTCGCGGGCGTTGGCGCAATCTTCCTGCTCGTCGCCTCGGGCCTCTCGCTCACGTGGACGAGGAGGCCGTTGTGATCGCCCGGCGCACGCTTCTCCTCGCGCTCGTCCTCGCGGCCGCGCTGCTCGCTGCCCTCGCTGCCGGGAGCGCGAGGGCGGCGGACGAATGCAAGGGCCTGCGCGTCTGCCTGCCGGTCGCGGGGCCCTGGGTCGTCGTGCCGGCGGGTGGGAGCGACTACGAGCTCGCGTGCCCGGTCGCCGGCTACGTCGTGGCGGGGACCGACGCTCGCGTCGCGACGGCCGACGTCGACGTGTGGTTCCGTGGCGAGACCGGCAGTCCGGTCGGCCCCGGTGTGACGACGCGGCGCAGCGTGGTCTTCCACGCCTCTCGCGTCCCTCCGAAGACGACGACGACGAGCTTTCGGCCGTTCCTCGGCTGCATCCCGACGTCGGGCGGTGGCGGACGGGCCTTGACCGCGTACACCGCTTCGATCAAGCCGTCGCAGGCGCAGTTCAGCGTCGTCGTCAACGCTCGGATCCTCGGTGCAGCGAAGACCGTGCGGGCGTCGTGCCCCGCGTCGGCGCAGCTCCTCGGCTCGAGCACCGCGATCGCATTCCGCCAGGCGACACCGCCAACGGCGCTCCAGCGTAGCGCCGTGCGCCTCGCGGGCTCGGTTGCGGGCAAGGCAGTCGTTGCCCGGGTCACCGCCACCGCCGCCGCGGGTGCACACGCCGAGGTCCAGGTGCGGGCAGTCTGCGCGAGAGGTCGGTGACGAGGGCCTGATGAGCTTCGCCTCCCCGTACCTGCTCGCCACGCTCATCCTGCCGCTGCTGGCGCTCGCCGGCTACCTGTGGATGGAGCGGAAGCCGCCGAGGAGCGCGATCTCGTTCCCGAACCTCGCAGTCCTCGCCTCGGTCGCGACGCGCTCGAACTGGCGCCGCCACCTGATTGCCGGACTGCTCCTCGGCGCCGTCGCGCTTCTCTGCGTCGCCGTCGCCCGGCCGCGGATGCCGATCGACACGACCTCCGATCGCGCCACGGTCGTGCTCGTCGTTGACGTCTCGTACTCGATGGTGGCGACGGATGTTGCGCCGAGCCGACTCGAGGCAGCGCGTGCTGCGATCACGTCCTTCGCCAACCACGTGCCGAGCCGGGTGAAGGTCGGACTCGTCTCGTTCGCCGACGACCCCGTTGTCGTCACGTCGCCGACGACCGACCGCGGGCTCCTCGAGAACGGGATCGCGTCGCTCGGGCCAGGATTCGGCACGGCGATCGGCGACGCGCTCGGCCGCGGTGTCGACCTGACGCGCCTCTCGACGGGGCAGGCCGAGACCCCGACGCCTGCCACGAACGCTACGAGGACCGGCGCCATCGTGCTCCTCTCGGACGGCACCCAGACGCACGGCGTGCTGACGCCGGAGGACGGCGCCCGGCTTGCGAAGGAGGCCGGCATCCCGGTCTACACGATCGCGCTCGGCACGCTCACCGGTACGGTGACGATCAACCGGAACGGCCAGGAAGCCGTCGTTCCGGTTCCCCCCGACCGGAAGACGCTCGCGAGCATCGCCGAATCGACCGGGGGAACCTCGTACGACGTGACCGATGCAGAGAAGCTCAGCTCCGTCTACGACCGGCTCGGCAAGATCGTCGCGACGACCTCGAAGCCGCGCGAGGTCACGGCGGGATTCGTCGCCGTCGCCGCCGCGCTGCTCACCCTCGCGATCGGCATTGCCGCGCTCTCGGCGCCACGGCTGCCCTAGCGGCCTGCCGAAGCAGCCCGTCGACCTCGCTTCTAGTAGCCTCACGCGGCAATGGCGACATTGCTGTCGGTCAGGGAGGTCACGCTCCGATTCGGGGGCATCGTTGCCCTCGACGGCGTTTCGTTCGACGTCGAGGCGGGACAGATCTCGGGTCTGATCGGCCCGAACGGCGCCGGCAAGACCACGGCCTTCAACGTGATCACGCGCCTCTACACACCCGACGAGGGTGAGCTCGAGCTCGACGGCGCCTCCCTGCTCGCGACGCCGGCCTACCGCATCGTCGAGCGCGGGATCGCGCGCACCTTCCAGAACATCAACCTGTTCAAATCGATGTCCGTGCTCGAGAACGTCCTGCTCGGCGCGCACGCGCTCGGACGGGGGGCGACCGAGAGCGACGCCCGCGCGACGCTCGACTACGTCGGTCTCGGCAAGCGCGCCAACGATCTGGCGGCAGCACTACCGTACGGCATCCAGAAGCGGGTCGAGATCGCGCGTGCGCTCGCCGCGAAGCCGCGCCTGTTGTTGCTCGACGAGCCGGCCGGAGGGCTCAACAACGAGGAGGTCGAGGAGCTCGGCGACTTCATCCTCCGCGTGCGCGACGATCACGCACTCACCGTGCTGCTCGTCGAACATCACATGAGCCTCGTCATGCGCATCTCGGATCACGTCAACGTGCTCAGCTTCGGCCGCAAGATCGCCGCCGGGACGCCCGACGAGGTGCGGGCGAATCCCGACGTGATCGAGGCCTACCTCGGAAGTGACGACGACGCATGAGCACTCTGCTCGAGCTCAAAGACGTCGAGGCCCGCTACGGCCCGGTGCTCGCGTTGCGAGGAATCTCCCTCGAGGTGCCGGAGGGCGCGGTGGTCGCGGTGCTCGGCGCGAACGGCGCCGGCAAGACGACCACCCTCCGCTCCGTCTCCGGAACGGTCAAGCGGAGTGGGGACATCCTGCTCGCCGGCAAGCCGCTCCGCGGTGGCCCGGAGGCCGCGGCGAAGGCCGGCGTCGCGCACGTTCCCGAGGGCCGTGGCACGTTCACCGACCTCTCGGTCGTCGAGAACCTCCGCCTCGGCGCCTATACGCGACGCACGCGCTCCCTGAAGGCGGACATCGAACGGATGGCGACCTACTTCCCATGGATCGGCGAGCGCGGTGAGCAGCGCGCCGGGACGCTCTCGGGCGGCGAGCAGCAGATGCTCGCGCTCGCCCGGGCCCTGATGGGCCGACCGCGATTGCTGATGCTCGACGAGCCCTCCCTCGGTCTGGCGCCGCTGATCGTGCGCGAGATCTTCCGCATCGTCCGCGAGCTGAACGAGAAGGAGGGTCTCACCGTGCTCGTCGTCGAGCAGGACGCACGGATTGCGCTCAACGCCGCATCGACCGCCTACGTGCTCGAGGTAGGAAAGGTTGCGGTATCCGGGTCGGCCGCGGAGTTGCGCGATGACGAAGCTGTCCGACGGAGCTACCTGGGCTACTGATGGCCGGCTTCTTCCAGCAGATCGTCTCCGGCCTCGCCTCGGGCGGTATCTACGGCGCGCTCGCGCTCGCGCTCGTGCTCATCCACCGCGCGACCGGCGTGATCAACTTCGCGCAGGGTGAGATGGCGACCTTCTCGACCTACATCGCGTGGACGCTGACCACGAACCACGGGGTCTCGTACTGGCCCGCCTTCGCGATCACGCTGCTGGTGTCGTTTGCCGGCGGCGTCGGCATCCACCAGGCCGTGATTCGCCCGGTCGAGCGGGGATCGCAGATCCGCGTCGTGATCGTCACGATCGGGTTGCTCCTCTTGCTCAACGGCCTGATGACGTGGATCTGGTCGGGCGAGGTGCGCGCCGTGCAGAGCCCGTTCCCAGGAGGGACGTTCGATATCGGTGGCGTTGCCATCGCGTACGCGGACGTCGGCACGATCGCCGTCTGCCTCGTGACGGTGCTGATCATGTGGGCGTTCTTCCAGTTCACGAAAGTGGGGCTCGCCCTCCGTGCTGCCGCGGTCAACCCCAACGAGGCGCGCCTCGTCGGGGTTCGGGTGCCGCTGATGCTCGGCCTCGGCTGGGGCCTCGCGGCGGTGCTCGGAGCCATCGCCGGCATGCTGACGGCACCGAGCGTCTTCCTCGACCCGAACATGATGCAGTCGGTGCTGATCTACGCCTTCGCCGCCGCGGTGCTCGGCGGCATCGACTCGCCGGTCGGAGCCGTGGTCGGTGGCCTGATCCTCGGCGTCGGCCTCAACCTGATCGGTGCCTACGTCGACTTCGTCGGATCCGACCTTCGCCTGCCGGTGGCACTGCTCGTGATCCTCGTCGTCCTCCTCGTTCGGCCGGCCGGCCTGTTCGGGAAGCCAGAGGTGAAGAAGGTATGAGTCGAGACACCCTTCGCACCCTGCTCGTGTTCGTCGCCGTCAGCGTCGTCGTCTTCGCGCTCCCCGCCTTCGTGAACGATTTTCGCGCCCAGCAGTTCTCCTATGTCGGCATCTACCTCGTAGCGCTGATCGGCCTCAACATCCTCACCGGCTACACCGGCCAGATCTCGCTCGGACACGGCGCGTTCATGGCGATCGGCGGCTATACGACAGCGATCCTGATGACCGACCATGGCGTCAAGGACATTGCGACGATCCCGATCGCGATCGTCGTCACGGGCATCGCCGGCTTTCTCTTCGGGCTCCCGGCCGCTCGCCTCTCGGGCCTCTACCTCGCGCTCGCGACGTTCGCGATCGCGGTGGCGATGCCGTCCGTGATCAAGCGGTTCGAGGGCTTCACCGGCGGCGGCTCCGGAGTGAACCTCTTCGGTACGCCAGAGCTGACGGCCTCGTTGACGCCCGTCCGGATCGCCGGCTTCGAGCTCAACTTCAACAACTGGCTCTACTACCTTGCCTGGTCGATCGCAATGATCGGCTACGTGATCGGCTGGCTGATCCTACGGGGGCGGACCGGCCGTGCCTTCCGGGCCGTGCGGGACAGCGAGACGGCGGCGGTGTCGTCCGGCGTCAGCCTCGCGCGGACGAAGGCGCTCGCATTCGGGATCAGCGCCGCCTACGCGGGCGCGGCGGGCGCGCTCTTCGCGATCGCGACGACGTATGTCAACCCCGACACGTTCCCGGTCGCCCTCTCGATCTTCCTGCTCGTCGGCGTCGTCGTTGCAGGTCTCGGCTCGCTGCAGGGGCTCATCGTCGGCGCGATCTTCATCCAGTTCATGCCGCTCTGGGCACAGAACATCTCGAAGTCTCCGGGTGCTCCGGCCGTCGTGTACGGGGCGTTCCTGATCCTCGTCGTCCTGGCGCTGCCGGGCGGCGCCGCGGGGCTCTTTTCCCGGGTTGCGCAACTTACACGGCGCGCGCGAGACTTTCAGAAGCCCTAACAGACGGGGGCTACCATCGTGCGATGACCGTCGAACGAGTCGGCGTGCCCGCGCGCCGCCAGAGAGCCTCCTGGATGCACCCGAAGCTGATGCTCACGTCGATCGCGCTCGCCGCGTCGCTCGTACTCGGTGTGACGGCGGCGATCGCCGGGACGGCCCGCAGCGCGTCCGATCCGGGTGTGACGTCGACCTCGATCCTGCTCGGCGGCACTGCGCCCTTGACAGGCCCATCGGCGGCCTACTCGTCGGTCGCGCGAGGCGCCGAGGCGTACTTCAAGTACGTCAACGCCCGCGGCGGAGTCCACGGCCGCAAGATCGAGTACAAGGTCGTCGACGACGGCTACAACGCCTCCGAGACGGTTCCTCTCACGCACCAGCTCGTCGAGCAGGACAAGGTCTTCGCGCTGTTCAACTCGCTCGGCACCGCCGGCAACCTCGCGGTGCGGCCGTACCTCAACACGATGAAGGTGCCTCAGCTGTTCGTCGCCTCGGGCGCGACGACCTTTGGCCGCGACTATGCGACATACCCGTATTCGAGCGGCTTCCAGCCGAGCTACCAGGCCGAGGGGTGGGTGTACGGGAAGTACCTTGCGCGCACGGCGTCCGGCGCCACGATCGCGGTGCTCTTCCAGAACGACGACTTCGGCAAGGAGTTGCTCGGTGGGCTCAAGCGCGGCCTCCAGCGCTCGAAGGCGAAGGTGATCGCGGCGCAGCCTTATGACGCGGGCGCGGCCGACATCTCCTCCCAGATCGCGAAGCTGAAGGCGTCCGGTGCCGACACCCTTGCGATCTTCGCGACGCCGAATGTCGCGGTGCAGGCGTATTCGATCGCGAGCAAGACCGGTTGGAAGCCGAAGCGAGTGCTGAACAGCTCGGTCGGGTCGGGCGCGGCGACGATGGTGAAGGCATCCGACAACGGCCAGAACAAGCTGGTCAACGACACCATCTCGATGGCGTTCATGAAGGACCCGAACGACCCACAGTGGAAGTCGGACACCCACATGAAGCTCTACCGCAAGATCCTGAGCCGTTACGCGCCGGGCGCGACTGGTGACGACACGCTCTATGTCTACGGAATGGCTGCCGCGTGGACGGCCGTCGAGGCGTTGCGGCGGGCCGGCAAGGATCTCACCCGCGAATCGCTCGTCAAGACACTCGACACGTTCACCGCGGTCGGGAACCCGTTCCTACTGCCGGGCATCGCCGTCAAGACGGCGGGCCGCGATCATTACCCGATCGAGCAAATGCTCCTGCAGCGCTGGCAAGGCGCCACCTGGAAGGCGTTCGGGGGGCTCTGGGGCTACCGGGCCAACTAGAGAGGCTGCCCCGCGGCCGGCTCCGATCGCTCGGCTATGATGCAGCCTCCGGCGCGAGGAGACCGCCCCGGCGACAACCAGTCACCGATGGCACACCTCGTCTCCGAGATCCTCAGCGCGGCCCTTGCCGACCTCATGGCCGAGGCACGGTCGGTGCGGCGCGCGCGCACCGTCACCTACTCGCCCAAGGTCTTCATTCCGCTGACGACGCTGTGCCGCGACGTCTGCGGCTACTGCACCTTCGCGCGCCCACCTCGCCGTGGTGAACGCGCATTCATGTCGGTCGACGAGGTGCTCGAGACCGCCCGGGCGGGAGCTGCGGCGGGTTGCACCGAGGCGCTGTTCACCCTCGGCGACAAGCCAGAGCTGCGATACCGGGTCGCGCGCGAGGAGCTCGCGGAGCTCGGCTTCGCGACCACGATCGAGTACCTCGCACACTGCGCCGGACGTGTGCTCGACGAGACCGGAATGCTGCCGCATCTCAATCCGGGCGTGATGAGCAGGGACGAGCTCGAGCTGCTGCGGCCCGTATCGGCGTCGATGGGGATCATGCTCGAGACGGTCTCCGACCGGCTGTCGTTGAAGGGCGGGCCGCACTGGGCTTCGCCCGACAAGGTGCCCGCCGTTCGACTCGAGACGATCCGGTTCGCCGGTGAGCTTGCGATTCCGTTCACGAGCGGGATCCTGATCGGCATCGGCGAGACGCGCGCCGAGCGCCTCGATGCCCTGCTCGCCCTGCAGGCGCTCGGGGACGAGCACCGTCACCTGGGCGAGGTGATCATCCAGAACTTCCGTGCCAAGCCGCGCACGCGCATGGCAGATCACGCGGATGCAGCGTTCGAGGAGCAGCTGTGGACCGTCGCCGCAGCGCGCGTGCTGCTCGGCTCCGACTGGCACGTGCAGGCGCCGCCGAACCTCGCCTACGACGAGTTCCCGCTACTGCTCGATGCCGGCATCGACGACTGGGGCGGCGTCTCGCCGGTCACGATCGATCACGTCAATCCCGAGGCGCCGTGGCCGGAGATCGAGCGCCTGCGGGTCGCGACCGAGTCGCGCGGCCTCGCGCTCGCGCCGCGGCTGCCGCTCTATCCCCACCACGTGGCCGATCTCGACCGCTGGGTCGATCCTGCGGTTGCCACTGCGGTGCGGCGCGCAGCGGACGGGCTCGGGCTGGCGCGCGAGGATCGCTGGGCGCCCGGCGAGCCCGTCGAGGTGCCGTTCCTCGTTCGGCGGGACGCGATCCCACTCGAGCTCACGGGTGAGGAGCTCGGCCGCGAGGAGATCGCGAGGCTTCTCTCGGCGCGCGGCCGCGAGCGCGAGCAGGTGTTCGCGGCCGCGGATCGGCTCCGCCAGGACGTGTGTGGCGACGACGTGACGTACGTGGTGACGCGGAACATCCAGTACACGAACGTCTGTTACTTCAAGTGCGGCTTCTGCGCCTTCTCGAAGGGAAAGCTCGCCGAGAACCTCCGCGGCCCGGCGTTCCTCGTCCCGATGGACGAGATCGTGCGGCGGTCGCAGGAGGCATGGGATCGCGGTGCGACCGAGGTCTGCCTGCAGGGTGGGATCCACCCGGCGTTCACGGGCGACTACTACGCGGAGGTCGTCGCCTCGATCCGCGAGGCGGTCCCGGGGCTCCACATCCACGCGTTCTCGGCGCTCGAGGTGTGGCAGGGAGCCGCGACGCTCGGCCTCACGCTCGACGAGTACCTGGCGCGCCTGCGCGATCTCGGACTCGGCTCGTTGCCCGGAACCGCCGCCGAGATCCTCGACGACGAGGTGCGCGCGATCATCTGCCCCGACAAGGTCTCGACCGATCAGTGGCTCGAAGTGCACGACGCGGCACATCGGGCCGGGCTGCGCTCGAACGTGACGATGATGATGGGGCACGTCGACGGGCCGGGCAACTGGGCGAACCACCTCGTGCGGGCGCGCGACCAGCAGGTCCGGAGCGGCGGCTTCACGGAGTTCGTGCCGTTGCCGTTCGTACCGATGGAGGCGCCGATGTTCCTCAAGGGCCGCGCGCGGCGCGGACCGACCTTCGGCGAGACGCTCTTGATCCACTCGGTCGCGCGGCTCGCCCTGCATCCTCTGATCACGAACATCCAGGTGTCGTGGGTGAAGATCGGGCCGGAGGGAGTCCGGCAGGCGCTCGCTGCCGGTGTGAACGACCTCGGCGGCACCCTGATGAACGAGTCGATCTCGCGCGCGGCCGGGTCGGAGTGGGGTCAGGAGCTGCAGCCGGAGCAGATGGAGGCGGTGATCCGCTCTGCCGGCCGCGTGCCGCGGCAGCGCACGACGATATACGGCACGCCCCCCGAGGAGCAGGTGCGCCGCTCGTTCGGAGCCGAGCCGCTCGCCGAGCCGCTCAACCCGCCGGTGCGTGACGCGGGGCTCGAGCGGCCCGTGCGCCTCGTGCGGCCGGGGCTCGCCGGCGCGAACGCCTAGAGGAGGGCTCCGGCGTCGTCGGCGGGCGGTGCCGGCTTCTTCCGTATTCGGAACGGAAGTGAGACGGCCCACCTGACCACGGAGAGCCGTGAGCGCGAGAGGGCCTGTCGTACGGCGACTGTCGCCTCGTGCCCGTGCACCCCTTCGCCGTGGCCGACGAGGAGATGCTCGGGCTCGAATGGGCGCAGCATCCGCGGCGGTGTCAGCCGCAGGAGCGGGTGGATGCCGACCTTGTCGCTTCCGACCGGGAAGAATGGGTTGGTTGCGAGCGCCTCTGCGACCACGAGCGTTCGCGGCTCGGGCCACCAGAGCGCGATCTCCTGCCATTTTCTTGCGCGCTTGATCTCGATCACCTCGAAGGGCGTCTCCGGGAGCGATGCCGGAACCTGGAGGTGCGGCACGCCAAGCCGCTCGGCGACCGCTGCGCTGTCCCGGTTGTGACGATCGAGGAGTTGCAGCACGCCGGCGATCGGGCCAAGCGTCCCCGCCCGGTCGATCGCATCGGGCCAGTCGACGGGGTCGACGAGCCAGACCCCGTCGATCGTTGCGAGGGCGTGCGACGCCCGCGTCATGGGCTCCTCGACGATCCAGGAGAACCCGTGACGACCGAGGTCGTCGCAAAAGCGGATCGCCATGCACCACGACCCTAGCTCTGATCCAGCCGCCGGTACGACATGCTCGGCGGACGAAGTGGCTCTTCCGGCTCGTCATCTTCGGGGTAACCGTCCTCGTCGCGATCCAGTTCGTCCCGTACGGCCGTGATCACGCGCAGAGCGCCTGCTTTGCCTGTTGCTCGAACCTGACCGGGTGGCTGTGGTACACGAGCCCCCATCTGAGCGAGGTCGTCGACGGCGAGCGCGGCAACGAGATGCCGCCGGTGCAGTATCAGCTGATCCATCCGGAGGCGCGGCTCACCGAAGCTGAGCGCCGGCAGTCGAACGGGGGCCTCGTGGCTAGCTGGACGAAGGATCCGCCGGGCAAGAAGGTCTCCAGGCAGGGTCCGCGATGCGTGCGAGACTCATACCGTGCGAGACTCATTACATGGTGCGGCCCCTCACCTCGTCGGACGGGATGGTGCTCAAGGACGTTCGGCTGCGTGCGCTTCGCGATACGCCGCTCGCGTTCACCCAGACCTTTGCCGAGGTCGAGCACGACCCCGACGACGAATGGGTCGAGTGGGCCGGGGAGATGTCGGCCGATGGAGGCGACTCGGCGACCTATCTGGCCTTCGGTGACGATCCCGACGTAGCGACGGGTATGGCCGGCGGCTACCTCCAGCGGGAGGATCCGACCGAAGCGGTCGTATGGGGTGTCTGGGTCGACCCGGCAGCGCGCGGGAGCGGTGCGGGCCGCGATCTCGTTTCGGCTGTGCTCGACTGGGCGGTGCGCCGTGGGTGCGAGCGCGCCACGCTCTGCGTGACGGACACGAGCGATGTTGCCATCTCGCTCTACCGGTCGCTCGGCTTCACGGAGCACGGGCCGCGGCGGCCCCACCGCAACCTCGCGGGCGCAACCGAGACCTCCATGATCAAGGCGCTCGCGCGCCCCTGAGGAGTGCGTGTTCGATCTCGTTCGCGCTGCGCTCAGCTTGCGAGCGCGCGATGTGCTTCCGGCAGGGTGAAGCGGCCCGCGAGAAGTGCGCTCCCCGCCACTGCCGCCTCACAGCCGAGCACCCGCACGGTGATCAGGTCGTCGATCGAGGAGATGCCGCCTGCCGCGATCACCGGTAGTCCGGCGGGCAGCACCTCGCCGAGAAGCTCGACATCCGGGCCGGCCAGCGAGCCGTCGCGGGCGGTGCTCGTGACGAGCAGGCGCTCGACCCCAGCCGCGGCGCAATCGTGCGCGAGCGTCGCGGCCGTCGTGCCCGAGCTCCTCGTCCACCCGTCGATCGCGACCTCGCCGCCGCGCACGTCGATAGCGACGACGAGCTGGCCGCCGAACCGCGCTGCGGCGCCGGCGAGAAACGTGGGGGAGAGTGCTGCCGTCCCGACCATGACGCGGTCGGCGCCGGCCCCGATCGCTGCGGCGATTGCTTCCTCGGTGCGATAGCCCCCGCCGACCTGGAGCGGAAGACCGCCCGCCGAGGCGACGCGCTCGACGAGACCGAGCGTCGGAGTGCCGTTGAACGCCCCGTCGAGGTCGACGAGGTGCAGTCGGCGCGCACCCTCGTCACGAAACCTCCGCGCAAGCTCCACGGGATCGCCTCCCTCGATCGTCACGGCCTCCCGGCGGCCCTGATGGAGGCGAACGACGCGTCCGTCGAGGACGTCGATCGCAGGGAGGATGTCGAACTCTTGTGTTAACACGTTATCATGCTATCATGATTGGCATGGCCAGAACGACGACAGCTCCCGCACCTTCAGAGCGCCCTGCAGATGCAGCCGAGCCGCTCGACCTCGTTGACGGTATCGGCGACCTCGCCGCCGCGATCCGCTCGTTGCGGACGACCGACGAGATCACCCGCTTTCTCCGCGATCTGTGCACGCGGGCCGAGCTCGAGGCCCTCGCGCACCGGTGGCAGACGGCGAGGCTCCTCGACGAGGGCGTTCCCTATCTCGAGATCGCAGAGCGGGTGCCGACCTCAACGGCCACCGTAACCCGCGTGGCGCAATGGGTGAGGCACGGCGCCGGCGGCTACCGGATCGCGCTCGAGCGGGCGAAGCGGCGATGAGCGCGTTCACGCGCGCCGGCGAGGACGGCCGTCTCACGCTGGCCGTTCCCGCCAAGGGCCGGATGGCCGAGCCGACGCTGCGTCTCTGCGCCGATGCCGGCCTCTCGTTCGAGACGACCGAGCGGTCGCTCGTCGTCCCGTGCGCCAACGCACCTGTCGACCTCCTGCTCGTGCGCCCGAGCGACATTCCCGAGTACGTTCAGGACGGCGTCGTGCACCTTGGCGTGACGGGGGCGAACCTGGTCATCGAGGCGAACGCGGACGTCGTCACGCTCGCCGAGCTCGGCTTCGCGCGCTGCACGCTGCAGGCCGCCGTGCCGAACAACGCGCCGCAGGCTGCAATTGCCGATCTCGACGGTCTCCGGATCGCGACCGCCTATCCCGTCTCGACGAAGATGCTCCTCGACGAGCGGGGCATCGGCGCGGAGCTCGTTCACGTCTCGGGCTCGGTCGAGGCGACGCCACGGCTCGGGCTCGCCGACGCGATCGTCGATCTCGTCTCGACCGGGTCGACGGCGAGCGCCAACGGCCTGCGACTGATCGGAACCCTGCTCGCATCGCAGGCAGTGCTGATCGGAGGGCGCGTTGCCGTCGAGCAGCAGCACGATCTCGTCGAGCGCCTGGAGCTCATGCTCTCCGGCGTCGTCGCCGCGCGCCGCCGACGCTATGTGATGATGAACGCCACCGCCGAGACGCTGCCCGCGATTCGCGACGTTCTCCCGAGCATGGGGGCACCGACGGTGCTCGAGCTCGCCGAAGCGGGGGCCATCGCCGTGCACGCCGCCGTCGCTGCCGACGACGTCTGGGCGTTGCTGCCTGCGCTCCGCGATGCCGGCGCGACTTCGATCCTCGTGTTGCCGATCGAGCGGCTCGTCCCGTGAGGGGGGCGGGGCTCGACGACGCGATCGCCGTCGTGACGCCGATCGTGGCGGATGTGCGCGATCGTGGTGATGCCGCGTTGCTCGAGTGGACCGAGCGGTTCGACGGGCCGCGGCCCAACGGAATCCGGGTGCCGCTGGAGCGCATCGAGGCGGCGGTCGTGCCGGACGACGTGCTCGAAGCGCTGCGCTCCATGATCGGGGCCGTCCGGACGTTCAACGAGGCCCAGCGGCCCTCCGACACGCTGGTCGAGGCGGCGCCCGGCATCGTCTCGGAGCGGCGCTGGCTCCCGCTCGACGCGGTTGGCATCTGCGTGCCGAGCGGCACCTTTCCGCTGCCCTCGTCGCTCGTGATGGCGGCCGTGCCCGCGCTCGTTGCGGGTGTGAGGCGAATCGTCGTCGTGACGCCGAACCCGGTCGATGCGACGCTCGTCGTCGCGCGCGAGCTCGGCCTCGACGAGGTCTACGCGATCGGCGGCGCTCAGGCGGTCGCGGCGCTCGCCTTCGGGACCGACACGATTCCATCCGTCGACCGCATCGTGGGGCCGGGGAACGCCTTCGTCACCGCTGCGAAGCTCCTGGTCTCGAGTCGCGTCGGCATCGATCTCCCCGCCGGCCCGAGTGAGGTGATCGTGATCGCCGACGACACGGCCGATGCCGAGGCGTGCGCCGCCGACCTTCTCGCCCAGGCCGAGCACGGGCCCGAGAGCGAGGCGCTGCTGCTGAGCATCGATCCGGCGCTGTCCGACCGGGTCTCTACGCTTGTTGCTCAATATGACAACATCACGGTGGAGACGGTGGCGTCGCTTGCCGATGCGTTGGCTCGCTCGGAGGCGTTCGCTCCCGAGCACCTGGAGCTCCACGTCTCCGACCCGGAGGCACTGCTCGCCCGTGTTCGCAACGCCGGCTCGGTCTTCATCGGCGGTTCCGCCGTCATCGGCGATTACGCGGCGGGTGCGACGCACGTCCTGCCGACGGGCGGTCTCGCGCGCTCCTCCGGCGGCCTCGGGCTCGAGATGTTCATGAAGCCGCTGCAGATCGTGCGCGCGACCGACGCGGGGGCAGTTGCCGCGGCGGGCGTGATCGGCCCGATCGCACGCGCCGAGGGCCTGCCGCTCCACGCGGCAGCCGCCGAGCGCCGGCTGGAGCGCGCGTGAGCACGGAGTCCATTGCCGCATCGGGCGGAGGGCCGATCGCGGTCCCGCTCCCGGAGGACTTTGCGCCGTACGCTTGGGCCGCGACCGTGGCCGACGTGGCGGCGCGACACGGCCTTGCTCCTGCGCAGGTGCTGAAGTTCGACCAGAACACACCGGCGCTCCCGGGTGTAGCGCAGATTCCGCTGGCGGAGAGCTTTGCCACCCTGAACGCGTACCCCGACGGGACGTACCGCGAGCTCCGGGAGGCGGCAGCGGCATACGTCTCCCTGGAGGGTGGTGCCGGAGTCGGCGCGAGCCAGGTCGTCGTCGGCGCCGGCGCGGACGATCTCATCCTCCTGAGTGCGCGCGCGTACCTCGCTCCCGGCCGAACGGCGTCGATCCTGCCCCCGACCTATGCGCTCTACCGCATCGCGACCATGCTCGCCGGTGCCGAGCCAGTCCTCGGTGAAGGCGGGACGGACGGCGCCAGCCTCATCTGGCGCTGCAATCCCGACAATCCGACGGGCGTCGTGACGGCGGCCGCCGAGCTCGTAGAGCTCGCGCGTCGTCATCCCGAGGCAGCAGTGGTCGTCGACGAGGCCTATGTCGAGTACGGCGGCGAGAGCGTCATCCCCTGGCTCGATGAATGCCCCAACCTGATCGTGCTCCGCACGATGTCGAAGGCGTTCGGCTACGCCGCTCTCCGGGTCGGCTATGCCGTCGCGGCTCCCGCAACAGCGGCAGTGCTCGAGGCACGCCGCGCCCCCGCGCCGATCGCCGCTCCCGCCGCTCGCATCGCGGCGGCGGCACTCCGCGACCCGCGCTACGACCTCGCCACCGAGCTCGCCGAGCGCGAGCGCGTGCGGGGAGCCCTCGTCGCCGCCGGCTTCGACGCCCCGCCCGTCGCGGGCAACTTCGTCTGGATTCGCAGTGAGGACGATCTGGGCGCGCTCCTCGAGCCGCAGGGAATCATCGTGCGCCGGTTCCCGCAGGGAATCCGGGTCACGCTGCGACGGGCGACCGAGAACGACATCCTCCTTCAGGCAATGGGTGCCGAGCCAGGGCCACCGCCGGGGCGTGAGGCGACACTCATCCGCACGAGCACCGAGACCGCGCTTCGCATCACGCTGTCGCTCGACGGCAGCGGACGGTCGCACGTTGCGACAGGCGTCGGGTTTCTCGACCACCTGCTCACGCTCCTCGCCTTCCACGCCGGCTTCGACCTGGGCTGCGTCGCGGGCGGTGACGTCGAGGTGGACGAGCACCACACCGTCGAGGACGTTCTCGCGGCGTTCGGAACGGCGGTCCAGCAGGCGCTCGGGACGCGCGAGGGAATCGCGCGCTACGGCTCCGCCGTGGTGCCGATGGACGAGGCTCGCGCGACGGCGGCCGTCGACCTCGTGCGGCGCGCGCACGCCGAGATCTCGCTTGCCTTCACAGGCGAGCGGGTCGGCGGTCTCGCGCTCTCGCTGCTGCCACACGCCCTCGAGCGGTTCACGATGGAGGCCGGCTGCACCGTCCACGTCGAAGCGGCGGGAGCCGACGACCACCATGTCGCCGAGGCCGCGTTCAAGGCGCTCGGCCAGGCGCTGCGGCAGGCTGTCGCGGCCGGCGACGGCGGCATCCGCTCCACCAAGGGCATCGCGTGAAGGTCGTCCTCGCCGATTACGGTGCCGGCAACCTGGCCTCGGTCACCTCCGCGTTCGCGCGGGCGGGAGCCGAGGCGTCGATCACGACGGATGCCGATGCAGTGCGCGAGGCTCCACTGGCGGTGATCGCCGGCGTGGGGCACGTCGAGAGCGCGGCGCGCGGGCTTGCGGCGAACGGCCTCGACGCGGCAATCCGGGATCGCGTCGCGGCCGGCCGGCCGGTGCTCGGTATCTGCGTCGGCATGCAGCTTCTGTTCGGCGCCAGCGAGGAAGGCGGCGTCGGCATGAAGTTGCTCGACGGCCCCGTCGTTCGCGTCCGTGCGAGGCGCGTGCCTCACATGGGGTGGAACAACCTCACGGTGACGCGGCCGTCGACGCTCGTCGACGGCCTCGACGGGAAGGACGTCTACTTCGCCCACAGCTTCGCGGTCGAGCCTACTGAGGAGCGCGTGATCGTCGCGGCTGCCGATCACGACGGACGCATCGTCGCCGCCGTCGAGCAAGGCCCGGTCGCGGGCGTGCAGTTCCACCCCGAGCGGAGCGCCGTTGCAGGCGCCCGACTCCTCGAGAACGCGCTCACGTGGTCAAGAGGCGCGTAATCCCCTGTCTCGACGTCAAGGAAGGGAGCGTCGTCAAGGGCGTGAACTTCGTCGACCTGCGCGAGATGGGCGAGCCGATCGAGCTCGCTACGCGCTACTCCGAGCTCGGCGCCGACGAGCTCGTCTTTCTCGACATCACCGCGACTCTGGAGGGACGAGGCCCGATCCTGGAGCTGATCGAGCGCGCCTCGGCGGAGCTTACGATCCCGTTCACGGTCGGCGGTGGCGTCACCGGCCTCGACGACGCCCGCTCACTGCTGCGGGCCGGCGCCGACAAGGTTGCCGTCAACCGGGCCGCCTACGACGATCCGTCGATCCTCACCGCGCTCGCCGACGAGTTCGGCTCCCAGGCGGTCGTGTGCGCGATCGACGCCAGGGGCGGAGAGGTCGTCACCCATGCAGGGAAGAACCCACGTGGCCGTGATGCGGTCGACTGGGCGAAGGAGGCGGTGGCGCGCGGTGCGGGCGAGCTGCTCGTCACGTCGATCGACGCCGACGGCACGCGGGCCGGCTACGACCTCCCGCTGACGCGCGCGTTCGCCGACGCTGTCAGCGTGCCGGTGATCGCCTCCGGTGGCGCAGGCCAGGCATCGCACATCGCCGATGCCTTCGCGGCAGGAGCCGAGGCGGCGATCATTGCCTCCATCGTCCACGAGCGCCCCGAGCGCCTACCCGAGTTGAAGGCCGAGCTGAAGGAGGCGGGATGGAACGTCAGGATCTGAGCCCGGGCGAGCTGATGCCCGCGATCGTCCAGGACGCCGGCAGCGGCCGGGTCCTCATGCTCGCATGGATGGACGAGGAGGCCCTGCGGCGCACCCGTGAGAGCGGCGAGGCCTGGTTCTGGAGCCGGTCGCGGCAGGAGTACTGGCACAAGGGGGCCACCTCCGGCAACACCATGGCGGTCGTCGAGGTACGCGACGACTGCGACGGCGATGCAATTCTGGTGCGCGTCGATCCGGCCGGTCCTGCCTGCCACACCGGGGCCGAGTCGTGCTTTGCTCCGTGGCTCTGGCGCGTGGTCGCCGAGCGCGCGGCCACGCGTCCGGCGGGGTCGTACGTCGTCGGCTTGCTCGATGAGGGCGTCTCCGCGGTCGCCCAGAAGGTGGGCGAGGAGGGTGTCGAGACAGCGCTCGCGGCCGTCGCCGATTCCGACGAGCGCCTCGTCGAGGAGCTCGCAGACCTCTGGTTCCATAGCTACGTCCTCCTTGCCGCGCGCGGCCTCGACCCCGAGCGGGTCGAGGAGGAGCTCCGCCGCCGCCACGCCGCCTGAGGTCAGCCCCGACCCGCGGCGTCCCACGCCTCGTGGGAGCTCCGTACCATGCCCCACACGCGGGTACGCTCGTCGGCGGGGAGGTCGCCGTAGGACAGCCCGAACTCGTCGACCACGATGTCCCACCAGTCCGATCCGGAGTCGACGTCGAGGCTCGTGGTCTCCCACCCCCGGATCGTGGAGCGCACACACCCGCGGAGGATCTCGACCGCGTCGTCGGTCCGCCGCATGATCGCGGCGACCCTGACGAAGCCTGACATCGGCGCGGTCGAGAGCTCGCGGTGCATGTCGTGGAACTGCTCCGTCCGTGCGGGCGCGCTCGAGAAGTCGGCGCCGACGAACGCGCCGCGCGGGTCGTGCCCGAATCTCCAGCCGTTCCGGTCGAAGCTCGACGGGCCGAGCTCGTAGGTGAAGCCGCTCTGCTCGTAGGTCCCGAACACGAGCGGAAGTGGGTCTGACGGGCCATCGCCGAGGCCCGCGTCGACGAACCACTCCGATCCGTCCGGCAGCCGCGCCGTGATCCCGAGGTGGTTGCCGTTCGGGCCGGGAGCATCCGGCCCGCCACCGTGGACGCCCGAGACGTGCCGCGTCACATCGACGCGAAGCCACTCGAGCAGCGCGGCGAGAGCGCCGTTGAGGTGGAAGCAGTACCCGCCGCGACCGGCTGCGATCCGGTCGACGCAGTCGAGCGGATCGATTCCCGGCGGCGAGCCCCGATAGATGTCGATGTTCTCGTACGGAACCCGGGCGACATGCGCGCGCGCAATCGCCCCGAGGGTGTCCGCGTCGACCTCACCTCGCCTGGCATCGACACCGAGGTGCCCGAGATAGGTCTCTGCGGCACGATCCGATAGCCGGCCGCCGTCCACGTCGCGAACGCTACTCACTGGATCGACGCACGTGAAGTCACGGTGCGGAGTTCCGTTCGTTGGCGATCGCACGAGGTCGACTCTGTCGAGCTGCTTGCCGTCGATCGAGCGCATGGGCGTTGGTTCCCTCGTACGCTTGCACCATGCCCGATACGCGCATCGACATCGACTCTCTGATCGGCGGTTGGCGCAGGGCGTTTCAGGCCGCAAACGCCGCACTCGTCGCAGCAGGTCGCGATCACGACATGGACGGTGCAGCGCTCCAGGCCCGGTCGCGCAGGCTGTCGGACGAGCGCACCGAGCTCGTCGGCGTGCTGGGCTCGTTCGCGCACGATCGCTACGCGAGGCCGCGACTCGTGCGGCTGCTCGGGTCGCCGGTCGAGACGCGGAAGCTGCTCGGCCTGCCACCCGCAGTCGAAGCGTGCGTCTTCAACGTCGACGGCATCCTCATCGCCAGCGCGGCGCTGCACGCGGAGGTGTTCCGGGAGATGTTCAACACGTTCGTCGCGAGGCGCATCGAGCAGACGGGGGTCTCGTACGCCGCGTTCAGCCGCCGGATCGACTACCCGAAGCTGGTCCACGGCCGGTCACGAGAGGAGGCCGTTCGCGCCTTCATCCAGAGTCGTGGAATCAGCCTCCCGGAAGGAGCCGTTGACGACCCGCCCGAGTGCGACACCGTGCACGGGCTTGCCAACCGCAAGAACGCGCTGCTCCTCCGGCGGCTCGGGGAGTACGGGATTCGCGCCTTCGACGGTGCCCGCCTCTATCTCCAGCTCGCACACGACGCCGGTCTGCCGTGCGCCATGGTCTCGGCGAGCACGAGTGCGCGGGTACTCCTCAACCGTGCGAATCTGAGCCAGCTGATGGACGCGTGCGTCGATGGCAACACGGTGCGTAGCGAGCAGCTCCGGCGCAAGCCGGCACCCGACATGCCCCTTGCCGCCTGCCGTCTCCTTCGCGTCGACCCCGGACGCACGGCGCTCTTCGAGACGGCCCGGGACGGCGCCCTTGCGGGCCGCGACGGCGGCTTCGGCTTCGTCGTGGCCGTGGAGCAGGAGGGGTTGGCGGCGCTGCTGTACGAGGCCGGCGCAGACCGCGTCGTCGCAGACCTCGGCGAGCTCCTCGATCAATCGCTCGGTGCTCCGGCGGCGGTGAACCGGCCACGCTCGTAGGCACGGCTGAGCGACCGCGTCAGCTATCGGCGAGGACGGTTCACACGTCCCATTCGCCGGCCAGCAGGCGCGGCACGAGACCGTCCAGGAGCCTGAGCGTCATCCCCCAGAGCACGTGCCCATCGACGTCGATGCCCTCGACCTCGATCGACTGCTCGAAGTAGCTCGACGTGAACGGCAGCCGGCGCCGCGCGGTCGCGTCGCCGAGATCCTCGATAGCGGGCGTGAGCAGACGGTCGACCTCCTCCGGCTGGAGCCGCCACTCGACATCGGGCGGCACGCGTCCGAGGAACGGGTAGACGCGGAAGCCCGTCGCCATTGTCTCGAGCGGATCGAGCGCCGCGAGCACGTCGACCTGCGACGGCAGGAGGCCGACCTCCTCCTCGGCCTCCCTGAGTGCGGTCGCGAGAAAGTCGCCCCCGTCGGTGGGCTCGGGTCGACCGCCGGGGAGGCCGAGCTGGCCGCCGTGGATGCCCCGATCGGTGCGGAGGAGGAGCAGGATCCGCAGGACGCCCCCTGCGTCCCGAAACACCGGCGCCAGGACGGCAGCGTTCTCGAGCTCGCTCGCCGTGTCAGACCTCGCTGCGCAGGAGATCGGCGGCCGTCTCGCGTCGTCGGATCAGTCGCGCCTCGCCGTCTGCGACGAGCACGGCCGCAGGACGCGTGACGCCGTTGTAGTTCGAGGCCATCGCCAGCGTGTACGCGCCTGTGGCCGGCACGGCGACGAGGTCGCCACGTCGTGGCGCGGGCAGGGCGACGTCATCGATGAGGACATCACCCGATTCACAGTGCATCCCGGCGATGCTGACGTGCTCCGTGGCGGCCTCGCCGGCCCGGTTTGCGAGCGTCGCGGTGTAGACGGCGTCGTAGAGCTGCGGGCGTGGGTTGTCGGACATCCCGCCGTCGACCGCGACCCACGTGCGCTCGGGCAGGCGCTTCACCGCGCCGACGCGGTAGAGCGTGACGCCGGCGGTGCCGACGAGTGATCGTCCCGGCTCGAGCCACACCTCCGGCGAGGGGAGTCCTGCCTCGGTGAACGCCAGACGGGCGGTTTCAACCGCGCTCGTGGCCAGCACAGCAGCATCGGGCGCGTGCTCGTCGAGGTTGTGCCGGATCCCGAAGCCGCCGCCGAGATCTGCGACCCGCGCAGTCCAGCCGAGCGCCTGGCGGCAGGACGCGGCGAACGAAGCGAGGCGCACGATCGTCTCGGCCTGGGCGTCGAAGTCGGCGAGTTGGGAGCCGATGTGAACGTGCAGGCCCAGCACGTCGATGCCGCGTGCCAGCGCATCCTCGACCAGCATGCGAGCCTGTGCCGGCGGCAGGCCGAACTTCGACCCGTGGTGCCCCGTTCGGATCGCCTCGTGCGTGTCGGCATCGACGCCGAGCGTGACGCGCACGAGCACCCGCTGCACTCCGGCGGCAGCGGCCGTCTCGGCCTCGTCGGGTGCGTCGAGCACGACGGTCGCGCCCTCGGCCGCTGCCTCGCGGAGGAAGTCCTCGCTCTTGTTGTTGCCGTGCACGACGATCTCGTCGCCGCTGAACCCGGCCGCCCGAGCGAACTCGAGCTCACCGGACGACGCCACGTCGGCGCGAATGCCTTCCTCGCGCAGAAGTCGGAGCACCGCGACATTGGCGAACGCCTTCGTCCCGAAGGCGACGTGTCCACCATCGACGGCAGCGAGCAGCGATCGCGCGCGCGCGCGAAGCGTCCGCTCGCAGTAGACGACGAGCGGGGTGCCGAACTCCTCCGCGAGGTCGGTGGCGGTGACGCCGCCGACCGTGAGATCGCCACCGACGATCCGCGCCGAGTCGGGAAACACCGAGAGCAGGTGCCCCGCGTCGTCGGATGCGTCCATCACGTCCCTACGCGGCCGCGGCGGTCGAGGCGTAGGCCTGCCGCATCTGCTCGAGCGACAGCGGCTCGTAGTCGCCTGCGTGGCCGGCCTGACCGAAGTCCTCCATGCGCCTCGCGATGAGCTCCTGCATCGCGGCGCGGGCGGGCTTCAGATAGTCGCGCGGGTCGAACTTCTCGGGTGACTCGGCGAACACCTTGCGAATCGCGCCCGTCACGGCGAGCCGCGAGTCGGTGTCGACGTTGATCTTGCGCACGCCGTGCCGGATGCCGAGCTGGATCTCCTTCACGGGCACGCCCCAGGCGGGCTTCAGCGCACCGCCGTACTGATTGACCTGCGCCACGAGCTCGGGCGGCACGCTCGACGAGCCGTGCATGACGAGGTGGGTCTCGGGAAGGCGGCGGTGGATCTCCTCGATCAGATCCATCTTGAGAACGTCACCGGTCGGCTCCTGCGCGAACTTGTAGGCGCCGTGCGAGGTTCCGAACGCGACAGCGAGAGCGTCGATGCCCGTCTGTTGGACGAACGCGACAGCCTCATCCGGATCCGTCAGGTGCACCTCGCCGGAGCCATGACCGTCCTCGACCCCGCCGAGGGTTCCGATCTCGCCCTCGACGGTGACACCGCGAGCATGGGCGTATTCGACGACTTCCTTCGTGACGGCGACGTTGTAGTCGAACGACGCCGGAGTCTTGCCATCAGCCTCGAGGGACCCGTCCATCATGACGCTTGTGAAGCCGAGATCGACTGCAGAGATGCAGGTTGCGGGCTCGTTGCCATGATCGAGGTGAAGCGCGACCGGGATCTCGGGATACAGCTCGACGGCCGCCAGCATGAGGTGCCAGAGGAAGCGATCGTTCGTGTACGAGCGGGCGCCTCGCGATGCCTGGATGATCACGGGCGAGGACGTCTCGCGCGCGGCCTCCATGATCGCCTGGATCTGCTCCATGTTGTTGACGTTGAAGGCCCCGACGCCGTAGCCCCCGCGGGCGGCTTCGTCGAGGAGTTGGCGCATCGAGACGAGCGGCATTCTGCGTTCTCCCTGTTTGCGGTTGTCGTCTCGTCAGCGTAATGGGCGCGACGCGTAGGGGTGGTCGGAACGCGGTGACGGTGGTACGATGAGAGAGATGTTCCTGCTTCTTACATGACCGAGGGAGACCTACGGCGAGAGCCGTGACAACCTCCCCTGAGCCTCTCCGAGCGAGAGGCTTTTTTGTACCCGGATTCAGCCCTACGACAAAGTGACGGAGACGATGGAGCGCTACGACCCACAGGCAATCGAGGCGAAATGGCAGAAGGTCTGGGCCGACGAGAAGTCGTTCCACGTCCCGAATCCGGACCCGTCCGAGCTTGCCGGCGGCGAGCGCAGCAAGTCGTACGTGGTCGAGATGCTGCCGTATCCCTCGGGAGACCTGCACATGGGGCACACGCTGAACTACACGATCGGCGACGTGATCACGCACTCGCGGCGCCGTCAGGGCATGCAGGTGCTGCGACCGATGGGCTACGACGCGTTCGGCCTGCCGGCCGAGAACGCGGCGATCAAGGAAGGCGGACATCCCCGCACCGTCACCGAGCGCAACATCGCCTCGATCCGGGAGCAGATGCACCGCATGGGCTGGGCGATCGACTGGGGCCGCGAGATCTCGACGGCCGACCCGACCTACTACCGCTGGACGCAGTGGCTGTTCCTGCGGTTCTACGAGAAGGGCCTCGCCTACCGCAAGGAGGCACCGGTCAAGTGGTGCCCGAACGACCAGACCGTGCTCGCGAACGAGCAGGTGGTCGACGGCCACTGCGAGCGCTGCGGCGCCGAGGTCGAGGCGAAGATCCTCACGCAGTGGTACTTCCGGATCACGGATTACGCCGATGCGCTGCTCGACGAGATGGCCGACCTCGAGGACTGGCCCGACCGCGTCCTGACTATGCAGCGCAACTGGATCGGCCGCTCGCACGGCGCCCGCGTCACGTTCAGTGTCGAGGGGAGCGGGGAGGAGCTACCCGTCTTCACGACGCGGCCCGACACGCTGTTCGGGGCCACGTTCTTCGTGCTGGCGCCCGAGAACCCGCTCGTCGCGCAGCTGGTCGCGGGCTCGGAGCACGAGACCGAGGTGCTGGAGTACGTCCGCCACACTGCCGCCCGCTCCGAGGTCGAGCGCGAGACGAAGGAGAAGGACGGCGCCTTCACCGGGCGGTACGCCGTCAATCCGGTCAACGGCGAGAAGATCCCGATCTGGGTCGCCGACTACGTGCTGATGGGGTACGGCACGGGCGCGATCATGGCCGTGCCGGCGCACGACGAGCGGGACCACGCGTTTGCCGAGCGGTACGGGATCGAGATCCGTCCTGTCGTCGCCCCCGAGGGCGGGGAGCTCCCCGAGACCGGCGCCTACTCGTCCCATTCCGCCAGTGAGGTGCTCGTCAACTCCGGCCCGTTCACGGGGCTGCCGAGCCCCGAGGCAAAGGAGAAGATCGTCGCCTGGCTGGCCGAGCAGGGCCTCGGTGAGCAGACGATCGGCTATCGCCTGCGCGACTGGCTGTTCTCGCGCCAGCGCTACTGGGGCTGCCCGATCCCGATCATCCACTGTCCCGCCTGCGGGGAGGTCGCGGTTCCGGACGATCAGCTGCCCGTCGTGCTGCCGGACATCACCGAGGTTGCGCCGAAGGGCCGCTCGCCGCTCGCGGCGGCCGAGGCCTGGGTCAACACCACGTGCCCGAGCTGTGGTGGGCCGGCGCTGCGCGAGACCGACACGATGGACACGTTCGTCGACTCGTCGTGGTACTTCATCCGCTACACCGACCCGGCCAACACCGACGCCCCATTCGATCGGGCGATTGCGGACTACTGGCTGCCCGTCAACCAGTACATCGGCGGCATCGAGCATGCCGTGCTCCACCTGTTGTATGCCCGCTTTTTCGCGAAGGTGATGAACGAGATGGACATGTGCTCGTTCCGGGAGCCTTTCGCGCGGCTGTTCAACCAGGGAATGATCGGTGCAGGCGGCGCCAAGATGTCGAAGTCCAAGGGCAACGTCGTCAATCCGCTCGAGTACGCAGACCGCTACGGCGCGGACACGGTGCGGATGTACACGCTCTTCATGGGGCCGGCCGACGAGGACATGGACTGGCAGGACAACGGCCTCGAGGGAATCTGGCGGTTCCTGAACCGGCTCTG
Organism: uncultured Thermoleophilia bacterium; assembly: GCA_963799575.1. Classification (GTDB taxonomy): domain Bacteria; phylum Actinomycetota; class Thermoleophilia; order Gaiellales; family Gaiellaceae; genus Gaiella. Next base: position 786,418 of record CAWCXK010000003.1, read on the forward strand.
GCGGATTGCGCACGAGCAGGCGGCCGTCCCGGCCGGCGATCCCGGCACGGGGGCCCTCGCGCGCAAGACGCATCAGACGATCGCCAAGGTCACCGACGACATCGACCGGCGGTTCTCGTTCCACACAGCGATCTCGGCCGTGATGGAGCTCGTCAACGAGATCCTGAAGCATCCCGACGACCCGGCGGCCCGCTTTGCGACCGAGACGGCAGTGTCCCTGGTTCAGCCGTACGCGCCGCACGTGGCCGAGGAGCTGTGGACCGTGATCGGTGCAGGCAGGCTCTGGGAGAGCGCCTGGCCGGTCGCCGATCCAGCGCTCCTCGTCGACGACGAGGTCGAGGTCGCTGTGCAGGTGAACGGCAAGGTGCGAGACAAGCTGCGGGTAGCTGCGACGATCTCGGACGAGGATCTGCTGGCGCTGGCGCTCGCTTCCGAGCGTGTGCGGGCGTACGTCGATGGCATGGAGCTGCGCAAGACGGTGGTCGTACCCGGCCGGCTCGTCTCGCTCGTCGTGTAGCGGCGGCGACAGGCTTCAGCCCGTTGCCCGCGCTCGTTCGAACGCGCGATCAGCCGTGCCGTCGCGCCGATTCGGTCACTCTGACCTCGAGCGGCGGCCCCGCGTCGATCGTCACGTGCTCCGGCGGCCCGTCCCCGGCGAGCTCCGCGAAGCTCTCGGCCAGGAGCTCGCGGGCCGCGTGATGCAGGGAGCGGGCGCCTGCCGCATCGCCGCTGTCGTGGGCGATGTCCTCGACGACCTCGACGACGACCGGGTCGACGGCTCCGACGATGAGCCCGTACTCCGCGCCGAGGGCCACGATTGCCGACTCCGCGATCCCCCGTCGTGCGTCCTCGCCTTCGAGGTCGCCGTAGGCGGCGAACGCGCCGATCCGGCCCACGAGGTCGGGAGGGAGGCCTGCGCCGCGCAGGTGGTCGGCGCACGCGCGCTGCACGGCCCAGCGGTCTGCGAGCGGCGTGCTTCCGAGGTCGTTCTGGAGCTCCTGGCTCTCGACGCTCGTCGTCAGGGCAACCACGATGTGTCGTGCATCGACGTTCTGCCCGGTCGGGCTCCGCAGGCGGCCGGCGTCGAGGAGACCGAGGAGCAGGTCGAGCAGATCGGGATGTGCCTTCTCGACCTCGTCGACGAGGAGAATGCAGCCCGGGCGCTCGAGCGCCGTGAGCAGCGGCGTCGTCGCCGCGTGGCCGCTGTAGCCAGGTGGTGACCCGAGCAGGCGCGTGAGCTGGATCGAGTCCGTCAGCTCGCCGCAATCGAGCCGGAAGACCCTGGCGTCGTCGTAGCCGAGGGACTTCAGCGCCGTGGGGAGCGCCTCGACCGTGGCGGTCTTGCCGGCGCCGGTCGGCCCGAGCAGCGCCACCGACCCGGGCCGCGCGGGATGCCGCTTGCGGAGCTGGGCGACGGTCGCGCTCGCGACCCGCTCGAGCGCAGGGTCCTGGCCGTGGATCACCCGGGCAAGCGCGGCTGTGAGGGCTGCCGTCGTCAGGGCTGAGCCGGAATCGTCGGGCGCGGTCGGTATCTCTCGGGCTGCAACGGCGGCGGTGTCCTGTGTCCCGTCGACAGGCGCGGTCGCGGCGGCCTCCGGCTCGCTGCGAGGATTCGCGCGTGCGGCCGGCTCGATTCCGAACGCCTCGGCGAGCGGACCGGTCCAGAAGCTCCAGAGCTCGTGCGGCGTCGAGAACACGCACGTACCCGTCTCGAACAGCAGCTTGAGGCGGAACTCGTCGGCGCTGCATGCGCCGGGGACGACGTGGACGATCATCGCCCCCGTGTGCCCGAGCGCGAGGCTTACCTCCCCCGACCTGTCACCGCAGACAGGGGGATAGGTCGCGGCATCGAGCTTGAACGTGCCGGAGCGGGCCTGCTCGAAGAGCTCCTCGAACGTCGATCGTGGTGCAGTCGCGTACCGGTGCATGCTCCTCCTCGGCGCTGATCGGCCATCGGCGAGCAGCCGACTCTAACGAACGCGTGTTCGTCGGCGCAAGTATCGATTTCGGCGCGGCGACGAACCCGACACGGATCCGGCGTACATGCGGCACGAAGTCGTGACGGGTTCGTTGCCACACTTGACGACATGATCTTCGAGCGGCTCCCCCGGCGCCAGACGGCGATTCTGCTGGTCGTCTGCATCGCCGTGCTGGCGCTCGTCGGCAAGCGCATCGCCGCGCAGGGCACGGCCCGGGCGCCCGCAGCGCAGGCGGTCGGCCTCACCGCAAGCCCGTCGGCGAGAGGTACAGCTGCGGCGCCGAGGCTCGTGGTCTACGTCGTCGGTGCCGTTCGCCATGCCGGCCTCGTGCGCCTCCCCGAGGGTGCCCGCGTTGCCGATGCCCTCGAGCGGGCAGGCGGTCCGAGCCGTAAGGCCGATCTCACGCTCGTCAATCTCGCGGCGCCCGTCGCCGACGGGCAGCAGATCGTGGTTCCCACACGCGTCGCACCCGGTACGGCAGGAGGAGCAGCATCGACGGGAAGCCCCGCGAAGGTGAGCCTCGCGAGCGCGACGCTCGAGCAACTCGACACGCTGCCCGGTATCGGCCCCGTGACTGCACAGAAGATCCTCGACTGGCGCCAGACCCATGGGCCGCTGCGCTCGGTCGACGACCTCGATGCGATTCCAGGCATCGGGCCGGCGCGCGTGGAGCAGCTACGCGACCTGGTGACGCCGTGAGCCGAATCCAGGATGCGGTCGACCACGGCTGGCCGGCGATCGCGCTCGGCGCTGTGGGCCTCGGTCTTGCGGCGTCGAACTGGGTCGCGCTCCCGCTGGCGGCGGGGATCGTCGCGAGCACGGCGGCCTCCGGCGCAGCCCTTCGACTACCACCGAGGCTCCGGATTGCGCTCGCGGCATGCGCCCTCTGTGGCATCGGTCTCTGGTGGGGCGGTCTCCGGCTGCACGAGCTCGACCGCAGCTACCTCGTGTCGCGAATCGGCGACCCCGCGGCCGCACGGGTCGTCGTCACGGGCACGGCGAGCCGCTCGCCCTTCGCGGTGCGGGCGATGGCCGAGGTGCGTCGGTTCGACGGCATCGAGGTGCGCGAACGGGTGCTACTCGAGCTCCCGGCCGGACGGGCGCCCCCGCAGGGAGCGGTGCTCGATCTCCGAGCGCGCCCGGTCGCCCCGCGAGGGCCCGAGACCGGCTTCGACGAGCGAGGATGGCTCGAGCGGCGTGGCATTCATGTCGTGCTGCATGCGAGCGGCTCCTGGCGCGTCGTCGGCCGGCGGGGCGGGATCGGTGGCGTGGGCGATCGGCTGCGCACGGATATCGGCGAGGCGCTGTCGCTCGGCACGACGGGTGAGCGCCGGTCGCTCGTCGTCGGCGTGGTGCTCGGGGCCGATGAGGGCATCGATCCCGATCTCCGCGACGCATTCAAGGCGTCGGGGCTGTACCACCTGCTCGCCGTCTCGGGCCAGAACATCGTCCTGATCGGATTCGGCGTGCTCGGTCTCGCGTACGTGCTCGGTCTCCGCCGGGCCGTCGGTCACACGCTCTCGATCTTCGCGATCCTCGGCTACGCGCTCGCGGTGGGCTGGCAGCCGTCCGTCGTGCGGGCGACCGTTGCGGGCTGCCTCGCTTCGCTCGCCTGGCTGCTCTCGCGCCCGAGCGACCGGTGGCACACGATGGCGATGGGGGCGGTAGTGCTGCTCGCGTGGACCCCACGCTCGCTGCTCGAGCCGGGCTTCCAACTCTCGTTCGCCGCCGTGGGTGCGATCTTCCTCACGATGCCGCGCCTGCGACGGCTCCACGAGGGCTATCCGGTGCCGGCGTCCCTCGTCGAGGTCGTCGGCATCTCGGCGGCGTGCGGGATCGTAACGGCGCCGATCCTCTGGCTCCAGTTCGGCACGATCCCGCTCTGGACGGTCCCGGCGAATGCTCTCGCCGAGCCGGCGATGCCGATCTTGCTCGGCTGCGGGCTCGGGGCTGCGCTGCTGGCGCCGATCGTCCCTCCTGCGGCGGTGGCGTTGTCGTGGATCGCCGGTGCGGCAGCCGCCTGGATCGCGTTCTCCGCCCGCCTGATCGCTTCGCTGCCGTACGCCCAGACGTCGTCGCGGACACTCGTCCTGGTGGTCGCCGGCGCTCTCGTCTCGGTGGGCGCTCTCCGGCTCGTTCCCCGGTACCGACGGCGCGCGACGATCGTCACCGCGGTTGCACTCGTCCCACTCACCTGGCTCGGCTGGTGGGCGCTTCATCCGACGCCGGCGTGGGCTCCGCCCGCCGGGCTGCGGGTCTCGTTCCTCGACGTCGGCCAGGGCGATGGCATCCTGCTCGAGACGCCGCAGGGCGCGATGCTCGTCGATGCCGGGCCACCCGAGGCGCGCGTCGACCGGCAGCTCCGGAACATGGGACTGCAGTCGCTTGCGGCAATCGTGATCTCGCATGCGCATCGCGACCACGTGGGCGGGGTGCCGGCGGTGCTGCGGTCTCTGGCCGTCGGTGCGGTGATCGACCCGATGCAACCCGGCCAGGGCTTCGACGAGCTGACGATGAGATCGACCGCCCGCCGTCTCGGCGTGCCTCTCGTCCCTGCGCGGGTGGGCCAGAGATACGGGCTCGGGCGGCTCCGGCTGCGAGTCCTCTGGCCCGACCACGCGGGGCCGCCAGGGGAGAATCCCCACCTTCACGGCGCGGTCGTGCTCGCGAGCTACGGATCGATCGACCTTCTGTTGACCGGAGACTCCGAGTCCGAGGTCACGAGGGCGCTGCCACTGCGCCAGGTGGAGGTGCTCAAGGTGGCGCACCATGGCTCGTCCGACCCGGGCCTCGCGGAGGAGCTCCGGGTACTGCGGCCGCGCGTCGCGGTGATCTCGGTTGGTGCGCACAACGACTACGGCCACCCGCGCGCCGACACGCTGGCCGCCCTCCGCGCGCGCGCGGGGCTCGACGTCTACCGCACCGACGAGAGCGGCCGCATCGTGCTCGAATCCGACGGCCGCTCGCTGACGGTCCGGACCACGCACTGACCATCCAGTACGGTAGGTCGGGTGAGCGAGCGCCCCGCCCTCAAGCCCGCGTACCTCATCTCCGGGAGCGACCGGCCCAAGGTCGAGACGGCCCTGCAGCGCCTGCGGGCGCGCTTCGTGCCCGAGGCGGTCGAGATCGCCTCGGCGCTCGAGGTGAGCGGACCCGACGTCGTCACGCTCTGCAACTCGGGCAGCCTCTTCGGTGACTCGCGCCTCGTAGTGGTGACGGACGTCGACGGCCAGAAGAAGGATCCGAGCCGTCCTCCCACCGGCGGCTGGAAGGCCGCCGACATCGAGGCCGTCGCCACCTATCTCGCGGCCCCTGCACCAGACACGGTGCTCGCGCTCGTCGGGATCGAGGTCAAGAAGGATGCTCCCATGGCGAAGGCATGCGCGAAGAGCGGTGACCTTCTGATCTACGACGTCGCCCGGCGCGGCCGGGTCGCCTGGGTCGCAGAGCGGTTCCGACAATCCGGTGTCAAGGCCGAGGCGGACGCGTGCGCGCTCCTGATCGAGTTCGTGGGCGAGGACGACCTGCACGGGCTCGCGAACGAGATCGACAAGATCGCTACCTGGGCGCAGGGCGAGCCCGTGGGCGTGACCGAGATCGAGCAGCTCGTCTCACCGGTCGCGGACGTCCCGTCGTTCGCGCTCACCGATGCCTGGGCCGACCGCCATCCAGGGCATTTGCTCGACCTGTCCGAGACGCTCTTCGACCGCTCCGACAAGCCACGGCGCGACACTGCCCCCCGGTTGGCGGCAACGCTGAACAGCCATCTCACGCGGATGCGGCAGCTCAAGCGGCTGGCAGCACAGGGCGTGCCCGCCCGCGAGGCGGCGACGACCCTCAAGATGCACCCGTTCTACGGCGAGAAGGTCTACCGGCAGGCCGAGGCGTTCTCGGCCGACGAGCTCGCGAGCGCGACGGTTCGGTTCGCCGAGCTCGATCTTGCGCTGAAGGGCGGCAGCCGGCTCGCACCCGATGTCGAGCTGCTGCGGGCGCTGATCGACGTCAGCGCCGAGCCCGGCCGCGAGTAGGCCACCGGCCTCAGCAGGTCGTCCAGGCTCCGGTGGCGCGACAAGCTCTACGCAGCGGGCGTAGCGACGAGGCGCGCTGCCTGGGCCTTCTTACGCCCGGCGGTGTTCTTGTGGATCGCGCCGTTCGATGCAGACTTGTCGATCAGGCGGACGAGCGCAAGGTGCTCGGTCGCGATCGTGTCGGCGTCGCCTGCAGCGACGGCCGCCTCGAGCCGCTTCGTCAGCGTCTTGATCGTGGAGCGGTAGTGGAGGTTCTCGTTCCGCTGCCGCGTGGCGATCAGGACGCGCTTTTTCTGTTGCTGAATGTTCGGCATCTACCCTCGAGCGTAGGAATGCCCGCAGTCCGCGGGCGGAAGCGATCGTAGCAGAGCTTCGGCGCCCCTCGGCACGGCGACGCGACCGGCCGCCGTTCGTGCGAAGGTGGGGGGCGTGTCCGCGCCGAACTCGACCGGCATGAGTGACGCTGCCGAGCCTTCCGGGGAGCCTCCACGCAGTGGCCAGCAGCGTCGCCTTGGCCGCTCGACGCTGATCTTCTCGGTCGCAACCGGGCTCTCGCGGGTCCTCGGCCTCGTCCGCGAGATGGTCGCCGCGTACTACTTCGGGATCAACGGCAAGATCAACGCCTTCACCGTCGCGTTCCAGATCCCGAACCTCGTGCGGGCGCTGCTCGCGGACGCCGCACTCTCGGGCGCCTTCGTCCCGGTCTTCAGCGACCTGATCGAGAAGGGCGATCGCAAGCGCGCCTGGCGCGTAGCGTCGACCGTCTTCTGGCTCGTGCTCCTCGTGCTCGGCGGGCTCACGGCGCTCTTCATCCTGATCGCCCCGCTGCTGATCAAGCCGTTCGGCGACCCGGGTGGCGACTTCGACCTCGCGGTCGGCCTCTCCCGCGTGTTGTTCCCGATCGTGGTGCTGCTCGGGCTCAGCGGCGTCATCGTGGGGATCCTCAACACGTACGACCACTTCACGGTGCCGGCGCTGACGCCTGTCTTCTGGAACCTGGCGATCATCCTCGGCCTGTGGCTCGGCGTGCCCCGCGTCGACGGGGAGAACGCGGCGCTCTACATCTATGCCGGAGCGATTCTCTTCGCGACCGTGATCCAGCTGTTCCTCCCGGTTCCGTGGCTGCGAGGGCTCGACGGTCGGATCCAGCTCGTGCTCGACTGGCGCGACCCGGCGGTGCGCCGGATCTTCACGCTGATGCTGCCCGTCACGTTGACGCTCGGCCTGATCAACGTGAGCGCCGTGATCGACACGCTGGTGGCCTCGCGCCTCGTCGACCCCGACCTTGCACCGGCCGCGATCAACTCTGCCTTCCGGCTCTACATGCTCCCGCAGGGGATGTTCTCGGTCGCGGTCGCGACGGTGCTGTTCCCGGCCCTCGCTCGCCTCGCGGCGCGCAACGACCTCGACGGCTTCCGGGCCACGATCAGCACCGGGCTGCGTCAGATCGGCTTCCTGCTGATCCCGGCCGCGATCATCTCGACCGTGCTCGCGACGCCGATCGTGCGGCTCGTCTACGAACGCGGGGCATTCACCGAGAGTGACGTCACCGTGGTTGCCGGATGCCTCGCGGCGTTCTCGCTCGGCCTCGTCTTCAACGGCTGGATGCTGATGATGACGCGCGGCTTCTACGGGTTGCAATCGAACTGGCTGCCGACGGTGATCGGCGTCGGCACGCTCCTCCTCAACCTCGTGCTCGATCTCGTCCTCTACCGCGTCGGAGTCTGGGGCATCCCGCTTGCGACCTCGATCGTGAACATCGTCGGCGTCGGATTGCTCGTGTTCTTCCTCCGCCGCCGCGTCGGTGGCCTCGACCTGGCGCGCGTGACCGACGCGATCGTTCGCATCACGCTCGCGTCGATCGTGCTCGGGGCGATCGCTTTCGGCGTCTGGTACGGGCTCGACGATGCCCTCGGCCGCTCGACCGTGGCGCAGATCATCTCACTCGGGGCAGCGCTTGGAATTGGTGCGGTCGCCTACCTCGGCGCCTGCCGGTTGCTCCGGGTGCGCGAGCTGAACGCGCTCCGGCAGACGGTGTCGCGCCGCTCGGCCTGAGCTCGCTCCCGGCACACCGGATCCGACGCGCTAAGGTCAGCGGCCGATGCATGTCTCGCCCGGCACACTCGAGGACGTCCCGCGTGTGGCGGCGCTCTATCGCGCCTGCTTCGACGACCGTCTGAGCACGGTCGCAGGCATACGCCACCGGCAGACCAGCGCGAACGCGGAGGATCAGCAGCGCTTCTGGCGCGCCGAGGTCGGCGGCGAGCTCGTCGGGTGGGCATTTGGTGGGCTCGACGCATTCGCGTCGGTTCGCACGACAGCGTTCGCGAGCATCGTCGTTCACCCGGCACACCGGCGGGCGGGAGTCGGCGCCGCGCTCTGGAATGAGTTGTCGCAGCACCTCGACCGGATAGGTGCCCTGCGAGTCGTCGCCTACAGCCGCGCCGACGACGACTCCGTGGCCTTCGTCGGCGCGTGCGGCTTCACGCTCGAATCGACCGACAGGACCTCGGCTGTCGATCCGCGGACGCTGCCCGAGCCTCCCGAGCCGCCGGCCGGGATCGCGGTCTTGCCGATGTCGGACTTCGCGGACGATCCGCTGCCGGTCTACGAGGCTGACCGGGAGAGCGCTCTCGACGAGCCCGGGCCATCCGATTTCTCGGGCGTCACCTACGAGAGCTGGACCCGACTGATCTGGCAAGCACCCGACTGCGACCACGACCTCAGCGTCGCCGCGGTCGCCGACGGCGCCGTCGTAGGCATGGCGTTCCTCTACTCGGATCGTGAGACCGGCCGGGCAATGAACGCCGGTACGGGCGTCGTTCGCGCCGCCCGTGGCCAGGGTCTCGGTCTCCTGATGAAGCAGCATTCCCTTGCGCGTGCGGCGTCTGCCGGTATCGCCAGGGTGATCACCCAGAACGACGACACGAATGCACCGATGCTCGCGATCAACGCGAAGCTCGGTTACGAGCCGCTTGCCATCGGGCACGCCTGGGTGCTCGAGCGTTGAGCGTCGGTCAGGCGCTGTCGCTGCCCGCCGCCGTCAGCGGCACCTGCTCGACAATCCGGAGACCGAAACCGTCGAGACCGGTGATGCTGCCCTTCGGGTGATCCGTCAGGATCCTGATCGACGAGAGACCGAGATCGGCGAGGATCTGGGCGCCGATGCCGTATTCGTCCATTGGCGGCGGCCGGTAGCCGCTGTCGGGGTCATCGTGACGGCTGAACCGCTGGAGGCCCTCCCCGGGCACAACGTAGACGAGCACGCCGCGCTCCTCTCGTCCCAGGATCTCGAGTGCGCGTTCGAGATCCCGTGCGCACGTACACGAGAGCGCCTGGAATACATCACCGACGAGGCACTCCGTGTGCACGCGGACGAGAACGTCGCCGGCGCCATCTACGTCGCCGCGGACGAGCGCCAGGTGGTTCGTGTCGGTCAGGATGCCGCGAAAGCCGACGACCGAGAACAGGCCGAACTTCGTCGGTAGCCGGGCGATCGCGACGCGCTCGACGAGCTTGTCGGTCTGTCGACGCAGCGCGATCGCAGCACCGACGGTCACCACCGGGAATCCGTTGGCTTCGGCCAGCGCACGCAGGCCGTCGCCGCGCGCGACGTCACCGTCTTCGGTCCGGACGAGCGAGAGCAGAGCGGCAGGTTGGCAGCCTGCGAGGCGCACCAGATCGACCGCCGCCTCGGTGCGCCCGGCGCGTTGGAGCACGCCACCGGGGCGCGCACGCAGCGGGTGGACGTATCCGATCCGATCGAAGTCTTCACGACCCATGCTCGGGTTGAGCAGCGCCTGGATCGTCCGCGCGTGATCGTCGCGGCTGAACCCGAGGCCGGTTTCTCCGCGTAGGGCGATCGAGCCCGGCTGCCAGGGGCCATCGCTCGACGGATCGGATGGGAGCCCGAGCTCCTCGCAACGCGCATCGGTGAGGCCGAGGTAGAGCGAACCCATCGCGTGTGAGGAGAACGAGCGCAGGCTCTCGGGCGACGCGAACTGAGCCGCGGCGATCAGGTTCCCTTCAGCCTCGGGCTCGTTCGACTCCATGAGGACGACGAATCCGCCGCTCCGAAGGGTATCGAGGGAGGCCTGCGCGTCGGTGACGGTCATCGGTATCCGCGTGCGTTCGACATCACGCCGACTATACGCAGGCAACCGGGTCAGGAAACGGCCGCGGAGATCCCATCTCGGGCGAAGAAGCCGAGCATCGTCGGGGCGTGCACGCCGATGCCGACGTTCGTGAACCGATGCTCGACGACCGTGCCCCCGCCGACGTCGACCTCGGGGCTGAAGCGAGGTCTGCCGTGCCGAGCAGGTGAAGAAGTCGGGGTCGACCACCCGTCTCACCGGAGCCGGCGAACATGCCGTTGAAGTTACGGTCGCGGACGGACGAGCCTACTCGCGTGACCGCGTTCCGCGATCCCAGGATTGGGCGATCCCCGCGGAGCTCCCCGAATCCAGGGAAAACCGCATCACAGCTAGCATCCGGGCCTGATTCCCATGGACCAGAGCCGCATCCGCAACTTCTCGATCATCGCCCACATCGACCACGGGAAGTCGACTCTCGCCGACCGGATTCTGCAGCTCACGGACACCGTCGCCGATCGCGACATGCGCGCCCAACTGCTCGATTCGATGGATCTCGAGCGCGAGCGGGGGATCACGATCAAGGCCCAGGCCGTGCGGGTTGCCTGGAAGGGCCATCAGTTGAACCTGATCGATACGCCTGGTCACGTGGATTTCACGTACGAGGTCTCACGCTCGCTGCAGGCGTGCGAGGGAGCCGTCCTCGTCGTCGACGCGGCGCAGGGGATCGAGGCGCAGACGCTCGCGAATGCATACCTCGCGATCGAGAACGAGCTCGAGATCGTGCCCGTCGTGAACAAGATCGACCTTCCCTCGGCCGATCCCGACGGTGCCGCGCAGGAGGTGACGCAGCTGCTCGGCGGTGACCCGGCCGACGTCGTGCGCATCTCGGCCAAGACCGGCATCAACGTCGACCAGGTGCTCGACGCGATCGTCGAGCGGATCGCGGCACCCGAGGGCGATCCGGACGCGCCGGCGCGGGCGCTCATCTTCGACTCCTCGTACGACCAGTACCGCGGCGTGATCGCATTCATCCGCGTCGTCGACGGTCGCTTCGAGACCGGGGTAGGGCTCCGCGCGATGGCGCTCGGCACCCAGTTCGACGCCGAGGAGCTCGGCTTCATGTCGCCCTCCCGCGTGCCGGTGAAGGAGCTCCTGGCCGGCGAGGTCGGCTACGTGATCACGGGGCTGAAGGACGTCTCGGCGCTGAGGGTCGGCGACACCCTGACGACGCGCAAGGGCGCGGCGGCAACGGAGCCGCTGCCCGGCTACAAGGACGTCAAGCCGATGGTGTTCGCCGGTCTCTTCCCGAGCGACTCCGACGAGTACCCCGAGCTGCGAGACGCGCTCGAGCGGTTGAAGCTCAACGATGCTGCGCTGTTCTACGAGCCCGAGACCTCGCGCGCGCTTGGCTTCGGCTTTCGCTGCGGCTTCCTCGGCCTGCTCCACATGGAGATCGTGCGCGAGCGGCTCGAGCGGGAGTTCGACCTCGACCTGATCGTCACCGCGCCGAACGTCGCCTACCGCGTGCTCGAGCGCAACGGCGACTGGCGTGAGGTGCACAACCCGTCCGAGATGCCGGCCGAGCTCGAGGAGGTCGAGGAGCCTTATATCCGCGCTTCGATCATCGTGCCGAAGGAGTACGTCGGCACCGTGATGGAGCTCAACAACGAGCGCCGCGGCAGCTTCGACCAGCTCGAGTACCTCTCGCCCGAGCGCGTTCATCTCACGTATGACCTGCCGCTCGCCGAGATCGTGCTCGACTACTACGACCAGCTCAAGTCGCGCACGCGCGGCTATGCGAGCTTCGACTACGACCTCTCGGGCTTTCAGCCCGGCAAGCTCGTGCGGGTCGACGTGTTGGTGGGCGGCGAGCCCGTCGACGCGTTGTCGCTCATCATCCACCGCGAGTTCGCCTACGACCGCGGCCGCCTCCTCGTCGAGAAGCTGCGCGAGGAGATTCCGCGGCAGATGTTCGACGTGCCCATCCAGGCGGCGATCGGGTCGCGCGTGATCGCCCGCGAGACCGTCAAGGCACGGCGCAAGGACGTGCTCGCGAAGTGCTACGGCGGCGACATCTCGCGCAAGCGAAAGCTGCTCGAGAAGCAGAAGAAGGGCAAGAAGCGGATGAAGCAGGTCGGCGGGGTCGAGGTGCCGCAGGAAGCGTTCCTGGCGGTGCTCAACCTCGACTCGGACAAGAAGAAGTAACGCCTTGGCGGTCGGCGCGGAGTTGCTCGTGGGCCCCGACGGCACGAACGTCCGCCACCTGTACGTGCACCTGCCGTTCTGCTCGCACCGTTGCGGGTACTGCGACTTCGTCACCGTCGTCGGGCGGGCGGAGCAGCACGGTGACTATGTCGACGCCCTCCTCATCGAGCTCGAGCGCGAGCGCGCGGTGCTCTCCGACGATCTCGTGACCGTCTTCGTGGGCGGCGGGACGCCGTCGTTCACGGATCCGGACGCGTTGCGGCGGGTGCTCGCGGCGCTGCCGGCAGCGGCCGAGGTCAGCGCCGAGGCCAACCCGGAGACCGTCACGCCGGAGCTCGCGAGGCTCCTCCGCGATGGTGGCGTCACACGCGTGTCGCTCGGCGCTCAGACCTTTACGCCCCGGCTGCTCGACGTCCTCGAGCGCGTTGCCTCTCCGGACGACGTCCGGCGCGCCTTCCATACTCTTCGTGATGCCTCGTTCGACAACATCTCGCTCGATCTCATCTACGGGATCCCGGGCCAGGAGCCCGCCGACCTCGACCATGACCTTGCGGAGGCTCTGGCGCTCGCGCCCGACCACCTCTCCCTGTACGAGCTCGAGGCCAAGCCGGGAACGCGGTTCACGCATGCCTGGGGGGACGAGCTCGAGCGCCAGTCGGAGGCGATGGAGGGGTACTTCGAGCGGGTCGTCGAGACGCTGACGTCGGTCGGCTACCGCTGGTACGAGACGGCCAACTTCTGTCTCGTCGGCGAGCGGGCGCGTGGGCGCGACCTTCGCTCTCACCACAATCTAGGCACCTGGCATGGGCGCGACTACCTCGGAGTCGGGATCGGGGCGGTGTCGACCCTCGGGCAGCAACGCCGCCGTAACGGTGCATCGATCGGCCGGTACGCGGGTGCGCTCGCCGCGGGCGAAGACCCGCCCCGGGAGATCGAGCGCCTCGATGCGCAGACGAAGGCGCAGGAACGCGTGATGCTCGGCCTGCGCCTCGACGAGCCGCTGCGGCTCGCGGGGCTCGAGGAGGTCGTCGACAGGAATGCGCTCGGGCGCATGGTTGAGGGTGGCCTCGCTCTCACCGGTCGTGGGGCGGCGGGCGAGCAGACCCTCACGCTGACGCAGCGCGGGCGATTCCTCGGCGACGCGGTCACCGCAGAGCTTCTCGTCTGAGCTCGTCTACGCTTGCCGCATGGAGCCACTGGCGCCATTCGTTTCCGCGGACTTCGAGCCGCCGTCCGGTCTCGTCACCGCCGCGTTCGTGCTCGAGCCGCTCGATCCACGCCACAACGTGGCCGACTATGCCGCCTGGTCGTCGTCGATCGCGCACATCCGGGAGACACCCGGCTTCGCCGGATCCTCATGGCCGCACGAGATGACGCCGGCCGAGAACCTCGGAGATCTCGAGATGCACGCGCGTCACTTCGCGGAGCGCTCCGGCTTCACGTACACGGTCCTCGATCCGGATCACGGTGACGTGATCGGCTGCGTCTACATCTATCCCGTTCGACCGAGCGCCGGGGAAGCAGACGCGAGATCGAGCGTTGGCGCGGCATCCGTTCTCTCCTGGGTGCGGGCAGACCGCGCAGAGCTCGACCGCCCGCTCTGGCTGGCCGTCAGCGGCTGGCTCGAGGCGGATTGGCCGTTCGAGCGCATCGTGTACGCGCCGCGCGGCTGACGCCGGCACGCGCGCGGCGCCGCGCAGCCGTCGACGTCGCCGCCCCCGGTACGATCGGTAGATGGAACAGCTCTCCTCTCGCAGGCGCGAGATCCTGCGGCGGGTGGTCGAGGAGCACGTCGCGACCGGCCAGCCCGTCGGATCGAAGTCGCTCGTCGAGCGAGCGGGCATGGACGTGTCGTCGTCGACCGTGCGCAGTGAGTTGGCCGAGCTCGAGACGCTCGGGCTCCTGATGCATCCCCATACGTCGGCGGGGCGCGTGCCCACCGAGCACGGCTACCGCGTCTATGCGGAGCAGCTCGTCGATGCGATCGACGGACGGCCCGATCCGGTCGCGCTCGACGTCGCCGCCGTCAGGAGCGAGCTCGAGCAGACCCTGCGCTCGACGACCGAGGCGCTCTCGCAGGCGACGCGGCTCCTTGCCCTTGTTTCCGCTCCCGCGCTCGGCTCCGCCTCGGTGCGGCACGTCGACGTGCTCCAACTCCAGCCGCGGGCCGTGATCGTGGTCGTGATCACCTCCACGGGTGGGGTCACGAAGCGCGTCCTCGAGCTCGAGCAACCGATCGATCCGGGGCTCGTCGACTGGGCCCGCACGTACCTCGAGGAGCAGGCCGTCGGCCAGCGGCTCGGGTCGGCAACGCTGCGCCGCCGGCTCGAAGACCCCATGCTGGCCGCGAGCGAGCGAGCGTTCCTCTCGCGCCTTCGCACCGCCTTCGTCGACGCGATCGCCGACGACGGCCCGCAGCTCTTCGTCGGCGGCGCAGCCGGCCTTCTCGGTGATGCCCGCGGCGCCGAGCTCGAGGCGTGCCAGCACCTGCTCGACGTGCTCGAGCGGCGGGCGGCCGTGCTCGAGCTCCTCTCCGACGCCCTCGATCCGCGACGCACCGTCGTCCGGGTCGGCCCGGAGGTCGACGGCGGCCAGCTGCACGACGTGTCCTATGTCGGCGCCACGTACGGCATCGCGAGCCGCTCGCTCGGATCAGTTGCGCTCCTCGGCCCGCTGCGCATGGACTACGACAAGGCGATCCGGGCCGTTCGCGCTGCCGCATTCGAGCTCTCACGGCTCGTCGAAGACGTCTACGAGGACGAGTAAGGCCTGCAGTCGCGACCGCCCGTGCCGGTACTCTCGTCTATCTGATGGCGACGGCCGAGCGCGACTATTACGAGATTCTCGGCGTCGACAGGGGTGCCTCCGACGCCGACATCAAGCGTGCGTTTCGCAAGCTCGCGCGCGAGATCCACCCCGACGTCTCCCAGGAGCCGGACGCGGAGGAGCGCTTCCGCGAGGCTGCCGAGGCGTACGAGGTGCTCTCCGACCCGGAGCGCCGGGCGACCTACGACCGCTACGGCCGTGAGGGCCTCCGTGGCGGCGGGTATACGCCGGCCGACTTCGACCTCGGGAACCTCTCCGATATCTTCGGCGCGTTCTTCGGTGAGTCGCTCTTCGGCCAGCAGGCCCGCCGCGGCGGCCCGGCGCGTGGCGGCGACGTCGTCGCGAGTGCCGAGATCTCCCTGGCCGAGGCATACACGGGCATCTCCGTCAGCGTGCCGACACGCGTGGCGCAGACCTGTGATACCTGCGGCGGTGACGGTGCAGCGCCCGGCACCACCCCGATCACCTGCGACGTCTGCGGCGGCGCGGGCCGCGTCCAGCAGGTCTCGCAGAGTGTCTTCGGGCAGTTCGTGCGCACCGGCGCCTGCCCACGCTGTGAGGGGCTCGGCCGGGTCGTCGAGTCCCCGTGCGAGACGTGCGACGGGATCGGCCGAACGTTGCACGACAGCGCGGTCGACATCGACGTTCCGGCCGGGATCTCGGATGGCCAGCGGATCCGGGTTCGCGGCGAAGGGCACGCGGGAGAGCTCGCCGGGCCTGCCGGTGACCTCTTCGTCCAGATCGGCGTTGTCCCGATGCCGGGGATCGAGCGCGACGGCGACGACCTGCACACGGCGGTAGACATCACGATGACCCAGTCGGCCCTCGGCGCGACGCTCGTCGTGCCCTCCCCGGCGGGCGAGATCGAGGTCGAGATCCCCGCCGGCACCCAACCAGGCGATGTCCACGTTCTGCGCGGCCAGGGCATGCCGTCACTCGAGGGCCGACGGCGCGGCAACTTCCACGTGCACGCCCGCGTCCACGTCCCCCGCCGGCTCGACGACGCGCAGCGCGCGCTGATCGAGCGGCTCGAGCAGGATCTCGGCGAGGAGCCCTACCGCGAAGACGAAAGCGACGGCGGGCTCTTCGGGCGCATCAAGAACGCGTTCCGCTGACGATGACGGAGGTGCCGTCGCACGAGCGGCGAACCGCGCTTCTCGTGCCGGTTGCCGTCGCAGAACCGCTCGCCGCCTTTCGGCGCCGCCACCTCGCCGGGACAGTTGCACGGGGACTACCGGCGCACGTTACGGTGCTGTTCCCGTTCGCGACCGCCGCAGCGTTCGACGGCCGGCTTCGCGCGCAGGTTGCGACGCACTTCGCGGCGTTCGAGCGGTTCGAAGGGGCGCTTGCGCGGGTCGGTCAGTTCGACGAGCACGTCTGGCTCGCGCCCGAGCCGCGCGACCGGTTCACCGCGCTCCTCCGCGGCACCTACGACCGCTTCCCCGAGTTCCCGCCCTACGGAAACGCGGTCGCCAACGCCGTGCCGCATCTGACGATCGCCGAGGTTGGCGCGGGTGAGAGCATCGACCAGGTCGCGGCGCTGGCCGAGCACGAGCTGAGCCCGGGACTTCCGTTCGGTTTCATCGTCGATCGGGTCGAGCTCTTCGAGGAGCTCACCGACGGCACGTGGCGGCCCTCTGACAGCTTTGAGCTCGCATGACCGGCCGCTTCGTGCGTGTCTCGGTCCGCGTGCCGGTCGAGCAGGCAGAGGAGGCGCGAGCTGCCGCCATCGATCTCGCTCCCGGTGGCTTCGAGGAGTCGGAGGCCGGCGAAACCTTCACACTGCGGCTTTACGTCGACGAGAGCGCAGTCGGGGCCATTCGCGTCGCCTTCGCCGAAGTCGCCGTCACGCCGGTCGAGCCCGGCTGGGAGGACGCCTGGCGCGCCTTCCACCGCCCGGCGAGGGCCGGAGGGCTCTGGATCGGCCCGCCGTGGGAGCAGCCCGATCCGGGCGAGCTCGCCGTCGTGATCGACCCGGGCCGTGCGTTCGGCACGGGCGCACACCCGACGACGCGCCTCTGCGTCGAGCTGCTCGCGACCTCCGAGCGGGGATCGTTGCTCGACGTCGGTTGCGGCTCCGGCGTGCTGTCCATCGCCGCGGCGCGCCTTGGCTTCCGCCCGATCCGGGCCGTCGACAACGACTCGATCGCCGTCGAGACCACGATCGCGAATGCCGCGGTCAACGGCGTCGTCCTCGACGCCAGCGTGGTCGATGGGGAGTCGGACGACCTTCCCCGTGCAGACGTTGCGGTCGCGAACGTGCTGCTTCGGCCCGTGGAGACGATCCTCGCGCGCCTCGACACCGAGTTCGCGATCACGTCGGGATACCTGATCGGGGACAACCCCGCAGCTCCCGGGTGGCGGCAGCTCGAGCGTGCCGTGCTCGACGGCTGGGCTGCCGACCGCTTCGAGCGGATCCGGTAGCGGGCTCGCAGCGCTACGTCTCGGCGACCGGCACTACGGCATCGCCGACCCGGAGTGTGCCGCTCCGGAGAACGTCGGCCCGCAGGCCGCCGCGGTGCACGAGACCGCCGAGAATGCCCGCCGGCGCCAGCCGCTGGAGGTGCGAGCAGGGCTCGGCGAGACGCCGGCCGACGCACTCGACGTCGCCCACCATGAACCGGCGACCGACGAGAGAGTTCAATTCGATGCCGCGCGTGACGACGTTGCGGCGCGCTTCCTCCCAGGCGATCTCGAGCCCATCCGCCGCCAGAGCCTCGAGAGCCTCCGCCTCGATCAGCGTCAGCTCGTAGCCACGCCCCGTACCGGAGAACGAGCCGCCGCCGTCGAAGTATCGGTCTCCGTCGAGTCCCCGGCCCGCGACCGCCTCTGCCTCGAGGACACGGCCGAGGGGCGCCTCGGCCACCGGCGCCACCAACAACCCGGCCACGACGCCGGCCGCCTCCGCCGGCTCGCCATAGGGCACCGCCGCGATCGAGCCCGAGCTGGAACGCCGCGATCAGAGCGCCCTCGACGACCGACCCGCCACATGCGAGCAGATCGCCAGGATCGAGCAAGGGCCCGGACGGGACGCCGAACATCAGCACGGCGTCACGCGTGCCGCCGGCCTGCTCGACGGCGGCAATCCAGTGCCCCGGCCAGGCGAACGTCTCAGGCTCGTCGATTGGCACGAGCCCGAGGTTGCGGCCGGCGAGCCACTGGCGCCAGAAGACATTCGGATCGTCCCCGTCCGGCGTCGGTAGCTCCGCGAACTCGACGCCGAGCGCGACTGCGAGGCAACGGGGAAACGAGGTCTCGGAGCCGATCATCGGGACAGCCTACGCCCGCGCCGCCATCGCGTTACATTCCTGCCGTATGGCCTCTTTCACGACGCGGTTTCTCGGTTGCAAGGTGTCGTTCGCCGACGAGCAGGCGATCCGTGAGCGCCTGCTCGCCGACGGCCATACCGAGGCCCGAACGTCGGGCGACGTCGCTGTGATCAACACCTGCTGCGTCACGAACGAGGCCGTCGCGAAGTCCCGCCAGGCAGCCGCGCAGGCGTCGCGAACCCACGGCCGCGTGGTCGTCACCGGCTGCGCAGCAAATCTCTCGGTCGAAGCATTCTCCGGCCTGCCCGACAACGTCCGGGTGATCGCGCGCCGGAGCGAGCAGCTCGTCGATGCCGTCTCCGCCGACATTGGCGCGATCGGCTGTGTGCAGGCGGATCACCGGCTCGAGCGGGTGCGCGCGTTCGTCCGGATCCAGGATGGCTGCTCGTTCTCGTGCGCGTTCTGCGTGATCCCGCTCGTTCGTGGCGCCACGCGCAGCAGGTCGGCGAGCGCTGTTCTGGACGAGATCCGCCGACGGGCTGCGCAGGGCCACCAGGAGGTCGTGCTCACGGGCGTCAACCTCGGCTGCTTCCGCGACCGCGATGCCGGTATGACCCTGGCGGGGCTCATCCGTGCGGCGGGGGCGATCGACGGGCTCGAGCGCCTCCGGCTCTCGTCGATCGAGGTGAACCACGTCACTCCCGACCTCGTCGCGGCGATGCGCGAGACGCCGGGCGTGTCGCGGCACCTCCACGTTCCTCTGCAGTCGGGCGACGACGAGGTGCTCCGCGCGATGGGCCGCCGGTACACGATCGGGCGGTACCGCGCGTGCGTCGAGCCGCTCGACGACTTCAATCTCACGACCGACGTGATCGTCGGCTTCCCGACGGAGGACGAGCCAGCCTTCGCCAATACCATGGCTGCCGTGGCGTCGATCGGCATCACCAAGGTTCACGTCTTTCCGTACTCGCCGCGCCCGGGAACCCGAACGGCCGGCGACGATCCCGTGCCGCAACAGGTCAAGCGGGACAGGAGCGCCCGCCTGCGGGCCGCGTCCGACCGAGCGTGCCGGGCGCGCTGGTCGAGCCGGGTAGGGAGCAGAGACGTCGTCCTCGTCGACCGTCCCGGGCTCGGCTACGCGGACGACTACACGCCGTGGCTCGTCGACGCGCCGATCGGAGCGCTCGTGCTCGCAGACGCGGTCGGTGTCGCGGATGAGGGGGTGCTGGCCGTTGTCGCATCCTGACTGCCTCTTCTGCCGCCTGGTGGCGAGCGGCGACCACGTTCATGCAGCCGAGGGCTTCGTCGCGATCCGTGACATCGCGCCCGTAGCCGAGACACACCTGCTCGTCCTGCCCGAGCGGCATGTCGACACGTTCCGCGAGATCGGCGAGTTCCGGGACGAGGAAGCGGGCCGGATGCTGCGCTTCGTGGCAGCTGTGGCAGCAGCCGAGGGGCTCGACGACTACCGGTTGATCGTCAATGTCGGGCGCGGCGCAGGCCAGACCGTGTTCCACCTCCACTGGCACGTGTTGGCAGGAAAAGCGCTACCCGGGTTCCACTGAGCGCGAATTGCGGCAGACTGTGGCTGTGGATCTCATCGTCACCATCGAAAACGAGCTCAAGCAGGCGCGTCTCGCACGCGAGGATGACCGCCGCGACGCGCTCACGCTGATCCTCTCGAGCCTGCGCTCGGCGGAGAAGGAACTGCAACGCCCGCTCTCGGAGGACGAGGAGCTTCAGGTTCTGCAGCGCGAGCGCAAGAAGCGCGTCGAGGCCTTCGAGGCTTTCGAGGCGGCCGGCCGGGAGGAGCAGGCCGACAAGGAGGATTTCGAGCTCGAGGTGCTCGAGGAGTTCATGCCCGAGCCGCTCTCCGACGAGGAGCTCGACGAGATCGTCGACGACGTCATCGCCGAGGTCGGCGCCACGTCGCTGCGTGATATCGGCCGCGTCATGGCCGATGTGATGCCCCGCGTGTCGGGCAAGGCCGACGGTTCCGCCGTCAGCCAGATCGTCCGCGAGAAGCTCGCGTGACGCTTTGACACCCGAGCGCCCGCAGATCGACAAGCCCGAAGGCGACATCCCGTTCGATCTCGGGATCGACGACATCATCGTCGGCGACGGTGACGAGGCCACGGCCGGCAAGACGGTAACCGTCCACTACGTCGGCGTCGCGTTCTCGACCGGCGAGGAGTTCGACGCGTCGTGGAACCGCGGCCAGCCGTTCGCGTTCAAGCTCGGCAAGGGCCAGGTGATCCCCGGCTGGGATCGCGGGCGTGCAGGGGATGAAGGTCGGCGGCCGGCGCAAGCTGACGATTCCCTCGGCGATGGCCTACGGCGCGCGCGGTGCGGGCGGCGTGATCGCAGCCGCACGAGCCGCTCGTGTTCGTCGTCGACCTTCTGGCCGTCGCCTGATTCGACTACGCGCTGTAGGCCGCCACGACCGCGGTTGCCGCGTACACCGCGATCCCTGCCGCGCCGACGAGGAGCAGTGCGGTGGCTCCGCGGCCCCGTTGCCCACCGCGTGACGGTGCGAACCGCTCGATGACGACCGGCACCGGTGCGGCGGTAATGGCCACCGAGCCGACGATCAGGAGCAGGCTGAGAGTGGCTGGGAGGATCGTAAAGTCCTCGCGATTGTCTCGGACGATCACGCCGACCATAAGGGCGCTCGAGCCCGCCACGAACGCCACCTCGCGCCACCACAGCGGAGCGGGGAGCAGGCCGCGAACCACGACGTAAGCGAGGCCGAGCCCTGCCCCCATCGATGCGCCGAAGAGCCCGATGAAGAGCGTGCCGCCGGCGGTGAAATCGCCGATGACGGCTCCCATCGCAGTCTCGAACCCGAGCGTATCCTCCCGGGCAAGGAAGACCAGTCGCATGAAGATGCGTCCGACGATTCCGCCGACGACGAGACCGATCACGAGCCCGACAGCGCCACCGAGCAAGAGATTTCGTAGCCAGATTCGCATCGTCATTACCTCCCTGGACCCCGCCGGCACGAGTATGGCAGCCTGTCGAAACCGGCACAAGCGCGGCGGCCGCAACGGAGCGACCACCGGGCCTGTGCCGCCGACTACGTGCTCTGCATGACCCGCATGTGGTTGCCGGATGGGTCGCGGAACCCGGCGTCGATGCCATATGGCTGCTGCGTCGGCTCCTGCACGAACTCGACGCCCTTGGCCTTCAGCTCCTCGAAGGTCGCCTGGATGTCGTCGGTCTGGAAGAACAGGCCGCCGGAGGCTCCTTTTGCCACGAGGTCTTGCAGCTGAGCCGTTGTCTCCGGCTCGAAGACGGGCGGGCCGGGGATGGCCATCAGGACGACCGCGATGTCGGGCTGGCCGACCGGGCCGACGGTGAGCCACCTGAAGTTGCCCATCTCGGGCACGGTCACGTCGTTGCGAAGCTCCATACCGAGCTTCTCCGTGTAGAACTCGAGCGCCTCGTCCTGGTCGTGCACCCACTGGTTGACGGTCGTGAGCTGCATCTGCATCGGTGAGCCTCCTATGTGCGTGTCCTGATCGGGTCGAAGGCAACGCTAGTCACCGCTCGGTCCGCTGTCTTCTCCAAAACTGCTCGACTGGGGCGCGCGTACGCGATGAGGATGCAGGTCGGTATCCGGACCTGGCGGGCAGCCGGCGGATGGGCCGCGCGATAGGCAGAAGGTGTGCATCCGTAGGCACGCCCGAAGCTCGACGTGAACGACCCGACGCTCTGCAGGCCGACCGTGAAGCAGATCTCGGACACAGTCCTGTCGGTCGTACGCAGGAGCGCGGCCGCGCGCTCGAGCCGGCGCGTCAGCAGGTACCGGTGCGGGGTCTCACCGAACGCCTTGCGGAACTCGCGGCTGAAGTGGGCGGGTGACAGATGCGCAGCACGTGCGAGCTCGGGGACGTCGAGGGGGTCGCGATAGCGCGCGTCGATGAGGTCCTTCGCGCGCAGCAGGTGTCGGGTGCGGGGATGGCTGAACATCGCCCTTGAGTATCGCGAAGGCCGATCGTCGTAGGCCTCATCGTCGTTGTGCGAGACTGGGCCCGTGGTTCCGGAAGCATCCTCCGAGTCGACGCCCGAGGGCATCGTGCCCTCGTCCGAGGGCTGGTTCGTCGTCAACGCCCGGGAGGCTCGCTGGTTCGAAGGCGACTTCGGCGCCTACACGCGGTTCGAAGGCCCGGATGCGCGCTTCCCGGAGCTCGGCATCAACATCGGCGTCCTCGCTCCGGGACAGCCGGCCTGCATGTA
This sequence comes from uncultured Thermoleophilia bacterium, assembly GCA_963799575.1. Lineage (GTDB taxonomy): Bacteria > Actinomycetota > Thermoleophilia > Gaiellales > Gaiellaceae > Gaiella. The sequence continues at coordinate 809,058 of CAWCXK010000003.1, forward strand.
CCACGGGGAGGACGAGCAGGAGGACTTCCTCGTGCTCTCGGGCGAGTGCCTGCTCCTCGTCGAGGGTGAGGAGCGGCCGCTGAAGGCCTGGGATTTCGTTCACTGCCCGGCCTGGACGGAGCACGTCTTCGTCGGCGCCGGTGACGGCCCGTGCGCCATTCTCGCAGTGGGATCGCGCACCGGCGGAGGCGTGATCTACCCCGAGTCCGAGCTCGCACAACGTCATCGTGCCGGGGTGCCGACAGCGACCCCGGAGCCCAAGGAGGCGTATGCCGGCTACGCCGAGGACGTCGCGACGCCGTATCGTGACGGTTGGTTGCCCGGCTAGGCACTGGTGGGGCTCGTCGATCTCCGCGGCCGTGCCGACGACGCCGAGGTGCAGGCGCTCGTCTGTGCTGACGAGCCCGCAAGGCTCCTGGTCGGCTGGAGCGAGGGCGACAGGCTTGTCGGCGGCATCGGCATCGAGCGCGTCGGCGAGCGGGAGCTGGCGCTGACCGGCCTCCTCGTGCTGCCGGGCTACCGGCGCCAAGGCATCGGCCGCGCGCTCGTCGAGGCTGTCGTCAGCGGTGCTCCCGTCGAGCGCTTTCGCGTCGAGTGCGACGCCGAGGCGGCAGGATTCTTCGAGCGGTGCGGGTTCGCTCCCGCTCCGGACGGCACGCTCGTTCGCGTGGTCTCGACCGACCCTGCTCCCGAGGCAGCGGCAGCCGTCACGCTGGCCGATCTCGAGGGCGCGATCCGCGCCTCGTGGTCGCAGGAGACGTCTGCGGATCCGGACGAGTGGACGGTGGAGAACCCCTCACGCGGGCAGTGCGACGCGACTGCCGTCGTGCTCCGCTCGTACCTCGGGGGCGAGATTCTGGTTGCCGACATCGTCTGCGACGGGCGCCGAATCGAGCGGCACGCGTGGAACCGCCTGCCCTCGGGCCTGACCGTCGATCTCACGAGGGACCAGCTGGCTGCCGGCCAGGAGCTCGGCTCGCCGTCCGTGCAGGAGCCGATGCTGCTCGGGAACGCTCAGGAGCGTCACGCGCTACTCGCGAAGCACGTCGCCGAGGCGCTGTCCGACCTCGTCGCCTAGAGGCTAGAGGCGGCTCAGCTTCGAGACGATCCCGCGGTTGCGCGCGACGAGGCCGTAGAGGCGCTCGGTCACCCGGGGGAAGGCATCGAACGTCGCGGCGAGAGCGGCTCCACCGGGGAACGTCCGGGCGAGCGGCGCGAGGGCGGCACCGCCCGACCACCGACGGCCTCGCGCGTCGACCACGTGTACTGCGGCGTATCGCTCGCCCGGCGTGAGATCGCGCAGCACAACGGTGCCGAGCTCCGACCCGATCGGCGCGATGTTCGCCCGACCCGACTGCGAGAGACGGTGCGCCACCCGCGTGCAGAACCCACAGCCCTCGTCGTAGAGCACGGTCAGCTCGGCCATGCCTTCACCGTAGTGCGCGACCCCTACACTGGGCGGCATGCAGGACGTGGTCATCGTTCCCAATGAGGTCGCGGCCGAGCTCGCGGGCGTCACCGACGGCGTGCTCGACTCGTTGCGCGATCGCCTCGGTTGCACGATCTCGCTCCGCGGCAACAAGCTCACGCTCGACGGCGAGAGCGACCGCGTCGCCGAGGCGCGCGCGGTCGTCGACGAGCTCGTCGAGCTCGTCGAGGGTGGCCACGCGATCGGGCCCGACACGGTCGGGGCCGTCGCTGCCGCGCTCGATCAGGCGGCCGACATCCGCGACATCTTCGAGGACGTGGTCTGGCGGCATCGCGGGAAGAAGATCGCGCCGAAGACCGTCGTCCAGAAGCGGTACGTCGACGCGATCCGGCAGAGCACCGTGACGTTCGGCGTCGGGCCGGCCGGCACGGGCAAGACGTACCTCGCGATTGCGCTGGCGGTAGCGGCGCTGAGCGAAAAGCAGGTCGGCAGGCTCATCCTCACGCGGCCGGCGGTCGAGGCAGGGGAGAGGCTCGGTTTCCTGCCGGGCGACATGCTCGCGAAGGTCGACCCGTACATGCGACCGCTCTTCGATGCGCTGTACGACACGATGGACCCGGACCGGCTTACCGCCTACATGGAGCGCGGCACGATCGAGGTGGCACCGCTTGCCTTCATGCGCGGCCGCACGCTCAACGACTCGTTCATCATCCTCGACGAGGCCCAGAACACGACGCCCGAGCAGATGCAGATGTTCCTCACGCGACTCGGCTTCGGCTCGAAGATGGTCATCACCGGAGACATCACCCAGATCGACCTTCCGCGCGAGCAGGCCTCGGGCCTGATCCAGGTGCGCGACATCCTGCGCGAGGTCGACGGCATCGGCGTGGTCGAGTTCGGGCACGAGGATGTGGTTCGGCACAAGCTCGTGCAGCGAATCGTCGAGGCGTACAAGCGCCACGCCGAAGAGACCGGCACCGCCCGCAAGAAGTGATCGAACTCGAGGTCGAGAACCGCAGTGGCGTCGAGGTCGACGTTGCGGGCGCGGTCGATCTTGCCCGGCAGGCACTCGCGGTCGAGGGCGTCGAAGAGGCCGAGCTCGGGATCGCGTGGGTGACGCCGGACGAGATTCGGGCCCTCAAGGCCGAGCACCTCGGCATCGACGAGGCCACCGACGTCCTGTCGTTCCCGATCGACGGCCTCGGGGAGTTGCCGGCGGGCGTACCGCGCGCACTCGGGGATGTCGTGATCTGCCCGCAGGTCGTCGCCGACGAGTGGCGCTGGCCGCTCGTCCACGGGATCCTCCACCTGCTCGGGCTCGAGCACGGCGACGAGATGGAGCGGCGTGAGCGCATGATTCTCGCGAGGGTTGCTGCAACGGAGGATCCGACATGATCGTTGCAGCAACCCCCGCGAACTTCTTTGCTCGCCTTGACAGGCGACGTGAGGCAGCCGGGTGAGCCCGGCTCCGGGGCGGCGGCCGCCCTCGATCCTCGAGAGCTTCAACGTCGCCTTCGAGGGCATCATCCACGTGCTCCGCACGCAGCGGAACATGCGGATCCACTTCCTGATCGCCGTCGCGGTCCTGATCGCCGCACTTGCGGTCGACGTCTCGAAGATCGAGCTCATCGTGCTGCTGCTCTCGATCGCCTTCGTGCTGATCGCCGAGATGATCAACACCGCCGTCGAGGCCGCCGTCGACATCGCTTCGACCTCGTTCGACCCGATGGCGAAGCTGGCCAAGGACATTGCAGCGGGCGCCGTGCTGATCGCCGCCGTCAACGCGGTTGCCGTCGGCTATCTCGTGTTTTCGGGCCAGGTGGCGGATCGCTCGAACAGGTTCCTCGACCGGCTCTCGAAGACCCCGGCCGAGCTCACCCTCGTCGCGCTCGTCCTCGTCGTCGTGCTCGTGATCTCGATGAAGGCGCTGTCGGGACACGGCACGCCGCTTCGCGGTGGCTGGCCGTCCGGGCATGCGGCGATCGCATTCGGGGCCTGGATGGCGATCACGTTGACGCTCGACGGCTCCGAGCACCGTTTCCTCGTCTCCTCGCTCGCGTTCATCATGGCGCTGCTCGTGGCGCAAACGCGGGTCGAGGCCGGGGTGCATTCCACCCTCGAGGTGATCACGGGCGGTACTCTCGGCGCCATCGTGGCGCTCGTCATCTTCCAGGTGTTCTCGGCATGACCGACGACGAGCTGCTGGCGCGCGCGGACGCGATCGCGTTCAGGGCATATGCCCCGTACTCGGGCTTCAACGTCGGCTGCGCCGTGCTCACCCGCGACGGCGCCGTGATCGAGGGCGTCAACGTCGAGAATGCGGCGTACCCGTTGGGCGGGTGCGCCGAGCGAACCACATTCTCGCGCGCCATCGTCGAGGGCTACAAGCCCGGCGACTTCACCGTCGCTGCGATCACCGCGTCGCCCTGTGGCGGCTGCCGGCAGTGGCTTGCGGAGATGAAGGTCGAGCGCGTCGTCTTTCGCAACGACGGCCGGGTCGTCCGCATGACCGTCGACGAGCTGCTGCCCGAGCAGTTCAACGCCGGCGATCTCTCGTGAAGTCCGGCATCGTCGCCGTCGCGGGCCGGCCGAACGTGGGCAAGTCGACGCTCGTCAACGCCCTCTGCGGCGACAAGGTTGCGATCACCTCGAACGTTCCCAACACGACGCGGCGGCGCATCTTCGGCGTCGCGAACGGACCTGACTACCAGCTCGTCCTCGCTGACCTGCCCGGGTTCCAGCGGCCGATGGATGCGCTGACGACGAGCATGCAGAACACCGTCGATTCGTCGTTCGAAGGCATCGACGTCGTGCTGCTCGTTGTCTCGGCCCGCGACCGGATCGGCGCCGGCGACCGGTATGTCGCCCGGCGCGTGTTCTCGCTCGGCACGCCGGTGATCATCGCCGTGAACAAGATCGACCGCCTCAAGCACGGCCACGTCGCGACGCAGATGAAGTCGGCTGCGACGCTGGGCGACTTTCACGCGCTCCACCCGGTGAGCGCGGTGACGAAGGACGGCGTGGGGGAGCTGCGCGACGACCTCGTCCACCTGCTACCGGAAGGCCCGCTCTACTTCCCCCTCGACCAGTCCACCGACATGACCCTCGAGGACAGGGTCGCCGAGGTGGTCCGCGAGAAGGCGCTCCACCTGACCCGAGACGAGGTGCCGCACGCGATCATGGTCGTGGTCGAGGAGATCGACGAGAAAGCTGTCCGTGCGGTGTTGCTCGTCGAGACGGAGTCGCAGAAGGGCATTCTGGTCGGCAAGAAGGGTGCGATGGTGCGAGAGATCGGCACCCGGGCGCGGCCCGAGGTCGAGCGCCTCGTCGGCCATCCGGTCTTCCTCGAGCTCGTCGTCAAGGTGCGCGCGAAGTGGCGGCGCGATCCGAAGATGGTCGAGCGGCTCGGGATGTAGCTCGGCCCGGTCAGCTGCTGTGGCGGAGGTCGCTCAGCTCGTTCGCGCCCACGCGCTCGGCGAGCGTGCGGGCGACCTTCACCGTGAGCGCCGGCATTTTCTCGAGCAGATCGAGAAAGGCACGATCGGTGATCACGAGCACGTCGAGCGGCGTGACTGCGGTGACGGTCGCAACCCGCGGGATCTTCGACAGGAGCGCCATCTCGCCGACGAAGCTGCCGGGGCCGAGCGTCGCCATCTTCCTGCCCTTCCGCCGCACTTCGACCTCGCCCTTGACGATCACGAAGAACTCGCGACCTCGCTCACCCTCGCGAATGAGCACCTTGCCCTCGCGTAGATCGAGCTCGTCGGCGATCTGGGCAATGCTCTGGAGCTCGCTCTTCGAGCAGTTCTCGAACAGGGGGGCTGACTTGATGAGAGCGATCTTCGCGTTCGTCCCGAGAGCCATGGGTGGACTCTATAACGGGAGGGGCCGGCCTGCGCAACCTCGCTCCGGCCAGGCGGGACTAGACTCCGTGTGATGGCGCAGGCCCAGCTTTTGTCGCTCGACGCCGAGCTGCCGCTCGATCTGCGGCTGCCGCGCATCGGCGCCGTCGACGCCGTCTCGCTCGAGGCCCGAGCGGGGGAGCTCGCGAAGCGGTCGATCAAGAAGGGCTCGAAGCTCGCCGCCCTCGATCTCGCGATCCGGATGATCGACCTGACGACGCTCGAAGGGGCGGACACGCCCGGCAAGGTGGCGGCGCTCTGCGCGAAAGCGCTGCACCCCGATCCCGCCGACCCGTCGATCCCTTCGGTTGCTGCGATCTGCGTCTACCCGAATCTCGTGGCGGTTGCGAAGAAGAGGCTCGCGGGCTCGACGGTGAAGGTCGCCTCCGTGGCCACCGCGTTCCCCTCCGGCCAGTCGCCGATCGAGGTCAAGCTCGAGGACGTCCGCGAGGCCGTCGCCCTCGGCGCCGACGAGATCGACATGGTGATCGACCGCGGGGCCTTCCTCTCGGGTCGGTACGCCAAGGTCGTGGACGAGATCGTGCGCGTCAAGGAGGCGTGTGGCGCTGCCCACCTCAAGGTGATTCTCGAGACCGGCGAGCTCGGAACGTACGACAATGTTCGCCGTGCGTCACTCCTCGCGATCGCTGCGGGCGCGGACTTCATCAAGACCTCGACCGGCAAGGTGAGCCCGGCTGCGACGCTGCCGGTGACGCTCTGCATGCTCGAGGTGATCCGCGACGTCCACGACGAGACGGGTCTCGTGATCGGGATGAAGCCGGCCGGCGGGATCAGGACGGCGAAGCAGGCGATCCAGTACCTCTGCGTGCTCAACGAGACGCTCGGGACGGCGTGGATGACCCCCGACCTCTTCCGCTTCGGTGCGTCGTCGTTGCTCAACGACGTGTTGATGCAGATTCGCAAGCAGCACACGGGCGCGTACCAGTCCGGCGACTACTTCACTGTTGACTGAGATGACAATCGCCTACCTTACGGTCGACTGATGGCAGCCAGGACCCCTGCAACCCGAGCCGTTCCGTCACCGCTCGAGTGGGAGTACGCGCCGGCACCCGAGGCGCGCGACATCGTCTCGCTCGAGGAGCGCTACGGCCTCTACATCGGCGGCGAGCAGGTTGCGCCACGGTCGCGCAAGTGGTTTGCGACGACGTCCCCGTCGACCGAGGAGCACCTCGCCGAGGTGGCACTCGCAGGCGCCCGCGACGTCGACCTCGCGGTGCAGGCTGCGCGCGCGGCGTTCGAGGACGGCTGGTCGTCGCTGCGCCCGGCGGAGCGCGCCAAGTACCTGTTCAGGATCGCCCGTCTGATCCAGGAGCGCTCGCGCGAGCTGGCGGTGGCGGAGTCGCTCGACGGCGGCAAGCCGATCAAGGAATCGCGCGACGTCGACCTGCCGCTCGCGGCCGCGCACTTCTTCTACTACGCCGGCTGGGCCGACAAGCTCGAGTACGCCTTCCCGAATCGGCGCCCTCGCCCCCTGGGCGTCGCCGGCCAGATCATCCCGTGGAACTTCCCGCTGCTGATGCTCGCCTGGAAGATCGCCCCGGCGCTCGCCTGTGGCAACACCGTCGTGCTCAAGCCCGCCGAGACGACGCCGTTGACCGCGCTGATCTTCACCGACATCTGCCGCCAGGCCGAGCTGCCGCCGGGCGTCGTCAACATCATCACGGGCGACGGCTCCACCGGTGCCCACCTCGTCAAGCACCCGGACCTCGACAAGGTCGCGTTCACCGGCTCGACCGAGGTCGGCAAGGCGATCCAGCGCGAGCTGGCGGGAACCGGCACCCGGCTCACGCTCGAGCTCGGCGGCAAGGCCGCCAACATCGTCTTCGACGACTGCGCGCTCGACCAGGCGGTCGAGGGGATCGTCAACGGCATCTACTTCAATCAGGGCCACGTGTGCTGCGCCGGCTCGAGGCTGCTCGTGCAGGAGTCGATCTACGATCCGCTCGTCGCCAAGCTGAAGCGGCGGCTGCGCACGATCCGCGTCGGCGACCCGCTCGACAAGAACACCGACCTCGGCGCGATCAACTCGCGCATGCAGCTCGACCGGATCCACGAGCTCGTCGCGGCCGGCACCGCGGAAGGCGCAGAGATGTACCAGCCGCGGTGCCGCCTGCCCGAGAAGGGCTACTGGTTCGCGCCGACCGTGTTCACGAACGTCGCGCAGAGCTCCCGCATCGCCCAGGAGGAGATCTTCGGGCCTGTGCTCTCCGTCCTCACGTTCCGCACTCCCGACGAGGCGGTCGAGAAGGCGAACAACACGCCCTACGGGCTCTCGGCCGGCGTCTGGACGGAGAAGGGCTCCCGCATCCTCTGGATGGCCGAGCGCCTTCGGGCCGGCGTGATCTGGGCGAACACCTTCAACCGGTTCGACCCGACCTCGCCGTTCGGCGGCTACAAGGAATCGGGCTTCGGCCGCGAGGGCGGGCTCCACGGGCTCGAGCCGTATCTGAGGTTCGACCGATGAGCAGGATCGCCGTCCGCAAGACGTACAAGCTCTACATCGGCGGGGCATTCCCGCGCTCCGAGTCGGGTCGCACCTACGAGGCGGAGGGGCAGAACGTCGCTTGGGCCTCGCGCAAGGATGCGCGCGACGCGGTCAAGGCCGCGCGCGGCGCGTTCTCCAAGTGGTCGGGTGCGACCCCGTACAACCGCGGTCAGGTGCTCTACCGGCTCGCCGAGATGATGGAGACGCGCGCCGGCGACCTGGCGCGCGCGTGCTCGGGTCGCCGCGAGGTGGAGCGGGCGATCGATCGGGTCGTCTGGTACGCCGGCTGGGCCGACAAGCTGCCGCAGGTGCTCGGTGGGGTCGAATCCCGTCGCAGGCCCGTACTTCAACTTCACGGTGCCCGAGCCGACCGGGGTCGTCGCCGTGCTTGCCCCCGACGCGCCGGCCCTCGAGGGGCTCGTGTCACGCATCGCACCGGTGATCGTGAGCGGGAACACTGCGGTCGTGGTCGCATCGGAGACCTCGCCGCTCGCGGCGCTCGAGCTCGCCGAGGCGATCGCCACGTCAGACCTCCCGGGCGGGGTCGTCAACCTGCTCACCGGTTTCCGCGCAGAGCTGGGACCGATCCTCGCGGCCCATATGGACGTGAACGCGATCGACGTCACGGGCGCGGGCGAGGACACGGCCGAGCTCGAGGTGCTCGCGGCCGACAACGTCAAGCGGGTCGTACGGGCCGGCAGCGAGCAGAGCCCGTGGGAGATCTCGGCCTTCCTGGAGCTGAAGACCGTGTGGCACCCCGTGGGCACGTAGCGTGGATGCGGGGTGACCGGGCGGGTTCCGCAAGCTCCTCGAGCGACGGCGTCCAGCTAGTGATCTACGCGTACGAGGCCGGCCTGGTCGTCCCTGCCAGGCGGCGGTGATAGCGTCGCCGATCAGTGAGCCTGGCCCACTACCCGCGAGACGTCCGCGAAGCACCCCTCGGTCTCGATCCGCGCATCCGTCGGTTCCGCTGCGCAGACGAGGTCGACACGTTCGTCGTCGTGACCGAGCGATGGCTCGTGATCGTCGACACGCAGAGCACTCCGGCGCTCGCAATCCAGCTCGTGGAGCAGTGCGCCGGTGATGGCGATGCCGGTCGCCTGCTGGTCGTAAACACCCACGCCGACTACGACCACGCCTGGGGGAATCAGGTCTTCAGCGGGCCGTGCGCAGCCTACCCGGCGCCGCTCATCGGCCACGTGCGGTGCGCCGAGCGGCTTGCCGGCGACGACTCGCTCGCGTCGCGAGCGAAGATGGAGAAGCTACAGCCGGGCCGGTTCGACGATCTCGTCCTCACTCCGCCGAACATCACGGTCGGCGATGAGGGAATGACGATCGACGGCGGTGACCTGACTCTGACGCTCGTGCACACGCCTGGACACACCGATGATCACTTCTCGGTCTGGATCCCCGAGTTGCGGATCGTCCTCGCCGGTGACGCGGCGGAGCAGCCGTTCCCGCACGTCGATACCCCGGAGGGCATCGCTCAGGCCCGCTCGTCGCTCTCGAGGCTGCGGGAGCTCGATCCGCTCCACGTGCTTCCCTGCCACGGCGATACGACGGACCCGGCCCTGCTCGAACGCAACATCGCCTACCTCGCCGCGGTCGCTGCCGATCCCGAGCTCCCGATCGCCGAGGCCGTGCGGATCGCGGGCGTCACGCTCGAGGAGCTCGACCCGCTCTACCACGACTTCCACCGCGACGCACTCGCTGCAAGCGCGGGGCTCGTGGATGGGTGACGAGCTGCGGATGACTACAACCCCCATCTACCGCGCCAGCAGCTCGTCCACCGCGCTCGAGCTCTCTTGCAGCCGCGCCGCCGGCGGCCCCTCGACGAGGGCCCACGGTGAGCCGCTTGCTGCCGCCCGCTCGAGGTACCGCTCGTGCATCCAGTGCCGCTGCTCTGCGAACTCCCTGATCCCGTCGTGCTTCCAGGGAACCTCGACCCCGCAGACGAGGTACATGTCGTAGTGCCGCCCGAGCAGGTCGTCGAAGGCGTGCGTAGGCTCGCCGAGGTAGACGTGGTGAAACAGTGCCGTCGTGAATGCGTCCGTGTCGCAGAACAGGACCTCGCGGGCCGAGCGGACGAGCGTGTCCTCGTACCAGCACTGGATCCGGGCGATGTGCGTGAACTCGTCGCTCGTCCACGGCGCATCGGGATCGCGGCCGATCTCCGTGTACGGACGCCCGAACTCCGGGTTCCAGACCGTGTCGTACGCCGACGCCAATGCGCGCGCGAGGGTGGTCTTCCCGGTCGATTCGGCTCCGAGCAGGCAGACGCGCTTGACAGGCCCGGCCACCGCCGCAGCCTACGGCATTCGCCGTCGGTTCACCGCGACGACAGCCGCTCCGAGTAGCATCACGATCCGATGACAGGCGCACGACGGCTGAGCCAGGCAATCGCAGAAGGCGACGGAATATCCGTGCTCGTCGAGATTCTCGACGGTGGCGGTGCCGGGACAGCCCAGGAGCAGGGGGCAGAGGGCCTCGTGGTGCGCCGGCGCGACGATGGCCTTCGAGCGAGCACCCATCTGCCGCTCCTCGCGTTCGGTCACGAGCACGAGGTCGGTGACGTCGATGCCCTTGTGATCGACGTCACCCAGCACGGCGACGCGCTCGCTGATGTGATGGACGCGGCGCACGCGCGTGGCCTCGAGTGCGTGATCCGCGTGCGCGACGAGGATGAGCTCGAAGCGGTGCTCGAGCACGTCGACCCGGAAATCTTCCTGCTCTCCGCGGAGGATGCCGACGACGATCAGGATCATCTCGAACGCCTCCTCGAGCTCCTCCCCGACATCCCGGCCGGCAAGCTCGCGATTGCGGAGCTCGCCGGGGCGAGCCGCTCCGACGTGCTCGAGCTCGAACGCGCCGGGGTCGACGCGGTCATCGTCTCCGGCAGCGACGTGGAGTCGCTCGTCGGTGACGCGCTTCCCGAGGTCTAGCACTGGGATCGCCCTTGCGGCGATCCTCGTGCTCGCGGCGACGCTCCGGCTCGTCGGCATCCGCTACGGGCTGCCGCTCCCGGTCCTGAACCCGGACGAGTCCAACATCGTGCCGCGCGCCTCGCGTATGGGGCACGGACACCTCGACCCCGGGTGGTACGACTATCCGTCGCTGCTGATGGCCGTGCTGGCGCCGGTGCAGGCCCTCTTCGGCGGCCCGTCACTTCTCGCCGCGCGATTCGTCGCCGTCGCCCTCGGGCTTGGCGGGGTGAGTGCCACGTGGTGGCTCGGCCGGCGCGCGTACGGCACCGGCGCGGCGATCGTGGGCGCTGCGGCCGTCGCCGTCGCGACCACGCATGTCGCCTACTCGCGGATGGCGGTGACGGACGTGTTGCTGACTCTCGCCGTCACCTGTGTCCTCGCGCTCGCAGTCGGAGGACGCATCGAATGGGCGGGGCTCGTGGTCGGTCTCGCGGCGTCCGCCAAGTATCCAGGCGCGATCGCCGCCGTTCCCGTGGTCGTTGCGGGGTGGGGCAGGTGGAAGGCACTCGGGCGCGCGGGCGGACTCGCCGTCGCCGGCTTCGTGCTCACGAGCCCGTTCGTCCTCATCCACGCAGGCTCAGCATGGGACGACATCTCCCGCGTGGAGCGCCTCGCCCGGGCAGGCTGGCTCGGGTTCGAGGATGATCCGATCGCGCCGCTCGCCTACCTCGACCGGCTCTGGGAGGCCGTCGGCCCGCTTCTCGTCCTCGCCGCCGTCGGCGTCGGTGCGGCGCTCGTTCGCCGCACGCGAACGGATCTCGTCCTGCTCTCGTTCGCGGTCGTCTACTGGCTGACGCTGATGCCGCAGCAGGCCCACTTCGACCGCTACATCCTCCCGCTCGTCCCCGTGCTCGCCGTCCTTGCCGGGAGTCTCCGTGCGGTGGTCCCGTTCGCGCTCCTGGCGCTTCTCGTTCCGCTCGGCTGGAGCGTGTCCGATGCGCGAGAGCTGACGCGAACCGACACACGCCTGCGGGCCGACGTGTGGGTGGGCGCGAACATTCCCCCCGGCGACCGGGTCGCGGCCGATGCCTCGACCCTGCCGCTCGACGGTCGGCGGGTGGTACGGCTCGAGCTTCCCGGGCCGGGTCGTCCCTTCGACCCGGAGCGCGACCTCGCACGGCTTCGGCGCGAGGGAGTGAAGTGGGTGATCATCTCGGGTGCCGTCACGGACCGCGTGCTTGCGGCTCCCGACCGCTATCCCCGCGAGGCGGCGTTCTACGAGCAGCTCGGCCACGGCCTCACGCCCGCGTTCGCCGTCTTCCCCGACGAGCCCGGGCTGGCCGGCCCATGGGTTCGGGTCTACCGGCTCTGAGCGGGGCGGTTGCTCAGCCCGCGTCCCTGACGATCCGCTCGAGCACGACGGCGACGCCGTCGTCGTCGTTCGAGGCGCAGACCTCATCGGCAACGGCGATCACGGCCGGATGGGCGTTCGCGACGGCGACTCCATGGCCGGCCCACGCAATCATGGCCGCGTCGGTGAGATGGTCACCGAACGCGACGACCTGCTCGAAGCCGAGGCCACGCTTCTCGGCGAGGAGCGCCAGGGAAGCCTCCTTGCCCACACCGGCCGCCGCCATCTCGACGAACGCATCGCCGGCCAGCGTCGTCGACGCCTGCCGGCCGGCGAGTTCTGCGGCGACATCGAGCACGTGCTCGATGTCGGCGTCGGGAAGGCGCGCGATCAACTTGGTCATCGGCAGCGTCCAGGTGAGGGGGTCGCAGGGCTCGTACGAGTCCGCGGGCCGCGGCCACCACGTCGACGTGCGGAGAGCCTCGTAGGCCGGATCGCTGCCGAACCGCAGCTCGTACTCCCAGCCGAATGCGATCTTCGGGAACCGCTCGCGCAGCCCACGCACGAGCAGGTGGGCGATCGACGCATCGAGCGGCGTATGCGCCACGACCGAATCGGTGTCGAGGTCGTAGAGCATGGCGCCGTTGGCGCAGATTGCGATGCCGCCGATGCCGGCGGCAGCGGCCAGGTCCCGGGCGCCGCGCGGTGAGCGTGCGGTCGCGACGATCACCCCGATCCCGAGCGACTGAACAGCTGCGACTGCCGCGCGTGAGCGGTCGGAGACGGTGCGGTCCGACCGCAGCAGGGTGCCGTCGAGATCGATCGCGATCAGCCCGGGGCGTCCCACGGTGCGTGTTACCCGAAGAACGTCTGGGCGACGTCGAGCAGCGCCGGATCGACGCCACGCACCTCGGCGCAGGCATCGGCGAGAGGGACGCCGATCACGTCCGGCCCGCGAAGCGCAGCCATCTCGCGGAACCGGCCGGCAGCCGCGAGGTCGACGGCGGTTACACCGAGACGGGTGGCGAGCACCCGGTCGAATGCGGTTGGAGTGCCACCACGCTGCACATGGCCGAGCACGGTGACGCGCGTCTCGAATCCGGTCAGCACCTCGAGCTCGGCACCGACGAGATAGGCCACGCCTCCGAGCCGCTCGAACCCGAACGCGTCGGTTCCGGCGCCTACGGTCTCGCCGCCCGGAGCGTCGCAGCCCTCGGCGACGACGACGATGGAGTACGTGCGGCCATGGCGGTGCCGGGCCCGGATCGTTGTCGCGACGGCGGCGAGGTCCGACTCGGCCTCGGGCACGAGGATCGCGTCGGCGCCGGCCGCGATGCCGGCGTAGGTCGCGATCCAGCCCTTCGTGCGGCCCATCACCTCGACGACCATGATCCGGTTGTGAGACTCCGCCGTCGTCGCGATCCGGTCGAGTGCGTCAGTGGCGATCGAGACCGCCGTGTCGAAGCCAAACGTCATGTCGGTGCCAGGAATATCGTTGTCGATCGTCTTCGGCACCCCGACGACGCGGAGGCCCTCGCCGGAGAGCGCGAGCGCCGTTCTCAATGTTCCGTCTCCACCGATCACGACCACGGCGTCGATGCCGTTCGATTCGATCGTCGTCCGGATGCTCGCATAGCCATCACCATGGACGTACGGGTCGCGGCGCGACGTGCCGAGGATCGTGCCGCCGCGTTGCAGGATGCCGCGCACGTCGTCGCGGCCGAGCGCGCTCACGTGCCCGCCCATCAGCCCGTCCCAGCCGTTGCGGATGCCGACGACCTCCATCCCGTGCGTCACGGTCGCGCGGCTCACGACAGCGCGAATGACCGCGTTGAGGCCGGGACAATCACCTCCTGCCGTGAGGACGCCGAGGACCACGAGACACTCAATACAGGAACATCGGCTTGCCGGCCACGTGACGGACCTTGGGCCGGTAATGCGCGACGTCGTAGAGCTCGTCGACGTCCACCCGCCGCACCCCCTCGCGCGTGGCGCTGATCGGGACGGCGGTGTAGGTGCCGCTCCGGAGCGCAACCATCCGGCCAGTCGCTCCCTCGAGCGCCAGGTCGGCGGCCATGACGGCGTAGTTCGTCGCCACCATCAGGTCGAGCGAGTCCGGGCTGCCCGAGCGCATGAGGTATCCGAGCTGCTGGTAGATGATGTCCTCGCCGGTGCGCTCCTTGATCAGGGCGCTCGTCAGCTCCCCGATGCCGCCGAGCTTGCGGTGGCCGTACGCGTCGTCCTCGCCCGACAGCACCATCTCGCCACCGGCGAGCGTCGCGCCTTCCGACACCGTCACCATCGCGTAGTTCGACGGGTTCGAGCTCTTGTCCGCGATGAGGAGCTGCGCCGAGCTTGTCGATGTCGAACGGGACTTCGCGAGATGACCGCGCGGTCGACGCCGGCAAGGTAGGCCGAGATCAGCGACGTCTCGCCGCTGTAGCGGCCGAACAGCTCGATCACGGCGATCCGCTCGTGCGAGCCGGTGCTCGTGCGCAGGTTGTGGATGAACTCGACGCCTGCGCGTGATCGCGGTCGAAAAGCCGATGCAGTAGTCGGTGCCGTGGACGTCGTTGTCCATCGTCTTCGGGATCGCGATCACGGGCACTCCCTCGTCGTGCATGCGCAGCCCGTAGGAGAGCGTGTCATCGCCGCCGATCGGGATCAGCACGTCGATGCCTATCGACTCGATCACGCGCAGGGCGTGGTCTGTGAAGTCGAACGGCCCCTCGCCGTCGATGCGGTGGGCGAGGTGCGCCGGCACGTCCTTCGCCCGCACGCGGCTCGGATTGGTGCGCGAGGTGTGCAGGAACGTGCCGCCGGTGCGGTCGATCGTGCGGACCGTGTTCTCCTCGAGCGGGAGGAAGTGCCGTGCAGCCGAGGTCGGATCGTCGGGATCGTGCTCGAGCAGGGCTGCCCAGCCCCGGCGCAGGCCGATCACCTCGTGCCCTTCGTGTGCGACCCGGTTGACGACGGCCTTGATGCACGGGTTGAGGCCCGGCACGTCGCCGCCTCCCGTCAGGATTCCGATCCGCATTGGCGTCCTCTCGTCGCTCGGCTGTCGGGCCAAAGCCGTGTGACACGCTTTTCCGTCACACGGCGGCGGCACGGCGGCCCGTGTATTCGGCTGTCGGGCCAAAGTCGTGTGACACGCTTTTCCGTCACACGGCGGCGGCACGGCGGCCCATGTATTCGTATTCGTTCGATGCCGATACTAATTCAGGAACGACAGAAGCGCGCAGATGCCGGCCGAAAGTGCGCAGCTACACTCGGCTGATGCGATTCGTCGTCGTGGGTGTCCTCGGCGCGGTGCTGATCGCGGCCGCCTGGGGGATCGTCGCGGGTCGGTCGCAGGCCGGCGCCGGTACGAGTGCGCCCCGCTGCGCCCAGCTCGGAGGCTGGCAGCGGCTCGCGAACAAGATCAAGGCGCCCGTCTACTGCCCGAGCTGGCTGCCCGACCCGCTCGTGCCCCAGATCGGCAACCGCTGGAACAACATCGACTCGGTCGACCGGGATCGAAGCTATCTGGAGAGCTGGGCCTGGCAGGAGGCCGCAGGCCTGAACACGCAGGAGATCCACGTCATCCTGCGCGGCTACCCCGGCAAGACGGCCATTCCGCGCACGTGCCAGGACGTGACGACGGTGAACGGCAAGACGTACCGGAAGAAGATCGCGTGCTTCCAGGATCCGCGCGGTACCTGGCGCTCGGCGAGCGGGATCACGGCGACGATGTACACCGTCAACCACGGCGCCGATTCCTGGCACGTTCTCTTCGCCTGGCGTCGTGGCGGGTCGCTTTACACCCTCAGCGAGCACGTGGCTCCGCCGCTCTCGTTCTCCAAGGTCGTCGTCAACCTGAAGCGCATGCTCGACGGCCTCGTGCTCGTGCGTCCGGCCTGATGTCGCTGACCCGCCGCCAGGCGCTCGTGGGAGGCGCGGGAGCGGTTGCCGGGGCGGCGGGTATCTACGCGCTCGTCGACCGGCATTCCGAGGCTCCGGCCCGGGGCGCAGCGCCCTCGTCGCTGCCGCCCGAGCAGCACCTGTTGAGCGGCGTCCAGGTCGTCACCGACAACGGCGTCGAGGTGCTCGTGCCGCCGCTCCATCACGCGGTCGTGACGGCCAAGGTCGCCGGCGGCGATCTCGGCAAGGCACGTGCCGAACTCGAAGGTGCCCTGGCGGGTCTCGAGTCGCAGTATCCGGCAACGCCGGCGGGTCTCGGTATCACGGTCGCCTGGGGACTCCCGTACTTCCGGCGCTACGTGCCCACCCAGTGGGAGCGGCTGCAGCCCTACGACATCCGAGCCCAGTCGGCGGCGCTGCTCGGAGCGACGCGATTCTCGAGCGACCCGGAGGAGACGGAGCTCGAGCAGAACGACGTTGCCGTCCTGCTCCGCAGCGACACCCTCGACGCGATCACCGCGGCCGAAAGGGCGCTTTTCGACGACCTCGACGTGCTGACGAAGACCTCGGTACGCCGCGGCTTCGCCGGAGGCGGCCTCCCGAGCAAGCTCGCCGTTGCCGCCGGTGTTCCAGGTGCCGACCTGATCCCGCCCGAGGCCGAGCTGTTCCTCGGCTTCACCTCGACACTGCGCGAGAATCTCGGCCCGTCGCGGATTGCGAACCTCGAGACGCTTGGCCTGGCGCGGATCCCCGAGGGGTATTTCACCCACGGCACCCACATGCACCTGTCCCACATCTACGAGAACCTGGAGGCGTGGTACGTCAACTCGTCGCACGACGAGCGCGTGCACACAGTGTTCCGGCCGGGCCTCGAGGTTCCGGTCGGGACACTGACGGTGCCGCAGGGGACGGCGGAGGTCTCCACCGCCGCCGCGGTTCGGCGCGGCTACAGGGTCCATGGGGCGATCGGGCACAGCGGTGCCTTGCAAACGGCCTCGCGCCTTGGCCGCCGCCGCGTCGGGCCCGACGGCACGGTGTACGTCGCCGGCACCGCGATCCCGCAGCGGGCGGATTTCAACACGCTCGACAACCCGTTCGCCTGGAGCGCCGACGGCAGCGCTTCGGCCGATCCTGCGGCCGGCGTGCACTTCGTCGTCTTCAACCCGACGAGCGACGACTTCAACCGCGTGCGCAACGCGATGGACGGCGTGCTGCCCGACGGGACGACGCTGCCCTTCGACCCGCGCGCACAGGGACAGGGCTTCAACAGCATCCTCCGCACGACGCGACGCCAGAACTTCCTCGTGCCGCCACGTGCCCATCGGTCGTTCCCGCTCTCCGAGCTAGTGGCGTAGGCGGCTAGGATCTCGCCGGGCCGAAGTGGCGGAACTGGTAGACGCACCGGACTCAAAATCCGGCGCCTGAAAGGGCGTGGGGGTTCGATTCCCCCCTTCGGCATCGCACGTGCGTGACAGCGTGCGTCTGCCTTCTCGGACTCCGGGGGTGGACAGCTGGCCGAGTTGCGGCGAGCACTTGCCGGACGCGTTTCCGTTCTGCCCGGAGCAGTCGGTTCGTCCCACATCACGTTCCGGCGTGCCCGGCGCCACCGTGCCGGCGCCCTGATCGGGGGACAAGATCGGGTCGCGAATCGTCGAATCTCTGGTGACGAGCTCGTTTCCGGCGGGTACGTGTGAGAGAGAGCCAAGGAGGAACGGTGGACGGCAGCGACCCAACCAGCATCGCTCGCACCCAAACGACCAAGGAGAGGGCGCGGATCCTCCTGGTCGACGACGACGCCGACGACCGCCGTCTCCTCGGTGAGCAGCTCCATCATCTCGAAGCCGAGCTGACCCACGCAGCGGACGGCGTTCAGGCGCTCTCGGCCGCGCTCCGGGACCGACCGAACCTGATCATCCTCGATCTTGGGCTGCCAGCCGGCGACGGGTTCACCGTTCTCTCACGTCTACGGCGGATCCCAAGCGTGGCCTTCGTCCCCGTCATCGTCCTGAGCGGCAGCCAAAGGCCGGGTGTGGCAGAGCAGGCCCTCCGGCTCGGGGCCTGGGAGTTCGTCCGAAAATCCCATAGCGGCAACGACCTGATCGACGCCATCGTTCGCGTTCTCGGTCGGATCTCGTCCGGCGGCTCATCTCGCCCGACGGGCCACGTCGACAACGGGTCGCCGATGCCGACGCTTCGGTCGGGAAGAAACACCACAGGCCAGGATCTCCGTCACGCGTCGACTTCGGAGCCGTCGGCGGGCGAGAATCCCGGTGGCCGGTCGCCGGCGGCGATTTCGTCGATGCTATCCGGCAGGTCGAGACGTGCTGGCTGCTCCTGAGCGACCGCCCGCCGCGCGGATGAACACCGACCGATCGCCGCTCCGGGTTCTCCTGCTCGAAGACTCCGACGACGACGCGGCCATTCTCGCGCGTCACCTCGGAGGGGCTGGCTACGACGTCGATATCTGTCGGGTCGAAACAGGACGGGCGTTCGAGGCGGCGCTCGATCGGGGATCGTGGCAGATCGTGCTTTCCGACTATGTCGTCCCGGGCTACAGCGGCATCGCGGCCCTGCGAGCGATACGTGACCGGAGCCTCGAGACGCCGTTCATCGTGGTGTCGGGCGAGTTGGGTGAGGAGAACGCCGTCGAGACAATGAGGGCGGGCGCGGACGACTACATCATGAAGACGAACCTCTCGCGTCTATGCCCGGCCGTCGTTCGCGAGATCCGCGAGGCGAGTGAGCGGCGGGAGCGGAGGTACGAGCTCGCGCTCTGGACGGAGGAAATCGAACGGTCGAACCACGAGCTCGAGGAATTCGCGTACATCGCCTCGCATGACCTTTCGGCGCCTCTGCGTGTGACGGCCGGCTACATCGGCCTCTTCCTCCACCGGTACGGGGACGGGGTGGGGAGTGACGCGAAGAAGCTCCTCGAGGGCGCCTGCCGCGGAACGGTGCGCATGCAGCATCTGATCGATGACCTCCTCCTCTACTCTTGCGCGTCTCATACGACGTTCGAGTTCGACGAAGTGGACACCGCTGCGCTCGTCGACGAGGTCGTCGAGGATTTCTCCGTGGAGATCGCCACTACCGGCGCCGTCGTCGTCCCCGAACCGCTGCCACGCATCTGGAGCGTCTACGCACCCCTTTCCCATGTCCTTCACAACCTCGTCGGCAACGCGCTCAAGTTCACGAACGGCGCCAAGCCGCACATCGTTGTGTCCGCCGCGAGGTCCGAGCACGGCTGGTGCTTCTCGGTGAGCGACAATGGAATCGGCATCGAGAGCGGCGACGTCGAAGCCGCCTTCAGGATGTTCCACCGGCTCCAGGGAGCCGACTATCCGGGAACGGGAATGGGACTGGCGCTTGCCAAGCGCTTCGTCGAGCGCTTTGGCGGCGAGTTGTGGTACGAGCCGGGTACGGCTGGAGGCTCGGTCTTCTCGTTTACCGTCCCGGACCGAGAGGAAGGTTGAGCTTTGGCCGGCGTCGGCAGACCCATCCGGATCCTCCACGTCGAAGATGATCCGGACGACGTGCTCCTGCTCGAGGCAGCATTTCGCGAGGTGCAGGCCTCGATCACGCTCGTCGTCGTCACCGACGGGAAGGCTGCCGCCGATTTCCTCTGTCAAAGGGGGGAATTCTCCGATGCGGCAGGCCCTGACCTGATCCTGCTCGACCTGCATCTGCCGAAGTTGGATGGCCACGTTCTCCTGGCAGAGATCAAGGGCAGTGTCCGTCTGCGCTGCATCCCGGTGATCGTCCTGACGACGTCGGCTGCCGCGTCGGACGTCCGCCATGCCTATGACAACCACGCGAACGCCTACGTGCAAAAACCCGTCGGCTACGACGCGCTCGTCGAGCTCGTCCGTGCGATCGCAGGCTTCTGGCTCGAGGCCGCCTTCTTGACGACCCGGGGCAATCCGCGGGGCAATCAGCCCAATCGAGGCGCGCCGATCCGGGTGGGTCTCCCGCGGCTGTAAATCCACGGTCGAACGCCCGAAACGCTAGATCGCTCGAGATCAGCCGAGCGCGCAGGACGCCGCTCGAGATCCCCGCGGGAACTGGGTTGGAGTTCGGTGCGACCCCTTGGCATCGCGCACTTCTGCGGCGCACGGCTGAGCGCGTCGGCCCCGCCAACTTAAGGCAAGTTGACAGCATGGGCTTGATCCTGCCGCTGATTGGCCTAGACTGGCGCCATCAGACGGAGGGATCGGCCCGCGCCTCGGTTGGCGGGCCGGCGGTCGGTCACACAATGGAGGAGGAAAGCTTGTCGCTCAAGAAGACCAGCCTGTTCCTCGTCGGCCTGCTGATCGCAGTGGTCGCGCTTGTCGCGGCCGGTTGCGGTGGCGGCGGCGGGGGCAGCGCACCGGAGGCGTTGCCGTCATCTTCGTGCACGGCGATCGAGTACGAGGGAGACGGGAACCCGGACTACCTGGTTGTCTCCGACCTGCCGCTGCAGGGTGCTTCGCGGACCCAGACGCTGCAGATCAACGATGCCATCCGCTATCAGCTGAAGGCAGCGAGCTTCAAGGCCGGTGACTACAAGATCGGCTTCCAGGCGTGCGACGACGCGACTGCCCAGGCCGGCAAGTGGGACTCGGGCAAGTGCAGTCAGAACGCCAACAACTACGCCGGAAACGACAAGGTGCTCGGCGTGATCGGCACCTTCAACTCCGGCTGCGCTGCAATCGAGATCCCGGTGCTGAACCAGGCGCCGAACGGCGGTATCGCCATGGTCTCGCCTGCCAACACGTATGTCTGCCTGACCCAGGGTGGCCCCGGCTGTGACAAGACCGAGCCGGACAAGTACTACCCCTCGGGGACGCGCAACTACGTGCGTGTCGTGGCGAACGACGGCTATCAGGGTGCCGCTGACGCGGAGTTCACCCAGTCGATCGGTGCCAAGAAGGTCTTTATCCTGAACGACAAGGAGGCATACGGTCTCGGCGTGGCGACGAACTACGAGAACGCCGCGAAGTCGCTCGGGATCGAGATCGCCGGCTTCGATGCGTTCGACCCGAAGGCCTCGTCGTATCAGGCGCTCTTCAAGAAGATCCAGGCGACCGGAGCCGACTCTGTCTTCATCGGTGGCCTGATCTGCGAGAACGGCGCGCAGCTGATCAAGGACAAGGTCGCAGTGCTCGGGCCGAACAGCGGCGTCAAGTTGATCACGCCGGACGGGTTCGCGACGCAGCAGACGATCGACGATTCAGGCTCCGCTGCGGCGGGGATGTACATGTCGGTCGCCGGCCAGCCGATCAACGAGTTCCAGGGTGCCGCGAGAACGTTCGCGACGAACTTCTCGAAGGAGTACCTGAACGGGAAGACGATCGACCCGTACGCGATCTACGGCGGCGAGGCCGCCACGGTCATGCTCGACGCGATCGGGGCATCGGACGGCTCGCGGAGTGACGTGATCACGAAGCTCTTCGCCACGAACGTCCAGAACGGGCTCCTCGGCTCGTTCACGTTCAGCCCGAACGGGGATCCGGCGGGAGCGAGCGGCGCCGTTGTCGCGATCACGGTGTACAGCGCGACCGACGGCAAGCTCGCCACGGACAAGGTGATCTCACCCAAGCAGTCGACCGTGGACGCTGCGCTCGGCCAGTAGGGATACGGCGACGGGGCCGGGGTCGGGCTGATGCCCGACCCCGGCGCCGTGCATCGCGACGGGAGGGCATTGCCCTCCCGTCGCATATCTGTTTAAGTCACCCAGCGATGAACAACACTCTCACGAAGCTCCGCGGCGCGAGCATCACGGACATCATCGGGTTGTGCCTCGTCGGCCTGGTTGTCTTCTGGCTTGCCGTCAATTTCGTCAAGGCGCCGTCCGAATTCGTGAACATCGGCCTGATCGGTCTCACGAACGGGATGATCTACGGGCTCGTCGCGCTCGGCTACACGCTCGTCTACGGGATCCTGCAGCTGATCAACTTCGCTCACGGTGACGTCTTCGCCCTCTCCGGACTCGTTGCCTGGTCGGTGATCGTCAACGTCATCGGCCTGGACGAGGGCTCGAGCGTTCTTGCCATCATCGGTGGGCTCCTCATCACGCTGGTCGTGATCATGACCGGCTTCGCGTTCTTCAACGCATCGATCGAGCGCATCGCGTACCGACCGCTGAGAAACGCGCCCAGGCTGGCTCCGCTGATCACGGCTGTCGGCATGTCGTTCATCGTTCAGAACATCGCGCTCGCCATCTACGGGGTCAACTACCGGAGCGTGCCGAACTTCATCCCACAGACGGACGCCATCCACCTCGGGAACGTCGAGTACTCGTGGCAGAAGGCCTCGGTGCTGTTCATCGTGATCCCGTTGCTCGTGATCCTCTCCTGGTTCGTGCGCGCGACGAAGCAGGGCAAGTCGATGCGAGCCGTGGCACAGGACACCGAAGCCTCGGCGATGATGGGCATCGACGTGAACAGGACGATCTCCGTCACATTCCTCATCGCCGGTGCGCTCGCCGGCGCCGCCGGCATCATCTACCTGTTGCAGTTCAACATGCGCTTCGACACCGGCTTCGAGCTCGGGCTAATCGCCTTCACGGCGGCTGTGCTCGGTGGCATCGGCAATCTCACAGGCGCGGTCCTCGGCGCTCTCATCATCGGCTTCATCCAGGCCTTCAACGAGGGTCTCGGCTGGCACGCGCCGGGCAGCGACTGGACCCGCTCGATGGTGTTCGGAATCCTGATCTTGATCCTCGTCTTCCGACCCGAGGGGATCCTCGGCGAACAGACGCCCGAGGGAGCATGACCGATCGCAGGACAGGTGTGCGCGCGATCGCGGGCAACCGAAACGCGATCGTCGTTGCGGGACTGATCGTCCTCGCGCTCATCTATCCGACAATCGTCGGCTCGCTCCAGTCACTACCGGTGATCGGCGACTTCGTCCCGGCTATCGACTCGATGGTGGTGATGATCGTCTTCACGACGATGGCGATCGGCCTCAACATGGTCGTCGGCTACGCCGGTCTCCTCGACCTTGGCTATGTCGCCTTCTACGCCGTCGGCGCGTACACGGCCGGCTGGTTCGCCTCCCAGCAGTTCGACCAGATATCGATCAACATCGGCGCGGTCGGCATCCCTGACAACCTCCCGGGCATCCATATCTCGATGTGGCTGATTCTTCCCCTCGCGGGTCTTCTCACGCTCTTCGCCGGCATCGTGATCGGCCTGCCCACGTTGCGTCTTCGCGGCGACTACCTCGCCATCGTCACGCTGGGCTTCGGAGAGATCGTCCCGCAGTTCGTCCGCAACGCCGATAACCTCGGCGGGTTCGATCTCACCCACGGAACGTTCGGGATCACGCCGATCGACTCGATGGGGTTCGGCGCCATCGGGGCGGCGCTCGGCCTGCCCGAGAGCTTCCGCCAGTCTTCGCAGCGTTCTGAGTGGTACTTCTGGGTCGCCGTGGTCATCCTGCTGATCACGATCTTCTGCAGCGTGAGACTGAGGGAGTCCCGGCTCGGGCGGGCCTGGATCGCAATCCGCGAGGACGAGACCGCCGCCGCTGCGATGGGCATCCCCCTGATGAGGACGAAGACGTGGGCCTACGCCCTCGGCGCCTTCTTCGGCGGGGTCGCAGGCGCCTTCTACGCCAGCTTCAAGGGAGGCGCCTTTCCGGCGGACTTCTACTTCAACATCTCGATCTTCCTCCTCTGCATGGTGATCCTCGGTGGAATGGGCAGCGTCTGGGGTGTGCTCCTCGGCGGCATGATCCTCGGCTACCTCAACGTCGAAGGGCTCGCGACAATCGGCTCCAAGATCCAGTCCACCGGTCTCAACTTCGACCCCACGAAGTACCAGTTCGGGATCTACGGGATCATCATCGTGCTGATGATGCTGTTCCGGCCGACGGGCCTGATCCCCGAACGGCGGCACAAGATCGAGATGGCCGAGGGCGTCCACGACACGCCCTTCTACGACGTGCAGCACGAGGGGACGCTGACCGACCGGGACCTGAGCGATGACTGAGCCGGACAACCTGATCGTCGTCACGAAGCTGCGGAAGGAGTTCGGCGGCCTCGTCGCCACGAACGACGTCGACTTCACCATCCCACGCGGCTCGATCGTGTCGCTGATCGGCCCGAACGGCGCGGGCAAGACGACGTTCTTCAACCAGCTCACGGGCGTCTACAGGCCGACGTCGGGGTCGATCGTGTTCGACGGCGTCGATGTCACCGACAAGCCGCCGCATGCGATCACTGCGCTCGGGATCGGCCGCACCTTCCAGAACATCCGCCTCTTCATGCAGATGACGGCGGTCGAGAATGTGATGGTGGGCATGCACTGCCGCCTGCACAGCGGCATCATCGGCTCGATCGTCAGGACGCCGAAGGTCAGGCGCGAAGAGGCCGCGGCGCAAGAGAAGGCCCGCGAGCTGCTCGTCTACGCGGGCCTTCCGCGCCGACACGAGGAGCAGGCCGGGTCGCTGCCCTACGGCGACCAGCGCCGGCTCGAGGTGGCGCGTGCGCTCGCGACCGACCCCAAGCTTCTCCTTCTCGACGAGCCGACGGCCGGCATGAACCCACAGGAGACGGCGGCCTTCACCGCGTTCGTCCGCCGCGTGCGCGACGAGAAGGGACTTGACGGTGCTGCTGATCGAGCACGACATGAAGGTCGTGATGGGCGTCTCGGAGCGTTGCACCGTGCTCGAGTACGGCGAGAAGATCGCCGAAGGAACGCCGTCCGACGTTCAGGCCGACGAGCGCGTGATCGAGGCCTACCTGGGAAAGGGAGCGACCGGATGAGCGCCAACGGCGACGTACTCGCGATCAACGAGATCCACACGTACTACGGCGCCATCCACGCGCTCAAGGGCGTGTCGCTCCGCGTTGGTGCGACCGAGATCGTGACTCTGATCGGCGCCAACGGCGCCGGCAAGTCGACCACGCTTCGCTCGATCAACGGCCTCAACCATCCGCGCCAGGGCACGATCACGTTCAAGGGCGAGGACATCACGAACGCCTCACCGCACTCGATCGTCAAGAACGGGATTGCCCAGAGTCCCGAGGGACGGCGGCTCTTCCCGCGGATGTCGGTGACGGAGAACCTCGAGATGGGGGCGTTCCAGCGCACCGACAAGGAGAACTTCAAGGGCGACATGGATCGCGTCTTCGAGCTCTTCCCGCGCCTGTTCGAGCGCCGGGCGCAGAAGGCCGGCACGATGTCCGGCGGCGAGCAGCAGATGTGCGCCATCGGTCGTGCCCTGATGGCCCGCCCGCAGCTCCTCCTGCTCGACGAGCCATCGATGGGGCTCGCGCCGATCTTCGTCGAGAAGATCTTCGAGATCGTGATCGAGATCAACCGGCAAGGCACGCCGGTGCTGCTCGTCGAGCAGAACGCCCTGATGGCGCTCGACATCGCGAGCCGTGGCTACGTGCTCGAGACGGGCCGCGTCGCGCTCGAGGGGCCTGCCGCCGAGCTCAAGGTCAACGACCGGGTTCGCAAGACGTATCTCGGCGAGGGGTAGCTCCCTCCGCACGCCCCGTCAGGCGGTGACGATGATGGGTGCGTAGGGCGGCGCCAACAGCACGCCCAGCCGATGCGTCCCTCCGGCGACGCCGCGGGCCATCTCGAGCGCGACGGGGATGCTGTGGGTCGGTACGAGGCCGAGCGCACGGGCAGCTCCTGCGTCACGGCAGCCACCGACGAGCACGCGACCCGCCCGTTCGAGCGCAGGAGCGCACGACGCCCAGTCGACGTACGGGAGCAGCGGATGTGGGGCGTGACCCTGCCGGTACGCCGTGAGCGCCCGCGGGTCGTCACCCGCCGAGCGCTGCGCGGCCGCCAGCGCGGCGGCGTCCGCGCGCTCGCGGAGAACGTGGAACAGGTTGCGATACGGCGCCTGCGGACCGTGACCGACCGTGCGTCGAAGGTCGTGGAGCAACACGATCGTGCCGTTCTCGCGGAGTGGCGAGGCGTCGCGCCACAGCCGCAGCGCATGGCCCAGCCCGGTCGCTGCGGCGGTGATCGGGTTCGGCGGCTCCCGGGGCTCGTGCAGCGACTGCCAGGGCAACGGCACGATGATCGTGTCCAGGTGTCCCCTGAGCGGGATCCCGCGGAGCGCGACGCCGCGGAGGAGCGCCTCCGTGTGGGAGACGGCGGGCGGCCCGGCGAGGACCGCAACGGCCGTCAGCTCACGCCCGAGCTGCTGCAACGCGACGTTGCGGATCCGACCGGGCAAGACGTTCAGGAGCCTCCGTAGCGGCGAGTGCGCGATCGCCTCGAGCGCGTGTGGGGAGGACGGATAGCCGCGATAGCGGCTCATCAAGCGAGGGTGGTCGAGCACGATCGACACCCCGGTGAGCGCCGTGTGCCGCGCGAGCGCCGTCGCCAGCCGTCCGGCGAGCACGCCGGTGGGGGAGAGCGACGGCGCGAGCAGCGACGGGGCCGGCCCGACGGACGCGATGTCCTCGGCCGCGCAGGCGCCGAGTAGCGTGCATGCGCCGCCGCGCTCTGACGTCTCGGCGGCCGTGATGCACACAACGAGATCGGCATCGAGCAGCGAGGGGTGGATGCGGACGGCTGGCGCGCCGTCGAGCTCGAGGAGGCGGAGGTCGGGGCTCGTTGCATCGTGTACCTCCACCGTGCCCCTGAAGTCGCGCGCGCCCGTTGGTCGCAGCACCGCCTCGAGCTCGCGGCGCCCCGACCGCCGCTCGAGCCCTCCGGCGATCAGGATCGTGTGCTGCTCCGCCGGCATCCCGAGCCGTTCGAGCTGGTCGATGACGGCCGCGACGGCCTGTTGGCGCGGATCGATGGGTGCACCCGGCAGAGGGAGTGAGCGCGGCTCGACGACGATCGTGACGCGGCCACCACGCGTGACGAGATCGCTGAGCCGCGGGCCCGAGAGCGGATAGCGGAGCGCTTCGCCCACCGCGGCGGCGACGTCCCGCAGCGGATCGAGCGGAGCCGGAGGCATCAGCAGCAGCGCATCGTCGCCCATCGTGACGAGCGGTACCCGGGAGCCCGAGAGGAGGGGGATGCGTGCCAGGGCGGTGACGTTACGCGATCGCGCGGAAGAGCCGCAGAAACGTCGGGCGGAACCCGAGCTTCGGCCACGTGCGCGACGACAGCAGATTGGTCGCGCGCCAGTCGGTCACGACCCACGGGTAGCCCTCGTCCGCCGACCAGTCGAGCACCCGTCTTCCGAGCGCCTGGCCGACGCCCGCCCCGCGCGCATGCGGGAAGACGGCGGCGAAGCCGAGGAAGCCGGCGTCGTCAGGGCGCACGATTCCCTTGTGCATGCCGGAGACCGTGATCGAGCAGCCGATCGCCGACCCGACGACACGCCCGTCGACAACGGCGACGAACGTGGCGTACTTCGGATCGTCGAAGTCGTCCTCCCACTCGCCGATCGCTTCCTCGACCGGAGGCGGCCCGAGCCCCGAGAAGACGGGCGAGACGTACTGGTGCGCCGGCAGCGCGACCTCGAGCTCGGCCAGAACCGGGATGTCGTCGCGCGTCGGCCTCCGGATCTCGACGCCTTCGGGCAGCACCGTGAGCGGCGTCGCCGGAGCCTCGCGGATCGCGTGGACGTGCTGCTGGCCGAAGCCGAGCCTGAACCAGGCGTCGATCAGGCCGGCGTCACCTGCGGGAGCAACGGCGTAGTGGGACGTGCGGCCCTCCTCGACCCAACGGATCGCCGAGAGCCCGTAGAGGTCACGCACGTCCTCGGCCACCTGCACCGACGTGTCCGGCGGGCTCGACCCAGACGTTCGGGCCCCAGGCCGGGTCTTCCCGCGGCGTTCCGACCATGAAGCCGACCACCTCGCCGCCGCGCGTGGCGACCGATCCGGAGGAGGTCTCCGTCGTGATCTCCTCGATCGCCGCGCGCGCAACCTCGTGCTGCTCGTAGGAGGCCGGAAGCCCCGGCTCGCCCACCCGCTGGGCGGCATGGCGCTGCGCGAGCAGGCGGGCTGCATCGCCCAGGAACTCGGGGCCGTATGGGTGGAGCTCGAGGCGCATCTCGGCCAGCACCGTACCGTCATCGGGCTCATCCGAGCGGACGATCCTGAATAGACTCGCGCGCATGTCCCCGAAGACGATCACGGGTGCCGAGCTCGAGCTCGACGACGGCCCTGCGCGCGACGCCGAGCTGTTCCTCGTCGACGGCAACAACCTCGCCTATCGCGCGTTCTTTGCCCTGCCCGAGGAGCTCGCGACGAGCGACGGGATGCCGACGAACGCGCTGCTCGGGTTCGGGAACATGCTCTTCAAGCTCCTTGCCGACTACAAGCCCCGCGGCGTCGCAGTCGCATGGGACACCCGCCCCGTCCACCGCGCCGCGGCCGCCGAGGCCGTCGATGTCGTCTACAAGCAGGGCCGCAAGCCGATGCCCGATCTTCTGCGCGAGCAGTTTCCGCACTTCCGGCCCATCGTCGAGGCCTTCGGATATCGCAACCTCGAGTTCGAGGGCTGGGAGGCCGACGACGTGATCGCCACGATCGCGACGCGGGCCGACGAGGCCGGCGTCAAGACCTGCGTCGTCTCGACCGACCGCGACGCATTCCAGCTGTGCTCCCCGAACGTGACGTTGATGATGACGCCGCGCGGCGTGTCGGACGTCAACGTGTACACGCCGGAGCGCGTCGAGCTGCGCTACGGCGTGCGGCCCGACCAGGTGCCCGATTTCATCGGCCTCAAGGGCGACACCTCGGACAACATCCCGGGCATCCCCGGGATCGGCGACAAGACGGCGGGCCAGCTCGTCGCTCAGTACGGCTCGCTCGAGGAGGTGATCGCCCACGCCGACGAGCTTTCGCCCGCCCGCGGCAAGGCAGTGCGCGAGCATGCAGACCAGGCGCGCGCGTCGAAAGGACTCGCGACGATGCGCCGGGACCTGCCGCTCGACGTCGACCCGACAACGCTCGTCTCCGGCCCGCCCGACCGCTCGCAGCTGAAGGAGATGTTCCGGCGCTTCGAGTTCCGCAGCCTGCTCAACCGCGTCGACGAGCTCGATACGGCGCTGCCGGCGCAGGAGCGGCCCAAGCTCGAGGGTCAGGCCGTGGCGTGGCGCGAGGAGCCACTCGGCGCGACCCGCGGCCGTGTCGGCGTGGCGATCGAGGCCGGGCGGATCGCGGTCGCCTCGGATGACGGCGTCGTCGTCGCCGAGTGGGATCCGTCGCAGGCCACGTTGCTGCGCGACGCAGAGCTCGTCGCACACGATGCCAAGGCCCTTCACCTGCCGTTCGTACCGATCGACGACACGATGCTTGCCGCGTATCTGATCGAGCCCGGCCGTTCGGCCTACCTGCTCGACGACCTCGCAGCCGAGTACGGCCTCGAGCTCGCGCCGGACCCGGCCGCGGAGGAGACGACGGCAAGCCTCGTGCGGCACGCCGAGGCCCCCCGTCGGCTCGCCGCCGCGATGCGCGAGCGGCTCGGAGAGCGCGGCTCGCTGGAGCTGTACGAGGACATCGAGCTGCCGTTGACGGCCGTCCTTGCCGCCATGGAAGACGCCGGCGTCAAGGTCGACACCTACCGGATGGGCGAGATCACGGCGCGGCTCAAGGACCGCGTCGAGGAGCTTCAGGCGCTCGCGACCAATCTGGCGGGCGAGGAGTTCATGCTCGGCTCGACCCAGCAGGTGGCGCGGATCCTGTTCGAGAAGCTCGGCCTCGAGCCGGGCCGGAAGGGCAAGACCGGCTACTCGACGGACAGCCGCGTCCTGCGCGGGATTCGCGACGACCACGAGATCGTGCCGGTGATCGAGGAATGGCGCGAGTACTCGAAGCTGCTGAATACCTATCTCTTGCCGCTGCCGTCGCTGATCTCCGAGGATGACGGTCGGCTCCACACGACGTTCAACCAGGCAGTCGCCGCCACCGGTCGCCTCTCGACGACGAATCCGAACCTGCAGTCGATCCCGATCAGGACCGACCTCGGCCGCCAGATTCGCTCCGCGTTCATCGCCGAGGAGGGTCATCGGCTCGTCTCGGCCGACTACAGCCAGGTGGAGCTTCGCATCCTGGCGCACGTCTCCGGCGAGCCGGTGCTGCGCGAGGCGTTCGAGCGGGGGGAGGACATCCATGCGAGGACCGCTGCGGAGGTGCTCGGTAAGGAGCCCGCCATGCTCACGCGCTCCGAGCGCGACGTCGCGAAGATGGTCAACTTCGGGATCATCTACGGAATCTCGTCATTCGGCCTCTCCGAGAACCTCGAGATCCCGCGCGAGCAGGCACAGGCCTATATCGACACCTATCTCGCGCGGTTCCCGCGCGTGCAGGACTTCATCGCCCGCACGATCGCGCAGGCTGCGGCCGACGGCTACGTGACCACGCTGCTCGGTAGGCGCCGCCCGATCCCCGAGCTGCGCGCCTCGAACCGCCAGACCCGTTCGCTCGGTGAGCGGCTCGCCGTCAACACCGTGATGCAGGGCACGGCTGCCGACGTGATCAAGGTGGCGATGATCAGGGCGCACGACCGGCTGCGGGCCGAGGGCAGGAGCTCGAGACTCGTCCTCCAGGTGCACGACGAGCTGCTGCTCGAGGTTCCGGACACCGAGATCACGGCCGCCAAGGAGCTCGTGCGCGCCGAGATGGTCGGCGCGTATCCGCTCGACCCACCCCTCGCGGTCGAGGTTGGCGCGGGCGACAACTGGGCCGACGCGAAGGCCTGAGGAACGCCGCGACGAGAAAGACGTATCGCGGCTTTCCTCAGGCCGATGCTTGCTGCCGTGCTGCGCGCCGATCCTGAAGCCGGGAACCTCCGGTTCGGCTCGGCCTGCCGGGCTTGCGTCGCAGGCCCCGCTTTCGCGCCCGCCGCTGTTCTCATCGGTCATTTTGGTCGCTATACTCCCCGGCTCGCCCATGGCCAACCCACCAACTGAGAGCACCCCTATGTCCACTATGGAAATTCCCGTCCTCGAGGACGGCGTCTGGATCACCGGCCCCGATGGGGACCTGATCCCGGACTACGACGCAACCTTCCCCACGATCAACGAGGGAGAGGTCGTGCACGGCACGGTCGTGCGCGTCGACAAGGACGAGGTGCTCGTCGACATCGGCTACAAGTCGGAAGGTGTGATCCCCGTTTCCGAGCTGTCGATTCGACGCTCGGTGAACCCGGCGGACGAGGTCTCCGTGGGCGAGGAGATCGATGCGCTCGTGATGCAGAAGGAAGACGCCGAAGGGCGCCTGATCCTGTCGAAGAAGCGCGCCCGCTTCGAGCTCGCCTGGAAGGCGATCGAGGCGGCAGCAGAGAGCGGCGAGGCCGTCAACGGCAGGGTCATCGAGGTCGTCAAGGGCGGCCTCATCCTCGATCTCGGCGTCCGCGGCTTCCTGCCGGCGTCCCTCGTCGACATCCGCCGCGTCCAGGATCTCGAGGAGTTTACGGGCAAGGAGCTCCGCTGCAAGGTGATCGAGCTCAACCGCTCCCGCAACAACGTCGTGCTCTCACGTCGCGCCGTCCTCGAGGACGAGCGCAAGGAGATGCGCCAGGCGATCCTCGACCGGCTCAACCCGGGCGACGTGGTCGACGGCCAGATCTCGAACATCGTCGACTTCGGCGCCTTCGTCGATCTCGACGGCATGGACGGCCTCATCCACATCTCGGAGCTCTCTTGGAGCCACGTCAACCATCCGTCCGAGGTGCTCGAGATCGGCCAGACTGTCAAGGTCAAGGTGCTCGACATCGACCGCGAGCGCCAGCGGATCTCGCTTGGTCTCAAGCAGACGCAGTCCGATCCGTGGCAGCAGGTGCTCGAGCACTACCACGAGGAGGATGTCGTCGAGGGTCGCGTCACGAAGGTCGTCACCTTCGGTGCGTTCGTCGAGATCCTGCCGGGTGTCGAGGGTCTCGTCCACATCTCCGAGCTTGCGCAACATCACGTCGAAAACCCGCGCGAGGTCGTCTCTCAGGGTGATCCGGTCAACGTCCTGATCCTCGAGATCGACGGCGACCGCCGCCGGCTGTCGCTGTCGCTGAAGCGGGTCGAGGAGGGGGCCGAGCCGCTCCCGCGTGCCGATGGTGGCGAGTCCGTCCATCTGACGCCAAACCTGCGACTGTCGGAAGAGGCATTCCCCGCCTCGGACGGTGCAGAGCTCGCCGACGCCGCACTCGAGCTCGATGCGGATGCAATCGAGCTCGCAGCGGAGGCCGTTGCGACCGAGGAGGTTGCGATCGAACTGGCCGAGGAGGCAGTGGTCGCCGACGAGCTCGCCGCTGAGCTCATGACGGAGGCCGTCGTCGCAGACGCGATTGCCGAGGAGCTCGCCACCGAAGCGCTCGAGGCAGAGGCGGAGGGCGACGAGGATGCCGCTGCCGAGCTGGCCGCGGAGGCGATCGAGGCGGAGGAGATCGCGGTCGAGCTGGCCGAGGAGGCGATCGTCGCCGAGGCAGTTGCGGTCGAGCTGGCCGAGGAGGCCGTCGTCGCAGACGCGGTCGCGGAGGAGCTCCTCGAGGAGGCGGTGGTCGAAGAGGCCGTCGCCGAAGAGCTCGCCGAAGAGGCCGTTGCGGCCGCTTCCGACGAAGAACCGACCGCCTAGAACATTGCCGCGCCCGATCGCTGTCGCGATCACGGGTGGAATCGGTGCCGGAAAGAGCGCCGCGCTTGCGGCGTTCCGTGCGCACGGCGCTGCCACGGTGTCGAGCGACGAGATCGTCCACCACCTGCTCGCGAGCGACCCGGGCGTGCGGTCCGCGCTCGTCGAGCGGTTCGGCGAGCCGATCCTCGGTGAGGACGGTGCTCCAGACCGCGCGAAGATCGCGGCAATCGTGTTCGGCGACGCGGAGGCCCTCGCATTCCTCGAGGCGCTCCTCCACCCATTGGTCTCGCGGGAGTACCTCATCTGGCGCGAGCAGCTCGCGGCGCTCGACGCCCCCCCGGCAGTGTGCGTCACCGAGGTACCCCTGCTCTACGAATCGGGCGGCGAGACCCGCTTCGATCGCGTCGTCGTGATCACGGCGCCTCGCCGGCTCCGGGAGCAGCGGCGGCAGGTTCCGCTCGACAACCGGGACGACCGGCTGATCGACGACAAGGAGAAGGTGGCGAAGGCCGATTTCCATTACGTCAATACCGGGAGCTTCGAGGATCTGGACGCGTGGGTCGCCGACCTCCTGACGGAGCTACAGAACGACGCATCGTGAGGCGACTCCTCATCGCCCTTGCAGGCGTGGCAGTGCTCGGCGCGATCGCCCTCGCTCTCGTGCAACACCAGCCGGACTTCGTGCAACGGATTCGCTACCCGTTGCGGTACGAGGCGATCGTCCGCGGGCACGCGAGAAACTACGACCT
Source organism: uncultured Thermoleophilia bacterium (assembly GCA_963799575.1). Classification (GTDB taxonomy): domain Bacteria; phylum Actinomycetota; class Thermoleophilia; order Gaiellales; family Gaiellaceae; genus Gaiella. Next base: position 842,305 of record CAWCXK010000003.1, read on the forward strand.
CGATCCGTCACTGCTCGCCGCCGTCATCTACACCGAGAGCCGATTCAACGCGCGGGCGCGCTCTGACGCCGGCGCGCTCGGCCTGATGCAGCTGCTGCCCGATACCGCCCGCGGGATCGCGGTGAGGACGGGAGGGAGCGCGTTCGTCGTCGACGACCTCTACTCGCCCGAGATCAACGTCCGCTACGGCGCGTGGTATCTCCGCAATCTCCTGAACCGCTATGGCGGCGACGAGCGCACGGCCCTTGCCGCGTACCACGCGGGACAGGGCAACGTCGACAGCTGGCGGGCGCAGGGCGTCGGGATCCAATTCCCGGAGACGCGCAGCTACGTCGCCAAGGTCGAAGCGGTGAAGAAGATCTACGCGAAGTCGTACGCAAAGGAGCTCAGGCTGCGTTAGCGTGCAGGCGATGCACGATCCACGCGACCGTACGTATGCCGAGCTGATCGTCGACGACTGTCTCGGTGTCCAGCCCGGCTGGCAGGTGCATGTCGGTGGGAACCCGCAGGCGCGACCGCTGCTCGACGAGTTGTGTGGGGTGATCGCCCGGCGTGGGGCGTACGCGCTCCTGCGCATCTCCTTCGAGGGGTTCCTGGCCCAGTCGCTTCGCTGGGTCGAGGCGGCGCCGCTCGATCTTCTCGCCCGGCCCGCACCCCTCGTCAGCCACGAGATAGCGAACATCGATGCGCTCGTCTTCGTCTCGGCGCCAGACAACACGCGCGCCGCCGCCGAGCTCGACAGCGAGCGGATGGGAACGTTGCAGGCGGCGTACCGCTCGGACACTGCGCGCATGATGAATCACGATGTGCCGTGGGTCGCCTGCCAGTACCCGACCGCAGCGCTCGCCCAGGAAGCAGGGCTCGGGAGCGAGTCCTTCGCAGAGCTGCTCTACGGGGCGGTGCTTCGCGACTGGGCGGCGGAGGGAGAGCGGATGCGCCGCATCTCGACGCACTTCGATGCTGCGTCGGAGATCCGAATCCTCGGTACGGGCACCGATCTCCGGCTTTCGCTCGAGGGGCGGGCCATGAAGGTCGACGCTCTCGGGTCGAACCTGCCCGGCGGCGAGTTTTTCGGCTGTCCGATCGAGGACTCCGCTGAGGGGGAGATCTCGTTCGGCGACTTCCCAGCCGTCTACCGGGGCCGGGAGATCACGGGCATCCGGCTGCGGTTCGACGGGGGTGTCGTCGTCGATGCCTCGGCCGAGACGAACGAGGCGTATCTGATCGAGACGATCGACGTCGACGACGGGGCGCGGCGCCTCGGGGAGATCGGGATCGGCTGTAATCCCGGGATCACCCGCTATATGAAGAACACGCTGTTCGACGAGAAGATGGACGGGACGGTGCATCTCGCCCTCGGCAACAGCTACACCGATCTCGGCGGCGTGAACAGATCGGCCATCCACTGGGACCTCGTCAAGGACCTGCGGCTGCCGGGCTCCCGGATCGAGCTCGACGGCGTCCCCGTCCAGCAGGACGGCGCCTGGCTCGTGTAGAGGCGATCCTACGCTGCCGGTGGCGTAGATGGCGTCGGCTCGGGTGCCGGTACCGGAGCAGGCAGATCCTGGAGCATGTGCTGCCACAGGTTCTCGAGCATCCGCGTCATCGGCCAGAACGTCACCGAGCCACCGAAGTCGAGCGTGCCGGCCGCGAACACCCGCGCGCCCGCAGGTGTCTCGTAATACGTCATCTCGCCGCTCAAGCCCGGCCCGAAAAGGTCGACGACGCTTGCGAGCACGACGGTGCCGGGCGGTGAGTCCGGGGTCATCGAGTCGATTTCGATCCCGTAGCCGCCGACCGTCTCGCCGAACGTCGAGCCGGTAGCGAGGCCCGTCTTGTCGAACAGCCACGGCGCGGCCTCGGCCGAGACGACCGTGTACGGCCCCTGGCGCCGCCCGTCGTCGTTGGCGCGGTACTGCGCTCCGATCAGGCGTGCCTCGGGGCGCCCGTCGGTGCGCCAGAGCTTGACCCGCGTCATCCTGTTCTCCTCCTTGTCCACTCGCCAGAAGAAGTTGTTGGCCGAGAGGAAGATGAGCCGGCCGCCGAGGTCGCGGAAACGCTCGACGACGTCATACGCGTGCGCGGTCATGTACTCGCTGTGGCCGGGGAAGACGACGAGGTCGTAGAGCGCGCGCAGCTCGTCGCCCGAGCCGATCGCCTCGAGATCGTCGTCGGCGACGATGTCGGGGAGCTTCCCTGTACGCAGCAGCCAGCGGAGAATGGAGCGGTCGTACGCCTTGAAGCGCGGCGGCACGCCGCGATCACGATATGGACGGTCGAGCTCGACGGGCTGGTTGCCGCCCGCATACCACGTGTCGCCCCAGCCGTCGCCGTCGCGGTCGTACATGTTGTAGGCCTGCCAGGTATTCGTCGGCATCACGACGAGTTGGCGCTTCTGGCCGGGAGTGACCGCCCGCAGGATGAACGGCGCGTAGCCGACACGGCCGTCGTCGGTCGTCAGCCGCGCGGTGTAGAGGCCGGTCGGCCAGGAACCCGACTGCACGGTGATCGTGGCAGGCGCCGATCGCTTACCGGTCCAGTCGAGCGGCACAGGGTCGCCCTTCGGGGCGCCGACCATCTCGTCGTTGCGCTCACTGCTCGCGTACTCCGTTCCACAATGGAGAAACTGCAGTGTGAGCGATCCGGCGTCGGCGAGGATCCGGAGCTCCATCGGCTCGCCGGGCAGGTATGACCGTCGCAGGAATGCGGCTTCGACCCCGAGCACACGCACCACGGGTGCCTCCTGCCTGGCGATCGACGGTGGCCGCCTGCCACCGAGGACCATCGTGCCCGCTCCCCTGCGCGCAATCGTCAGCCGCATCACGTAGGAGCCGACGGGCGTGGCGATGTCGGGCGTCCAGGTCAGCGTGTGCCGGCCCGGGGGAAGGCGCTGCTCGGTCTTCCACGCGACGCTCGTCGACCGTCGGGCCGTGTGCACCGCCTCGAGCCGCACGGACGCGGCACGATTGAGCGCGAAGCTGAGGGCGGCGGTGTCGCGGCCCGGAACCCCCGGAGACACCGTTGCAAACAGCGTGCGGTCGCCGGCGTACCGTCGGCCGGCGTTCTTGGCCGTCAGCGCGAGGGCGAGGGTCGAGCGTCGGCCACTTGCGAACGCCGCGCGGGGCGCGACGGCAAGGGCGATCAACGCCGCTCCGGACGAACCGAGGAAGCGCGACCGTCTGAAGCGCACGGGCACGCTCCTACCGTAGACCAGGGACATGATCAAACTGTGATCGAGCCGGTCGGAAATCCCCTGGTTGAGCGAACCAGCCGCTCCTGGACGAACAGGCGTTCCCTTTCGGAGCGTCCAACGCTAGGCTGTCCGCATGCCCGACCTTCGTGTCACCGCGGCCTACTCGCCGACCGGCGATCAGCCCAAGGCGATCGGCGAGCTCGCGACGTCGCTCGAGGCGGGTAACCGCTTCCAGACGCTGCTCGGCGCCACCGGCACCGGCAAGACGGCGACGATGGCGTGGATGATCGAGAAGCTCCAGCGACCGGCGCTCGTGATCGCCCACAACAAGACGCTGGCGGCGCAGCTCTGCAACGAGTTCCGCGAGTTCTTCCCGCACAACGCCGTCGAGTACTTCGTCTCGTACTACGACTACTACCAGCCCGAGGCGTACGTGCCTCAGGCCGACCTCTACATCGAGAAGGACTCGTCGCGCAACGACGACATCGACCGCCTGCGCCACGCGGCGACGGCCTCGAACTGCTCTCGCGCCGCGACACCGTCATCGTCGCCTCGGTCTCGTGCATCTACGGCCTCGGCTCGCCGGAGGAGTACGAGAAGCGCCTCGTCAACCTCGCCGTCGGCGAGGAGCACGATCGGGACGAGTCCTCCGCAAGCTGATCGACATCCAGTACGTCCGCAACGACACGCTGCTCGGCCGCGGACGCTTCCGGGTCAAGGGCGACGTCATCGAGGTGCAGCCCGCGCACTCCGAGACCGCGTACCGGATCTCGCTTCTTCGGCGACGAGGTCGAGCCGATCACGCACTTCGATCCGCTCACCGGCGAGGTGCTTCGCGAAGCTCGACAATCGACGGTCTTCCCGGCGACGCAGTACGTCACGTCGAAGCCGACGATCGAGCGCGCGATGGGCGGGATCCGGCGACGAGCTCGACGGAGCAGGTAAGGCAGTTCGAGTCCGAAGGGAGGATGCTCGAGGCGCACCGCATCCGACAGCGCACCGAGTACGACATGGAGATGATGCAGGAGCTCGGGTTCTGCAACGGGATCGAGAACTACTCGCGCATCCTCGAGGGCCGGCCGGCCGGGCTCGCCGCCGCACACGCTGCTCGACTACTTCCCGTCCGACTTCGTCTGCTTCATCGACGAGTCGCACCAGACCGTGCCCCAGATCGGTGGCATGTACGAGGGCGACCGCTCGCGCAAGCAGACGCTCGTCGACTTCGGCTTCCGGCTGCCGTCGGCGCTCGACAACCGGCCGCTGCGCTTCGACGAGTTCCTCGCAGAGGTCGGGCAGACGGTGTTCGTCTCGGCGACGCCCGGCTCGTACGAGCTGCGCAACTCGAGCCGTCGTCGCCGAGCAGCTGATCCGCCCGACCGGCATCGTCGACCCCGAGGTCGAGCTGCGGGCGACGAAGAACCAGATCGACGACCTGCTCGGCGAGATCCGCCGCCGCTCGGAGCGTCGGCGAGCGCGTGCTCGTGACGACGCTGACGAAGAAGATGTCCGAGGACCTGACCGACTACCTGCTCGAGGCGGGCGTCAAGGCGCGATATCTCCACTCCGAGATCGACACGCTCGAGCGCATCCAGATCATCCGCGAGCTCCGGCTCGGCGAGTACGACGTGCTCGTCGGCGTCAACCTTCTCCGCGAAGGGCTCGACCTGCCCGAGGTGTCGCTCGTTGCCGATGCTGGATGCCGACAAGGAAGGGTTCCTGCGCGGCAAGACCGCGCCTGTCCAGACGATCGGCCGCGCCGCTCGCAACGTCAACGGCCGCGTGCTGCTGTATGCGCGACAAGATCACCGAGGCGATCCAGTTCGCCGTAGACGAGACCGATCGCCGCCGGGCAACGCAGCTCGCCTACAACGAGGAGCACGGGATCACGCCCGAGAACATCATCAAGGGCGTGTCCGACATCGCCGAGTTCCTCACGCTCGACTCACCGACCGTCCCCGGCCGGCGGCGGCGCGGAAAGGCGAAGGTCGAGGGACTCGACCAGACAGAGCTCGAAAAGCTCGCGATCACCCTCGAGGAGGAGATGTTCGCCGCCGCCGAGGAGCTTCGCTTCGAGTACGCCGCCAAGCTGCGAGACGAGATCAAGGACCTGCGGCGAGAGCTGCAGGCGCTGGCCGAGGCATGAGACGTTACGGGTGAGGCTGAGGTCTCACCCAGAGAGGAGATCACCGTGTGTCGAAACATCAAGCAGCTCCATAACTTCGACCCGCCCGCAACCGACGACGAGGTGCACGCGGCGGCGCTCCAGTACGTGCGCAAGATCAGTGGCACGACGAAGCCGTCGAAGGCGAACGAGGCAGTCTTCGAGCGGGCCGTGAGGGAGATCGCGCACCTCTCGCGCCACCTGCTCGACGATCTCGTCACGAGCGCGCCGCCCCGGGACCGCGAGGTCGAGGCGGCGCGCGCAAGGGCCCGGTCGGCGAAGCGCTTCGGAACAGCCGCCGCCTGACGCTCAGGCGGCAACCGCCGCCTCTCCCGCCGCCCGCTCGCCGCGCAGGGCGATCGTGGCGACGCTGCCACTCGGTGTCGCATGATCCGCGTCGCGCTGGCCGACGATCAGGCGCTTGTCCGCACGGGCTTCCGGCTCATCCTCCAGGCCGAGGAGGGAATGGACGTCGTCCTGCGGTTGATCGCTACGGGTCGGTCCAACGCGGAGATCGCTGCTGATCTGTTCGTCGAGCAGTCCACCGTGAAGTCTCAGGTCGCGAGCATCCTGGCCAAGCTTGGCCTACGAGACCGGGTTCAAGCCGTAGTAGCCGCCTACGAGTCGGGGCTCGTCGTCGCCGGCGGCGCCTGAGCGAGAGAGCGAGGCGCGGGGTGCCTAGGAGACGTCGGCCCCCGCGTACTTGGTGCGAAGGTAACGCAGATACGGCTCCGGGTCGAGAGGGCCACCCGCGACGCGCTCGAACGTCTCCTTGGGGGTGAACTTCCGGCCGAACGCGTAGAGGTTCTCGCGCAACCAGTCGCCGAGCTCGCCGAACTCGCCCTCGGCGAAGCGCTCCTCGACGTTGGGCAATGCAGCCTTCGCCGCCTCCCAGATCTGCACGCTCATCACGTTGCCGAGCTGGTAGGTCGGGAAGTAGCCGAACGCGCCTGCCGACCAGTGCACGTCCTGAAGCACGCCGAGGCGGTCCTCGGGCACGGCGATCCCGAGGTACTCCTCGAACCGCGTGTTCCACGCTTCGGGCAGATCGGCGGTCGAGAGCGTGCCCGCGATCAGCTCCTGCTCGAGCTCGAAGCGGAGGATGATGTGCATCCCGTAGGTGACCTCGTCCGCATCGACGCGGATGAAGGATGGCTTGACGCAGTTGACGGCTCGGTGGAACTGCTCCGCCGTCAGGTCGGCGAGCGCGTCCGGGAACGCCGCCACGAGCTGCGGGTGGAGCCAGCGACAGAACGGGAGCGAGCGGCCGACGACGTTCTCCCAGAGCCGGCTCTGGCTCTCGTGCAACCCCGACGAGCAACCCGACGCAAGGGTGGTGCGCTCGAGCGACGGGCTGACGCCGCGCTCGTAGAGGCCGTGACCGATCTCGTGCATGCAGCTGAACAGCGACTCGAGGTCGGTCTCGGCGTACCGCGTCGTGACGCGCACGTCGGTCGTCGCGAGCGAAGAGCAGAAGGGATGGATGGTGCTGTCGAGCCGGAACGACGTCGGTTCGAAGCCGAATGCCGTCATCGCTGCGAGACCGACGTCACGTTGCGCGTCCTCCGGGAACGGGCCGTTGCCAAGGCCGCCGCCCGCGTCAGCTGTTGCCGCGATCATTGGAATGAGCTCGCTCTTCAGCCGGTCGAAGACGACCTGCACCTCGGCGGTCGTCATGCCCGGCTCGAAGTCGTCGAGGAGAATGTCGTACGGATCGGAGGTCGGCTCGAAGCACGCGATGTACTCCCGCTTGAGGTCGAGCTGGCGATCGAGCCACGGCCGGAAGGCGGCGTAGTCATTGTCCGCGCGCGCAACCACCCAGGCCTCCATGCCCTCGGAGGCCGCCTTGGTCAGCTCTCCCGCGAGGGCGGAGGGAACGCGACGCGCCTTCTCCCAGTCGCGACGCGTGACCCGAATCAGGCACGCGTCGTCCGCGTCGTGGGGGAGGGAGGCTTCGAGGTCGCCCAGCTCCTCGACGAGCTCCCCGATCCGCTCGTCGCTGAATCGCTCGTGCGCGATGCGCTCCACGGTGGCGAGCCGGTCGGCTCGGACAGCAGCGCCGGCGGGCGGCATCATCACCATCTGATCCCAGTCGAGGAGCGCAAGAGCCGAGCGAAGGTCGGAAACCTCACCAAGCCGGAGTCGCAGTTCGGCCAGCTGGTCGTTCATGGGTGCTCCTCTCGACGGATGATGCCGAGGAGCCTAGTCAGTAGCGCGTCAACCGCGCCAGGCGGGTGAGTCGTCTGTCACGCCACCTCCGCCGGCGCGAACCCCGTCACGCCGCCCGGTGGCGCGATACGCGTGTGGTCGCGATCGGCTCGAATCCGCCCTCGCGCCAGATCCGACTCTCGATCTCGATTGCTTCGGCGGTCCACTGCACGACGTGAAGGCCGTTTGCCTCGCCGAGGCGATGCGGGCGCGGTCGGCCGAAGCCCGGGGCGGTGGAGAGCACCAACGCGCCGCGGGAGTCGTCGTCGAGCGCCTCGAACGCGCGTCGCTCGACCGCGGTGCTCTGGTGGATATGGCCGCCGAGAACGAGCTCCGCACCCGCATCGGCAAGCGCGTGGAGGACGGCACCGCGGTCCTTGAGCGGGAACTTCCGCGATGCGCGCCAGGGGGCGCCGGCGAGGTGATGATGCAAGACGACGACCCGCAGCGCGCCGTCGGGGGCATCGGCCAGGATCGGTGCGACCGACGCGAGTCGACCAGAGCTCAGCCGGCCGCCCTGATGGCGCCACGGACGGCCCGAGTTGAGCCCGCACACGATCGCGTTCGCGGTGCGCACGACGGGATCGGTGGTGCCGAAGACGGCCTCGAACGGCCGCCAGGGGCTCGTGACGCGGGCGGGAAGGGTATAGGGGATGTCGTGGTTGCCGGGCACGGCGAGCGTCGGCACCTGCAGCCGGTCGAGCAACGTCTTCGCCTGCTCGAGCTGCTCGTGCCGGCAGCGGTTCGAGAGATCGCCGCTCGCGATCACGAGCTCGGGCCGCAGTTCGGCACAGAGCCGCACCAGCGCGTCGTCGAGCTCGGGGGCCTCGTGGGTGCCGCGATGGAGGTCGGAGATGTGGATCGCGCAAGCAGTCACGGCCGAACGAGGCTATACACTCGAAGCATGTCGGAACAGTCTCCCGAGATCTTCGACGACCTCTATCTCGGCCTGCAGGCCGGCGGTGCGATGCGCAAGCAGCGCCGCGGCGAGGAGCTGACCGAGCAGGAGGCGGCCGCGCTCAGCCGCTGGCAGCGGCTGTCTGTGTGGCGGAAGGGCATCGCGATCGGCGCCTTCGCGTTCGGGACGTTCGGGCTCGGTTTTACCCTGGGCGGCCTGATCTTCGGTCGCCGCAGAGCCACGCGTTAGTCTCGTTTCACGAACACTTGTTCGATCGAGACAGGCGCGGTAAGCTGGTCGTATGCCTATCGAAGAGCTCGTCGTTCACGGCGCCCGTGAGCACAACCTGAAGGATGTCACGGTGCGGCTCCCGCGCAACGCGCTCATCTGCATTACCGGGTTGTCGGGCTCCGGCAAGTCGTCGCTCGCGTTCGACACGATCTATGCCGAGGGCCAGCGCCGCTACGTCGAGTCGCTCTCCGCCTACGCGCGGCAGTTCCTGCAGATGATGGAGAAGCCCGACGTCGACTCGATCGACGGGCTCTCGCCGGCGATCTCCATCGACCAGAAGACGACGTCGCGCAACCCGCGCTCGACGGTCGGCACGGTCACCGAGATCTACGACTATCTCCGCCTTCTCTATGCCCGCGTGGGGAGGCCACACTGCCCGGTCTGCGGGCGGCCGATCGCGGGCCAGAGCCTCGACCAGATCGTCGAGCAGATCCTCGCGCTCCCGGAGGGAACGCGCTTCACGGTCAACGCCCCGATCGTGCGCGACCGTAAGGGCGAGTTCCGCGACGTGCTCGAAGAGCTGCGGCGCGACGGGTTCACGCGCGTCAAGATCGACGGCGAGCAGCGGCTCCTCGAGGACGAGATCGTCCTCGACAAGAAGTTCAAGCACACGATCGAGGTCGTCGTCGACCGGCTCGTGCTCAAGCACGACCTTCGGCAGCGCCTCACGCAGTCGGTCGAGACGGCTACGTCCCTCGCCGAGGGCCTCGTCGGCGTCGACGTCGTCGAGGGCGAGAGCTTTCTCTACTCCGAGAACTTCGCCTGCCCGGAGCACGGCGTCTCGCTGCCCGAGCTCGAGCCCCGCATCTTCTCGTTCAACGCGCCGCACGGAGCGTGTCCGCGCTGCACCGGACTCGGAGCGCAGCTCGAGATCGATCCGGACATGCTCGTGCCCGACCCGTCGGTGTCGATCGCCGATGGAGCCCTCGTGCCGTGGTCGATCGGCAGCTCGAGCTTTTACGAGGGCGTCATCCAGGCGATCGCAGATCGCTATGAGGTCAACACCGAGCTCCCGTGGCGCGAGCTGACCGAGGAGCAGCAGGGCTGGTTCCTCTACGGCACGAACGGCGACCGGATCCTCGTCCAGTACAAGAACCGGATGGGCCGCAAGCGCCAGTACGCGATGGCGTTCGAGGGCATCCTGCGGAACCTCGAGCGCCGCTACCGCGAGACCGACTCGACCCAGCAGCGGGAGCGCATCGAGGAGTACATGAGCTTCCGCCCCTGTCCCGACTGCCACGGTGCCCGCCTCAAGCCGGCCGTCCTGGCCGTCACGGTGGGCGAGCGCTCGATCCACGAGTTCACGCGACTCTCTGTTGCCGGTGCCCTCGGCTTCCTCGGCGAGCTCGGACTCACGCCGACCGAGGAGCTGATCGGCCACCGGATCGTGAAGGAGATCCGCGAGCGGCTCACCTTCCTCTCGGATGTCGGCGTCGGCTACCTCCAGCTCGACCGTGCCGCGAAGACGCTGTCCGGTGGAGAGGCGCAGCGGCTCCGTCTGGCGACGCAGATCGGCTCGCAGCTCGTCGGCGTCCTCTACATCCTCGACGAGCCGTCGATCGGCCTACATCAACGCGACAACGACCGTCTGATCGGGACGCTGCAGCGGCTGAAGGCGCTCGGCAACACCGTGCTCGTCGTCGAGCACGACGAGCAGATGATGCGGGTCGCCGACTGGGTCGTCGACATGGGGCCTGGTGCAGGAGAACACGGTGGGCGGGTTGTCGCGGAGGGCACCGCGAAGCAGGTGATGCGCACGAAGGGCTCGGTCACCGGGGACTTCCTCTCGGGCCGGCGCACGATCGCGATCCCGCCGCGGCGGGAGGACGACCGCGGCGTGTTCATCGTCCGTGGCGCCTCGCAGCACAACCTCAAGGGCATCGACGTCGAGTTCCCGATCGGGAAGTTCATCACCGTCACCGGCGTGTCCGGCTCCGGCAAGTCGACGCTCGTGAACGAGATCGTCTACAAGGCGCTCGCGAACCGCCTCAACAAGGTGCGCATCAAGCCGGGCGAGCACGAGGACGTCGAGGGCATTGACGCGTTCGACAAGGTGATCGACATCGACCAGACGCCGATCGGCCGGACGCCGCGCTCGAACCCCGCCACCTACACCGATCTTTTCACGCACGTCCGTGAGCTCTATTCGCTGACGCCCGAGGCGAAGGTTCGCGGCTACAAGCCGGGGCGGTTCTCGTTCAACGTGCGTGGCGGCCGCTGCGAGACGTGCAAGGGCGACGGCCAGATCAAGATCGAGATGCACTTCCTCCCGGACGTCTACGTGCCGTGCGAGACGTGCCACGGCAAGCGCTACAACAAGGAGACACTCGAGGTCAGGTTCAAGGGCAAGTCGATCTCGGACGTGCTCGAGATGTCCGTCGAGGAGGCGCTCGAGTTCTTCGCCCGGATCCCGAAGATCCATCGGCGCCTGCAGACCCTGCACGACGTCGGGCTCGACTACATCCGGCTCGGCCAGCCGGCGACGACGCTCTCGGGTGGCGAGGCGCAGCGGGTCAAGCTTGCCTCCGAGCTGTCGAAGGTCGCCACCGGCCGGACGTTGTACATCCTCGACGAGCCGACCACCGGTTTGCACTTCGCCGACATCGAGAAGCTGCTCGAAGTGCTGCAGCGGCTCGTCGACACGGGCAACACGGTGCTCGTGATCGAGCACAACCTCGACGTGATCAAGCAGGCAGACTGGATCGTCGATCTCGGCCCCGAGGGCGGAGAGGCCGGTGGCGAGCTGATCGCGACGGGCACGCCCGAGGAGATCGCGGCGGTCGACGAGTCGTACACGGGGCAGTTCCTGCGCGGCGTGCTCGGTGCAGCGGAGCAGGCCGCCGCCGTCGCGGCCGCGTAGGTCCCGCCGAATCCTGCTCTTGACGAGTCGTCCGGCAGTCGTACCATACGGTGCGGGGCGAGCTTTGACCATGGGGCACAAGGGGGAGGGAACTGTGAATTCAGGGACATGGAAGTCCATCGCTGTTGCCGTGGTGGCAATAGCGATAGCCGTTCTTGCAGCGCCGGAGAGAGGAGCCGCTGCCGGTCCTCTGTGCGCGTTCCGAGAGTCGACGACCGTGAGTGGATTGACCGCAACGGCGACGTTCCACGTCGTTCGGGACGGCTGTCAGGTGAGCCTCGTCTCGATCTCGAAGTTCGCGGACGGCAATGCAATCTTCGATACCGCAACCGGTACGTTCGACGCGAGTGAGACGCGTGCGACGCTGTCGGTCTCCATGCCCTGCGATCGCGGCGCCGAGACGGATCTCGTGCTCGGGCCGCCGTCCCTCTACCCGCCTGCCGACTTCGATCTCGGGGCGACGCGGTTCGATCTCCCGTGCCCGGCTAGCGGCGGCGGCGGTTCGTCGAGCGGTGGTTCGACGGGTGGTGGTTCGACGGGTGGTGGTTCGACGGGTGGTGGTTCGACGGGTGGTGGTTCGACGGGTGGTGGTTCGACGGGTGGTGGTTCGACGGGTGGTGGCTCGACGGGTGGTGGCTCGACCGGTGGTGGCTCGACGGGTGGTGGCTCGACCGGCAGTCCGCTGCCCGACCTGACCTCGACCGTGAAGGCATCGAAGCTGAAGAGCGTTCGGATCGGCGACAACGTGACGGTGACTGTGACGGTGACGAACAAGGGCAAGGGTGCCGCGACTGCCGCCCATGTTCTCATCACGCCGTCCCTCAATCTGATTCAGAAGGGTAAGCCCAGGGCCAGCCGTGGCTCCTGCTCGGGGCTCGCGATCATCGACTGCGACCTCGGCACCCTTGCGGCAGGCGCCGCCGTAACCGTGCGCATGCAGCTCCGGGGTGCGAGCGGCCGTAAGTTGTTCGTCTCCTCGACGCCGCAGCGTTCTGAGGCAGACGACAAGCCCGCCGACGATGTCGGGACGCTCAGCCTCTCCCTGTTGCCACGGACGGTCAGGTTCACGATCGGCGCCACGCCGTCGCGGATCGTCGCCGGCGAGCAGATTGTCTTTCTGAAGCTCTCCTCACGCGGGAGGCTGACGGCGCAGGTCTATGTCGGGGGTAGCGCCCAGAAGATCACATGGAGGCGCACGCTCCCGGCGGGCACGAATCCCGTGCGGATCCCACTCCCAACGCTCAACAAAGGGCAGCGGTTCACGATCGTCCTGCGGGGCACGAGTGGCAAGAGCACTTCGAGCACGAAGCTGAAGCTCGTCGCGTGACGCAGTGACCCAGGGAGAGCGTCCTGACGCAACGGCCGAGTCGAAGGAGCCCGCCTGCAGAGGCGGGCTCCTCGCGTGCTGATACCTGCTGCATCCGAGGCTGACGGCCCTTGACACCAAGGTGCTCGAGGGTCGGCGGTCGCGGCGGCGTGAGGCGAAGCACACCCAAGGGCGCGCCTCGCCCGTTCGCGGGCGCTACCCTCGGCTGGTGAGCGAGAAGCCATCGAAGCCGGGCGCGGTCGCAGACGCAGCAGCGCTCAGCGGCTCCGACGCGGCCCAGGCGCACGTGCGGCGCTGGTGGCGACTCCTGCCTCGCGTTCTCATACACCCCACCGACGTTTTCGTCGCGCTCCAGGACGACGACGAGGTCGACGTCGACGCCCGCTCGGAGCCGATCCTGGCCATCGTGATCGTTGCCGGAATGGCGGGGATTCTTCTCACCCCAGCCTGGGGAACGCTCATGGACGAGGAGTCGCTCGACTGGATCGTGCTCGCCGTTGTCACCTTCATCGGCGGCCTGTTCTATGGTGCCGCCGGGTACTTCTTGCTCGGCTTCGTGGTCTGGATCGGCGCCCGGGCCGTCGGTCTCGAGACCCGCGCCCGAACGGCACGCCATCTCGTCGGATTCTCGGCGCTCCCGTTCGCGCTCTCGTTCCTCGTCACCGTTCCTGCGGTGCTCGTTGGGTTCGGCTACGACTGGTTCCACACCGGCGGCTCGGACGACGGAACCGGCCGCGCCGTCGTCCTCGGCATCGGATTCGCACTCGCCGTTTGGTCGCTCTGGCTGCTCGCCCTCGGCCTGCGGACGACCTTCGAGTTGCCCTGGCGCGGCGTCGCGGGTGCGCTGGCCCTCGCGGCGGTGATCATCGCGGCGTTCGCCGTGCTTCCGTCCGCCTTCTAGCGCTCCTCGACGAGCGCGCTCCCGAGCTCCGCCTCGAAGGCGGCGAGCTCCTCGGCCGGCATCCCGTAGGTGTGTACCTCTTCGGGGAACCGCCGCTCGCGCACGTCGCCGACGTACTCCTCGACGGCACGCTGGATCGCGGTCGCGAGCTGCGCGTACTGCTTCACGAACCGCGGCGCGTGGCCGTCGTAGAGGCCGAGAAGGTCGTGCCACACGAGCACCTGGCCGTCGACTTCGCCGCCGGCGCCGATACCGATCGTCGGGATCTCGAGCAGCTCGGTGATCTTCGCTGCCACCGGCGAGGGAACCGCCTCGAGGACGATCGAGAAGCAGCCGGCTGCCTCGAGCGCGAGCGCGTCGCGTACGAGCTGCGCCGCCTTCGATGCGGTGCGACCCTGGGCCTTGAATCCCCCGAGCGCCGTGGCCGACTGTGGCGTCAGCCCGATGTGCCCCATCACGGGAACGCCGGCCCCGACGATCGCATGGACCCGTGAGAGCATCGTGCCCGCGCCCTCGATCTTCACCGCGTCCGCCCCGGCGTCCTTGACGAACCGCACGGCGTTCGCCACCGCGAGCTCGTCGGAGACCTGGAAGGAACCAAACGGCATGTCTGCCACGACAAGGGGTCTCTTGGCACCGCGGGTCACGGCCCGCGTCAGCACGAGCATCTCCGCCATCGTCGCGGGCACCGTGGAATCGTGGCCGAGCATGGTCATGGCCGCGGAGTCGCCGACGAGGATCATGTCTGCGCCCGCCGCGTCGGCCAGGCGGCCGGACGGGGCGTCGTACGCTGTGATCATCGCGATCGGCGAGTGGCTCGCCTTCATGCCGAGTAGCTCGGTGATGGGGAGCTTGCCGGGACCGGGTGCGCCGTGACCCGGGGTGCGCGGACGGGTGCTCATGAGACCTCCTGGATGGGGACGTTGTCGATCAGACGGGTGGAGCCGACGTGGATTGCGGCAGCAAGGACGGGGGGGTCGAACGGGACGACCTCGACGTAGTCGACCTCGAGGCCGTCGAGGAGCTCGCGCGCCCGCTCGGGGTCACGCGTTGCAAGCGCGCGTGGCAGCGCCAGGGCGCGCCTGCGCTCCGTGGCGGAGAGCCGGCGGTTGCGGGACGAGAGCGCCAGGCCGTCTGCGTCGCGGATGGTCGGCAGGGCGCGTAGCTCGAGCTCGAGCGCGAGGTCGGCGATCATGCGGCGCAGCACGGCGACCTGCTGCGCGTCCTTCTGGCCGAAGTAGACGAGGTCGGGCCGGACGATCGTGAAGAGCTTGAGGCACACGGTGGCGACGCCGCGAAAGTGCCCGGGCCGATGCTCACCTTCGAGGATCGAGCCGAGCTCGGCAACGTCGACCCACGTCTGGAACCCCGCCGGGTACATCTCCTCGACCGAGGGCGCGAACACCAGGTCGACGCCCGCCTCGGCCGCCAGGAAAAGGTCGTCGGCCTCGTCGCGCGGATAGGCATCGAGGTCGGAGGCGGCTCCGAACTGAGCGGGGTTGACGAACAGGCTCATGACGACGGTCGAGCACTCCGCCCGTGCCGCGGCGATCAGCGAAAGGTGGCCGGCGTGCAAGGCGCCCATCGTCGGCACGAGCCCGATCGTCCCGTCACGTCGCGAAGCGAGCTCCGCCCGCACCTCGGCGATCGTCCGGCACGTCTTCACGCCACGGCCACCGTGGCGTCGGCGAGCACCTGGTAGAGCGGCTCGAGCTCGGGGCGGATCGCGAGAATCGCCTCGCGGTGCCGCTCGACCGTCTCCCAGTCGCCGCGCTGAATCGGCCCGGTCAACTCGAAGTCGTTGTCGATCGTGCGCCGCATCAGTGGGTCGAGGGCCTCGGGAGGCGCTCCCGCGGCCTCGAGCAGCGAGCCTGCGGCCCTGCGGAGCGTGACGAGGTAGTTGGACGCCATCGCCGCCCCGGCGTGGTACGCCGCCCGGTTCTCGTCGGCGAGCGGAAACGGGCTCAGGCCGAGCGTCTCGGCGAGCCAGGTGGCGACCAGGCCGGCCTCGTCGGTCTCGGCCGTGACGGCAGCGAAGGCGCCGTCGAGCTGCTCGGGCCCGCGCCGAACGGTAAAGGTCTGCAGCGGATGCACGCTGAAGCGGCGGGTGTGCGGCGCGAGCTCGGCCAGCGGCGTTGCGCCACTCACGTGCGCGACCCACGGCCCGGGGGAGACGTACGCCGCCGCCTCCCCGATCGCGCGATCCGGCACGCAGAGCAGCACGAGGTCGGGGTCGCTCTCGTCGAGCTTCAGGCCGCGCTCGAGCAGGCGCGCCAGGAGGGCGGTGCCGACTCGGCCGCGGCCGATCACGTTGAAACGTTCGATCATGCTGTCCGTGCTCCAGTTCCTCGTCGGATACCGGGCTTCGGATGAGTGTAACGCACAAGCGGGGCCGGGTAATCCCGGCGCCGGCTGCTACGCGGGTGCGACGGTGACGGGAATGCCGTTGAGGACGGCGTTCCCCGAGATCGGGTCGACGATGGAGGCGTCGGTGAGGATATTCACGTTGACGCCCGCGTGGCCGGCGGCGACCGCCTGCCGCGTGCCGGGCAGTCCATGGCCCCAGCCGTACGGGACGCAGACGACGCCGGGCATGACGACGTCGGTCACCTCGACCGGAACGTCGATCGAGCCGGCGGCCGAGCGGATCGTTGCCGTGGCGCCGTTGGCGATCCCGATCCGGCCGGCGTCATCCGGGTGAAGCTGGGCCACACAGCGGTCCTTGCCCCGCACGAGCACCTGCACGTTGTGCGTCCACGAGTTGGCCGTCCGCAACTGCCTGCGGCCGACGAGCACCATGCCGCCTGCCGCTGTGACCGCGAGCGCGGCCTCGAGCCGGGTCAGGTCGTCGATGAGCGGCGGTGGAGCGAGCTCGACCTTGCCGGACTTCGTTGCAAGTGCATTCGGCAGACGTGGCGCGAGGGGGCCGAAGTCGAGTCCGTGCGGGTTTGCGTCGAGCAGCGCGAGCGAGATGCCGTCGGGCCGTGCGCCGAACGCGTCGCCGCGGTGCCCGGTGCGCAGCAGAAGGTCGAGGAGCCGCTCTTCGCAGGGGCGGTCGCCGAGAGCCGCCACGATCTCGTCCGCGTCGCGGCCGTGAATCGAGGAGTCCGGGTCGTTGACCGCCTCGGCGATCCGTCCGGCGATCGTGGCCGTCGCGAGCGCGTCCGGGTCGCTATCCGCGCCGAGGCCAGAGGCGATCGCAGCGAGCCGCACGAGAATCTGGAACTCGGACGGCGAGCCTGGCTCCCGCTCGAACACGGGCGGTGAGAAGTTTGCCACGTCGCGCACGGACAGCGCGGTGAACGCCAGGTCGTAGTGGGACTTCTCGAGCACCGACGGAGGGGGCAGGATCACGTCTGCGTGGCGGGTCGTCGCGTTCAGATACGGGTCGACGGAGACCACCAGCTCGAGCTCCGCCAGCAGGCCGTCGAGGCGCCCCGCATCGGGAGTCGTCAGGGCCGGGTTCCCGGCGATCGTCAGGAAGGCCCGCACCTGTCCTTCGCCGGGCGTTTCGATCTCGTCGGCGAGCGTCGCGACCGGGAGCTCGCCGAGCGTCTCCGGTAGCCCGCGGACGCGACTGTGCCAGCGTCCGGTCTTGAACGCGCGCGGCGGGCGCCGCGGCTGCTCGTGCGCGGCGTGGGGGAACATGGCGCCTCCGGGACGGTCGAAATTCCCGGTGATGACGTTGAGCACGTCGACGAGCCACGCGGCGAGTGTGCCGTACGCCGTCGTGTGGGTGCCGATCCGGCCGTAGACGACGGCCGTGGGAGCTGCGGCGAGCTCGCGTGCGAGCGTGCGAACCGTCTCGGCGGGGACGCCGGTGAACGATGCGACACGGTCTGGCGTGAAGCCCGCGACGGCAGCTTCGACGAGATCGAGCCCGCTGACCGTCTCGGCGAGCGCTCCCGGATCGGCGAGGCCCTCGGCGAACAGGGCTGCGGCAACTCCCGCGAGCAGGGCGGCGTCCGTTCCCGGGCGAATCGGGACGTGCAGGTCAGCGTGGTCGGCCGTCCTCGTCCGGCGCGGGTCGACGACGACGACGCGGCCACCCCGCTGCCGAATCGCCTCGAGCCTGCCGGGCCAATCGGGCGCGGTCGCGAGGCTGCCGTTGGACTCGAGCGGGTTGGCACCGAGCAACAGCAGGAAGTCGGTGCGATCGAGATCGGGGACCGGGATCGCAAAGGGGTGGCCGAAGACGAGCCCGCAGGCGACGTGCTTCGGCATCTGGTCGACGGTCGAGGCCGAGTAGACATTCTTCGTCCGGAGCGCCTTGACGAGCGGCCGAATCGCGAGCGTGTTGGCGTAGTTGTGCGCGTTCGGGTTGCCGATGTAGACCGCAACGGCATCGGTGCCGTGCTCGGTCACAAGCGCGGTAAGTCGCTGCTCGATCTCGGCGAATGCCTCCTCCCAGCTCACCTCGACGTGTGTCCCATCGCGGCGCACGAGCGGCCGGCGAAGCCGGTCGGGATCCTCGTGCAGCGCTCCGAGGGTGGAGCCCTTCGGGCAAATGAATCCCTTCGAGAACGGGTCGTCGGCATCGCCGCGGATACGAGTCACGCGTCCGTTCTCGATCTCGAGCTGCAAGCCGCACGTCGCTTCGCAGAGTGGGCACGTTCTGAATGCCGTCCGCGTCATACCGCGACGATACAACCTGCGCGGTCCGTCAGCCGGGAATCAGGCCGCGGCGACGCGTGCGCGGAGCGCGTCCGAGACTACGGGCCAGTCGTCGTCGACGATGCTGAACCAGGCGGAGTCGCGGTTCTGGCCATCGCGAACCAGCATGTGCTTGCGATGGATTCCCTCGAACGTCGCCGGTAGCCCCGCGAGCGCCGGACGCGCACGCTCGTTGAGCGCATCCGTCTTGAACTCGACGCGTCGGCAGCCGAGGACGTCGAAGGCGTGCTCCAGTTGGAGGAGCTTGGCTTCCGCGTTCGCGCCGCTGCCCCAAACGGTCGGGCTCAGCCACGTCCAGCCGATCTCGAGGCTCCCATGCTCCGGCCGCAATGCGAGAAAGCGGGTCGACCCGACCGCCCGCCCCGTCTCGACGAGCACCGTGGCGAAGGCCAGATCGAGCCCGGCCTCGACGCGGGCGAGCGCGTCTTCCATCCAGGCCTGCCATTGCTCCCGCGTCTGAGGCTGGACGATCGGCAGCCAGCGCCACACGCGGGTGTCGCGCGATGCCTCCCAGAGGTCGTCTGCGTGCTCCTGCGCGAGCGGCTCGAGCCGCACGATCCGGCCCTCGAGCGTCGGTGTGACCCAGCGTTCCACGACGTCGGGACAGTACACTCCGGACATGCCGATCTACGAATACGCGTGCATGGAGTGCGAGGATCACTTCGACGAGCTCGTCCGGAGCGACGACCAGGTGATCACGTGCCCGTCGTGTAACACGACAGACGTGCTCAAGCAGATCTCTGCCTTCGCCGTGCACGGCGCGGCCGCCAAGCCGTCGTTCGGCGGTAGCGGCGGCGGTTGCTGCGGCGGCGGTTGCGGCTGCGGCTAGCCCGCATCGCCCCCGATCTCGTACACATCCGCCTCGCCGCCTAGACTGGCCAGTCGATGGATGCCGTAGCCCGCTCCACGGCCCTCGCGGCCTATGCCGAAGAGACCTCCGGCTGCTACCGCTGCCGACTCGCGGAATCTCGGAGCCAGGTCGTCTTCGGCTCGGGCAACCCTGACGCCGAGCTGATGATCGTCGGCGAAGGGCCTGGCTACCACGAAGATCAGGGTGGGCTCCCGTTCGCGGGTCAGGCAGGAGAGCTGCTCGAGCAGCTGCTCGCCGGGATCGGGCTGACTCCCGCGTCCGTCTACCTCGCAAATGTCCTCAAGTGCCGCCCGCCGCAGAATCGCGACCCGCTCGAGGCCGAGATCGCCGCCTGCGAGCCGCACCTCTTCCGGCAGATCGAGCTCGTGCGGCCGCGGGTCGTCGCGACGCTCGGGAATTTCGCCACCAAGCTCCTCTCGGGGCGCTCGTTCGGGATCACGCGGGTGCACGGCCAGGAGCAGGAGGTGACGCTGGCCTCGAGGAGCGTCCTTCTCTACCCGCTCTACCACCCGGCGGCCGCGCTCTATACGCCGTCGATGCTGAAGGCGCTCGAGGACGACTTCGCACGCATTCCTGGCCTACTCGGCCAACCGGCCGTCGTGTCGGCCGGCGCGCCGTCGTTCGCAGCACGATTCGAGCGCGAGATCCCGCGGCCGGTGATCGAGGATCTCGATCGGGCGGAGGTCGAGGAGACCTTGATCGGCACAGTCCAGCTCGGCCTCTTCTGATCGCGGTGGTCGAGCGCACGACGCAGTCGGCAGCCGAGACGGAGGCGTTCGGCGACATGCTGGCCGGTCTGCTCCACCCGGGAGACATCGTGCTGCTGCGCGGCGAGCTCGGCTCCGGCAAGACGACCCTCGTGCGCGGCGCCTGCCGCTCGCTCGGGATCGAGGAGCCCGTGACGAGCCCCACCTTCACGATCGGGCACCTCTACCACGGGAGGGCGACCGTCGCGCACCTCGACCTCTACCGCTTCGTCGGGCTCAGCGCCGCGGAGTGGGGCGACCTCGAGCCGTACTTCGACGGCACGATCGCGTTCGTCGAGTGGCCCGAGGCGGGGATCGAGGCGCTTCCCCCCGCCCGCATCGCCCTCGAGCTCGAGCATGTCACCCTCGACGAGCGGCGGATCTCGGCCGACAGCGCCGACAGAACGCTGCTAGAAGATCTCGCGCGTGCTGATCCTCGCGTTCGACACCGCAACTGACCTCGCGACGAGCGCGCTCGTGGCCGACGGCGTGACCCTCGGGGAGCGCACGACGAGGCCGCAGTCGCTCCTCGCAGACGTCGATGCGCTGCTCATTGACGCCGGCGCGGCCCCCTCGGATCTGACGGGGATCGTCGTCGGCACGGGGCCTGGGAGCTTCACCGGCACCCGCATCGGCCTCGCGGTGGCGCGGGGGCTCTCGCTGTCGCTCGGTATCCCCGTCGCCGGTGTCTCGACCCTCGCGGCTCTCGCCTCAACCGCCGTGGGCGCGTTCCCGGTCGTCGACGCGAGGCGAGGCGAGGTATTCGTCCTCGGCCCGCTCGCCCTGACCCCTGACGAGCTCGTCATCCCGCCCGGGAGCGTCCTTGTCGGGGACGGTGCGTGCCGCTACCGCGACCTCCTGGTCGGGCGTGGGGCGGATGTGCCGCCGCCGGATTCCGACCTGCACGTGCCTCGGGCAGCGCTCCACGCGGCGCTCGCGACCGCGTTCGGCCCCGCCGGAGCCGTAGAGCCCGTCTACGTGCGTGAGCCGGACGCGAAACGGTGGGTCGCATGAGCTTCTCACTGCGCCGGCTCGAGCTCGGCGACCTCGACGCAATCGAGCGGATCGAGCGCGCCTCGTATCCGACGCCCTGGTCGCGGTCGATGTTCGCCGGCGAGCTCGCAAAGCAGAGTTCGCTCTCGATCGCAGCGGTCACGCCGGACGAGCAGCTCATCGGCTACCTCGTGCTCTCCCGCTACGTGGATGCCTGGCACGTGATGAACGTCGCCGTCGATCCCGCGCATCGGCGGCTCGGGATCGCCTCCGCCATGCTCGCCCGACTGTTCGAGGACACCCGTGGCGATGCCGAGCGTGGTTACACGTTGGAGGTGAGGGTCTCGAATCTCGCTGCAATCGCGCTGTACGAGAGCTTCGGCTTCGTCTCTCGTGGCGTCCGACGCGGTTACTACACTGACAACAGAGAAGATGCAGAGATCATGTGGCGCGATCCCGATCCGGCGCCGGAGTCCACGTCAGACGACAGTGGAAGCAGAGAGAGCAGAGGAAGCAGAGAGAGCAGAGGAAGCAGCGAAGGATGATCCTGGGTATAGAGACATCGTGTGACGAGACCGCCGCGGCAGTGATCACGGGGGACGGGAAGGTGCTGTCGTCGATCGTGGCCTCGCAGGCCGAGCTCCACGCGGGCTACGGCGGGGTGGTGCCGGAGGTAGCGTCGCGCCGTCACCTCGAGCTCATCGAGCCGGTGATTCGCGCCGCCCTCGACGAGGCGGGCGTCGAGCTTGGCGATCTCACCCGGATCGGAGTCACCCGTGGGCCGGGGCTCATCGGTGCGTTGCTCGTCGGCCTCTCGGCCGCGAAGGCGATCGCCTGGTCGCGCGGCATCCCGCTCGTGCCCGTCGACCACCTGCAGGGCCACGTCGCGTCGCTCTACCTTGGAGAGGCTCCCGTCGAGCCACCCTTCGTCTGCCTGCTTGCGAGCGGCGGGCACACGCTCCTGCTCGCCGTGCGCGAGCGTGGCTCGTTCGAGCGCATCGGCACGACGCTCGACGATGCCGCCGGTGAGGCGTTCGACAAGGGTGCGCGGCTGCTCGGACTGCCCTATCCCGGCGGAGCCGAGATCGATGCGCTGGCGGGGCAGGGGGATCCTGACGCGTTCCGGTTCCCGATCGCTCGGGTACCCGGCCTCGACTTCTCGTTTTCCGGCGTGAAGACGTCGCTGCTCTACGCGGTGCGCGATCTCGGCGACGCCGGCCTCGCGGAGCGGCGGGCCGATCTCGCCGCGTCGTACCAGCGGGCGATCGTCCTTGCGCTGACGCAGCGGTTGCGCGAGGCCGCGGCGGCGACCGAGATCGAACGCATCGCGGTCGTCGGCGGCGTCGCCGCCAACTCCGAGCTTCGGGCCGCCTTGCCCGATGCAGCGCTCGTGCCGCTCGTGCTCTGCACCGACAACGCGGCGATGATCGCGTCGGCGGCCCGCTTCGCCGATCCCCTGCCCCCGGTCGAGGCTCGAATCGTGGACGCGTATGCCTCCGCCGCCTAGGTCAGGGAACCGAGTTTCACGCGGCTTACGGCATCGCCGGTGGCCTGGCGTCGCGGCTCTCGTGCTCGCCGCACTTCTTCTCGTCGCGGGAGCGAGTGGCGCCGACCAGCCCGGCGGAAGCGCGGCCGGCTGGGAGAGCCTGCTCGGCGATCGGCCCTCGGCCCAGCTCGGTGGGCGCTGGGTCGTCGTCCTCGCAAAGCCGTCGCTCGCGACGCGCGTTGCCCGGGCGGGCGGGGTGGCAACCGAGGAGCAGGAGCGCTCCTGGACGGCCGCTGCTCGCGCGGCGCAGCGTGAGGTGCTCACGCGACTCGCGTTCAAGGGAGCGCCGATCGAGCCGGAGCATGCGTACTACCGCGTCTTCAACGGGTTCGCCGCGGCGCTCGGCGCGCGCGCGCTCGCCATCGTCGTGCGCGATCCCGACGTGAAGGGGGTTTTCCAGGTTCGGGCAACGATCCCCGCCGCCGTCGGCCCGAGCAGCGTCGACGACCTGGTCGGCGTCGCGGGAGGGAGGCGGCCGGACGTCGGCATCCCGGGGTTTTCCGGCGCAGGGGTCACGGTGGCGCTGCTCGACACGGGTGTCGACCTCGTCCACCCCTATATCCGCGGCGCTCTGATCCGTGGCTTCGATGTGCTCGATCCGGGAGGTGACGCGAGCGCCAGACAGAACCCAACGGCTCCCGGCCGGCCGGAGCGCCACGGCACCGAGATGGCGGGCCTAGTCGCGGGCTCGGGCGGGCCTGCCGGGCTCGCGGGTGTCGCTCCCGCCGCCGCGCTCCTTCCGATCCGAGTGGCGGGGTGGCAGCCCGATACCTCCGGCGGGGTCTCCGTCTACGGGCGCACCGATCAGCTCCTCGCTGGTCTCGAGCTGGCGGTCGATCCCAACGAGGACGGCGATGCGCACGACGCGGCCCGAATCTCCCTCGTCGGTGTCGTCGAGCCCTTTGCCGCGTTCACCGACGGCCCGCTAGCTGCGGCTGCCGCGGGGGCATCGGCGCTCGACTCGCTTGTCGTCGCTCCCGCCGGGAACGATGGGCCCGCCGGACCGGCCTACGGGAGTATCGGCGGCCCAGGCGGCGCTCCCGCGGCACTCACGGCCGGCGCGATCGACACGCGGCAGCGGAGCCCCACGGGTCATGTTCTGCTGCTCGCCGGGCTCCGTGTGCTCGTGTCCGGCGTTCAGCCACTCGGCGGCGTTGTGGCCCCTTCGATCTCCGTGTCCGCACCCGTCGTGGCTCTCTCACCGTCGGCACCGGCTGTCGTCGGTGCGACGAGCGGCTTCGCACGTCTCTTCGACAGCGACGGGTACAGCCGTGCGGCAGGCGCCGCGGTGTTGCTCCCGCGGGGGACATCGTCCCCCGAGGCCGTTCGCGAGGTGGTTGCTGCCGGCGCACGCGCCGTGCTCGTCGATGGGCCTCTTCCTGCGGGGTCGCTCGGCGCCGACGGTCCTGCTGACGTCCCGATCCTCGGGCTGGAGCCGGCCGAGGCAGATGCCGTCCGCGCCTCGTTGCGGCGCGCCGTCCCGGTGGCGCTCGCTGTTGGCGCCGTCGCGTTCGACCCAAACGACGGGTTGGGGGGTGCCGCCCCTTTCTCGTCGGAGGGACTCGCGTTCGACGGCGGCCCGAAGCCCGAGGTGAGCGCGGCCGGCATCGGCCTCGCAACCTCGGATCCGGGCCGCAACGAGGACGGTGCGGCGCGCTACGGAACCCTGAGCGGCTCGAGCGCTGCCGCTGCCCTGACGGCCGGCGCTGCAGCGCTGCTCGCCCAGGCGCGGCCCGACCTCGACGCGGCCGGGCTGAAGCAGGCGCTCGTGGCCTCGACGCGGCCAGGCGTCGGGGCGGCTGCGGGACTGCTCAACCCATCGGCCGCGGTGGCCGTCGAGCTCGTGGCGAACCCGCCGGCGGTGGGACTCGGCGTGGCGCTGGCCGAGAACACGACCGTCCGCCGCAACGTGACGCTGCGAAACGTCAGCCGGCGGGCGCTCGACCTCACGCTCGATCCGGGCCGGGCCGACGCCGCCGACACCGTCGTCGAGGTGCTGCCGCGCACGGCGCGGCTCAAGCCGGGCGCATCTCTGCAGGTCTCCGTGAAGGCAACCGTGCCGCTCCTCCCGCGCGCGCCGGCTGCCCTCGGCGGCACCTTGCGCGTCAAGGTCCGCGGCGGCACCACGCTCCAGATCCCGTGGGCGATCGCGGTGCCTCTCGCGGCGCGCGACCTGATCCCGGTCGCGCGGCTCTCGAACCGGTCGTTCGCGCCGTCCGACGCCGATCCCGCGGTGCTCACCGTCGTTGCCGGGCGGGTGGACGGCACGGCCGAGCGTCCGCAGCTCTTGCCGCTCGAGCAGCTCACGATCGAGCTGTACCGCGGCGAGAAAAATCTCGGCCGGCTCGCGCTCGTGCGCGATCTGCTCCCGGGGCGCTACGCGTTCGGCATCACGGGCCGGGGGCCGGGTGGCAGTCGCCTGCCGCCGGGCGTCTACTCGCTCCATCTCACGGCGACGCCCATCGACGGGGGTGCAACGGACGAGCAGATCGTGCCGTTCACGATCTCGTGAGGCGGTATAGTCGGCGTGTCGTGAGCGACGGTGTCCACGCATGAGTGCCGCTGCCCCTGCGCCGACCCATCTCCTCGAGAACCCTTTCGAGCTCGCCCAGTCGCAGCTCCGTCGCGTTGGCGAGACGTTCGGCGTCGATCCGAACTTGATCCAGATCCTCTCGTACTGCAAGAAGGGGGTCGAGGTGTCCGTGCCCGTCCAGATGGACGACGGCACGGTGCAGGCGTTCCAGGGATACCGCGTCGTCCACAACATGACGCGAGGCCCGGCGAAGGGTGGTATCCGGTACCACCCTGCTGTGACGCAGGACGAGGTGAAAGCGCTCGCGATGTGGATGACCTGGAAGTGTGCGCTCATGGGGCTCCCGTTCGGCGGCGCGAAAGGCGGCGTGATCTGCGATCCGAAGGTGCTCTCGCTCGGCGAGAAGGAGCGTCTGACGCGCCGCTACACGAGCGAGATCATCAACGAGATCGGCCCTGAAAAAGACATCCCCGCTCCCGACGTGGGCACGGACGCCCAGGTGATGGCCTGGATCTTCGATACCTACTCGATGAACGTCGGCCACTCGGTGCTTGGCGTCGTCACGGGGAAACCGCTCGCGGTTGGTGGCTCGGTGGGCCGTGACGGCGCCACCGCGCGAGGCTCGCTCTACTGCATTCGCACGGCACTCCAGAAGCAAGGCTCCCGGCTGCACGACACGCGGGTGGCGATCCAGGGTTTCGGCAACGTCGGCTCCAACCTCGCCCGCCTCCTCTCGGAGGAAGGCGTGCGCGTGGTTGCGGTCTCCGACTCGGGTGGCGGCATCCACAACCGCTACGGCCTCGATGTTTCCGCAGCGGTCGCCTACAAGGCCGAGCATGGCGTGCTCGCGGGCTTCCCCGGCGCCGATGCGATCACGAACGAGGAGCTGATCGAGATCGACTGCGACGTGCTCACGCCGTGCGCGCTCGAGCAGGTGATCACCGCCGAGAATGCGCCCCGGATCAGGGCCAAGATGATCTGTGAGGGCGCGAACGGGCCGACCACTCCGGGCGCCGACGAGATCCTCGAGGATCGCGGCATCCTCGTGCTGCCCGACGTGCTCGCCAACGCGGGTGGGGTGGTCGTCTCGTACTTCGAGTGGGTCCAGGGCCTCCAGGAGTACTTCTGGAAGGAGTACGAGGTGCACGCAAAGCTCAATGACATCGTCGTGCGCGCCTTCGAGGAGACCTGGTCGACGCGCGAGCGCCACTCCACGAGCATGCGGATGGCCGCCTACGGCATCGCGGTGCATCGGGTGGCGGAGGCGACCACGATCCGCGGCCTCTACCCCTGACGCCGGCGCCTGACGCGACCACTGACGCAGCGCAGCTGCGCACGGTCACGATGTTTCACGCCGCGGGCTGCCATCTCTGCGAGCGCGCACTCGAGGTCGTCACCGAGGTGCGGGCGATCCACCCCTTCACGCTCGACCTCGTCGACATCGGGGGCAACGCGGAGCTCGAGGCCGGCTACCGCGAGCACCTCCCCGTCATCGAGATCGACGGTACTCGTGCGTTCACCTACTTCGTCACCGTCGACAATCTGCTCGCGCGTCTCACACGTGACGGTTCTCCGAGCCTTCCCACGGAAGAGGCAGGCAATATGTGACAACTTGTTACAAGGAAACGCGCTCGACGAGGGGGACCGGTTGGCAGAACGATTGACAGTGGGCGTGGCAGCACGGCTCAGCCGCTACCTCCAGGTACTCACGCAGGCGAAGAAGATGGGCAAGGAGCGCATCTCCTCCCAGGAGATCTCCGAGTACACGAACATCAACGCCACCCAGATCCGCCGGGACCTCTCGAACTTCGGCCGCTTCGGCAAGCGCGGGGTCGGCTACAACATCGACTCGCTGCTCTCGGAGATCCGCAAGATCCTACGGACGCAGGGCCAACACAACATCGCGCTCGTCGGGGCCGGACGGCTCGGGGCAGCGATCGCGAGCTCACCGATCTTTGCGGAGCACGGGATCACCATCGCGGCCGTCTTCGACAGCGACCCGGCGAAGGTGGGGCGGGTCGTCGGTGGTGTAACCGTGAGCCCGCTGGACCTGCTCGACGAGCTCGTCCGTGAACGGAACATCATCGTCGGCGTTCTCGCGGTTCCCGCCGACGCGGCGCAGAGCACGGCTGACGCACTCGTCGGTGCAGGCGTGAAGATCATCTTCAACTACTCGCAGGCCCTGCTCACGACACCGGCCGATGTGCAGGTGCACACGTCGAACCCGGCCGTCGAGCTGCTCTACGCGCTCTACTTCCACCTGACGTAGGGCGGGGCGCATACCCGTCGGCGCCTCGCTTGGCGTGCACGGGCCGGTGCAGAGTGTCGGGCGTCGTCACGGTCGTGGTCATCGGCAGGCAGGATGCCGGCATGCGGATACTCCTCTGGCACGGCTACCTTCTCGGCGGCACGGGCTCGAACGTCTACACGCGCATGCTCGCGCGCGAGTGGAGCAACGCGGGCCACGACGTCACGGTCCTCTCACAGGAGCCCGCCCCGGAACGGTACGACCTCGGCCGTGCCGCCTCCGTCCGCCCCGACGTCGGTGGCCTCCTGCCGGTGTTCGTGCTCGACAGGTACGAGGGCTATGACGTACGGCGCATCCAGGACTGCAGCCGTCGAGAGCTCGAGGCGTGGGTCGAGGCGAACGCCGCGGCGATTCGCAACCACCTTCCGGCAGACGTCGTCTTCACGAATCACGTACTGCTCGGCGGCCCGGTCGGTGCGGCAGCGGGCGCACCGTTCGCCGTCAAGGCGCACGGCTCGGAGCTCGAGTATTCGATGCGAGGCAACCCCGAGCTCTCCGCCTGGGGCGCCGAGGCGCTCGCGCGCGCCCGCGCGACGTTCGTCGGCTCAGAGCACATCCGCACCGTGCTGCGCGAGGTCTGCGGGCACACCGAGCGCGTGATCGAGGTGCCGCCCGGCGTCGACATCGACGAATGGGCGCCGGAGCCACGTGACGTCGCCCTTGGCGCGTTGCTCGAGGAGACCCGCAGCGACCCGCCGAACCCCGGCAACGCAGAGGAGCGACTGCCCGACGAGGGCAACGCCGACCGCCTCGCTCGGTTCCTGACACTGGAGCAACCGGTCGTCGTCTACTTCGGCAAGCTGATCGAGCAGAAGGGCGTCCACGTCCTGATCGAGGCACTGACCGGCCTCGAGGCCCGCCTGCTCGTCGTGGGATTTGGTCCCGGACGAGCCTGCCTCGAGGAGCTTGCTGCCGACCGTGGCGTTCAGGCGCTGTTCACCGGCCCACTCGAGCATCGCCACCTCCGGCATCTGCTCGCACTCGCCGACGCTTGCGTCGTGCCCTCGATCTTCCCCGAGGCGTTCGGCATGGTGGCCGCCGAGGCCGCCGCCGCGGGCTGCCCGCCGCTTGTCGCCCGGCACTCGGGCCTCGCCGAGGTGGCGGCGGGGCTCGAGGAGGCGTACCCGGCCGACCTCCGCCACCTGGCCGCCTTCGACTCGGGCGACGCGCATGATCTCGCGCGCCGCCTGGCAGAGCTGCTCGCGCTTGCTCCGAGCGAGCGCGCGACGATCCGCGCTGCCGCCCGCGCGACGGTGGTCGAGCGATGGAGCTGGGCAGGCGTCTCGCGCCGCCTGCTCGAGCCGTTCGCCTGAGGCTGCACCACAAGTCACTATCGAAAGTGCAGCATCGTCTACCCTTCCACGCTCCATGGGCGACGAGCAGCGCGTACCAACAGATCAGCTCCTCCGAGACGCTCGTGAGCGCTTCGAGGAGGCCACCGACTTCACCGTCGCTGTCGAAGAGGAGTTCGCACTCCTCGACCCTGTCACGCTCGACCTCGTCAATCGCTTCGAAGACGTGCAGGCGGCTGCAGCCGGCACGGACCTCGAGGGACACCTCGCCGGCGAGCTGATCGCCTCCGAGGTCGAGGTCAAGACCGGCAAGGTCGACGGCTTCGCCGACGTGCCCCGGCTCATCGGCGAGCGTCGCGACGAGCTGGTCGCGCTCGTCGAGCCGCTCGGGCTTGCCCTTGGCGCGACCGGATCCCATCCGTGGGCGAACTGGAAAGACCAGCGGATCATCGACACGCCGCATTACCGTCGAAACGACGAGCTCCTTCGCTACGTGGTCTGGAAGAACAACACGTTCGGCTTCCACGTTCACGTCGGGATCAGGGGCGCGGACCGGGCGCTGCAGGTGACGACGGCGCTCCGCAACTGGCTGCCAGAGCTGCTCGCGCTGTCAGCCAGCTCGCCGTTTGCCGAGAGCGTCAACACGGGGCTCCACTCGGCCCGCACTCAGATCTTCACGCGCTTCTTTCCGCGCTGCGGCGTGCCCGACGCGTTCCATTCGTGGGCCGACTACGAGCAGTACGTCCGGTTCCTCTACGACACCGGCTCGGTTACCGAGCACACCCAGCTCTGGTGGAGCGTCCGGCCGCATCTCACGTTCCCGACCGTCGAGATTCGCATCGGCGACGGCCAGACCGATCTCGGCGAATCGCAGTCGCTCGCAGCACTGTGCGTCGCATTGACCGCGCGCGTCGCCCGCGCGATCGACGAGGGCGAGCCGATCGTCGACCAGCCGCACCGGCTGATCGAGGAGAACCTGTGGAGGGCGATCCGGTACGGCCTCTCCGGCGAGCTGATCGACCTCGAACGGGGAGACGTCCTTCCCGCAAGAGCCCGGATCGAGCGGCTGATCGAGTGGGTGCTGCCGGTCGCGAACGAGATCGGCGCGGCAGAGTGGCTGAGGGTTCCGGAGCAGAACGCTGCCGAGCGTCAGATCGCGCGCTTCGCCGAAAGCCCCGATCTTGCGGAGATCTACGGCGACCTCGTGGTCCGCCGCTCACGTGTCGGTTGACCGTCATTTCGACGGCCTCCCGGGAGCACCAGGATGCGCCCTGTTCGGCAAGCACCGCCTGAGCTTGTGCTACATAATCGGGCGCGCCGATCTGTTTCGGCGCTTTCTTTGTGACGTGTCATGCTCTTGATGTGCCTCCGGAGGGTTGATGGACTTCTTCAGTGACCATGCAGTCGGGTTCGCACTCGTGTGCGCTGCCGCTGCCGTGTTGTACGGCTTCTACCTCACCTACTGGCTGCTCAGCCAGCCGGCGGGCAACGAGCGCATGCGGGAGATCTCGGGCGCCGTGCAGGAGGGTGCCGCCGCATACCTGAAAAAGCAGTACACGGCGATCGCGATCGTCGCAGTTGCACCGATCCTCCTGATCGGGTTCTACAACGAGCTCGGGTGGGGGACGGCGTTCGGATTCGTGATCGGCGCGGTCCTCTCGGCCGCAGCAGGCTTCATCGGCATGAACGTGGCCGTCCGGTCGAACGCCCGCACCGCGGAAGCCGCGCGTGAGGGCGTGGCGCCGGCATTCAAGGTCGCGTTCAGGGCGGGCTCGGTCACCGGCCTCCTCGTCGTCGGCCTCGCGCTCTTCGGCGTCGCCGGGTACTACTGGTTCCTGACCGGGGCACTCGACAACTCCGCCAAGTCGGCCGTGGACGACCTCCTCGGCCTCGCCTTCGGTGGCTCGCTGATCTCTGTCTTTGCCCGCCTCGGTGGCGGCATCTTCACGAAGGCCGCCGACGTCGGCGCCGACCTCGTCGGCAAGATCGAGGCTGGCATTCCGGAGGACGACCCGCGCAACCCGGCCGTGATCGCCGACAACGTCGGCGACAACGTCGGCGACTGCGCCGGGATGGCAGCCGACCTGTTCGAGACGTACGCGGTCACCGCCGTCGCGGTGATGCTGCTCGGCACCGCCTACGAGAACAGCAGCCTCTGGCTCTACCCGCTCGCGCTCGGCGGGATGTCGATCCTGGCGTCGATCATCGGCACCTTCTTCGCGCGCGTCGGCAAGGGCGAGAACGCGATCATCAACGCGCTCTACATGAGCGTGGTCGTCGCAACGATCCTCTCGGCGGTCGGGTTCATCCCGGTCACGAAGGCATTCGAAGGGCCGCAGTTCTCGTTCTGGCAGCTCTACGGCTCGGCACTTGTCGGGCTCGGCGTGACCTTCCTGCTCGTCGCGATCACCGAGTACTACACGGGCAGCCGCTGGAGCCCGGTGAAGAAGATCGCCGAGGCATCGACCACCGGTCATGCAACGAACATCATCGCGGGCCTTGCCAAGGGCATGGAGGCGACAGCGCTTCCGGTCATCGTCATCGCCGGCGGCGTGATCGCCGCCTACGAGATCGCCGGCGGCAACATCTACGGCATCGGGGTCGCCGTGATGGCGCAGCTGTCGATGTGCGGTCTGATCGTCGCGCTCGACGCGTTCGGCCCGGTCACCGACAATGCGGGCGGTATCGCCGAGATGGCGGACATGCCGGAGGCCGTGCGCGGCATCACCGACCAGCTCGACGCGGTCGGCAACACGACCAAGGCCGTCACCAAGGGCTACGCGATCGGCTCCGCCGGTCTCGCCGCGCTGATCCTGTTCGACGAGTACACGCGTGGCCTCGTCGAGGCAGGGCTCAACACGGTGTTCTCGCTCGACAACCCGTACGTCGTCGCCGGGCTCTTCATCGGCGGCATGATGCCGTTCCTCTTCGCCGCGCTCGCGATGACGGCCGTCGGCCGCGTCGGCGGCGAGGTCGTCGAGGAGGTTCGCCGCCAGTTCCGGGAGGATCCGGGCATCATGGAGGGCACCTCGCGGCCCGACTACTCACAGGCAGTCGGCATCGTCACCTCCTCCGCGATCAAGGGCATGATGCTCCCGGCGGCGATCCCGATCGCCTTCCCGATCATCGTCGGCATCATCAGCCCGAAGATGCTCGGCGGGCTCCTGATCGGCACGATCGTGACCGGTCTCTTCCTCGCGATCTCGATGACCTCGGGCGGAGGCGCCTGGGACAACGCGAAGAAGCTGATCGAGGACGGTGCCTACGGTGGCAAGGGATCCGAGGCGCACGCCGCCTCGATCACGGGCGACACCGTCGGCGACCCGTACAAGGACACGGCCGGCCCGGCGATCAACCCGATGATCAAGATCACGAACATCGTCGCGATCCTGATCATTCCGCTGATCGCCTCGATTCACAACTAGGCGCTTCGCTGCAACGACGAGTGTGGCTGAGGGCCGGCGCAAGCCGGCCCTCGCCGTTCGGAGCAGTCGCCGCTGCCGCGCGGGCACCGAGGGTGCGTCCCCTACACTCCCCCGGTGCCAAGTCGGCGAAGACGTGAGGTCGAGCTCGAGCGGGTACTCGGAACACCGGCCCTCTTCGCGACCGCCTACGGCAACGTCGGCTCGTCGATCTACTACGCGCTCGGACTGACGGCGGTCTACGCGCTCGGACTGACGCCACTCGTCTTCCTCGTCGCCGGGATCGTGTTCGCGATGACCGCCGCGACGTACGCGGAGGGAACCGTGCTCTATCCGGAGGCGGGAGGGTCGTCGAGCTTCGCCCGGTACGCGTTCAACGAGATCGTCAGCTTCGGCGCTGCGTGGGCGCAGATGCTCGTCTACGTCGTCACCGTCGCAACCTCGGCGTTCTTCGTGCCGCACTACCTGTCGATCTTCTGGGAGCCGCTGAAGACCAACCCATGGGACATCATCGGCGGTGCGATCGTGATCGTGGTCCTCGTCACGCTCAACATCGTGGGTGTGCAGGAAGCAGCGAAGCTCTCGATCGTCCTCGCCGTGCTCGACTTCGCGACGCAGGTGCTTCTCGTGCTGCTCGGCATGTTCCTCGTCTTCAGCCCGACGATCCTCGTCGACAACATCCACTGGGGCCTTGCCCCGACCTGGTCCAACCTGGCACTTGCCGTTCCCGTCGCGATGCTCGCGTACACGGGAGTGGAAACCGTCTCCAACCTGGCCGAGGAGGCGCGCGAGCCTGCCCGGAGCGTGCCCGATGCCTACAAGCTCGTCGCCGGTGCCGTCTTCGCGATCTACCTGACCCTGCCCCTCGTGGCGCTCTCGGCGCTCCCCGTGACGATGATCGACGGCCATCTGACGACGCTGCTCGCGCTTCCCCCCGAGCAGGGCGGCTACGCGAACGATCCGATCCTCGGTCTGGTGCAGAACCTGGGTCTCTCGGGAGGTGTGCTGCGGGTGCTCGAGGTCTACGTCGGCGTCCTCGCGGCAACGATCCTGTTCATCGCCACGAACGCCGGCGTGATCGGCGCCTCCCGTGTCACGTACTCGATGGCGAGCTATCGCCAGATCCCGGAGGTGTTCCGGCGCCTCCATCCGACCTTCAAGACACCGGTTCTCTCGCTCGTCCTTTTCGCGGGGATCCTGCCGGTGCTGATCCTGCTTCCCGGCGACGTGAACTTCGTCGGGACGTTGTACTCGTTCGGCGCGACGCTCTCGTTCACCGTGGCCCACGCGTCTCTCGTGCGCCTGAGGATGAAGCAGAAGGGCTCGACGGACGTGTTCTACCGGGGCCGCCCGAACCTGATGATCGGTGGAACGCTGTGGCCCGTCTTCGCGATCCTCGGCGGCATCGCGACAGGCGCCTCGTTCCTCGTGATCGTCTACGAGAATCCGACGACGCGGTGGGTAGGCCTCGGCTGGATCCTCGTCGGAATGGCGTTCTACGTCGGCTACCGCCGGCGCTTCGCGAGGGCGTCGCTCGTCGGGACCGTGAAGGCGCCACCGGCGTTCGGGCCGGCCTTGGCGCTCGAGTACCGCCGACTTCTCGTTCCGGTCGTGACCGGTCAACCGTCGGATAACGCGCTCGACGTGGCGTGCAGCCTCGCCGCCGAGCGCGGCGCCCGGATCGTGGCGCTCAACGTGCTCGAGGTGCCGCTTGGCAGGCCGCTCGACGACGCCCTCCCCGAGCTCGAGGAGGCGGCCAACCACGAGCTCGACGAGGCAATTGCGATCGGAGACTCGTACGGCGTCCGTGTTCTCGACCGCCTCGTGCGGGCGCGAAGCGCAGGCCCGGCGATCGTCGAGGAGGCCGAGCAGCGCGGCACCGAGATCATCGTGATCGGGACGCCGCGCAAGACGCTCACCGTCACGGAGCGGGCGCTCTTCGGCCGCACGGTCGACTACGTGCTCCGAAACGCGCCCTGCCGCGTCATGGTCACGGCGACGCGAGACGAGGTCATCGCATGATCTGGTACC
This sequence comes from uncultured Thermoleophilia bacterium, assembly GCA_963799575.1. Taxonomy (GTDB): domain Bacteria; phylum Actinomycetota; class Thermoleophilia; order Gaiellales; family Gaiellaceae; genus Gaiella. Next base: position 876,560 of record CAWCXK010000003.1, read on the forward strand.
GGCGCTCGATCTACGTCTTCTCGGGAATCTTCGTCCTGATCGGCCTCGCCCTGCTCGTCGTCACGGCGATCAACGGTGGCGGTCTCGTCGGATTCGTGCTCGGCGCCCTGTTCGTCGCGCTCGGAGTGGGCCGGATCCAGCTGGAGCGCAAGCGTGGCACGTAAGGTCCGCGGCTTCGAGCGGGTTCTCGACGCGCCGGCGTTGTTCGCCGTCGCCTACGACGAGATCGGCTCATCGATCTACTTCGCGCTCGGCATCGTCGCCGCGCAGGCGCTTGGGCTGACCCCCCTCGTCCTGCTCGCGACGGGAATCCTATTCCTGCTCGTTTCGCTCTCCTACGCCGAGGGAACGGCAGCGATCCCGGAGACGGGCGGTGCGGCAACGTTCACGCGTCGTGCCTACAACGACCTGGTCGGCTTCACGACGGGCTGGGTGCTCTTCCTCGACTACCTGATCGTGATCGCTCTGTCGACGCTTTTCCTGCCGCACTACCTCGCCGCTTCTCTCTCGGCGCCGTCGCTCACCCAGAGCCCGTGGGACGTGATGATCGCCGTGCTCGCAATCGTCGTCATCGTCGGCGTCCGGCTCGTGCGGCGCACGCAGATCCATACCGCCGCGCTCGTCCTCGCCGTGCTCGACATTTCCGTGCAGATGCTCGTCGTGATCGCCGGCCTGGCGTGCGTCTTCTCGCCCGGCGTCCTCGTCAACGGCTTCGACTTCGCCACGGGGCAGAGCTGGCACGACCTCGTTTTCGCGCTCCCCCTCGCCATGCTCGCGTACACGGGCCTCGAGACCGTTGCCAACCTCGCCGAGGAGACGCGTGAGCCTGGGCGGGTCCTGCCACGGTCGCTGTTCTCGTCGATCGGCCTAGTGGTGATCATGACGGTGCTCATCGCGACTGTCGCCCTGTCGGCCTTCCCGGCCGAGGACGGCTCGACCGATCTCGCCGATAACTGGTTGCAGGCCCCGATCGTCGGCATCGTGACCGCGTTCGACGGTCATCTGCCCGCCACGATGGTCGACATGCTGCGCGTCGTCGTCGGCCTGTCAGGTGCGCTCATCCTGTTTGCGGCCGCGACGACGGCGATCACCGGCTGCACGCGGCTTGGCCGGTCGATGGCGGAGCACGGGATGCTGCCCCGCGAGTTCGGCCGGCTCGAGCGGCGCTCCCTCGTCTCGCGCGAGGCGCTCGTCGCCACGGGTGCGGTCGCGATCGCGATCGTGGTCGTCACGGGGATCTTCGGCAAGGACAACCCGGCCTTCCTCGCGAGTGCGTACTCGTTCGGAGTGCTGTTCGCGTTCACGGCAGCACAGCTCGCCGTGATTCGGCTGCGTCGCAAGGAGCCCGATCTGGAGCGTCCGTTCAGGGCCAAGCCGGAGGTCATGATCCGGGGCGTCCTCGTCCCGTTGCCCGCCCTGATCGGGGCGCCGTTGACGTTCGCGGTCTGGATCCTGGCGTTGATCACGCATCCGGGAGCACGCTACGCAGGCCCCGCCTGGCTGCTCGTCGGCCTCGGCGTCTACGTGGTCGTCCGGCGCCGCCGGGATGTCAGCGTCCTCGCAGACATCGATCCCGTCGTGAGCCTGCCGCCCGGCGCCGGCTTTACAAAGCTGCTCGTACCGATGAAGCTCGGCGACATCGGGGAGGAGATGGTCGCGACCGCGGTCGCCCTCGCCAAGGAGCGTGGGGCAACGATCGAGGCGGTGTTCGTCGTGCGCGTGCCGCGCGCGTTCCCCCTCGAAGGAGAGCTTCCGGACGACGTTCGTCAACACGCAGAGGCGTCTCTCGCGGAGGCGCGAGCGCTCGGCGAGGAAAACGGTGTCGAGGTGAGCACGCATACCATCTTGGCCCGCTCGATCGGGCACGCGATCGTCGATGAGGCCCGTAGTCATGGCGCCGATCTGATCGTGCTCGGGTCGTCGCCGCGCTGGCGCCGCCAATCGCGGTTCTTCTCGCCGACGGTCGATCACGTGCTGCGCTACGCACCGTGTGAGGTGCTCGTGGTCGCGTTTCCCGAGGGCACGTTCGAGTAGCCCGCTACTCTACATCCGTCTTGCACGCAGTGATCATCGGATGTGGACGGGTCGGCTCGGCGGTGGCGAAGCAGCTCGCCGGCGACGGCTGGAATGTGACGTGCGTCGACGAGGACGAGAACGCTCTGGCGCGGCTCGGTACCTGGAAAGGCGGCTTCGTCGTGGGCCACGGGATGGACAAGGACATCCTCGAAGCGGCGGGCGCGATCGACGCGGCGGCGGCCGTTGTCGCGACGGATGGTGACAACTCCAACATCGTGATCGGCCAGATCCTGCAGCGCCGGTACGGGATCGGCTGCGTCGTCGTGCGCGTCCTCGATCCTGCCCGCGCAGAGTTCTACGCCAGGCTCGGCCTGCGCACGGTCTGCCCGACGCAGACGGCGATCTCGACCCTTACCGACGCGGTTCGTGCCTGCGAGGTGCAGGTGCCGCAGGTGACGGGCTGATGTACGTCATCATCGCCGGCGGCGGCAAGGTCGGATCGAACATCGCCCGCTCTCTCGTCGAGATGCAGCGCGAGGTCACGATCGTCGAGCAACGGCGCGACCGGTTCATGCAGCTCGAGGCGGAATTCGGCCATTCGGCGATGCTCGGCGATGCGACGGAGATCGCAGTGCTCGAGCGCGCCGGAATCGCACGGCCACCCGACCTTGTCCTCGCCGTGACGGGCGACGACGAGGACAACCTGGTGATCTCGCAGATTGCGAAGGAGGGCTACGGCGTCCCGAAGGCGATCGCCCGCGTCAACGATCCCCGGAACCAGCAGCACTTCGACCTGCTCGGGATCACCGAGACGGTATGCGCCACCGCGGGCCTGCTTGCGCTCGTCGAGCACGAAGTTCCGGAGCACGGGCTCGTGCGACTGCTGGAGCTGCGCCGCGAGGGCCTCGAAGTCGTCGAGATGCAGATCACCGGGGGCTCACCCGCAGCAGGGAAGCGCGTCGCGGGGCTCTCGCTGCCCGAGGGAGTGCAGCTCGTCTCCGTGACGCGAAACGGGGTCGGCGAGATCGCCGTCGGCGAGACGGTCCTGCGCCCGGGCGACCAGGTGATCGCGATCCTCAAGCCGGGTCACGAGGAGCGGTTGCGCCGCGCGCTCGTGGGCGGATCGACCTCCAGCTAGACGCGCCAGTAGTTCCGGGTCAGCAGCACGACGACCGGGATCACCTCGAGGCGCCCGAGCCACATGAGCACGGTCATCACGACCGTGGAGACGTCGCTGAAGGGCTCGAACGATCCCATCGGTCCGGCAAAGCCGAGGCCGGGACCGACGTTCCCGAGCGTCGTTGCCGAGGCCGCGATGGCGTCGAGGGCAGACATCGGCGGCCCCTGGAACGCCGCGTCGAGGGCGATGATCCCGGCGCCCGCGGCGAACAACCCCACGTAGAGGAGCACGAAGGCCGAGATCGCGCGGAGCGTGCGCTCGTCGACGACGGCGCCGTTGAGCCTGATCGGCAGCACCATCTCGGGATGCAACGTTTGTCGCAGCTCCCGGCGCAACAGCTTGCCGAGCAGGAGGTGGCGGACAACCTTGATCGCGCCGCCCGTCGACCCCGCGGAGCCTCCGACGAACATCACGGCGAGCAGGATCATCAGCGCGAAGGCGGGCCACGCGACGAAATCGACTGATGCGTAACCGGTCGTCGTCATCATCGACACGACCTGGAAGACTGCGGTCCTGATCGCCGCCTCGCCGTGCGCGAAGCCCTCCTTCCAGAGCTCGACAACCAGCAGGGCAGACATCAACGCGAGGATCGCCAGGTAGAGGCGCGCCTCCTCGTCGCGCGCCGCGGCGCGCACCTTGCGCCGTACGAAGAGCCGAAAGAGCAGCGCAAAGTTCGTTCCGGCGAGGATCATGAAGACGACGACCACCCACTGGCTCGCTGCCGAGAACGACTCCATCGAACGCGCTTCCGGTGAGAACCCGCCGGTCGGCAGCGTGGTGAACGCGTGGGCCACGGCGTTGAACGGGTCCATCCGGGAGTCGACGCCCGTCCAGCCGAGGACGGCGAGGATCAGCGCCTCGGCCGCCGTCAGCGCCACGTAGAGCAGCCAGAGCCGTTGGGCGGTGGAGCGAATGCGCTCCGAGAAGTTCTCGACCTCTGGTCCCGGCATCTCCGACTCGAGCAGCTGGCGGCCGCCGACCCGGAGCCGAGGCAGCACGGCGAGCGCGAGCACGATGATTCCCATGCCACCGAGCCACTGGGTGAACTGCCGCCACATGAGCATGGAGTGGTCGAGGGCAGCAATATCGGTCAGCACCGACGATCCGGTTGTCGTGAATCCCGACATCGATTCGAAGTACGCGTCGACGGGCCGGTCGAGCTGCGGGTTGCCCGAGAAGAGGTAGGGGAGGGCGCCGAGCGTCGCCGCAGCGAGCCACGTCACCGCCACGACGAGAAATCCTTCGCGGAAGCCGATCGGCTCGGCGTCCCGACCGAGCCACTCGAGCACGATGCCAACGACGGCCATGATCGCTCCCGCCGCGAGAAACGGCCAGAACGGCTCCCGATAGCCGATCGCGAGCGCCGTCGGGAAGAGGGCGGCGACGGACAGGTACTTGGTGAGGGTGCCGACGAGCCCGAATGCTCCTCGGAGGCCAATCCCCATCCCCCGGGCGTGAGGTGGTTGGCGGCGCGCGACCTCGGCCGTCACAGGACCCGCTCGACGTCGGCGACCCTCGACGACTCGGTGAAGACGATCACCCGGTCACCCGCCTCGAGGATGTCGTCGCTGTGGGGGAAGACTGCGGTTCCGTCTCGGACGATCGCGCCGATCACGGCGCCTCGGATCGGCATCTCCCTGAATCGCAGTCCGACGTACTCGCTCGAGGGGCTCGTCGTGATGTCGAGAATCTCGAATCTGTCGCCTTCGATCATTGCGACCTGCTGCGTACGCGGGTCGTGGGCGAACCGGACGATCTCCTCCGCCGTGACCTGGCGGGGGTTCACCGTCACGTCGACGCCGGAGTGGTCGTAGACCTCGCGGGCGATCGGGTCGTGGACGATCGCGATCGTGAACTCGACGCCGTGGACGCGGGCCAGCGTCGCCGCATAGTGGTTCGTGGCGTCCTCCCGCATCGCGAACACCGCGGCCTGCGTCTGGCCGATGCGCTCGCGCTCGAGGAAGTCGCGCTCGAGGCCGGTCGCCTGGTAGACGCGTACTGCGGGAAGCTCCTCTGCAATCCGCCGCGCCCGGTCGCGGTTCGGTTCGATCAGGCGGACGCCGATGCGCTGCTCGATCAGCTGTCGGGCGATGGCGACGCCGACCTTGCCGCCGCCATAGATGACGACGTCCTCCACCGCTCCCTCGCCCGGCGCGAGCAGCTGACCCCAGGCACGCGCGGCGTCGGGTGAGCCGACGACGACGAGCCGGTCTCCGGCGGTGATGACGCTGTCACCGCCGGGGAACGTCATCGAGTCGCCGCGGATGATGCTGACGACACGCGAGTCGCGAGGAACGAGGCCGCACGTCCGCAGCGGCTGGCCGAGCAGCTCGGGGTTCGAGAGCTCGGTGACGTCGTACTCGACCATCTGCACCTGGCCGTCGGCAAAGACGTCCGTCTGCACGGCCGCCGGCATGCCGATCACCCGTGTGATCGCGTGAGCCGTCTCGATCTCGGAGGAGACGACGAAGTCGACGTCGAGACGACCCTCTCGCCAGAGCTCGATGTACTCGACGTTCGACGTGCGGATCACGGTGGTTGCCCGTGGCGCCTCGATCCGGGCGAAGGTGGCCGCGACAAGATTTGCCTCGTCCCGCGAGGTGCAGGCGATGACGAGATCTGCATCGCGCACGCCGGCATCGGCGAGAGCACGCCGACTGGCGCCGTTCGCCTCGACGGTCACGACGTCGTACCCGTAGCCGAGCGCGGTGAGCCGACCAGGATCGAGGTCGATCACAGTCAGGTTGTGCTCGCCGTGAAGCGCCTCCACGATTGTCGAGCCCACCTGTCCTGCGCCGATGACGAAGATCTTCACGGCGGGCGCAGGGTACAGCCTGAGGCGGCTCGATGTGCAGGCCTGTGCCGGTCTGCCTCCGGTACCGTCGATGAGATGCATCGCCTGCTTCTTCCCGGTGTCCTTCTCAGCATCGCCCTCGTCGCCGCTGCGTGCGCCTCCGCCACGCCAGGCCAATCAGCCGCGCTTCGGCTCGTGCCTTTCGCGACCGGGTTCTCGAGCCCGGTTCACGTGACGGCGCCGCGTGGAACGCGCGGCGTCGTCTACGTCGTCGAGCAAGGCGGGCTCGTCCGTGTCGTCAAGGGAGGGAAGATCCAGGCGCAGCCGTTCCTCGACCTCCGTTCGAGGACGCGGGCCGGCGGAGAGCAGGGGCTGCTCGGGCTCGCGTTCGCGCCGGACTACGCCACGAGCCACCAGTTCGTCGTCGACTACACGGACAGGAACGGCGACACGCGAGTCGTCCGCTACCGCTCGGACGGCATGAAGGCGATTCCCTCGAGCGCAAAGCAGCTGCTCTCCGTCGACCAGCCCTACGCCAACCACAACGGCGGCATGGTTGCCTACGACAGGAACGGTCTTCTCTACGTCGGGATGGGCGATGGGGGCTCCGGCGGGGATCCCGAGAACCGGGCCCAGAATCCGAGCTCGTTGCTCGGCAAGATCCTCCGTCTCGACCCGGCGCGTCCCACAGCCAAGCCCGTGATCGTTGCCGACGGCGTCCGTAACCCATGGCGCTTCTCGTTCGACCGCGCGAACGGCGACCTCTGGATCGGTGACGTCGGCCAGGGTTCGATCGAGGAGGTCGATCACGTCTCCTGGCCGTGGAAGGGTCTCCTCAACTTCGGCTGGGATGTCTACGAGGGGCGGGCCTCGTTCGAGCAGAAGGCTCTCGGCCCGGGCAAGCTCGTGACTCCCGTTGCGCAGTACAGCCACTCGAAGGGCTGCTCGATCACCGGCGGCTACGTGTACCGAGGCGCGGCCGTTGCTGCCGCGAAAGGTCGCTACTTCTACGGTGACTACTGCAGTGGGACGATCTGGTCGCTCAGGCTCGTGAAAGGCGTCGCCCGTCAGATCAGGTCGGAGGCATTCACCGTCAAGAACCTGACCTCGTTCGGCGAAGACGGAGCCGGCGAGCTCTACGCGGTCTCCGGCGACGGGCAGATCTACAAGCTCGCCGCCTGACGGTCGCGGTCCCGCCCTGGTCGGATCCGGCCCCACACGAGCACGCCGATCGTGACGCCGATCGTATCGATGACGACGTCGTACCACGCTGCGTGGCGCCCACGAACGAAGTGCTGGTGGAATTCGTCGCTGACCGCATAGAGCCCCCCGGCGAGGATCGCCACGGCGGGGCGCTGGATCGCCCGGAGCAGGAGCGCGCCGAGGATGGCGTACTCGCTCAGGTGGGCGATCTTGCGGAGGACCAGATCCCATGTGCCAAGGCCGGAGGACAGACTCGGGATCGAGGAGAACGCAAAGATCACCGCTGCCCAGAGAACGAGTGGTGCCCATGCCCGAAAGCCTCTGGCCGACATGCTCCGATGATAGGCTCACGCTCACAAGGGAGCGCGGTGAGGGAACCCGGTGCAATTCCGGGACGGTCCCGCCGCTGTAAGGGGAGTTGCTCGCCCGTCGAAACGCCACTGGCGCACCGGGAGGACCGGATGCCGGGAAGGCGGTGGGAGAGGGAGCCCCGAGTCAGAAGACCTGCCGCCTCCTCCATACCGAACCCCTCGTGGAAGGAGGATTCGTGGCACGACGTCTGATCGTTCTCGTGACCGTTTTCGGTCTCGTTCTCGCGCTTGCCGCTACGGCTTTCGGCGCCACCGTCACGGTGCGCGTCGAAGGGAAGACCCAGCCGATCTTCGGATCGGTGCCCGTCAAGGTGGAGGCACCGAACGCGCTCGTTGCACTCGACGTGGCGAGCACGCTCGGCGAGTTCTACTACGGGCTCACGAACGCCTCCTTCGGCACCTACGTCAACCAGGTCGGCAAGTACGGAGGTGCCGGCGCGGCCGGCTGGGTGTTCAAGGTGAACGGTGCCTCACCGCCGGTGGGCGCCAACGAGGTGGTACTGAAGGACGGCGACGAGGTGCTCTGGTACTACGCCACCTTCGGTGCCACGGGCGGCCCTAGGACGCTCTCGCTCAAGGTTGCGACGGCGAACTGCTACACAGTCGCGTCCTTCGACGACGCCGGCAAGTCGACCCCGGCGGCCGGTGCCCAGGTGCAGGTCGACGGCCGCAGGGTCAAGGCTCGCGCCAACGGCCGTGCCTGCGTCGGAAAGCACGTCGGCCTCGTGCGGGCGTACGCCGTCGGCGCCGTCCGGTCGAACGCCGTGAAGTGAGCTCGGGCGCACCTCTTGTCCGCTGCCTCGCGCCCCTCCTCGTCGCACTCGCCCTCGCGGGCTGCGCCGGGGTGGGGCCGACTGCCGCCGACGGCACGTCGCGGCTCTGGGTCACCCGCGACCGCGGCAGCGACGTGCTGGTCGATTCCGACGTTGCCGCCGGCCAGACCCTGCTGCGGGCCCTCAAGTCGAAGACGAGGGTATCGACCCGCTACGGCGGCGGTTTCGTTCAGTCGATCGGAGGCGTCGCGGGAAGTGCGAGCCACCACCGAGACTGGTTCTGGTTCGTGAACGGCCTCGCCGGCGACCGCTCCGCCAGCTCCTATCGCCTCCGCGACGGCGACGTCGCGTGGTGGGACTACCGTGACTGGTCGGGCGATGCGGCGACCCTCGAGGTCGTCGCCGGCGCGTTCCCCGAGCCCTTTCTCCACGGCTTCGACGGTAGGACGCGCGCGGCGGCGGTGCGCTATGCACCGGGCCTGCGTGCGGATGCCGACCTGGTCGCCGAGAAGCTCGGCACGAGTGACATCGGACCCGTCGGCACGGCACTCCCCGCGGCTGCCAACCTGTTCGAGCTCGTCTCTGGAGCGCCACACCTGACTGCCGCGATGCGTTCGCCCGGTAGCGGCCCTACGGGTGCCGTGCGATTCTCGTTCGCCGGCTCGGTGCAGCAGCTGCTCGACGGCGACTTCGCGCAGAGGTTCTCGAGCCCGTGAGTGCCGGCCCGGCTACGGCGCTCCTCGCGGCCGCCGCGATCGCGGCCTTCCTGATCGACGGGATGGCGGCGCTCGCCGTGATGACCGTCGTCCTGCTGCTGATCTGCCTGCGCGCGCCGGCACGGCGGCGATGGCTCTACATCGGCGGCGCGCTCTTCAGCGCCCTCGGGGTCATCGTGATCTCGCCGCTGACGTGGTCGTCGGGTGGCGGCACGCTGCTCTGGGAAGGCCCGACGATTCCCGTGATCGGCCCGCTCGACCTCTCGACCGACGAGATCCAGATCGCGATCGTGAACGGGCTTCGCCTGGCCGTTGTCGCGCTCGCGTTCAGCGCCTACACGCTGCTCGTCGATCACGACCGGCTCGTCTCGGCGGCGGGCTTTGCCCGCCGCTCGGCGCTCGCCGTCGCGCTCGCCACGCGCCTCGTCCCGAGCCTCGAGCGCGACGCGGCGGGGTTCGCCGAGGCGGTGCGCGGCCGCGGTGTCGAGCTCAACGGGGTCCGTGCCTACGCGACGCTCCTGTCGCCGCTCGTCGCCGGCTCGCTCGAGCGCGCGACCGGTCTCGCCGAGGCGATGGAGGCGCGCGGTTTTGGACGGAGTGAGAGCACCCGGGCGCCACGCCCCCCGTGGACGTGGGTCGACCATGTCGCGATCGTCGCGGCGGTTGCTCTCGTGGCGGTGGCGATATGGCTCTAGCCCGGGTCGAAGGGCTCTCGTTCACGTACCCGGGGGGCGTCCCCGCAGTGCGTGACGTCTCCCTCGAGATCTACCCGGGCGAGGTCGTGGCGCTGCTCGGTCCGTCCGGCAGCGGCAAGTCGACGCTTCTCCGCGCGCTCGCAGGCCTCGTGCCGCACTTCCACGGTGGCCGCTTTGCGGGCCGGGTCGAGGTCGGAGGGTCGGACACGCGCTCCCATGGCCCGGCCGAGCTCGCCGGAATCGTCTCCACCGTGTTCCAGGACCCGGAGAACCAGGTCGTGATGACGCGCGTCGACAACGAGGTCGCGTTCGGCCTCGAGAACATGGCCGTGGCGCCCGATCGAATCTGGCCGCAGGTCGCCGGCGCGCTCCATGAGGTCGGAGCGTCCCATCTGTCGGCCCGTCGCACCGTCGAGCTCTCCGGTGGCGAGCTCCAGCGCATCTGCCTGGCGTCGGCGCTCGCGCTGCGGCCCCGGCTCCTCCTGCTCGACGAGCCGACCTCTCAGCTCGACGCCGACGGAGCCGAGGCATTTCTCACCGCCGTCGAGCGGGCGGAGTGTGCTGTCGTTCTCTCCGAGCAGCGCGTAGACCGCGCGCTCGCGGTTGCCGACCGCGTGGTGATGATGGAGGAAGGTCGCATCGTGCTCGACGCACCTGTCTCGGAGGCGCGCGCGTGGCTCTCCGCCCGTCGTCCGCGGTATGCCGGTGGCATCGAGCCCCACGATCCACCGGCGCGGGACGTGGGTGGCACGCAGCTCGTGCGGCTCGACGCCGTTCACTACGCCTACGGCGCCGGTATCGACGTCCTCGGAGGTGTGTCGCTCGGCGTCAACCGTGGCGAGATCGTCGCGCTCGAGGGCCGAAACGGCAGCGGCAAGACAACGCTTGCCAAGATCGCGGCGGGGCTGCTCGAGCCGGATCGAGGGCTCGTCACCCGGTCCGGTCGCGCGACGTACCTCTCGCAGGATCCGGGACGCTACCTCGTCCGCGAGACCGCGATCGAGGAGGTCGCTCTCGGGGTCGGCGGTGACGAGGTTCGCGCGGCTGCGGCGCTCGAGCTGTTCGGCCTCGGGTTCGCAACGTGCCGCCATCCTCGCGACCTCTCGAGCGGTGAGCGGGAGCGGCTCGGAGTCGCCGCTGTCTCGGTCTCGGAACCCGACCTGCTCGTCCTCGACGAGCCGACGCGGGGGATCGACCCGGATCGCAAGGCGGCGCTCGCCGCCTGGCTGCTCGAGCAGGCCGCCGAAGGGCGTGGCGTGCTCGTCGCGACTCACGATCCGCTGCTCCCTGCACATCGGCGCGTCCGACTCGGTGCGGCCGTGGAGGTGCCCGTTGCGGTCTAGGGTCGCTCTCGGCGCATTCGTCGCGCTCGGGCTTGGTGGCGTGGTCTGGGCCGCTCTCGATCCGGCGGCCGGTGGCCTGGCGACGCTGCTGGCGGCGTTCGCCCTCGTCGCGGGAGGCTTCGCGTGGCTCGAGCAGGGGGGCGACACGGCCCGCGACCTGACGCTCGTCGCCACCCTTGGTGGCATCGCCGCAGCCGGGCGGGTGCTCTTCGCGCCTGTTCCGGGTGTACAGCCTGTGACGGTGATCGTCGCCGCAGCAGGCGTTGCGCTCGGTCCTCGCCGTGGCTTCGCGGTCGGCGCTCTTGCCGCAATCGCCTCGAACATGTTCCTCGGCCAAGGCCCGCATACGCCGTGGCAGATGCTCGCGTGGGGAGGTTGCGGGATGCTCGCGGGCGTGTTCGGGCTCGCGCTGCGCGGCCGCTGGCCGTTCGCGACCTTCTGCGCCGTGCTCGGGATGGGCTTCGGCACGCTGATGGATCTCTGGCTCTGGTTCGCCTTCTACCCGCACACGTGGGCCGCTCTCGTGACCGTGCTCGCGGCTGGGGTCGCCTTCAACGTCGCGCACGCCGTCGGCAATCTCGTCCTCGCGCTCGTGGCCGGACCGGAACTGCGGCGCGTGCTCGATCGCCACGCACGGAGCGTCCATACCGAGGTGGTGTGGGCATGAGGTGGCTTGCCGTGGCGCTCCTCACGATCGTGCTCGCGGGCACGGCGACGGCCGCGACCGGGCCGGCCGCAGGCTCGGCCAGGTTCCTTGCAGGCCGTCAGAGCGCCGGCGGCGGGTTCGCCGAGCAGGGGCGCGTTCCGGATGCGCCGTTGACCGCGTGGGCCGCGCTCGGTCTTGTCGCGGCGGGTGGCTATCCGGCCGAACGGGCACAGGCCGCTTCGTTCCTACGCTCCCGCATGACCGACGTGCCGACTGACACGGATCTTGCGCTCCGCGTCGTCGCGCTTGCCGCACTCGGGGATGCGATCGACGAGAGCGCCCTGGCACGCCTCCGACGCCACAAGCCGGACGTGCTCGTGAACGAGACGATCTGGACCGTGATCGCGCTCAGTGCCGCCGGCGAGCAGGCGCCGCAGAATCTCGTGCTGGCGATCCTCGCCGCCCAGGCCAGGGGCGGTGGTTTCCCGTGGTCGAAGGGGGGCGCGCCCGACTCGAACGACACGGCCGCTGCAGTCGAGGCCCTGCGGGCCGCCGGTGTCGGAGCGGGCGCCGCTCCGGTCCGCCGAGCGCTCGTTGCGCTGCGTACGTTTCAGAACCGCGACGGAGGCTTCGGGCTCACGAAGGGCCGCGAGTCGGACGCCCAGTCGACCGCCTGGGCGATCCAGGCGCTGATCAGCTCGGGGCAGAAGCCCGGCAAGCCGCCGTTCCGCTACCTGAGCCGGCTCCGGCGGGCCGACGGCAGCTATCGCTACTCGCTGCGCTACGGGACGACGCCGGTGTGGGTGACGGCACAGGTGCTACCCGCGCTTACCGGTCGACCGTTCCCGTTCCGCTGACCGGGGCGGGCGCGGGGCGGCACATCCCCGCTTCGTAGCGTATCGTCCGAATTCGTCTATGAGCGACCACCGCACCGAGCGGGTGATCGAGGGAGCATCAAAGCCCGAGTGGGGCGGGGTTCCCGTCTCCGCGGTCGCGATCCTCGGCGTTCTTCTCGCCGCCATCGTCGGCCTCGCGAGCGACGCGTCGCCGTGGTCGCCGGGTGGAGCGGGCCGGTCGTCGCCGCCCGCGATCGTCGGAGAGGTGCTCCCGATCGCAGTCGCTGCAGGTCTGTGCAGCGTCCTCGGACTGATCTGGATTCACACGCCTCGTCGGGCAAAGGCGAAGAAGAAGAAGCCCGCCAATCCTGCGCTCGTCGCGGTGGAGCTCGGATCGAGCGTACGGTCGGGATCCCTGGTCCTGGTCGGCGGGATCATGGTCGTCGTTGCGCTGATCGGCGCGTTCTGGTTCTTGTTCGAGCAGGGGAATGTCGCGCAGCCGCCGCCGCGGCCGGCGACGAGCATCGGCGCGCACAGGTGCCTTCACTCCGGTGGAGTCGGCCGCGTCCCCGTCTGCGTCTCCCGCATTCGACTGGTTCCTCTTCGGGTTGATCGGCTCGGTCGCGGTCGGAATGCCCCTTGCGCTGGTCGCCCGTCACCGGCTGCGGGTGATCGATCCTGAGCAGGTGGTGGACGATGTGCCCGTGTCGGTCGTTCGCGCGGTGGGCGACTCGATCGACCAGATCGAGCGGGAAACAGATGCTCGCCGTGCGATCATCCGGGCGTACGCCCAGATGGAGCGCGCATTCGACGAGGCGGGGATTCCCCGACGGCCGCACGAGGCTCCGCTCGAGTACCTGGCTCGCGCGCTCCAAGGTCTCCGGGTGAGGCCTCCTGCCGCAGGGCGTCTCGCGGCGTTGTTCGAACGGGCGCGCTTCGGCCGGCATGAAGTGGGTGCGGAGACGAAGGAGGAGGCGATCGTCGCGCTGCGGGAGATCGAACGGCAGCTGCAGGAGCCGCCACCATGAGCCGCGTCTCGACCCGCATGGTCGTGTTCGTCGCGATCGCCGCGTCCGGACTCGGATTGGCGGTCCTGATCTCACCGGGCTCGGCCGCGCTTGCGGTCGAGATCTACCTCTTCGTGCCGGCCGCCCTGGCGCTGGCGTTCATTCTGCTCAGGATCGCGAGCGCGACCCCACGACACGAGCCCGGGCCCGTCGAGCAGCCACCTCGGTTGCAGCGGATCGGCCAGCTCGAATCGGTTGCGCGCGCTTTGGATCGCGCGGAGGTGTCCGCGTACGACCTCCACAACGTCCTGCGCCCGCTCGTGCACGAGATCGCGGCGGCCCGGCTCGCCCGCCGCAGCGTCTCGCTCGAGCGGCAGCCGGAGCGCGCCCGGGCACTGCTCGGAGAGCAGACGTGGGAGCTCGTCCGCCCGGATCGCGAGGCGCCCGCGCGCGGATCCGATCGCGGCGGCCGCAGTAGGGACGAGCTTCGTGAGATCGTCGGCGCGCTGGAGGCAATCTGATGGCGGTCGCTGCCCGCGACGTCGAGGCCCGTGCGGCAGAGATCCTCGACGAGGTCGAGCGCGCCGTGATCGGCAAGCGCCCGCAGATCGAGCTCGTCCTCATGGGCCTCCTCGCCGACGGGCACGTCCTGATCGAGGACTTTCCAGGGCTCGCGAAGACGCTCATCGCACGGTCGGTCGCACGTGTCTGCTCGATGCGGTTCTCGCGCATCCAGTTCACGCCAGACCTGATGCCCTCGGATGTGACGGGCTCGGCGATCTACGACCAACGCGATGCCGTCTTCCGCTTTCAGCCTGGCCCGGTCTTCGCGAACCTCCTCCTGGCCGACGAGATCAATCGTGCACCGCCGAAGACCCAGGCTGCGCTCCTCGAGGCGATGCAGGAGCAGCAGGTGACCGCCGACGGGCACACGCATCCGCTGGAGCGCCCGTTCATCGTGCTCGCGACCCAGAACCCGATCGAGTACGAGGGCACGTATCCGCTGCCCGAGGCCCAGCTCGATCGATTTCTGATGCGTGTCTCGGTCGGGTATCCGGCCAGGGACGACGAGCGCCGGCTTCTGCTCGACCGCGCCGAACGTCGCGCTGATGACGTCGAGCTTCGGGTCGTCTGTGATCGGGAGACCCTGCTCGAGCTTCAGCAGGCGGTCGAGGAGGTGCACGTCGCCGAGCCGATCGCCACGTACATGGTCGACATCGTGTCGGCCACGCGGGACGCACCGCAGATCCAGGTCGGTGCCTCGCCGCGCGGCTCGCTCGCGCTTCTCAAGCTCGCGCGCTGTTCGGCCGCGCTGCGGGGTCGGGACTTCGTCACCCCCGAGGATGTGAAGGCGATCGCGGTGCCCGCGCTCGCGCATCGGCTCGCGCTGCAGCCCGAGCTCTGGGTGCAGCAGGTGAGCGCCGAGGACGTCGTGCGCGACTTGCTCGAGACGGTGCCGGTGCCGCCGACGCAGGAGGGCCTGCTCTCCTGACGACGTCGGCGAGCCCGAGGTTGGTCGGGTATGCCGCGCTCGCGGCGGTCGGCATGTTGGCCGCACTTGCGCTTGGACGACCCACCTTTGCCGCGCTGGCGGTGCCGTTCGCCCTCGTGCTCGGGGTCGCCGTCGCTGCGTCGCCGAGACCGGAGTTGCGAATCGCCTGCAGCCTCGACACCGTGCGCATGCTCGAGGGGGGCACAATCGCCGCCCGGCTCGAGGTTCAAACCGATGGCCGGGCCGAGTGGATCGAGATCGAGCTCGTGCTCCCCGCGGGCGTCACCGCCGTCGGAGACGTCGGGCGCACGGCGTTCCGGCTCGGCGCGGGGGAGTGCCGCCGCCTCGACTACGAGCTTGCGTGCGAACGCTGGGGCGCATATCGGATCGGGCTCGTCGACGTGCGTGTTCGGAGCGCGCTTGGCCTGTTGTCCACCACGGGGCAGGTCGACGCCTCGCTCGCGCTTCGTGCCTATCCTCGCCGGGAGCGCCTGCTCCGGCTTGTGCAAGCCCACGAGACGACGCCGTTCTCGGGCAGCCAGGTGTCGCGGGACAAGGGGGAGGGCATCGAGTTCGCCGATATCCGGCCGTTCGCGTCCGGCGACCGCGTTCGCCGGGTCAACTGGCGGGCGAGCGCCCGCCGCGAGCGGTTGTACGTGAACCAGAGTCACCCGGAGCGCGCGAGCGACGTGATCCTCTTCCTCGACAGCTTCGCCGAGGCGCGCGGGGCAGGCGAAGGGACGATCGACCAGGCCGTCAGGGCGGCGTCGTCACTCGCCGAGGCATACCTGGAGCGCCGGAATCGCGTTGGCCTCGTCGGCTTCGGCGGCATCCTCCGGTGGCTTCCCCCAGAGATGGGAATGCGCCAGCACTACCGCATCGTCGACGCCCTCATCGAGACGGAGCTCGTCCGGTCGTATCTCTCGACCACTGTCGAGGTGATTCCGAGGCGCGTCCTTCCGCCACAGGCGCTCGTCATCGCACTCACCCCGTTGCTCGACCAGCGAACGATCAGCGCCCTCCTCGACCTAAAGGCTCGCGGCTTCGATCTCGCCGTCGTCGACGTCTCGCCGATGCCGTACGTCGCCGGCGAGCACGATGAGCGCGACGACCTGGCCAGGCGGCTGTGGACGATGTGGCGCGAGGCATTGCGACGCCGCTACGAACGGGTCGGCGTTCCGGTGGTCGAATGGACGCCGGGACGGCCACTGCTCGGCGCGATCGAGGAGGTGACGGCATTCAGACGACGCATGCGCTTCGTCTCCGCCTCGCGCTGATTGCGATCTCGGTGGTCGCTGCGTGTGCCGTCGTGCTCGCTCCGGCGGTGGCGACCGGCTCGATGCGCGAGGACGAGCAGTTCGTGGCCGTGGTCGCATTGGCCGCGCTCGTGTTTCCTCTCCTCGGCGTGGCCCGGCTACTGCCCTGGTCGGTGGCGTTGCTCGCGGGCTCTGTCCTCGTCGCGTCGGAGCATGGCGACATCGGGGATGTGGGGATTGCTCTCGCTGCAGGGGTCGTCCTGCTCGTCGGAGAATGCGTGGCGGCGGCGGGGCAGCTCGCTCCGCTCACCTACGTCGAGCGCAGCATGGCGCTGAGGCTCGTCGGCCGGATCGCGGCCGAGGCGGCCGTGGCGGGGGCCTTGGCCGCCGCCGTCCTCGCCTCGGCCTCACGTGGCGTTTCGGCCGGTCCCGCCACGCTGGCACTCGGGCTCCTGGCGGCCGTGTCGCTACTCGGGCTCGTGGCCGCGGTCGTGGCCCGGCGCTGAACTGGCCGCACGATCCTCTACGATTGGCCGGCCGTCCGAGCACAAAGGGGGATCCTCATGAAGCTGCCCGCCGTCGCTGTTGCCGCAGTGGCTCTCGCCGCCGTCGCCTTTCCGGCCGTCGCCGGGGCGGGCAAGGTCTACCTCGACGACGCGATGCCGAAGGTGAGCTCGACCCAGGTCACGATCACCGTCCGCAAGCCCGCCGCGTTCAGGGTGCTGATGCGCACCTCGACGCAGGGCCGAACCAAGCTCTTCCTGCTCGGCAAACATGCGCCCAAAGGTGGCGCCCTGATCGACACGAAGACCTACGCCTGTGACGGCGCGGCCGGCTCGTACTACTGCAAGGGCAGCTACGAGGCGCTGCCTGCCGGGACGTACACGTTTCGGGTCGTCTTCGCGGGCACGACGCCGCAGCCGGCGCACCTCGAGCTGACGGTTCGCTGGTAGGCGTATTCTCTGCCGATGACCTCGACCGCCGACCTCTCCGACGAGCACGCCGACGCGCGCGTCTGCGCGCTCCAGCTGCGGCAGTTCGGCGGGATCGCCGAGTTCGGCGGCCCGATCTCCACGATCCGCTGTCTCGACGACAACGTGCTCCTGCGCCAGCAGATCGAAGGCCCGGGGAACGGGCGCGTGCTCGTGGTCGATGGAGGTGGATCTCTGCAATCGGCGCTGATCGGCGATCTCATCGCCGGAATCGCCGCCGCGAACGGCTGGGTCGGCTTCGTGCTCAACGCCGGCGTCCGCGACGTGGCGGTGCTGAGGCACCTGCCGATCGGGATCAAGGCGCTCGGCTCGGTCCCGAGGCGGAGCGCCAAGGAGGGCGTGGGGGAGGTCGACGTCCCCGTCGAGTTCGGCGGCATCACCTTCACCCCGGGCGCGATCCTCACGAGCGACGACGACGGCATCGTCGTGCTCGACGCGGCCTGACACGCGCGGAACCAGGGCGCTTTTGATCAACGGGAGACCTTCTGGGCCTCCCGCTAGCATCGGAGGCGTGGCCGTCGCACCTCACGATGATCTCCTCGCCGGCCTGAATCCGGCCCAGCGCGAAGCCGTCCTGCACGTCGACGGCCCGCTGCTCGTCGTCGCCGGCGCCGGTTCGGGCAAGACCCGCGTGCTCACCCATCGGGTCGCGCATCTCATCCGCGCTCACGGCGCGAAGCCCAACGAGATCCTCGCGATCACGTTCACGAACAAGGCCGCCGGCGAGATGCGCGAGCGGCTCGAGCGCATGCTCGGCCGGCAGGCGCGCGCCGCCTGGATCCTCACCTTCCACGCAGCCTGCGGCCGGATGCTGCGCCGCGAGGCGGAGCGTCTCGGCTACACGTCGAGCTTCACGATCTACGATCAGGCCGACCAGGTACGCGTTGTCAGAGCCTGCCTCGAGGATCTCGGAGTCGACCCCAAGCGCTTCACTCCGCGCGGGATTCACAGCCAGATCTCGAACGCGAAGAACCAGCTCATCAGCCCCGACGCGTTCATGAGTCGGGTCGCCTCGTTCTACGACAAGACGGTCGCCGAGGTGTACGAGCGTTACCAGCGCCGGTTGATCTCGTCGAACGCGGTCGACTTCGACGACATGCTGATGCTCACGGTCGAGGCGCTCGAGCGCTTCCCCGACGCGCTCGCGCACTGGCAGCACACGTTCCGTTACATCCTCGTCGACGAGTACCAGGACACGAACCACGCCCAGTACCGCCTGCTGCAGCTCTTGGTTGCGGAACACGGGAATGTCTTCGTTGTCGGAGATCCAGATCAATCTGTCTATTCGTTCAGAGGCGCTGACATCAACAACATCCTGGACTTCGAGCGCGACTTCCCGGGTGCCGGCTCGATCGCGCTCGAGCAGAACTACCGCTCGACCAACTCGATTCTCGGCGCCGCAAACGCCGTGATCGAGAACAACCGCGACCGGAAGCCGAAGCGCCTGTTCTCGGAGCTCGGCGAGGGCGATCCGGTGCAGGTCGTCGAGGTCGAGGACGAGCACACCGAGGCGCGCTTCGTCGCCGCCGAGATCGCTCGGCTCGTCGACGAGGGCTGGTCGGCCGCGGAGATCGCGGTGTTCTACCGCACGAACGCGCAGAGCCGTGTGCTCGAGGACGTGCTGGTGCGCCAGCAGATCCCGTATCAGGTGATCGGTGGCCCACGGTTCTACGAGCGCGCCGAGATCAAGGACGCGATCGCTTACCTCTCGGTGCTCGACAACCCTGCCGATGCGGTCTCGCTGATGCGCATCGCCAACCGTCCGCGCCGCGCGATCGGCGACACGTCGTTGCAGCGGCTCGTCACCCATGCCGAGGCGCTCGGGCTGACCCTGTTCGAGGCGATGGCCGACCCCGAGGCCGCCGGTCTCGGCACAGCCGCAGTCAAGGCCGTCCGCGGCTTCCATACCATAATGCAATCTTTGCAAGCGTCGGCCCAGGAGCTCGAGGTCGACGAGCTGCTCGAAGAGGTGCTGAAGCGCAGCGGCACGCTCGAAGCGCTCGAGGCAGAGCGCACGATCGAGGCGCGTGGACGGATCGAGAACCTCGAGGAGCTCGTCGGCGTGGCGGGCGAGTTCAGGGCCGAGCGCGAGGAGCCGACGCTGTCGGCCTTCCTGCAGGAGATCTCGCTCGTCTCCGACCAGGACGGCCTCGCGGGCGAGGAATCTCTCGTGACGCTGATGACGATCCACAACGCCAAGGGGCTCGAGTTCCGCGGCGTGTTCCTGATCGGGATGGAGGAGGGGATCTTCCCGCACTCCCGCTCGATCGAGGACAACGAGATCGAGGAGGAGCGCCGCCTCGCCTACGTGGGCATGACGCGCGCGATGGAGAAGCTCACTCTCACGCACGCGATGGCTCGGTCGCTGTACGGCCGTCGTGACTACAACCTTGCCTCGCGCTTCCTCGACGAGCTGCCTGCAGGCGTGGAGCGGGAGCGGCTGCGCCCGACCTCGTGGTCGAGCTACGGCTCGGACCGACAGACAGGTCTCGGGCAGAGCGGCTCGTCCTCCTCGGCCCAGACGCGCGAGCCCAGCGATATCCCGTCGCTCCAGACCGGCGACTCGGTCAGGCACGGCTCGCTCGGCGAGGGCGTCGTCACCCGCATCGAGCCCGGCGGGCTCGTCACCGTTCGGTTCGCCAAGGACCAGAGCGAGCGGAAGCTGATGCTCGAATACGCTCCGCTCGAGAAGATCGCCTGATGGCACTGCGACTCCGACAGCCTCGGACGATCGAGGAGTACACGGCAGCGCTCGGCGGTATCGGCCACTACTTCGGAGGCGGCTACACGACCGAGGGCGCCGAGAGGTTCGCCCGGATTCTGCCGTTCGAGCGGGCGCTCGCAGTCTTCGACGGTGAGTCGGTCGTCGCCGGCGCGGGCGCGTTTGCGTTCGAGCTGAGCATCCCCGGCGGCGCGCTGCCATGCGCCGGAGTCACGGTCGTCGGGGTCCATCCGACCCATCGCCGTCAGGGGATCCTGGGACGGTTGATGCGGGCACAGCTCGCGGGCATCCGCGAGCGCGGTGAGCCGATTGCAGCGCTCTGGGCCTCTGAGGAGACGATCTACGGCCGCTTCGGGTACGGCCTCGCCGCCCAGGATGTGATGATCCGTGCGTCACGAGAGCACGCGGCGATGCACGCCGGGCTCCCGGGCCGGGTCGGCAAGACCCGTCTCGTCGATCACGAGGAGGCGCTCAAGACCTTCCCGCGCATCTACGATCGCGTCCGGCGAACCTCGCCCGGGTTCGTCTCGCGGTCGAAGGCATGGTGGGAGCTTCGTACCCTCGACGACCGGCCCGAGCGGCGCCGTGGCGGCGGCGAGCTGAACCGCGTGCTGCTCGAGATCGACGGCCGGCCGGTGGGGTACGCGACCTATCGGATCAAGTTCGAGTTCGAGGGAGCCGTGAACAAGGGCCACGTCGACGTGCTCGAGGCGATCGGTGACTCGCCCGTGGCCGTGCGCGAACTGTGGCGCTACCTCCTCGGAATCGACTGGATCGACGCGATCCAGTGCGAGCTGCTGCCGGCAGACCACCCGCTGTTTCTCCTCGTACAGCGGCCAAACCGCCTCGACTGGAAGGTGTTCGACGGGCTCTGGCTCCGGATCGTCGACCTGCCCGCCGCCCTCTCGGCACGTTCCCTCGCCGGCGACGGTCGCATCACGTTCGACGTGACGGCGGACCCGATCTTCCCGGACAACACCGGCACCTGGACGGTCGAGAACGGCATTACCCGCCGGTCGCACCGCCGCGCCGACCTCCGCCTCGACGTCCAGGCACTCGCCTGTGCCTACCTCGGCGGGTTCACGTTCACCGATCTGGCGCGCGCGGGGCGCGTCGAGGAGGTCGCGCGCGGCGGCATCCGACGCGCCGACATGCTCTACCAGGTGCCTGCGAAGCCATGGTGTCCCGAAATATTCTGAGCGTGGAGGTCTTCTGATGGTCGTCACCGAAGTGATCGAGGTCCCCCGGTCGCCCGCCGAGTCGTTCAGCTACGTCGCCGATTTCACCACCGTCGAGAAGTGGGATCCGGGCATCCAGTCGTCGCACAAGGTCTCGGGTGAGGGCGGGATCGGCACGGTGTACGACGTCGAGGCCGACTTCCGCGGCAAGACGGTGCCGTTCACCTACACGGTCACCGCGTTCGAGCAGGATCGACGCATCGTGCTCGATGGCGTAGGGGAGAAGGCGACCTCGCTCGACACGATCTCGTTCGAGCCGACCGCCGACGGCGGCACGCGGATCACGTACACCGCGGACTTCAGGCTCAAGGGCGTGCTGCGTCTCGCCGAGCCGTTCCTCGGAAGCACCTTCACGAAGCTGGCGCACGACGCGCTCGAGGGCCTCGCCGCTCGGCTCGGCCCAGCGTCCGTCTGACGCGAGGGTGCACGCCGCCAACGATGCGTGTGGCAGTCTAGGAACCGTGAAACCGGCCGAGAGACTCGACGGCGCCGCGGCGGCGGATACCGCCTCCGCCGACCTGATAGCCGAGGCCGGCAGGCAGTGGGTGCAGAAGTGGGGCGACGACGCGATGCCGTCGATGGTTGCGACCACGTCCATCATGCGCGTGCAGCAGATCCTCATGGCTCGGCTCAACGACATCCTCGGGCCGTTCGAGCTCACGTTCCCCCGCTACGAGGCGCTGATGCTGCTGTACCTGTCGAGCCGCGGCTCGCTGCCGCTCGGCAAGATCGGAGAGCGGCTACAGGTGCACCGGACGAGCGTCACGAACCTCGTCGACGGCCTCGAGCGCGCCGGGTTTGCCGAGAGGGCGCCGCATGACCACGACCGGCGAATGATGCTCGCCGTCATCACCGACGAAGGGCGCTCGGTCGCGGAGCAGGCGACGCAGGCCCTCAACGAGGTGCGGTTCGCGACCGAGCCGCTCACCCTCGGTGATCTCGTCTCGCTCACGGACATCCTGCGGAAGCTGCGGGCCGATGCGGACGGTTTCCCGCTGCCGGCGTAGGCCTGGGCCAGGAGCCCCGAATCGAGCGAGACAGAGATAGGATATATTCCTACTATCGATAGTCCGACTATTTTCGCGCCACGCTGAACGAGAAGGAGCAGAGTCGATCATGAGCACGTCAGCCATCGATGCGCGCTCGGATCAGGGCGAGGTCACGCCGCAGAGCCCGCCGCTTCGCTTCGTGACTGCTGCGTCGCTGTTCGACGGGCACGACGCTGCGATCAACGTGATGCGCCGGCTCATCCAGGCGGCGGGCGCCGAGGTCATCCACCTCGGTCACAACCGCAGCGTGGCGGACGTCGTGCGCACCGCGATCCAGGAGGATGCCGACGGGATCGCGGTGAGCTCCTACCAGGGCGGCCACCTCGAGTACTTCAAGTACGCGGTCGACATGCTCCGCGAGCAGGGCGCGGGGCATATTCGCGTCTTCGGTGGTGGCGGTGGCACGATCACGGCAGCCGAGGCCGCCGAGCTCGAGGCGTATGGCGTCGAGCGGGTCTACCTCCCGGGCGACGGACAGCAGCTCGGCCTCGAGGGGATGATCGCCGACCTGATCGAGCGCACCGCGCGCGTCCAGGAGCTGTCGGCGCTTCCCGACGAGGCGGCACCCGGCGTCGGATCTGACGATCGCCCGCGACGCTGTCGGCGCTCGAGGACGAGGTCGTGCCCGAGGCGACGCGCGATCAGCTCCGCGCGCAGTGGGCGGCAGGCTGGTGCCTCCGTGCCCGTCGTCGGCATCACCGGCACCGGCGGAGCGGGCAAGAGCACGGTCACCGACGAGCTGGTCTCGCGCTTCCTCCAGTACTTCCCCGAAGCACGCATCGCGGTGCTCGCGGTCGACCCGACACGACGCCGCACCGGCGGCGCACTGCTCGGCGACCGGATCAGGATGAACAGCCTGCGCGACGGACGCGTGTTCATGCGATCGCTCGCGACGCGCCGGCGCAACGCCGCGACGAGCGCCGTGCCTCGAGGATGCGGTCGCGCTCATGCGCGCCCAGGGCTTCGACCTCGTCGTCGTCGAGACGGCCGGGATCGGCCAGGGCGACTCGGCGATCGTCGATCTCGTCGACGTCTCGCTCTACGTGATGACGGCCGAGTACGGCGCTGCGAGCCAGCTCGAGAAGATCGACATGCTCGACCTGGCCGGGATCCTCGTGCTCAACAAGTTCGACAAGCGCGGCAGCCAGGACGCGCTGCGCGACGTGCGCAAGCAGTGGCGGCGCAACCACCTGGCGTTCACCGCCTCCGACGACGAGGTGCCGGTCTTCCCGACGACTGCGAGCCAGTTCGACGATCCCGGCGTGACGCTGCTCTTTGCTGCGCTCTGTCGCGTCGCTCTCCGAGCAGCGGCCGGGCCGGCGGGGCCGGTTCGTGCCGGAGATGCCCGTCGCTCGACGGTGCCGCTGCCCGCGCGCGGCGGCGCTGATCCCGCCCGAGCGGACGGGGTACCTCGGGCGAGATCGCGAAGCAGGGCCGCGAGATCGGTGACCGCATCGGGCGCTCGGCGGCGCTCGCCGACACGGCGCACCATTGCTACGAGGCGCTCAAGGCGGTCGGCGACCCCGCGTTGCCGGAGCCGCTCGAGCCGTTACCCGGCTGACGCGCTCGAGGCCGGTGAGCACGCGGCGTTTCGCGCCGCGTACAACCGGGCGCTCGCGGAGCTCGGCAGCGAGGCCGTCGAGGAGCTACGCGACTCTGCCGGCCCGGATCGAGGGGATCACGTCGCGAGACCTACTCCTACGACGTGCGCGGCCGTGCGGTCACCGGCGACAACTACCGCGACACCCTGAGCGGGCTTGCGCGTCCCCAAGATCGCGGCGCCGCGCTACTCCGGGTGGGGCGACCGGCTCCGCTTCCTCCAGTCCGAGAACCTGCCCGGCTCGTACCCGTACACCGCGGGCGTCTACCCGTATCGCCGTGACCGGCGAGGACCCGATCCGCATGTTCGCGGGCGAGGGGACGCCCGAGCAGACGAACCGGCGCTTCCACTATCTCTCTGCCGGCCAGCCGGCCGTCACGGCTCTCGACCGCGTTCGACTCGGTCACGCTCTACGGCGAGGATCCCCACCCGCGGCCGGACATCTACGGGAAGGTCGGCAACTCGGGCGTCTCGATCGCGACCGTCGACGACGCGAAGCGCCTCTACTCCGGCTTCGACCTCTGCGCTCCGTCGACGTCGGTCTCGATGACGATCAACGGCCCGGCGCCGATCATCCTCGCGTTCTTCATGAACGCCGCGATCGACCAGCAGGTCGAGAAGCACCTGCGCGCGATCGGCGAGTGGGACGCGACCGAGCGAGCCGGGTCGAGGCGATGTTCCCGGACGGCGCACGGCCACGCTATCGAGGCGACGCTGCCGGAAGGGCACGACGGGCTCGGGCTCGGCTTGCTCGGCGTCTCCGGCGACCAGGTCGTCGACCGCGAGACCTACGAGCGGATCAAGGCCGAGACGCTCACGAGCGTCCGCGGCACGGTGCAGGCGGACATCCTCAAGGAGGATCAGGCCCAGAACACGTGCATCTTCTCGACCGACTTCGCGATGCGGGCGATGGGCGACGTGCAGGAGTACTTCGTCGCGAACGGGGTGCGGAACTTCTACAGCGTCTCGATCAGCGGGTACCACATCGCCGAGGCCGGCGCGAACCCGATCTCGCAGCTCGCGTTCACGCTCGCGAACGGGTTCACGATCGTCGAGTACTACCTCGCGCGCGGCATGGCGATCGACGACTTCGCGCCGAACCTCAGCTTCTTCTTCTCGAACGGGATGGACGCCGAGTACGCCGTCATCGGCCGCGTCGCCCGGCGCATCTGGGCGCGTGCGATGCGCGAGCGCTACGGCGCCTCGCCGCGCAGCGAGATGCTCAAGTACCACATCCAGACGTCGGGTCGGAGCCTCCACGCCCAGGAGATCAACTTCAACGACATCCGCACGACGCTGCAGGCGCTCTACGCGCTCTTCGACAACTGCAACAGCCTGCACACGAACGCCTACGACGAGGCGATCACGACGCCGACGGAGGAGTCGGTGCGGCGTGCCGTCGCGATCCAGCTGATCATCAACCGCGAGCTCGGCCTCAACGGCTGCGAGAACCCGTGGCAGGGGTCGTTCATCATCGACGAGCTCACCGACCTCGTCGAGGAGGCCGTCTACGCCGAGTTCGAGCGGCTCTCGGAGCGTGGGGGAGTGCTCGGCGCGATGGACTCGATGTACCAGCGCGGCAAGATCCAGGACGAGAGCCTGCTGTACGAGACGCTCAAGCATGACGGCACCCTCCCGATCGTCGGCGTCAACATGTTCCTGCCGACCGACGGCGCTGAGCCCGACGAGACCGTCGCTCTGATTCGCTCGGGCGACGAGGAGAAGAACGACCAGATCGCCGCCGTGCGCTCGTTCCAGGCCCGTCACGCGGACGAGCGCCCCGATGCGCTCCTCCGGCTGCAGGAGGTCGCTCGCGCCAGGGGCAACGTCTTCGGCGAGCTGATGGAGACCGTCAAGGTCGCGTCGCTCGGCGACACGAGTGGCGCCCTCTACGCCGTCGGAGGCGAGTACCGGCGGAACATGTAGTGGGGTACGTCGACGCGGTCGGCGCGGAGCACCCCGTAGCAGCGAGCGACGCGCGCATCGTCTCGCTCGTGCCGAGCGTCACCGAGCTGCTCTGTGACCTCGGCTTGGCGTCGCAGCTCGTCGGGCGGACAGGCTTCTGCATCCATCCGCGCGAGGTCGTGCGGAGCATCCCGAAGGTCGGCGGAACGAAGGACGTCGCCATCGACCGGATCCGGGAGCTCGCGCCGACGCACGTCGTCGTCAACGTCGACGAGAACACGAAGGAGACCGTGGCGGAGCTCCAGGCCTTCGTCCCGTCGATCGTCGTCACGCACCCGCTCTCACCGGAGGACAATCTCGGCCTCTATCGGCTGCTCGGCGGCATCTTCGGCCGTGCGCCCGAGGCCGAGCGCCTGTGCGACGCGTTCTCCGTCGCGTATGCCGATCTCACGTCTGCGGCTCGTCCTCCGGCTGCTGTGCTCTACCTCATCTGGCGCGATCCCTGGATGACGGTCTCCCGCGACACCTACATCTCGCGCACGCTCGCCCTCGTCGGCTGGGAGACGTTCCCGGCGGGTGCCGGCGACCGCTATCCCGAGGTCGACCTTGTCGCCGCGGCGGCGTGCGTCGATCGCGTGCTTGCTCTCGAGCGAGCCGTTCCGCTTCCGCGAGAAGCACCTCGTCGAGGTCGAGGCACTCGCGCCCGGCGCACGGGTGACGCTGATCGACGGCGAGATGACGTCGTGGTACGGCAGCAGGGCGATCGAAGGGCTCCGCTACCTCGGCGCCTACGCGCAGGGCTGAGGCGGGCTCAGGAGGAGAGGCGGACGAGCTCGCGGGCGATCACGAGCCGCTGGATCTCGTTCGTGCCCTCGTAGATCTGCGTGATCTTGGCGTCGCGCATCATGCGCTCGACGGGGTACTCCTTGATGTATCCGTAGCCGCCGAGGATCTGCACCGCATCGGTCGTCACGGCCATTGCAGTGTCGCTGCAGAAGAGCTTCGCCTGCGCGGACGCCTTGGTCAGCTCCGGCCCGTCGACGTCGGCCTCGAGCATCAGGCCAAGGCGATAGAGCAGAGCCCGGGCGGCCTGGCAGGCCGTGTCCATGTCGGCGAGCTTGCCGGCGATGAGCTGGTGCTGGGCGATCGCCTGGCCCATCGTCCTGCGCTCCTTCGCGTAGGCGAGCGCGTAGTCGGTTGCGCCTTCGGCGATCCCGACAGCCTGGGCGGCGATCCCGCCGCGGGAGCGGTCGAGCACGCGCATCGCGAGCGCGAAGCCGTCGCCCTCGGCGCCGAGCAGGTTCGCGGCAGGCACGCGGCAGTCGCTGAAGACGAGCTCCCCGGTTGTCGAGCCTGCGATCCCGAGCTTCGGCTCGAGTCGTGCGACCTCGAACCCGGGTGTCTCGGCCTCGACGAGAAAGGCGCTGATGCCGCGGTGCTTCGAGGTCGGATCGGTGCGGGCGAAGACCGTGTAGACGCTCGCGACGCCGGCATTCGTGATGAACCGCTTGTCGCCGTTCAGGACGTAGTCGTCGCCGTCGCGGGTCGCCGAGGTCCGCATCGCGGCAGAGTCGGAGCCCGACCCCGACTCCGTCAGCGCGTAGGCGGCAAGCCACTCTCCGGACGCGAGCAGCGGCAGAAAGCGATCCTTCTGCTCGTCCGTCCCTGCGAGCTTGAGCGCGAGCGAGCCGAGCTCCTGCACGGCGAGGATCACGCCGGAGGTGGCGCAGACCTTCGAGACCTCCTCGATCGCCGCGAGCGCGAGGAGCGCTCCCGTACCCGTGCCGCCGTACCGCTCCTCGAAGAAGAGCCCGAACAGGCCCTGTTCGCGATACAGCTCGACGATGTCCCAGGGGAACTCGTGGCTCTCGTCGATCTCTGCGGCGCGGGGCGCGATCTGCTCGGTCGCGAGCGTGCGCACGAGCGCCAGCAGCTCGTGCTGGTCGTCGCCGAGCGGCGGCCAGGAGAAGGGGCCGATCGTCACGATCCGAGGGGTTGACGGATGATCGATATACGAGCCATTACGACTATCGGTATATCACACATCACATCACAGCCCCGAACGGCTCGCTCAATCGGACGCTAGGCGGCCGAGCAACTCGATGCCGCGCGCGAGTTCCGCTCGCTCGCTCGCGGTGAAACCTTCGCCGAGGGCATCTGCGACCCACGATTCACCGGCCGCGCGGAGCTCGGTCAGCGCCGTGCGTCCCTCCGGTGTGAGGTCGAGCAACACCTTGCGCCGGTCGTCGGGATCGCGGTGACGCTCGATCAGCCCCGCGTGGTCGAGTTGTCCGACCGTGTGCGCCATCGACTGCGGCCGAACGTGCTCGAGTGCGGCGAGCCGGCTCGTCGTCGACGGCCCCTCCCGATCGATCCAGACGAGCGCCGACACCTGGGATGTGGGAAGATCGCGATCGCGCCGGTAGCGGCGAACGAGCTGCCACATCACGGTCCGCAGGTGAGTGGCGATCTCTCCGATCTCGGCGTCGAGCCCCGCGTCAGTGCCTGGCACACGCGGAGTGTATCCCGATCGCGGCCCATGTTTTTCGACGAACCGTGGCCGCAACGAATGGCCATGAGGCGTCGTTCGAGTGCCCATTCCCCTGGTCGAGCGCCCGTCACCGCAGGTGCGCCGTTGACAGCGCCCGCAGCGCCCGAGACCGAGTTTGCCCTTCGCCACGGAATGTTTGGGATGGGTTGTGACGGGGTAGCGTGCGAGGATTGGCGTAGAACGGCGCCAGCCGTGACGGCTCGAGCCGCTGGCCCTCCCCGAGACCCAGCCAGCGGTTCGCCGTTGCGCCGACCGTGTCGACTGACTCGGGTGTGGACCGTGGGCGGACATGACCGATGTCGGGCGCGCCGGGCTCCGTCGCCTAGACTTCGAACCGCGCCATGACCGCAACGCGTCTCACCTACGATCTACGCGCGCAACTCGAGCGAGGGCTTACGCTGCCGGCGGCCTGGTACTCCGACGCGACGGTCCTCGAGCGCGAGTACGAGCGCATCTTCGAGCGATCGTGGCAGTACGCCGGCGTCGCGGCGAACGTCGCCGAGCCCGGCCAGTTCTTCGTGTGCTCGGCCGGCCGGGTTCCCATCGTGGTGCTCCGTGACCGCGAGGACCAGCTGCGCGCGTTCGTCAATGTCTGCCGCCACCGTGGCCACGAGATCGCGGTGGGCTGCGGGAAGCGCGAGACGCTCCAGTGCCCATACCACGCATGGACATATGGTCTCGATGGCTCGCTCCGGACCGCACCCCGCGCCGACCGGGAGCCCGACTTCGACCCCGACGACTGGAGTCTCCTGTCCGTGCTCGTCGAGACCTGGGGGCCGCTCGTGTTCGTGAACGCCGACTCGACAGCTGCCCCACTCGCCGAGACACTCGGCGACCTGCCGCGCGTGATGCGCGAGCGCGGTCTCGATCCGGCGACGCTCGAGTACCGCGGCCGCTCCCGCGAATGGGTCGTCGAGGCGAACTGGAAGCTCATCGTCGAGAACTACCTCGAGTGCTATCACTGCCCGGTTGCGCACAAGAGCTTCAGCCGCCTGATCGACGTCGACCCCGACGCATACGCCCTCTCGACGGCGCGGTGGACGTCGAGCCAGTTCGGGCCGGTGCACGAGAGGGTCGAGGCCGGGACCGGCCGTGACCTTCCCTACCAGCCAGACGGGCCGATTCGCGCGAGCCAGTTCCACTTCGTGTGGCCGAACTGGACGCTCAATACCTTTCCCGGGCCGCTCGAACCTGCGGGTCCTCGTCTTCGAGCCCGACGGCCCTGAGCGCACCGCACGTTCGCCGAGGGCTTCTGGGCGCCGGAGACGCCCGACGACGTGGTCGCCGAGATCACCGAGTTCGGGGCCGTTGTGGGGCAGGAGGACAACGACCTCGTCGAGTCGGTCCATCGCGGGCTCAAGTCGGGCAAGGTCGAGCAGGGTCGGCTACTCCTCGGCAGCGAGTCGCTGCTGCAGCACTTCCAGCTCCTCGTGCACGACGCTCTTGCAGAGTGACGAAGTGCCGCGTCTCGTCGCTGAGGGTTGGACTAGGTGAAGGCGTTGACGGCTCGCGCCACGATGAGGCCGAACAGCGCGAGCGCGACGGTTGACTGTACGAGCATGATGTATTTGGCTCGGTGGGTGAGGGGCATCACGTCGGTCGGGCTGAACGCGGTCGCGTTGGTGAAGCCGAGGTGGAGATAGTCGAGGAAGACTGGTCTCCAGCCGTTCGGCGCCAGTTCCGGGCTCAGCTGTTGGGTGAATGCGAAGTCGAGCGGGAACGGCTTGCGCGAGCGTGCGACCGGCCCGCCGCTGTCTATGAGCCAGTAGAGGAGCGCAAAGGAGAGATTGTTGCCGAGCCAGACCAGCCCGCCGGAGGCAAGGAGCTGCAGGGCGAGCTGGTCACGCCCAATCCTTTGATCAGGTCGTAGACGAGAAGGGCGGTCGCCCATAGCGCCGCCGCCACGAGGACGCAGACGAGTGCGACCGCGATGGGGTGCAGCCAGCTTCTGTATCTCGCGAGGTTGCCCGGCTGGCCCACGAGTAGGACGGCGACGAGCACGGCTTCGATCGCCGGAAGGAGCCAGGGCAGGCGGATCGCCCCCTGATTGGGCAGCCAGACGCGCAGGCCGACGTTAAGCGCCATGAAAACGAGCAGCGCTGCGGCGGGCGGCCAGCGCGACTCACCGATGCCCAGCCCAGCCGAACCCTCGACGGCGCGTTCGGTCTCCGGCCCGGTCTGAGAGTCCATAGCCACGATCGTCGCACATCTGTGGGTGATGTCGAACGTCGTGGGACCTCTAACGTTGGCGCCGCCGATGGGCAGCGCGCATCGCGTTAGCACCCCGGGAGAGAGCCTTCCTTTACATCCGTGTCTCGAGCGTCCCACAGCTACGACCCCGCTGCCCGTGCCTTTGACCTTCACCGTCGATCGGGGCGGGCTAACCGTTGCGAGGTATTTCAGGTTGTCCACCCGGTGGTTCGCGACGTCGGCTAAGCTGCTCGTTCTCCCGGATGTTGGGAGAGCCGGAAAGCTGGATAAAGTTCGAAATGCCTGCAAATAGGCATAGTTAGGGCGCTTAGCTCAGTTGGGAGAGCACCAGCTCTACCAGTAAAACTCTTTATTTTTCTTCAAGACCTGTTATACTTTGATGTATGGGGATTGATGATAGTGCTGCTGAGCTGAATTTTCAGGTAGATGCGTTTTTTGGCTATTTGAGGCGTCTTGGGAAGGCTCCGGATACGGTCAAGCGGTGGCGTCCTGAGCTTGCGTTGTTGGTTGAGTGGGCGGCGATCGGGGCGTGTCGGAGGTCTCGGGTCGTGATCTGGCGCTCGACTATTTGACGTGGTGGCATGCTCGGTTTGAGGAGCGGCGGGGGAGGGCGCCGTCGTTGAATTCGGTGCGGGCGGCGACACAGGCGGTGAAGAGTTTCTTCGATTTCTGTGAGCGCTTCGACTATCTGGTCGATCGGCGAGGGTGGTTAGATTCCCAATCCGGCTCAGTCGTTGGAGTTGCCGACGATTCCGGTCAAGGGCGAGCTCGATTGGCTGCAGGCCGAGGAGGACGCGCGTTTTTGAGCGCTGCGATGAACGAGCGCGAACGGACTCAGATCTTCTTTCTGCGGATGACTGGGTTGCGGTTGTCGGAGGCGTTGACGCTGTTGAACCGCGACGTCGATCTGGACGCGAGGACGGTGCAGGTGCGGGAGTCGAAGACGCCGTCCGGGTATCGGTCGATACCGATCACGAATGAACTCACCGGTCAGATTGTGGCCTGGCGGGCGTTCGCGGCAACTCTGGGTGCTCATGGTGCGGACGCACCGTTTCTGGTGACGCGCAATGGCACACGCTGACGCCTCAGCAGGTCGAGGCGACGATCGAACGGGTCGCGAAACGGGCGGGTCTGTCGAGGAAGGTGACGCCGCACACGTTGCGACGCACCTTCGGGTCGGATCTGTTGAACAAGGGTGTGCGGCTCGAGGTGATCTCGAGACTGTTGGGTCATTCCTCGACCGCGGTCACCGAACGCTGTTACGCACGGTTGCAGGACGAAACGATCCGCGACGAGATGCTGAAGGCACTGATCGCCTAGATCCCGCGAAAGCGGAGGCTCGCGCTCTCGACGGCCGGATGGGTGGCCGTCGCACATTTTCAATGACTGGAGGAAAGGGTTGAACGAACAACGCTCAGAACCATCTGCCTGCCCGAGTTGTGGCGGCAGCCCGGCCTGGGAATCGATCGCCGACACGATGGGGGAGAGGTGGCTGTCGGTTTGCCGCTGCGGCCGGATCGCCGCCTTCCTCGCCGACCACCCCGACCTTGAGCCCGACGACCCGCTCGCCGCCTACCTCCTCGGCAACACGCCGCGGCCGGGAGCCGCGACACCACCATGGCTGCGCTGCTTCCTCCGCAGTGTCGAGGAACCGTGGAGGATCCGCTGGCGCTACCGGCACCAACGCTGCCAGGGCTGCAAGACGCAGGTTGTGTTCGAGTTCCTCGCCTGCCCCCGCGCCTATGTGCTCGCGACCTGCAGCCTCTGCCTCGCCTGCGGCCACACCACAGCCGAATACAACAGACCCTGGCACGGCTTCGCGGAGACGTCGGTCGGCGGGAGCGCCTGGACACCAGCCTGCCCCGCCGTGCAACGGCTGCGCGACTGCATCTTCCGACCCTACGCCGTCATGCACAACCCGATCACCACACCCACCGACGACGGTCAGGGAGAGGAACCAGCCGATGCATAACCACGCGCACCCCGATCCCTGCGCGAGTGTCCGGTTGGGGCGGGGGAGGGCGGTCGTTGACTGCTGAGCTGGTGCGGTTCCTTTCGGGCGGCAACCGTTGGACGATCCTCGAGCTCGACGACGACGAGCCGGCCGAGAGCCTGACCATGGTCTGGCGGCTCGTGTTCGGCTGCGAACCCGACTTCAGCCCCGCCGGCGACGCAACGACCGGCTTCCACGTCGAACTCAACGAACGACAACGAGGCCTGATCGTCTCCCGCACCGCCAACAACGACGCCACCCAGGCCGCAGCGAGACTGATCGCAGCCAAACACGAGCTCAGCGAGATACGCCGACTCGCCCGGCCGCCCTACGGCACCCGCGCGGCTCCTCCCGTCGACGGGTTCGACTGGACACGCGGCCTCGAACCACGCCCGTTCGACCCCGCCGCAGTCTCAGTGTGGCCAGCCGAACCCGAACGGCCCGTCCTCGACAGGATCGTGCTCGAGCACACCCACGAGCCCGGCCGGTTCGTCCACCGCGCCCGCCGAAGCAACAACGTCGAGTGGTGCCTGCCCGCCGAAAGCCTCGAAGACGCACTCAGCTTCGCCTCAATCCAAAACGCCCAAGCCTGGCTCGCCAAACACGCCACAAACGAACCACAGCCACTCACCATGCGCTACCGCGCAGCCGCCGCCGCACAACTCGACCAAGCCGCCGCCCATCAGCAGCAGGGCCCTGTACGGGCGCTCGCGGGTTGGATCGAGCACGAAGGACGAGGGCCTCACTGAGCGCTGAGGGCCTGAGAATGGCTTGTACAGGCGCGTTGCGAGGTTTCGGTGGCTCGGGGCGGGGAGGAGCGGTGAAGCTCGCCGAGCGACTGGGACGTGCGTCTGGGCTGTGTGGTGCCGTGGTGAGTGGGAGAGGCGGCCACCTCTTGCGGCTCTTGGGAGAGCGCTGGCTCAGCAGCAGGGCCCTGTACGGGCGCTCGCGGGTTGGATCGAGCACGAAGGACGAGGGCCTCACTGAGCGCTGAGGGCCTGAGAATGGCTTGTACAGGCGCGTTGCGAGGTTTCGGTGGCTCGGGGCGGGGAGGAGCGGTGAAGCTCGCCGAGCAACTGGGACGTGCGTCTGGGCTGTGTGGTGCCGTGGTGAGTGGGAGAGGCGGCCACCTCTAGCTCTGGGAGAGCGCTGGCTCAGCAGCAGGGCCCTGTACGGGCGCTCGCGGGTTGGATCGAGCACGAAGGACGAGGGCCTCACTGAGCGCTGAGGGCCTGAGAATGGCTTGTACAGGCGCGTTGCGAGGTTTCGGTGGCTCGGGGCGGGGAGGAGCGGTGAAGCTCGCCGAGCGACTGGGACGTGCGTCTGGGCTGTGTGGTGCCGTGGTGAGTGGGAGAGGCGGCCACCCTGGGCTCTTCGAGACGCTGGGTCGCATCCGGCTCAACCTGAAGAAGCGCGTCCCGCGACGAGTCGTACTGGATGACCGAGAGGCAGTTGAGGTCGTTGTGGACGACCGCGTCCGCGACGTTGCGGTGGACGAAGACCTCTTCGGGGGCAGCCCGACGACCCTCGTTGGTGGCAGCGCGGCCGCCAGACGGGCCGACGCCGGCCG